>NZ_JBMDXN010000014.1:0-69706 GCF_048595155.1 Sphingomonas sp.
GGGCTTCCGCAATCCGGTGTACGATGCCGTGCTCGGCCAATCGGCGGACGGCGCGCGGGCGGCCTTCGAAGCCCTGTCGGGCGACGAACATGCCAATCTGCGCGGCATGCTGATCGAGGATACGCGCTTCCTGCGCCAGGCGGTGCTGGCGCGCGGTCCCGACATGGCGGGCGCGGGCATGGCGGTGTGGGGGCAGGTCGTGGGCTCGTGGAGCGATGTCGACAGCGACGGCAATGCCGCCGGCTACAAGAGGTCGAACAAGGGCCTGCTCACCGGCTTTGACGGCGCGGTGGGTGAGCATTGGCGCGTCGGCGCCGTGCTCGGCTATGGCACCAGCGAACTGCATTCGCGCGGCAGCGCCGATCTCAAGAGCAAGAATTATCAGGCGGGCAGCTATATCAGCGGGACGTTCGATCGGTTCACCGTGCAGTTGGGAGGCAGCTATGGCTGGCACGACGTGCGGTCGCAGCGCACGGTTGCGATCGGCAGCTTCGCGAACAGCCTGAGTGCGGATTATGATCTGCACACGCTGCAGGGCTTTGGCGAGGTCGCCTGGCGCACCCAGCTCGGCCAGGTGCAGTTCGAACCGTTTGCCGGTGCCGCGATCGTCCGTCTGTCCGGTGGCGCCCTGCGCGAAACCGGCGGGCCGGCGGCGCTCCAGGGGCGCTCCGATCGGCTCGACACCAGCTACGCGAATGCCGGCCTGCGGATGCGCACAGGCGTGCCGCTGGGCGGCATCGACATGCGCGTGGTCGGCTCCGGCGCGGTACGTCAGCTCCTGCATGGCCGGGTCCCGACGGCGGACCTGAGCTTCACGCAAGGCCAGCCGTTCCGGATCGCGGGCGCCCCGCTCGCCCGGACGGCCTTTGTCGGCGATCTCGGCGTGGAGGCGGATCTCAGCCAGCGGCTGACCCTGGGCATCAGCTATGCCGGCCAGTTCGCCAAGCGTAACAGCGACAATGGCGTGCGCGCCCAGCTGAACTGGCGGTTCTAGCGGCCTTCGCGCCGCGCCGTGCGTTCTCCACGCCATGAGGAGAGGGAACGCACGATCATGAACGCGCGGAGCATGACACTTCGCCTGCTGGCACAGCGTGCGCCCTGCGCGACCCTCTGCCCGAGCGAGGTGGCGCGGGCGTTGGTCGCTGCCGCCGGCGCGCAAGCGCCCGCCGAGGATTGGCGCGCCGCCATGCCCGCGGTGCACGACGCGGTCGATGCGCTGGTGGCGGCGGGCGCGGTGCGGCTCAGCTGGAAAGGCGAGGCGCGCCCGACCCGCGCCGGCCCCTATCGGATTGGGTGGCCGCGCTAGGCGCCTAGAGCGGATCAGGCCGCCCGCACGAACTTCGCGGCGCTCGCCCGCACGCAGCCCCGGCCGCTTCCCTGGATCGACAGGCTGCCGATGGTTCCTTGGCGGAAATCGTAGATACCCAGATCCACCCATTGCCCACGACCGGCGGCAAGCACGACCGGGCGTTGCACCGTCTTTTCGCTCTTGATCACGGCGCGCAGGGTGCGGTCTTCGTCGGCGTCGCCGCTCCAGAAGATTATGCGATAGCGGCCGCCCTGCGCCAGGCGCGGCGTGAAACTGGCGATGGCACCCGGTTGACAGCTTTTGCGCTGGGACTTCGCGCCGAAGCCGCCCGCGGCCACGCGCGCCCAGCCTCCGCCCGCCTCCGCATAACCTTCCTGGTCGATCAGCACATAATATTCGTGCGGCCTGCTTACGGTATTGGCAGAGGGCGGAGCGGCCGCTGACAGGATGCTTGTCGTTGCAACCGCCAGCAGCGTCGCCAAAATCTTTCCCTTCATCTTGTCTCCCCTGCATCTAACAACCCACCCCGTCCACCAGCTGCCAGTTGCGGGACAGTCTTTCTCGCTGCAGAAAGAGCGCGGGGGAGATATGATTGTGTCGGCTGCGCTGGATTACACCTATCGGTACGATTTTCCGTCCGGTGTGGCGACGCCCGCCGGGCGACCGCAATTGTCGCTCGCGACCTGTAATGCCGATCAGCAGCGTCCTTACTTCTTCGATGGCCGCGCCAGGCACCCGCGCATACTTGGTGAGATGCTGTACACGTTGAGCGATGTCGTGCGGACCCACTTCTTCCTGCCGCGGCCGGCCATTCTGGATCCCGTGCTGACCAGCAACGAGGAGCGGCTCCGACTGGAGGGGTTTAGCGGCTGCTGCGGCGTCTATGCGCGTGTGGATCTGCCGGCGGAAGCATTCGATGGCGAGTGCCATGGGCGTGGTACGACGAACGTCGATTTCAACCAGCCAATGCGCAGCGCGTTGCTCCGCTTGCGTGACGAGGAGGATGTGCGTTTCGCCGTCGGCAGGGACGAGGTCATGCTCAGCAAGGGCGATGAGAAGACCATCGAGAAGAAGGTCAAACTCCCGCTTCGCTGGATCAAAGGCTTCAGCGAGGTCCAGGCCTATCAGCCGCGCCTGCGATTGATGATGGAGGCGAGCGCCGCGGAAGCGTTGCGGTTCGTCCGCAGCCTGCCCAAAGGCGCGCCACCCAAGACGCCCAGCTATGCCGTGTCTCACGGGCGGTCGGTCCGGCTGAGCCAGCGCGCGCAACCGGGGGCAGTTCCCATTCTGGGCACGCACCGCGTCAAGGTGATCGAGCCGCTGCTGCTGCGTGCGCAAAGCCTCCGCGTCTGGTGCGATGAAGAGAGCGGCGCCAGCGGCTGGGAGGTGCGCTATCCGGTCGGCGCTTTCTTCCTGATGATCAGCCCTGAGGTATTCCGTGGCTTTTCCGGAGAGGGTCAGGCGCTTGCTACGCTGGCCAAGCCGCCGGCTGATGTGGTTCTCGCAAAGGTGCGGGCGAGCCTGACATGGCAATCCCAGGTTGATCCCGACCGGCTTGCGCGGGAACTCGATCTACACAGCACGGAGGTGGAGGCGGCACTTGGGGTGCTCGGGAGCCGCGGCCTTGCGGGCTATGACGTGGATCGACGCCGCTATTTCCATCGCGAGCTGCCATTCGATCTCGCCAAGGTCGAAGAGATGCAGCCGCGCCTGTCCGATGCGCGCAAGCTGATCGAGGGTGGGATGGTCCGGCGGCTGCAAGACAGCCGCGGGGATGTCGCAATCTTCGAGGTGCAGGGCACAGGCACGATCCATCGCACCCGCATCGCCGGAGAGCAGCAGAGTTGCAGCTGCCCGTGGTTCAGCAAATATCAGGGCCAGCGCGGACCTTGTAAACATATCCTGGCCGCCTCGATCCTCGTCGAAGATGCGACCGCCGCCGGATGATCTATGATGCGCTTGAGCAGCTGGTGCTGCGTAAGGATGCGTGGGCATTGCAGCGTGCTTTTGCACCGCTTGATGAGAGGGCACGCGCGAAGCTCTCCGTGCCGGCGCAGGCTCTGTATCGGCAACTGAGCACCGGCAAAGCCGCACCGGGCGCCTCCAAGCGCCTCAAGCTTCTGCTGTGGCTACGGAGCCAGAGTGCGCGCAATCCTTCGAACTCGGCCGAGAATTGTCACGCCCGACTGGCATTGTTCGCGGTGGGGCCACTCTCCTCTGTCAAGAAGCGCGATGTCGACATCACGGCCGAACATATGCCCGTATGGGACCGGATCATCCGGGACCGCCGCCCCGCGTGGCTCGACGGCTGGATTGCCCATCAGCTCGATAATGAGGCCCACTTCCCCGACTTCCCGCGGCTACGAACATGGGTGAAGGACGGCATCTGCGCCAAGCCGGTTGCGGATGGCTATTACCGCAGCTTCGCCGCCTCCCTCCTCTATCCTCACCGCGATAGCGCGACAGGAGAGGTCCAGACGATCACGGCGCAGCTGTGGGCCGATCCAGCGCTTTTGTCCGATATCGAGGGCCTCTTCAGGGTCGGCAATATCGCTTTTCATAGCCGTGGCTGGGCGAACAGCCTTGCGGAGTCAGGCTATGAAACCTGGCCGGAGGCATTGTTCAAGCTGTCGGCGGAGGGCCAGCTCGACCGTGCTGGTTTGATGCAGTCCGCGCTGAACGGGCTGCATTGCGATGTCGGCGAGGATCAGCTCGGCGGGCTCTGCGCTTTCTATCGTCGGATGGCGCCGACCGGAGCCGAGCTTTGCCGCGATCAGCGCGGCTATGTTGAGCTGCTGTGCCATCCCGCCAGCCATGTCGTAAAGTTCGCGATCGACATGCTCGGTATCAGCGAAAAGCAGGATGCGCTGGATATCGAATATGCGCTTCGTGAATTGCCGATCGTGTTCACACGCGACGGGAAAGGCAACGCACTTGCTGCCCTGAAGCTGCTCAAGCGCATAGGCGGGCGTGACCGACATCGGTCAGCTGCGCTCATGGCGGTCGGCGAAGCTCTGCGGCATGCGCACACTGACGTGCAGTCGGCGGCGCTGGATATCCTCGACGCAAATAGCGCGCATATCGCACCAGAGGCTCTGTCGGCGCTGCACGAGATGACCGCCTTTGCTGCGGCCAGCACGCGCGCCCGTCTGGCGCAGCTGCTCGGCACGGCGGCCGGTTCCGGCAGCGCTGCAGCGACAGGCTTGCTTCCGAACATTGCCGAGGCGCTTTCCTATCAGCCCATCACCGGCGGTCAGGTCGTGGGGCCGATATTGAGGCCGGAGGATGCGATCATACCGATCGACACGGTGGACGCGCTGATCGCCGCGGTCCTGCACGCGGTGGAGAAGGTCGATTCACTGGATGAGGTCGAGCGCATCATCGATGGCATGTCGCGCTTGGGCGCCATCCGACCGGCCGATTTCCGAGCGCAGGTCGCGCCTCTGCTTCATCGCATGCGGGGCAGGCCCGAAGCGGAGAGCATCGTGGTAGGCGGGGCGGGCGTTGCCGGCGCGCTACGGCACCTGATGCTCGTGTGGGTGAAGGGCCTGCATCGCTGGAGGGCCGATATCGAAACTACCCATGGACTGCCGACAACGGCGTTCGCTCCGATGACAGCGCATGTCCGTGCCATCGCCTGGCGGGTCCAGCGCGGCGAAAGCCGGATCCTCCTTTCGGCGCCTACCCACAAAGGCGGCTGGATCGATCCCTTGGTCTGGGTCGAGCGTCTGCGGCAGCTGAAGGCAAAGTCGATCGTCGACAGCGTGGATTTTCGGCTGTCCTTGCTGCGGCTCGCCCCGGACGGTCAGGGCCAGGCACGACATCATGCAGCCGCCTTGGAAACGCCGTTACGCGAGATCGTGGAGTTCACACTGGGCGGCGACACTAGGCCCACGAGTGCGGATCGAAGGCGCTACGCGGCCTGGATCACGGCGGCGCGGGCGCGCGATCCGCATCGGGATTGGCGTGAGGAATTAGCGCTGCTGAAAGTCGGCAGTCGATGTCCAGATGGTCTCCGTCCTGCCCGGTATAGCTGGTCTTTATCGCAGACTTTCGACACCAAGGATCAGACGCCGCTATGGTTGCTTCACATCGCCGCTACGGTTGATAGCGATCATTCTAAAGCGGGGGCGGGGTGGGGCGATGGCAGCTTCGTAAGTCGGATGATCGCTGGTTTGACGGGGAGAGCAGCGATCGATTGGCGGCGCTTGCCGACCGTTGCCTTTAACCGCCGGCTCGAGAAGCGCTCGGATTGGTTTCATGGCGTGAGCGCCGCCTGGACGGTGCAGTGGCTCTCCTTCCTGTGGCCGCAAAATCAGGCGGCTTTCCATCGACATGGCGCGATGAAGCTGACGGCTTGGGTCAACGACAATAGTCCGGGCTGGGAATTGGGTTCCGGATATTTGCAACCCTTGTTTCAGCGGGGACGACCTTGGGGTGAACTGGGCCATTTGCTCCTGTGCATCGGATTGAATTCGAGAGATGCGGACACCCGCGGGCTTGCCGTCGACGCCGCGATCGACGGCATCGATGCTCGCTTGTTCGATCCGGCCATGTTCGCGTCGATCCTCGTGCGATTGGCGGAGTAGCAAATGGCTCAAGCTCAACCGTTTAGGCGACAGCCTCAAAGCGGTGATCCAGGTCTCGACCTTGCATGCAGCAGTGGTGGATGACGCTCTGCAGCTTTGGATGCCGCACTTCGACCCGCATCGTAAGAATGCGTTTCAGGTCCTCGAGGTGCTGGTCGAAACGCAGGCGGCGACGGGAAAGTCGCTTCAGGCGCCAGCCCGCCATATGCTCGAGAGCATTACCGGCAACGCCAAGGCTGGCCGCGTGGCGCGGCAGCTTACCCAGAATTGCTGAGGGTCTCTACGGGAAGAGCGGAAGCCCATTCTGCTGTCCCGCTCAGCCATCACCAATCATGCGGCCAGTGCGAGGCCGATCGATTCATTGTCCTTCGGGCTACCCAGCCAGTAGCCGTAGCGCTGCGCGGCGCTGACGAATTGCTGCAGTCGCTGAGGCGTGGGCGGGGAAGGTTGGCCAGCGATGGCTGGAGTGGCGATCTCACCGAAGAAACGCCCCATCTCCATGGTGGTGATGAGCAGCATCTTAACGCCGCGGCCGGACGCGTTGCGAAACGCGTGCCGCACATTGGGAGGAATATCGATCACGTCGCCGGGCCCGCAGCTTTGCCAGCTGGTATCGAGGAAGCATTCTAGTTGGCCTTCGAGGATGTACATCGTTTCCCGATCCGCATGGCTGTGCAGCGGCACGACAACGTTCGCGGGTACGACGGATTGCAGCAGGCAATATCCCTCATCCTGGGTCAGAGGCGTCGTGAAGCGGATGAGCGGTCCCAGGACATCGTTGAGCGGGGACGGCTCAAGATCATTGGTGATGATGGTCATTCCCTTGCTCCTCGGGTCTGCTTTCCTGGCGCATTTCGGCAGGGTCACGGTCGGCCGGGCCGCTGTGCGCTGCGCGATAGCCTGCGATCGAGGGTGCCTTACGCCTCTGCCTGCCGGCAGAGATATTGATGTGTCTTCAAACCGATTGGAACGGCGTTCACCCGCGCGCGATCACTTCTCCCGGCATTGCCGCCCTGGGTAGAGTCGTTCGATCGGGGAGGGGGTAAGGTTGGCGTTCGGCCAGAGGCGTTTTGCACGGCCTGCAGAACGATGCTGGTCGGGGAGACAGGATTCGAACCTGCGGCCCCCTGGTCCCAAACCAGGTGCGCTACCAGACTGCGCCACTCCCCGACGCGCGACAGCCCCTAGCGTAGCAAATCGATTAGTGAAAGTCGCGACTGGGGGGCAGCACGCGAACATTGCGCGGATGGCTGCCGCGGGGGACGGCGTGACGCGGCGCCTGGGGGTGTTCGAAGACGTCGGCGCGGCTCAAGGTGGTGCGGGTTGGATGATCTTCGGACAGGCGCTCCAGCTCGTACGTACGGTCTACGACATGCGCACCCATCAGATGCACCACGCCTTCCGTGCTTTTCTGGATCACGCCGCGTACCTGCATCAGACGCGATGCCATGACCGGGCGGCGATATTTTTCGAAATCGCGTGCCCAAAGCAGGATATTGGCCACGCCGGTTTCGTCCTCCAGCGTCACGAAGATCGCCTTGCCCTCACCTGGACGCTGACGGACCAGCACGACGCCCGCCACGGTGGCGCGTGTGCCATCCTTGGCTTCCCGCATCTGGCGGCTGCTCAACACGCCTTCGCTGGCGAAGAGAGGGCGCAGGAAGGACATGGGGTGGGCCTTCAGCGACAGTCGGGTCATCTGGTAATCCGCCGCGACATGCTCGCTAAGCGGCATGGCGGGAAGCTCGGCATCCTCCTCTTCGCCTAGTTCGCGCGCGTCGGCGGCAGCGAACAGGGGCAGGGCATCGCCGGGCGTTCGGCGCACCTCCCACAAGGCCTGGCGCCGATCATAGCCGAAGGAGCGGAACCCATCCGCATCGGCGAGCAGACGCAAGGCGCGGGAGGGGAGGCGGGCGGCGCGTGCCAAAGCTTCGACCCGGCGCGCGGGATCCCCGGCGGGGATGGTCCCTCGCGCCACCATGATCGCTTCTGCCCAGGCCTGCTTGAACCCGTCGATCTGGCGGAAGCCCAGTCGCACGGCCGAGCGGGGCTTGCCGGGTTCGAGCTTATTGTCCCAATCGCTGTATGACACATCGATCGCGCGCACCTCGACATCATGGTCGCGCGCGCAGCCGACGATCTGCGCCGGCGCGTAAAAGCCCATCGGCTGCGAATTGAGCAGAGCGGCACAGAAAGCAGCCGGATGATGCTTCTTGATGAAGGCCGACGCGTAGACCAGCAAAGCGAAGCTCAGCGCATGACTTTCGGGAAAGCCGTAACTGCCAAACCCTTCGATCTGGCGATAGCAGCGCTCGGCAAAATCCTGTTGATAGCCCCGCCGGGTCATCCCCTGGACCATCTTTTCCCGGAAATTATCCATGCCGCCGACATGCCGGAAGGTCGCCATCGCGCGGCGCAATTGATTGGCTTCGGCGGGCGTGAACTGGGCGGCGGTGATGGCGAGCTTCATCGCCTGTTCCTGGAACAAGGGGACGCCATAGGTGCGTCCGAGCAGCTGGCGTAATTCGTCGGCCGGCCCGTGATCAGGGTCGGGGGACGGGAATTCCGCCTCTTCCAGACCGGTGCGCCGGCGCAGATAAGGGTGGACCATGTCGCCCTGGATCGGGCCGGGCCGCACGATCGCGACCTGCACCACCAGATCGTAAAATTCCTTGGGCTTGAGCCGGGGCAGCATGTTCCTCTGGGCGCGGCTTTCCACCTGGAAGACGCCGATACTGTCCCCTCGCTGGAGCATTTTGTAGGTCGCCGGATCCTCGGGCGGCAGGCCGGCGAGCGTGTAATCCGGGCCGCCATCGTCCCGGATCAGGTTGAACGCCTTGCTCAGGCAGGTCAGCATGCCGAGCGCGAGCACGTCGACCTTCATCAGGCCGAGCGCGTCGATATCGTCCTTGTCCCATTCGATGAAGGTGCGATCCTCCATCGCGGCATGGTGGATCGGCACCGTCTCATCCAGCCGATATTCGGTCAGCACATAGCCCCCGACATGCTGGGAGAGATGGCGCGGAAAGGGGCTGTCGAGCAATTGCGTGACGAAATGGTTGAGCCGTTCGATCTCCGGATTGTCGAGGCTGAAGCCGGTTTCGTGAAAACGCTCCTGCTCCATCTTGTTGGAGAAGCTGCCCCACACCGTGCTGACCAAGCGCGTGGTGATATCCTCGGTCAGACCCAGGGCCTTGCCGACCTCGCGCACGGCGGAGCGCGAGCGATAATGGATGACGGTGGCGACGATGCCGGCGCGATGGCGGCCATAGCGCCGGTAGATATATTGCATCACCTCCTCGCGCCGCTCATGTTCGAAATCGACGTCGATATCGGGTGGCTCGTTGCGCTCGTCCGAGAGGAAGCGCGAAAAGAGCAGATTATGCTCCGCGGGGTCGATCGAGGTTACGCCGAGCAGATAGCAGACCATCGAATTGGCCGCGGAGCCGCGGCCCTGACACAGGATCGGCGGCTTCTGGCGCCGTGCGAACCGCACCAGATCGTGCACGGTCAGGAAATAATAAGCGATATTCTGCCGGGCGATGAGCTCGAACTCTTCACGCAGCATCTCCTGCACCCTGAGCGGTAGCCCGTCGGGCCACTTTTTCCCGGCGGCCTTGCCCACCAGTCGCTTGAGCCAGCGGATCGGCTCCCAGCCGGGCGGCACCGGCTCATGCGGATATTCATAGCGCAATTGGCGGAGGTCGAAGTCGATCCGCGCGTGAAAGCGCGAGACCTCTTCGATCGCTCGCGGATGGCTACGGAACAGCCGCGCCATTTCCGCGGGCGGTTTCAGGTGGCGCTCACCATTGGCCTCAAACCTTTTGCCGCCTTCGGCGACGGTAATGCCGAGCCGAATGGCGGTGAGCACATCCTGCAGCGGACGGTCTTCGGGGGCGGCGTAGAGCACGTCGTTGACTGCGATCAGCGGCACGCCGGCGGCATCGGCGACACGCGCGAGTTTGGCGAGGTGACGGTGATCGGTGCCCGAACGCCGCATCGCCGCGCCGAGCCAGATGCGGTCAGGTGCCGTGGCGCGGAGGGTGGCGAGCGTGCGCGCCAGCTTGTCTTGGGCAGGTCGCGGAGGGAATGAGATGACATTGTCACCCCCTGTTTCCCCGCCAAGGCCAAGGTGCCGATCAGCCGATGGTGCGCGCGCAGACGCGTCTGCGCCGTCATATGGATCTTCCGATGGGGCTGAGCCCGGGCCTTGGCCGGGGAACAGGGTAACATATCCGTCCTGCGGCGCATCATCGCGCGGGAGGAGGGTTTGTTTTTCCGCTGCGCGCGCCACGCCTTCGCCCTCGCGCCGCGTGCTTTCGGGCAGAATGATCAGCAGCAAATCCTCCTGGAAGGCGAGCAGATCGTCCAGGCGCAGCACGCAATCGCCCTTGTCGGCCCGCAAATTGCCGGTCGACAGGAGGCGGCACAGCCGCCCCCAGCCGTAGCGGGTTGCGGGATAAGCGATGATGTCAGGCGTGCCATCGGCGAAGATCAGGCGCGCGCCGGTGACAAGCTTGAAGTCTCGCAACTGGGCATCGTGGGGGAATTCCTCGCGCGCATTGTTGAGCGCTTTCCAGACCCGCACCACGCCGGCGACGGTGTTGCGATCGGCGATGCCGAACCCGGCATGGCCCAGCTGCAGGGCGCGGGCGAGCAGGTCGCTGCCGTGGCTGGCGCCGTACAGGAAGGAGAAATTGCTGGCCGCCGCCAGCTCGACATAAGCTTTGCTCATGCGAACAAACCGTGGATATACCAGCCGGGTTCGTCGCCGTCGGTGCTATGCAGGCCGTGGCGGAACAGCCAGAAACGGTGGCCCTGCGCATCCTCGACCCGGTAATAATCGCGCGGACGCCCGCCGCGGTCGCGTCGCCGCCACCATTCGGCCGCGATCCGTTCGGGCCCCTCCCAGCGCGCAATGCTATAGCTGCGGCCCCGCCAGGTGAAGCGCATCGGTGGACCGTCCGGCACCTCCGACATCACCGCGCCGATCGGCTGGGGTGGATCGAACAGCCGCAGCGGGCGGAACGGCGGTTCCTCCACAGCGGGTGAATCCCAGGCCGGTGACGATGCCGGCGCGCACGGGGCGGCCGCGCATTCCGGGATATGGCTGTTCTCGGGGCGGACGCGATAGATGCGCCGTGCGCCAAGCCGCGCGGACAAACGATCGCTCAACTCAGCCAGCTTTTCCGCCTGATGCGCGGTCGCGGTATAATCTTCCTGACGCGCCGCCAATGGCTCGGTTGCGGGCACATCGAGCCGGATCAGGTCGAAGCCGAAACCGGGATCGATCGGGTCGGCAAGTGCATCGATCCGCTCGCGCAACAGCCGGCCGAGCAGCGCGGGATCGCGCGTGGGTTGGCCGGTTACGATCTCGATCAAGGGGATGGCGCCGTCGCTGCGGAATAATCGCGCGATGAAGCGGCGGCCGCCCTCGTGCCGCTCGCGCAGGGTGACGGCGACCTCGGCCCCGAGCATTTCGAGGCAGGCGAGCGCGTCTTCCACGCGGGCGATCGGCTCGGCGAAGCGGCGCAGGGCGAAGATCGGGGGTAAGGGCCGCTCGGGTGTGATGTGGCGATCCTGCTCGCCGAGCAGACGGCTGAGGCGGATGGCGAGATCGCCGAAACGGGCCGCCAGCATACGACGCGGGCGGCGAGCGAGCGCGTCGATCGTCTTGAGCCCGGCGCGGCGCAAGGCGAGCGTCACCGCCGGTTCCGCTTCCAGCGCCTCGACCGGCAAGGCGCGTACGTCGCCACCATCGCGGCCGAAGCGGGCCAGGGCGCGCGCCTGTTCGGGTGTGTTGCCGAAGGCGAGATGGGCGGTGATGCCCCTATCGCTCGCATGCAGCCGTGCGTCCTGAGCGAAGTCGACGGACGGGTCGCGAGCGTTTGCCCGCGTGCTTCGACTTCGCTCAGCACGAACGGCGGGTGGGTTAGCGGAAAAGCGCGCGAGCCGGGCGGCGAGATCGGCCTTGAGTCCGGCTTCGCCCGCAAAGCCCTGGGTGCAGCCGGTAATGTCGAGGATGACGCCGTCGGGCGGCTCGGCGGCGGCCATCGGGGTGTAGCGCGTGCAGCCAGCGACAATGCGTGCGAGCAGGCGCGCCTCGGCGGCGTGATCGCGATCGAGCGCCACCAGGTCCGGCACGCGTGCGCGTGCATCTGCGAGCGTGAGATTGGGGGCTAGACCAAGCTTGATCGCGGCCCGCGACAGTGCGGTCAGCCGCATCGCATTGTTGAGTTTCTCGACGAAGACTACGGGCGTCTCCTCCCCGGCACGGGGAGGGGGACCGCTCGTAGAGCGGTGGAGGGGATATGCGGCTGGGCGAGGCGCTCGTGGCGCGGCCCCTCCACCACCGCCTGCGGCGGCGGTCCCCCTCCCTGTGCCGGGGAGGAGAGGGTTATCCAGTCGCCAGATATCCTCCGCCATCGTCGGCAGCCACAGCGCGAGATAGCGCCGCGAAGCGGGCGCGGTCACGATCCCACTCCAGCCGCCAGCCGGGCGCCGGCGCGCCGGCACGCTGACGGACCAGATCGATCGCAAAGGCCGGCGGGCCGGGCGCATTGGCGTCCAGCGCCTGGGACAAGGCCGAAGCCACCCGCCAGCGTGTAGCCGCCGCCGATGGCGCGTGCGGATCGGCATCGCGCAGCAGGATGGCCGTCGTGCCCGAGCGCTCGGCGAATAAGGTCAGGCGACGGGTCGCCGTCAGGTCGAACGTGGCGGCGGGCCCGGCCGGTGCGATCACCGCCACCGCCGCCGCGGGAGAACGCACGACATCGCCCGCGCTGCGCAGCAATGCTTTCTCGTCCGGGGTGGTGACGAAGAGGATGCGGGCCGGATCGATGCCGAGCTCGGCCAAACCGGGCGGATAGAGCGCACCCTGGCGCGGATGGTCCTGATCGATCCAGATGATCGTCGCCCTTTCTTCGGCCGCGCGCGCCGCCAGCATCAGCGCAAAGCCCGCCGCTGCCGGCCCGTCCTCGGCAGCGGCAGGCCATAGTTCGTGCAAGCGTCCCCGCGCCAGGCCGCCGCCGAGCATCGCATCCAGCCGGTCGGAACCCAGCGTGAAGCGGACCGGCGGCACAATTTGCTCGGCATGCGTCAACGCGATGGCCGACAAGGCGCCGGCTGAGCGCTCGCGCGCAGGGGAGGGTTGCGACTCGCACGTCATTAGTTCTCTATATGTTCTCATTCTCCTGTTGGCTCAACCAGAGTCAAGCGCGGCTGTTCCATCGCGGTCGGGGCGGCTATGAGGGCGCCCCATCATCAGGAGATGCCCATGTTCCGCACGCTCGATCCGTCCATCTCGGTGTTCGGCCAGATCGAACCTGGCGACATCGCCGCGGCCAAGGCGCAGGGCTTCACCACCATCGTCAACAATCGCCCCGACGACGAGCAGCCCGGTCAACCGAGCGGCGCCGAGATAGAGGCCGCGGCACGCGACGCCGGCCTGACCTATGTCGCGATTCCCGTCGATCATTCGGGGTTCGCGCAGTGGCAGGTGGATGCGATGGCCGACGCGCTGCAGGCGGCGCCAGGAGCGGTGCTGGCCTTTTGCCGATCGGGCACGCGTTCGACCTTCCTGTGGGCGTTGGCGCGCAAGACCCTGGGAGACGAGGGCAACGCGCTGATCGCGAAGGCAGCGCAGGCGGGCTATGATCTGAGCCCGATCCGACCGATTTTGATCAATCCCTAACCGGCATTTTCGCGCCGCCGGGGCAACGGATCGTTGCAGGCGCGCGAACGCGTGTCTGGGTCAAAAGTCACTACCGGCGCTGTCCGCCACCCGCTCAAGGTGCGAGAGCTACTCCCGCAACCTTGCCCGCTATGTCGGCGGCTTCATCAATCACAAAAAAGAGGCCGACGGATTGCTCCGTCGGCCAGGCGTTCGCAGGAGGAACCTGTGGTGGGACGGGCGACGTGCCCGCCCCGATCTCGTCAATAATGGTAGGCCCGCTCGCCATGCTCGGCGATGTCGAGACCCTCGTGTTCGACTTCCGGCGTGACCCGCATGCCCCACGTCTTGTCGATCGCGAAGAAGAGGATCGCGGAGCCGATGCCCGACCAGAGCAGGGTGATGATCACCGCCTTGGCCTGGATGAAGAGCTGCGCGCCGTAACTGGTGTAACCGAACACCGCCGTGCCGGGGTGCGAGGCATAATCGGCGATGCCCTGACCGCCGAGCGCCGGATCGACCAGGATGCCGGTGGCGAGCGCCCCGATGATCCCGCCGATGCAGTGGATGCCGAACACGTCGAGCGTGTCGTCATAGCCGAACTTGCTCTTCACCGTGCTGACGAAGAAGAAGCAGATCGGCGACACGATCAGGCCGAGGATGACCGAGCCCATCGTGCCGGCAAAACCGGAGGCGGGGGTGACGGCTACGAGACCGGCGACCACACCCGAGGCCGCACCCAGCAGTGACGGCTTGCCCTTGACCAGCTGCTCCACCAGCACCCACGACAGGCCGGCAGCGGCGGTGGCGACGAAGGTGTTGATGAAGGCAACGCCCGTGACGCCGTTCGATTCCAGGTTGGAGCCGGCGTTGAAGCCGAACCAGCCCACCCACAGGAGGGACGCGCCGATCATGGTCATGGTCAGCGAGTGCGGCGGCATCGGTTCACGCGGATAACCGATCCGCTTGCCGAAGATCAGGCAGCCGACGAAGCCCGCAATACCGGCGTTGATATGCACGACCGTGCCGCCGGCAAAATCGAGCGCGCCCATACCGAACAGGTAGCCCACGTCGCCGTTGACGGCGTCGAGCGCTTCCTTGCCCTTCAGCGCCGCCGCGGCGACCGTATCCGGACCGCCCCAGAACCACACCATGTGGGCAATCGGGAAATAGACCAGGGTCACCCACAGGGCTACGAACAGCATCAGCGGCGAGAAGCGCACGCGCTCCGCGAAGCTGCCGATGATCAGCGCCGGCGTGATGCAGGCGAAGGTCATCTGGAAGCAGACGTAGACCAGCTCAGGAATGTAGACGCCGTTGGAGAAAGTCGCTGCCTGCGAATTCGCGTCGACGCCCTTCAGGAACAGTTTGGACAGGCCGCCGACGAAGGGGCTGCCGCTGCTGGTAAAGGTTTCGGAATAGCCCCAGGTGACCCAGATCACCGCGACCATGCAGACGATCATCAGCACCTGGGTGAGGATCGACAGCATGTTCTTGGTGCGGACAAGGCCGCCATAGAACAAGGCGAGGCCCGGTACCGACATCATCAGCACCAGCAAGGAGGAGACCAGCATCCAGGCGGTGTCGCCCTTGTTGACGGTCGCAGCCGGAATAGGCGAGGCGGCAGCAGGCGCGGCAGCGGCCTGCGCGAGCGCGGGGTGGGCCAGGAGCGCCGCGGCGCCCGCTATTCCCAGCCCGGCCATTATCTTGGTCGAAAGCTTCATGTGTCCCCCTTGCATCTTAGAGAGCCGTCTCGTCGGTCTCGCCGGTGCGGATGCGCACCACCTGGCCGACGTCGAGCACGAAGATCTTGCCGTCGCCGATCGCGCCTGTGTTGGCGGATTGCTGGATCGCCTCGACCACGCGCGGCGCGAGATCGGTGCTGCACGCCACCTCGATCTTGATCTTGGGCACCATGTTGGTGCTGTATTCGGCACCGCGATAGATTTCCGTCTGGCCCTTCTGACGGCCGAAGCCTTTCACTTCGGTCACCGTCATGCCCTGAACGCCGAGCGCGGACAGAGCCTCGCGCACGTCGTCGAGCTTAAACGGTTTGATGATGGCTATAACGAGTTTCATTCCGCCTCCCTGCTCTTCCCCGATGCTGCGTCGCAAAAAGCGTGCCAATTCGGTGGAAGGCGCGAGTCAAGGACGCTGGAAGAGTTAAACGCCTAGCGCTTAGGCAGATGGCGGTATGTGCCTAAATTTTAAGCAGAGATCATGGGCATTTCGGACTTTCTTCGTCCGATCGCAAGCATGACAGGCAAATGCGACAAATTGGCTACCAAGTTGCTCAGCCGAATACCCCATTGACGGGTAGTTCAGCATGCGGCACTTTGTATTGCAAAGGAGTTTCCATGAGCGAACTCGATCATGCCCTATCTCAGCTGGCCTTCATCCAGGATCGAATGGCGGCGAGCACGCGCTTTCGCGGGCTGGCGCCTCTCGCGATGGGGGCGACCGGCGCCATGGCGCTGATCGTTGCGGCGATCGAGGATGCGGGGCCGGATTATGGACTGCCGGTCTGGCCGTTCGTGCCGACCTGGATCGCGACGGCAGGCGCGGCGGCGAGCCTGATCGCGGTCGAGGCACTGGGGCGTGCGCGGCGGCTGCATGCCGGCATGGCGGACCGGATGCTGACGAGTACGCTGCGATTGCTGCTGCCGTTCCTCGCTGCCGGTGCGGCGATCACCTTCGTGATCGTACGCGCGGCGCCGGACGTGATCTGGATCCTGCCGGGACTATGGCAGATGCTGATCGCGCTGACGGGCTTTTCGGCGGTGGGCACGCTGCCGCGGACGATCATCTGGCCGGCTTCGTGGTATTTCCTGTGTGCGCTGGTGACGATGGCGCTGGCGGCCAATGCGGGTGCGCCGACCGCCTGGATGATGGGCATACCGTTCGGGGTCGGCCAGTTGCTGACAGCCTATATCCTGCGCCGGGCGGGGGCGGCCGATGGCACGCACTGAGGCGCCCTTCGCCTATGACGGGCTGGATCGCGTGTTTCATGAGCGCGCGCGGCTCGGCATCGTGACCTCGCTGGCCGGTCATGCCGAGGGGCTTGGCTTTGCCGATCTAAAGGCCTTGTGCGGGCTGACCGACGGCAATCTCAGCCGTCATCTGCAGGTGCTGGAGGAAGCCGGCTTCGTGACGCTCGACAAGGGCTATGAGGGCAAGAGGCCATTCACGCGCTGTCACCTGACCGAACTAGGACGCGACCGCTTCTCTGCGTATCTCGACGTGCTAAGCGACGTGCTGAAGAAGGCATCGCGCGCCACCGCCGACACCGGCAGCTCCACATTGAAAGCTCGCCCGGCATGACGGCTTCTATTTTGCCTGCTGACTTTGCATTGCAAAGTACTGATGGCCCACGGATCGCGCAGTCGCTGCGGCAGGACAGGGGGCTGGTCTGCCTGATCGAGGCGGGTCGCTACCCGAGCACGGGGATCATCACCGTCGAGGCACTCCGCCCGTCACGCTATTATCAGCTGATCGGGCTGTTGGAGGGATATTGCCGCACCGATGCCCGTGGCGCTGCCGCGATCGCGGTGACCCTGACCGGGCCGTCGCTGCTGGTTTTGGCGGGAGTGATCGCATGAACGTCAAGATGATCCTGCCGGCGCTGACCGAGGCGAAAAGCCCGTTCTGGCGGCCGATCAAATATTCGCTGTTCCCGCCGCTGGGGCTGGCCACGCTCGCGGCATTTCTGGCGCCGGACGATGAGGTCGAGCTGATCGACGATCATGTCGAGCCGCTGCGCACCGACGACTGCCCCGATCTGGTAGTGATCCAGGTCTATATCACCAACGCCTATCGCGCTTATGCGCTGGCGGACCAGTATCGCGCCAAGGGCTGCCATGTCGCGCTCGGCGGGCTGCACGTGACGTCATTGCCGGACGAGGCGGCGCCACATGCGGACACGATCTTTATCGGACCGGGCGAGCAGACCTTTCCGGTTTTCCTGGCGGATCTACGCGCGGGCTGTCCGCAACCCCGCTACCTTTCCAGCGGCGGACGCACGATCCACGGTATTCCCCCCGTGCGGCGCGACCTGATCAAGCGCAACCGCTATCTGGTGCCCAATTCGATCGTGGTGACGCGCGGCTGCCCGCAACATTGCGACTTTTGCTACAAGGATGCCTTTTTCGCGGGCGGGCGATCCTTCTACGCGCAACGCGTGGACGAGGCGCTGGCCGAGATCGAGCGGCTGCCGGGTCGGCATCTGTATTTCCTCGACGATCATCTGCTGGGCGATCGGCGTTTCGCCGAGGCTTTGTTCGAGGGAATGCGCGGCATGGGGCGGCTGTTCCAGGGCGCGGCGACCGTCGACAGCGTGTTGCGCGGCGACCTGATCGAGAAGGCGGCGGAGGCAGGCCTGCGCAGCCTGTTCGTCGGCTTCGAGACGTTCAGCCCGGCCAATCTGCTTGGCAGCAACAAGAAGCAGAATCTGGCGAAGGATTATGCGGCAGTGGCGACGCGGCTGAGCGACCTCGGCATCATGATCAACGGATCGTTCGTGTTCGGGATGGACGATGACGAGACCGACGTGTTCGACCAGACCGTCGACTGGGCGGTGCGGCACGGCGTCACCACCGCGACCTTCCATATCCAGACGCCCTATCCGGGGACGCGGCTCTATCAGGCGATGGAGGCGCAGGGGCGGATCACCTGCCGTGACTGGGATCGCTACGATACGCGCCATGTCGTCTATCAGCCGGCCAAGCTGAGCCCGGCGGCGCTGAAGGCAGGTTACGACCGGGCCTATCGCAACTTTTACGGCTGGGGCAACATCCTGCGCGCCTCGGTGGCGCATGACAGCCTTAAGCATCGCGCCAAGCATTTCGGCTATGCCGCCGGCTGGAAGAAGTTCGAACCGCTGTGGGATCTGGTAATCAAGACCAAGCGGCTGGGCGTGATGACCCCAATGCTGGAGGCGGTGCTGTCGAAAGTGTCGGGGCGGAAGACGACTGGGTCACCCGCCGCAACCGCAGGCGCAGCTTTGCCGACCGGCGCAAAGGCACATGTTGCTGCGGTCGTTCCGTGACTCAGCCACCGATCCGTAGCCACAAGGCGGTGGCGTCATCGGAGGTCTTGAACCGGGCGAAGCGTTCGCAGGCGGCGTCGGCGGCCTCGGTTTGTCGCAGGCGGAGCGCGAGGGCGGCGAGGCCATCGGTGTCGAGCGCGGCCATCAAGGCGGCTTCGTCCATCAGGGCATAGCCATCCACCAGCGCGGCGAAGCCGTCGGTCATGAGTAGCAGATCGTCGCCCACGGCACAGGGCAGGGTCGCGGTCTCGATGCCTTGCATCGTCGCCGGCTCGACGCCCAGGATGCGCTTGCCGGCGCCGCTGCGCGAGCGGCGGAGTTCTTCCAATATTGGCGCGCTACGCTTCACATTTCCAAGGCCATGCTGGGCGAGGCTGGCCGCCTGTTGCGCTTCGGCATCCTTGCCGTAGCCCGGCGGCCCGAGGCGGGTGATGCGCTTGCCGCTGCGCAGAATGGCGGCACAATCGCCGAGCCAGGCGCAGTCCATTTCGCCTTCCTCGAGCCGCACCAGCAGCATCGACGCCATCGGCAATTCCCAGCGACCTTCCGGCGCGCGTGTGCAGACGGCGGCAAAGCGCGCGGCGAGCGTATCAGCGAGCGCGGTGCAGAGCGTGCCGATCGGCGCGTCGTCGGCCCCGACCAGCGTGGCATGCGCCTCCGCCGCCAGCCAGGCGGCGCCGCCGCGGGCGCCGACCAGCCCGGGCGGCCCGAGATCGGTCGCGCCGTCGATCACCCAGGCGCGATTGTCGGCAGAACCGGCCCGATCGTCGTTGGGGGTCGAAGACGAGCCGGCGAGGCTGAGCGACTGAATCAGATCGAAGTGCATGCCACGGGTCTAAGCGAGGTTTATGACGGTTGGGAATGCGCTTGGTCCGTTCGGGATGGGCCGACCGATCCGCGCCCGAAGCGGGCGTAGAGTGTCGGCAGTACGAACAAGGTCAGCAGGGTGGCGGAGATCAGCCCGCCGATCACCACCGTGGCGAGCGGCTTCTGCACCTCCGCACCCGCACCGTGGCCGAGCGCCATCGGTACGAAGCCGAGACTGGCGACCAAAGCGGTCATCGCGACCGGGCGCAGGCGGGCAAAGGCGCCGTCTCGCGCGGCGGTGGCGCGATCGACGCCGCGTGCCACCAGATCCTGGATCGCGCCGATCATCACCAGTCCATTGAGGACGGCGATCCCCGACAGCGCGATGAAGCCGACCGCGGCCGAGATCGAGAAGGGCATGCCGCGCAGCCACAAGGCGAGAACGCCCCCAATGAGCGCCAGCGGAACACCTGTGAAGACGATCGCCACGTCCCGCACCGAGCCCAGCGCGCCGTAAAGCAACAGCAGGATAATCGCGCCGCAGACGGGTAGGACTATGGCGAGCCGGGCGCGGGCCGATGCCAGATTTTCGAACTGCCCGCCCCATGCGAGATAGGTTCCCGGGGGCAACGCAACCTGCGCGTCGATAGCGGCCTTGGCATCGGCGACGACGCTCGCGACATCGCGATCGCGGACATTGGCCTGCACTACGATCCGGCGCTTGCCATTTTCCCGGCTGACCTGATTGGCCCCCTCCACTACCGCGATGTCGGCAACGGTCGAGAGCGGCACGAATACGCCGCCGGCCGCCGGGACCGGCAGTTGCGCTATCTGGGTCGGATCGGCGCGGGCGGCGTCGGCGAGCCGGATCGTTACCGGGAAGCGCCGATCGCCTTCAAAGATCATGCCGGCGTCACGCCCTCCGATCGCGGCCGCAACCACATCCTGCACGTCGCCGGCGGTCATGCCGAGGCGCGACATCGCCATGCGATTGGGGCGGATGTCGAGCATCGGCAGGCCCTGGGTCTGCTCGACCCGGATGTCGGCGGCGCCCTTCGTCTGGCGCAGCACTGTCGCGATCTGCTCCGCCGCCATATTCATGGCGCGGAAGTCATCGCCGAACAGCTTGATGGCGATGTCGCCACGCACTCCGGCGATCAATTCGTTGAAGCGCATCTGGATGGGTTGCGTGATCTCATAGGCATTGCCGGGCAGGCCAGCGAGCCGCTGTTCGATACGATCGACCAATGCTGCCTTCGGCAGACCCGGATCAGGCCATTGTTTGCGCGGCTTCAGGATCACGAATGTGTCCGTCGCATTGGGCGGCATAGGGTCGCTTGCGATTTCGGACGTGCCCGTGCGCGAGAAAACGAACCGCACCTCCGGCTCACGCAGCAGCGCCCCCTCGACGCGAAACTGCATCGCCTGGCTTTGATCGACCGACGTGCCGGGGATGCGCACCGCCTGCACCAATATATCGCCCTCATCCAGCTGGGGCAGGAATTCCTGGCCGAGGGCCGCGAAGGCAGCGGCTGCCAGCGCGAGCGCGCCGAGCGCGACGCCGATGGTTGCGCGAGGCCGTGCCATCGCGCGGGTGAGGCCGGGCTGATAATGGCGCCGCAGCCAGGCGACGATGCGGCCCTCCTCCTCGCGCACCGGTCTGGTGAGGAAACAGGCAATGGCGGCGGGCACGAAGGTGAGCGAGAGGATGAAGGCGCAGAGCAAGGCGAGGATGACGGTGAGCGCCATCGGCTCGAACATCTTGCCCTCGACTCCGCTGAAGGTCAGCAGGGGCGCGTAGACGAGGATGATGATCGCCTGGCCATAGACGGACGGGCGGATCATCTCCCGCGCGGCAGCAGCGACGATGGCGAGCCGGTCGGTGCGGGGCAGAGCGTCTGGGCGGCCATGCTGGGCCTCGGCGAGCCGTCGCAGCGCATTTTCGACGATGATGACCGCGCCATCCACGATCAGGCCGAAATCGAGCGCGCCGAGGCTCATCAGATTGGCGGAAATGCCGGCGCGTATCATGCCGATGCCGGTCAGCAGCATCGTGATCGGGATGACCAGAGCGGCGATCAGCGCGGCTCGCACATTGCCGAGCAGCAGGAAGAGGATGACGATGACGAGCAGCGCGCCTTCGGCGAGGTTGCGCCCAACCGTGGCAATGGTGTCATCGACCAGCTGAGTACGATCGAGCACCGGCTTGACGATGACATCGGTCGGCAGCGTTCGGCCGATGTCTTTGAGGCGCGTCGCCACACCGGCGGAGACGGTGCGGCTATTCTCGCCGATCCGCATGACGGCGGTGCCGACGACGACCTCATGGCCGTTTTCCGAGGCCGAACCGGTGCGCAATGCTTGGCCCGTCCGGACGGTCGCCACTTGATTAAGCAGGATCGGTACGCCTTCGCGCGTCACGATGACGGTGCGGGCGAGATCGTCGAGCGTGCGCAGCCGGCCATCGGCGCGCACGGTCAGCGCCTCGCCATTGCGATCGACGACACCCGCGCCGATGCTGCTATTGTTCCGCTCCAGCGCGGTGGCGAGATCCTGCAGGCTGAGCCGCATGGCGGCGAGCCGCTGCAGATCGGGCTGCACCAGATATTGCTTGGTATAGCCGCCGAGACTGTCGATGCCGGCAAGGCCCGCCTGGCCCTTCAGCTGCGGTGCGACGATCCAGTCCTGCACGGTGCGCAGATAGGTGGCCTTGTCCGCCGGGCTGACGAGATGATCGCCCTCCGGGGTGATATAGCTATCATCCTGTTGCAGGCCGGGCTCGCCATCGCGGTGGCGGACGCGGTCGAGCTCGCGATATTCGACCGTCCACATGAAGATGTCGCCAAGGCCGGTCGCGATCGGTCCCATCTCCGGCACGGTGCCGTCGGGCAGGCTCTCCTCGGCCGCGCGCAACCGCTCGGCGACCTGCGCGCGCGCGAAATAGATGTCCGTCCGTTCGCTGAAGACGGCGGTGATCTGGGCGAAGCCGTTGCGGCTGAGCGAGCGGGTGTGATCGAGGCCGGGAATGCCGGCGAGTGCGGTCTCGATGGTGAAGGCGACCTGCTTTTCGACCTGGTCGGGCGAGAGCGCCGGCGCGCGTACGTTGATCTGCACCTGATTGTTGGTGATGTCCGGCACGGCGTCGATCGGCAGCTGCGGGAGCGTCGCCAGGCCGAGCAAGGCTGCGGCGGCGGTGAAGATAAGGACCAGCCATCTTTTCTCGACGGCGAGGGTGACGGTGCGGCTGATCATGGCTCAGTCCTCATCCTGCGCGGCGCTCTTGCCGAGCTCGGCCTTGAGCATGAAGGAATTGGTCGAGGCGATCCGCTCGTTGCCGGTTAGGCCCTTGGTTATGGTGACCGAGCCGCCATGGGTGCGGCCAAGCGCGACCGGCGTCGCACGGAAGCCGGTAGGCATGCGGACGAAGATGTGCGGCTTGTCCGCAATCATCTGAACCGCCGCGGACGGTACGGCGATGGTGCGCTCGCCGGTCGCCGACAACAGCACGGACACCGCGACATTTTCGCCGGGTCGCCAGTGACTCGCATCATTGTCGAGCGTCGCAATGACCGGCACGAGCCGCGTCGTCTCATCTACGATCGGCGAGATGTAGGTGACCCGCCCGGCCTGGCGTCGGCCCGTCGCGGTTACTTCGACCTGCGTGCCGGGGCGCACGCGCCCGGCATCGGCCGGCACCAGCGACATGGTGACGGTGACCCGGCGCAGATTGGCGATGCGGAACAGCTCGGCATCGACCGCGACCTGCTGCCCCAACATGGCCGAGCGGGCGATGACCTGACCCCTGGCGGGCGCACGCACCACGATGCGGTTGAGCGCGCCGCCGCCGACACCCGTGGCGGAAAGCTGCTGCTGGGCAAGCCGGAGCGCGATGTCCGCTTCCGCTGCGGTGGTGCGGGCGGCGATCAGGTCCTGCTCGGGCGAGACCCGTTCGGCGAACAGGCGCTGTTCCCGGCGAAGATTGGCGTGGGCGAGGGCTGCACGAGCGCGCGTCGCGGCGATCTCTGCCTGCAGGGTCGCGGCGTCGCGGCTCTCGATCACGGCCAGCACAGTGCCACGGTCGACAGGTTGGCCAAGATTGCGGGTGAGCTGGACCAGCCGTCCACCGATTGCAGCGGGAACCACGTACACGTCGGCAGGGTCGGCCTCGATCGTCGCGGGCAGCTCGACGGCACCAGCCACGCCGCCGATGCTGGGACGGGTCACCTCGATCCCGGCGTCGGCAATCTGCTGATCGGACAGGATGACCTGCCTGATATCGTGCGACGGTTCGGCTTTCTCCCGCGTCTGCCCGGATGGCGCGGCTGTCTTGGATTTTTCTCCTTCGGAAGATCCACAAGAGGCGAGCAGGGCGGCGGCGGGCAAGGCGGCCCAGCCAAAGCGGTACGTCATGGGTTATTCTCCTCGGGCGCGGGCGTGGTCAGCCGATCGAGCCGGGCCTGGGCGTCATGGAAGGCGGCGAGCGCATCGATCGCCGCGCGCCTCGTGTCGGCAAGGGTGCGCTCCGCATCGAGCAGGTCGAGCTGGCCGAACTTGCCTTCGCGATAACCGATACGGGCAATGCGCGCGGCCTCGCGGGCGGCGGCGAGCGCCGGCCCGGCCAGCGTGCGCGCGTTGCCGGCGGCATTGTCCGCTTCGACCTGGGCGCTGGCGATTGCCTGGGCTGCATCGACCAAGATGGCGCGCCGTTGCGCCTCGGCCTGCCGTCGACGGGCGGAGGCGAGATCGACACTCGCGCGGCCACTATTGGAGAGCGGTAACGGGATCGAGATGCCGACGACCGCCGCCATATCGTTCGTTTGTTCGAGCCGGCGCGCGCCGGCGGTGAGCGTCAGATCGGGGACACGCTGGCTTTGGGCGAGGCGGATCTGCGCGGCGGCCGCCCTGACATCGGTCTGGCTCGCCGCCGCCGCGAGCGTTCCTGCCGGCGCGATTGGCCGTAGCGGGCCCGGCCCGGCAATGCGATCGAACCAGTCGAGATCGATCCCCCCCATCGGTGCGCCTGTCAGCCGGCCGAGCGCCTGCAGCGCGAGGGCGGCATTGCGCTCGGCGCGCTCGGCAGCGCCTTCGGCGGCGATCCGCGCGACATCGGCGCGTTGCGCCTCGAGCGGCGAGGCCCGGCCCGCTTTGACGCGGACCTGCGCGGCATGCAGGCCCTCGGTCGCAATCGTGACCTGTTCACGCGCGATCGCCGCGCGCGGCCGGGTTGCGGCGGCCTCGTTATAGGCCTGCGTGACGCGCAGCCGCAGGTCCGCCTGCGCGACGGCGGCGTCGAGCGCGGCGCGCTGGGTCTCCGCGTCCGCAACGGCCAGGCGAGCGGTGCGCTTGCCGCCGCGCTCGACCGGGAGCGCCAGGCTGACCGTCGTTTCCGACGATCTGAGGCCGCGATAGAGGCCGCTGCCCGCAATATTCTCGCTCTCGGCAATGAGCGAGGGATTGGGACGCAGCCCGGCGATCCGGCGTTGCGCTGCGGCTGCCTGAATACCGGCGGCGGCAGCTTCGCGGGCGGGCGAGACGGCGCCGGCACGTTCCAGCGCTTCGGATAAGGTAAGGACCGAGCCCGGCCGCGCGGACGGGTCCGTCTGCGCCTGCAGCGACGATGCGCAGACGCCAGCGGCCAAAGCGGCCGCGATGATGCGATACATGAAGATGCTCCTGACGAAGATCGACGAAAGGCGCGCTGTGCGCACCCGCTTCGTTCGTCAGGCTTGGGGCGGCCTCGCGGCGACGCCGGGAGAAATAGCGGCGAGGATCGGGGAGGCGCAGCTGGGGGCGGCGTCCTTGTCAACGCAATAGAAGGTGGGCGGCGGGGCGATGATCGGCGCGCCGACATCATGGCCGTGACAGCCGCCATGATGGTGAGGCAAGGCATTGTCGCTATCGCCCGGCACTTCGTCGCCATCGCCTGGCATGTGCACGGTGAAGGCGACACTGCCGATACGCCCGCCGGCCGCTTCTGCCGCATGCGCCATGCCGGACCAGCCGGTGAGAACCAGCATCAGGCAGGCGAGGATGGGCAGCAGCTTGCGCACGGCCGGCGGCTTAGCATGCGGCGCCGGGTTTCGGAACCTAGGCGATGGGTGAGGCGGCGACTGCCCTGCGGGATCGTTCCAATGCCGCCTGGATGGCGGGCAAGGCTGCGGTAACCGCATCGCGGCCCAGCTGGATCAGTTCGATCGCGCGGGTGAAGGCGCCGGTGCTGATATGGCCGATCGGGATCGTGATCAGCACTTCGGGCGGGTCGAGCGCGACCGCCTGCCGCGTCTGATTGGTGACCATCATCAGGAAGGCGGATCGCAGCGTGCCGAACGCGCTGCCCTCGCCCGCCTCCCTGCTCGCGCGGATATAGCCGGCATAATCGCTCATCAGATCGATCGCGACCAATGGACGCGCGGGGGCAAGCGCCCGGGCGGCGCCGATCGGCACATTGGCGACCATGCCACCGTCAATCAGCAGACGCCCATCGCGCGCGATCGGCTTGAAGATGCCGGGCAGGCCGATCGAGGCCTGGACCGCGCTGATCGCCGGGCCCGACATCAGGCGCACTTCTTCGGCCGTGTGGAGATCGGCGGCCACCAGCGCGATCGGGATCGGCACGTCTTCCAGCTGTAGATCGGCGAAATGCTCGGATAGCTCGCGCGCGATGCGGCGGCCACCGAGCCAGCCGCCGCGACCGAGATTGGGATCGAGATAGGCCAGGACGCGGCGGTGCGTGGTGCCGAGGGCGATCGTTTCCAACACATCCAGGCGTTCGGTCGCAAGGCAGAGCGCCGCCAAAGCGCCGATCGACGTACCGGCGATCGCACCCACGCCGACGCCGTGTTCCCGCAAAACCTGCAGCGCGCCGATATGCGCCCAACCGCGGGCCGCGCCGCCGCCCAGCGCCAATGTTATACCTTTAGTTGTCGCGTCGGACATGGCTTGTTTAGACAGCGCGTATCAGGAGGCTTCGCGCAACACCTGACGCGCGGCGGCATCGTCTTCGTCTAGTACCATCAGCCGCGCCGGGACGAGCATCATCTCCTGATCGAAGATGAAGCTTTCGATACCGGCGCTGGCGAGCAGCGAGCGGGCAATGGCGATCTCGCCCCGGTCGGTATAGCGGGCGAGCTCGACCAAGGGCATCAGGCGGCGGTGCCGCCCACGGTGAGGCCGTCGATCAGCAAGGTCGGCTGGCCGACGCCGGCGGGAACCGACTGACCGCCCTTGCCGCAAATGCCGACCCCTTCGTCCAGCGCCATGTCGTTGCCGATCGCAGCAACCTTGGTCAGCACGGTCGGGCCGTCGCCGATCAGGGTCGCGCCCTTGATCGGGGCGCCAAGCTTGCCGTTCTCGATCTTGTACGCCTCGGTGCAGCTGAACACGAACTTGCCGCTGGTGATGTCCACCTGGCCGCCGCCAAACGACTTGGCGTAGATGCCGTTCTTGACCCGGCTGAGAATTTCCTCCGGATCGTCCTTGCCGCCATGCATGAAGGTATTGGTCATGCGCGGCATCGGCGCGTGCGCGAAGCTTTCGCGGCGGCCATTGCCGGTGGGCGCGGCGCCCATCAGCCGCGCGTTCAGCCGATCCTGGATATAGCCCTTGAGGATGCCGTCTTCGATCAGCACGTTGGTCTGCGTTGGCGTGCCCTCGTCGTCTATCGTGAGACTGCCGCGGCGGCCTTCGATCGAGCCGTCGTCGACGACGGTGACGCCGGGGGCGGCAACGCGCTCGCCGATGCGGCCGGCGAAGGCGCTGGTGCCCTTGCGATTGAAATCGCCTTCCAGGCCGTGGCCGACCGCCTCGTGCAGCAGCACGCCGGGCCAGCCGGGGCCGCATACCACGGTCATCTCGCCGGCTGGTGCGGGAACGCTGTCCAGATTGACCAGCGCCTGCGCGAGCGCCTGATCGATCGCGCGGTTCCAGGTCGCGGCTTCGAACAGCTGATCATAGAGGTAGCGGCCGCCAAGGCCGAAGAAGCCGGTCTCGCGCCGGCCATTCTGCTCGACCACGATCGAGACGTTGAGGCGAACGAGGGGGCGCACGTCATGGGCGACGAAGCCATCGGGCCGCACGATCTCGACCACGCTCCACGAGCCGGACAGGCCGACCGAAACCTGTTGCACACGGGGATCGCGCGCGCGGGCGGCGGCATCGACCTGCTGGCAGAGCGCGACCTTGCGCGCGAACGGGATAGCCGAGAGCGGATCCTCGCCGGTGTAGAGCTGTGCATTGGTCCGCCGTGGCGGCGCGGCACGGCCGGGCTGGGCGGGATCGAGCAGGGTCATCGTCTCGGCGGCGCGGATGATCGCGGCTTCGCTCACCTCATTGGCGTGGGCGAAGGCGGTGGTCTCGCCTGACAGACCGCGCAGGCCGAAGCCGGTCTGGGTGTTGAAATCAGCGGTTTTCAGCCGGCCATCGTCGAAGCCGAAGGACTCGCTTGCAATATATTGGAGGTAGAGTTCGCCATCATCGCAATTGCGCAAGGCATCGCCGGTCAGGCGGATCGCCGCCTCCGGATCGAGATCGCGGTAGAGGAAGCGGCGGGGATCAGCGATGATGGTCATGGCGGAGATATAGGAGGCTTGGCCGCCGCTCGAAAGCGGTGATGGTGAAGTTTCAGGGGCGGGGTGGGCGCGAGGGTGGCCGGTGTCCGCTATTGCTTATTGGTCGTTGGTGGTGAGATGGACCCTGAAACAAGTTCAGGGTGACGGTGGAGTATAGAAACGCTCCAGCACAAACTTCCGTCATGCTGAACTTGTTTCAGCATCCATCGAGAGGCAATCTGCGGCGATGAGGGAGCGGCAGCCGTGCGTCTATATTCTAGCGAGCGGTCGCCTCGGTACTCTGTACATCGGTGTGACATCCAATCTGATGGTGCGGCTTCATCAGCACCGGGAAGGTTTGACCGACGGGTTCACGCGAAAACACGACGTAAAGCGGCTGGTCCGTTACGAGCTGTTCGAAGACACGCCCATCGCGATCGCCCGGGAGAAGCAGCTCAAGCGCTGGCATCGCGATTGGAAGATCAATTTGATCGAACAGGATAATCCCGATTGGGCCGACCTTGCGGTGGCCTTGGGATTTGCCCCGCTCGTCAGTGTCTGAGGCTCGATGGATGCTGAAACACGTTCAGCATGACGATGCCAGACCTAGTGCGCGGCTTCGGTATCCGCGGGGCCGCCGATCAGGATGAAACGGCGGTCGCAATAGCCGCAGTCGACATAGCCCTTCTCGTCAATCTCCAGATAGACGCGCGGGTGGCCGAGGGCGGCTCCGCCCGGGATGTCGGTGGCACCATCGCAGGCCACGCGGGCGGTTGCGACTCGGGAGATTTCGGGGGCTGGCTGCATCGCGGATGGCGATAGCAAGGCTAGTGCAGGAAGATCAACGGCGGTTGCGCGGGTGCGTGTGCTTATCTAGAGCGCGCTGCATGAGCGCGGGGTGTCCATGCCCTTTTCGTTGCGCCCGCCGAGTTCCGCTCCAGGAGATTTCCCACACATGACCGAACCCACGCTCGACATCGTCGCGATCGGCAATGCCATTGTCGACGTCATCGCCCAGGCCGACGATTCCTTCGTCACGTCGGAGGGCGTGGCCAAGGGATCGATGCGGTTGATGGACGAGGCGACCAGCGACAGCCTCTACTCGCGCATGGGCCCGGGACGCGAGATTAGCGGTGGATCGGCCGCCAATACGGTGGCCGGCATGGCAATGCTGGGCTGCAAATGCGGCTTCATCGGCCAGGTCGCCGACGATCAACTGGGCGCCGTTTTCCAGCACGATATTCGCGCTAATGGCGTGGCGTTCGATACACCCACGCGCCCGGCCCAGCCGAGCACGGCCCGCTGTCTGATCCTGGTCACGCCGGATGCGCAGCGGACGATGAACACCTTTCTTGGCGCATCGCAATATCTGCCGGCATCCGCGCTGGATCGCGACCTGATCGCGTCTGCTAAAATCCTGTATCTGGAAGGCTATCTGTGGGATCCGGAAGAGCCGCGCGCCGCGATGCGGGCCGCCATCCAGATCGCGCATGATGCGGGCCGCAAGGTCGCTTTCACGCTCAGCGATACCTTCTGCATCGCACGCCATGGCGACGATTTCCGCAAACTGATCGCCGAAGGCACGATCGACATCCTGTTCGCCAATGAAAGTGAGCTGCTGGCGTTGACCGGCGACAGCGATTTCGACGCGGCGCTGGGCAGCGTATCCGCGCAGGTCGAGACGCTGGTGGTCACCCGCGGCGCGGCCGGTGCGGTCGGCATTCAGAAGGGCGAAACCGCGTCGGTGCCAGCCGAGCCGATCGAGAGGATCGTCGATACGACCGGTGCGGGCGATCTGTTCGCGGCCGGCTTCCTGGCGGGGCAGGCCCAAGGTCGCTCGCTGGAAGACAGCTTGCGCATGGGCGCGATCGCCGCGGCGGAAGTCATCTCCCATTACGGCGCTCGCCCCGAGGCCAAGCTGGACCAGCTGATCGCAAGCCGTCTTGGCTAACCTGCGTTAAAGAAACGCTTTTTCTCGTCCGCCGCTGAACCTTCCGGTGATCCGGAGGGTTCTGCATCCAGTCCCGAACAGGAGATTGGGCATGGCAGACGAGACAGGCGCGCCGTCCCGGCGTGACGTATTTGGCGTGGCCGCTGTCGGGATAGCGGCCGCTGCCGCGGTTCCAGCCAGGGCACAGCAACAGCAGGATCAGCCGGAAAAGCACGCGCCCGGCGCGCCGACAGCGCCTTTAACGGCCAATTACGCCAAGCCGCCTTTGCCCGAACAGCGCCAGCCTTGGCCGGCGCTGGCGTCCAAGATGACGCCGCGCCCGGACCATGGCGAAACCAGCTATAAAGGATCCGGCCGGCTGGCAGGGCGCAAGGCGCTTGTCACCGGCGGTGATTCCGGGATCGGCCGTGCCGCCGCGATCGCGTTCGCGCGGGAGGGCGCCGACGTGGCGATCAATTATTATCCGACCGAAGAACCGGATGCGCGCGAGGTGGTCGACCTGATCCGTCAGGCTGGCCGCAAGGCAGTGGCGTTGCCGGCCGACATCCGCACGCAGGGCGCCTGCCAGAAGCTGGTGACCGACGCGATGCGCGGGCTGGGCGGGCTGGATATCCTCGTCAACAATGCGGCTTACCAGCAGAGCAAGGAGTCGATCCTCGACATCAGTGACGAGCAGTTCGACCGCACCTTCAAGACCAACATTTATGCGACCTTCTGGATCACCAAGGCGGCGGTGCCGCACCTGCAGCCGGGCGCCGCGATCATCAACACGACGTCCATCAACGCCTATGAGCCGGAATCCGAAATCCTCGATTATGCCTGCACCAAGGGCGCGATCATGATCTTCACCAAGGCGCTGGCCAAGCAGCTCGCCAAGAAGGGCATTCGGGTGAATGGCGTGGCGCCGGGGCCGATCTGGACACCGCTGCAGGTAGCGGGCGGGCAATTGCCGGGCAAGATGGGCGAGTTCGGGGCGAATACGCCGCTGGGCCGGCCAGGTCAGCCGGCCGAACTGGCGTCGCTCTACGTGCTGCTGGCCTCGCAGGAAGATAGCTATTCGACCGGGCAGATCTTCGGCGCGACGGGTGGCCGTGGCGGGCCGTAGGCTGAGGTTGCCGCCTTAGCGGGCGAATTCTCTAAAGAGGCTTCAGCACCCCTCACTTTATTTCAGGGTGCTTTGGATCGCCGCCGGCTGCCGTCAGGCGGCCGGCGGCGCATGGTGTCGGATCATCGGGTGCCCGGCTGTGAAGGTTCGGTGCCGTGATAGGCATCCTCTTCCGGTACCTCGACAAGGCCCAGACCGACATGACTGCGGCTGCGGCTGTAGAGGAAGTAGACGAGCAGGCCGATTGCGCCCCAGGCGGGGAGAACCAGGATCGCCGTCCATGGCAGCGAAATATAGAGATATAGACAGCCGAAGATCGCCAGCGGGGCGATGATCCACACCAATGGCATACGGAACGGGCGATGGCGGGTCGGATCGATCTTGCGCAGCACCATCACCGATATCGCGACCATCAGGAAGGCGAAGAGCGTGCCGGAGTTGGAATAATCGGCAAGCTTGCCGACCGGCAGGATCGCGGCGGCAATGGTGGCGGCGACGCCGGTGACGATGGTGACGACATGCGGCGTGCGATAGCGCGGATGCACCGATGCCAGCTTCTCCGGCAGCAGGCCGTCGCGGGCCATGGTGAAGAAGACGCGGGTCTGACCGAACATCATCATCAGCACGACGGAGGGCAGCGCCAGCACTGCTGCCAAGCCCACGAGGCGGCCGATACTATGCCAGCCGAGCGTATCCAGAACATGGACCAGGGCCTCCTTGGAGCAGACCAGGGGCTCGAGCGCACCGCTTGCGACGACGGAGGCGCAGCGGCCGGCCAGTTCCGGCGACCCTGGCGCCAAAGGCACGCCGGACGGCCCCATTTGGGGCTGCGCGCCGATCGCGCCGATCGCGCCCGACGCCACCAGGATATAGAAAGCCGTGCAGATGAAGAGGCTGGCGATCAGCCCGATCGGCACATTGCGCTGCGGATTCTTGGTCTCCTCCGCCGCCGTCGAAACCGCGTCGAAGCCGACATAAGCGAAGAAGATCGATGCGGCAGCCCCCATCACGCCGGTGGCGCCGGTTGGCATGAAGGGATCGAAATTTGTCGCATTCAATACCGGCAGGGTGAGAATGACAAAGGCTGTCAGGGCAAGGATCTTGATCGCGACCAGCACAGCGTTGAAGCGCGCGCTTTCGGTGGTGCCGATGATCAGCAGCCAGGTCACGAATACGCACACGATAATCGCTGGAACGTTGACCCATCCGCCCACCTGAAGCGCCATGGTAAGGTCCTTCGACGGCGTCGCGCCAAAGGCGAGCTGCACCTTGGCCATCAGCGCGTCGGCATTGCTGAGAGCAGCCGGGAAGTGGAAGCCCAGGCCGTTCAGCAAGCCGACCGCGTGGTTTGACCAGCCGACCGCGACCGCGCTCGCGCCGACCGCATATTCCAGGATCAGGGCCCAACCCACCATCCAGGCGAGCAATTCCCCGACCACGGCATAGCTGTAGGTGTAGGCCGATCCGGATACCGGCACCATCGATGCCAATTCGGAATAGCACAGAGCCGCCACCGCACAGACGGCGCCCGCGACGATGAAGGACAGCAGCATGCCCGGGCCGGCCTTCTGCGCGGCTTCCGAGGTAAGCACGAAGATACCGGTGCCGATGACCGCGCCGATGCCGAGCATCGTGAGCTGGAAAGCGCCGAGGGTGCGATGCAGACCCTTTTTCTCGGCGGTAAGCATGATAGCGTCGAGTGGCTTGACGCGGTCGAAAAGCATGAAGATCCCCTTGCGACGGCGTTCGAAGCGCCTGCTTATGCGGAGGAGCCTAACGGCTTGCGCTCACAGCGCAATAGCGTGCCTTACCATGGTAGCATCGGTCCGAGCGGCTTTCCGCCGAATAGATGGACGTGGAGGTGCGGAACCTCCTGTCCGCCATGGCCGCCGGTGTTGGCCAGCAGGCGATAGCCGGGCTCCACCAGCCCGTTGTCCCGCGCAACTGTGCCGACCGCCCGCACGAAACCCGCAATCTCAGTCTCGGACGCCTTCGCGGAGAAATCGTCCCAGGACGCGTAAGGTCCCTTGGGTATCACGAGGATGTGGAGGGGCGCCTGCGGATTGATGTCATGAAAGGCGAGGGCAAACTCGTCTTCATAGACGGTCTTGGCCGGTATCTCGCCGCGCAGGATACGCGCGAAGATGTTGCTGTCGTCATAAGGCAAGGTGGCGTCGATCGGCATGCTAGGTCCTCGTCAACCGCAAGGGCTGTGCCTAGCCGCGGAGTAGACCCCGAAACAAGATCACACCGCGCGCGCGGCTTTCTCGTCATGGCCGGACACGCCTTCGCGGCGGTCCAGTTCGGCGAGGACATCGGAAAGGGGCACGTCGGCATCCGCCAGCAGAACCAGAAGGTGGAAGATCGTGTCGGCGGCTTCGCCTGTCAGCGCTGCCTTATCTTCGCTCAGCGACGCGACGATCGTCTCGACTGCTTCCTCGCCCAGCTTGCGGGCGATCCGACCGCGGCCCTTGGCGAACAGGCTTGCCACATAAGACGACGCCGGATCGGCCCCCTTGCGGCTGGCGATGGTCGCTTCGAGGCGGGCGAGCGTGTCGGACATGGGTGTAAAAATTCCGTTCGTCCCGAGTAGCCGTCGAGCCTGTCGAGAGCCCGTATCGAGGGATGTCTCGATACGGGCTCTCGGCGATGCTCGAACCCTACTCGACCCGAACGGCGAAGTTCAAGGGACGCGCCGCACCGGCAAACCGGCTTCGGCCAGCGCGGCGTGCGCTTCGGCAACGCTATGCTCGCCGAAATGGAATATCGACGCCGCGAGAACGGCGCTGGCATGCCCTTTGGTCACACCCGCGACGAGATCGTCGAGTGTGCCGACGCCACCACTGGCGATGACGGGAACGGCGACTGCATCGGCGATCGTGCGGGTGAGGGCGAGATCATAGCCGCCTTTGGTACCGTCATTGTCCATCGAGGTGACCAGCAACTCGCCCGCGCCGAGTTCGGCGAGGCGCACGGCATGTTCGACCGCATCGATGCCGGTCGCGCGGCGGCCACCATGAGTGAAGATCTCCCAGCGGCCGCGCCCGACGGCCTTGGCATCGACGGCGCCGACGACACATTGCGCGCCGAAGCGATCGGCAAGATCCGCCGCCAGTTCCGGCCGGGCGACGGCCGCGGAGTTGATGGCGACCTTGTCCGCGCCGGCCAGGAGCAAAGCGCGGGCATCTTCGGGTGTACGGACCCCGCCGCCGACCGTGAGCGGCATGAAACAGACCGCGGCCGTGCGGGCGACGACGTCAAGGATAGTGCCGCGCGCTTCATGGCTCGCGGTAATATCCAGGAAGCAAAGCTCGTCGGCCCCGGCGGCGTCATAGACCTTGGCTTGCTCGACCGGATCGCCCGCATCGGCGAGGTCCAGAAACTGCACGCCCTTCACCACGCGCCCACCCGCCACATCGAGGCAGGGGATGACGCGGACGCGGACGGTCACAGGCTCTCGTCGCGGGCGAGCCGCAGCGCTTTGCGCAGATCCAATTTGCCTTCGTAGAGCGAGCGGCCGCAAATCACGCCTTCGATGCCTTCGCTGGCGTGGCGGGCGAGATCGGCAATATCGACCAGGCCCTTGACGCCGCCACTGGCGATGACGGGCAGGCGGGTGTTGCGCGCCAGTTCGGAGGTGGCGCGCACGTTGCAGCCTTTGAGCAAACCGTCGCGGCCAACATCGGTAAACAGGGCGGCAGCAACGCCAACGTCGGCGAAGCGGTTCGACAGCTCCGCCGCCGTCATATCGGAGGTTTCCGCCCAACCGTGGGTGGTGACCATGCCATCGCGCGCGTCGACGGCGACGACGATGCGGCCGGGCAGTGCGGCTGCGGCAGCACGAACGAAATCCGGATCGTGGAGGGCGGCGGTGCCGATCACCACCCGCGACACGCCGCGTTCCAGCCAGCGATCGACCGCGCCGCGATCACGAATGCCGCCGCCGACCTGCACCTTGCCGGGGAAGTTCTGCACGATTTCGGCCACGATCGCGCCATTGACCGAGGCACCGGCAAAGGCGCCGTCGAGATCGACGACGTGGAGATGATCCGCACCCTGCTCGTGAAAGACGTTGGCCTGCGCGACCGGATCGTCATTATAGGTCGTGGCGCGATCCATGTCGCCTTCGGACAGGCGGACGACCTTGCCGCCCTTCAGATCGATTGCGGGATAGACAATGATGCTCATTCAGGGGCGCCAATCGAGAAAGCGGGCGAGAAAGGCGAGACCATAAGCCTGGCTCTTTTCGGGGTGGAACTGCGCGCCGACCAGATTGTCGCGCGCTACGGCGGCCGTAACGGTGCCGCCATGATCGGTCGTGGCGGCGAGCGTACTTTCTTCGGTGGTGCGGAAGGCGAAGCTGTGCAGGAAATAGGCCTCACCCGGCACGATAAGGGGGTGCGCGATGACGGGCACCACATCATTCCAGCCCATATGGGGTACGCGTATCTGAGGATCGGCCGGCTCGAGCTTGGCGACCGTGCCGGGGATCCAGCCGAGACCCGGGTGGGTGCCGAACTCCTCGCCCGCATCCGCCATCAATTGCATCCCGACGCACACGCCAAGGAACGGGGCGCCCTGCTGGATGACGCGGCTATTGAGCGCATCGACCATGCCCGGAATGGCGGACAGGGCACCCATGCAGGCGGCAAAGGCGCCGACCCCCGGCAGGACGATCCGTTCGGCCCGCAGTACATCCTCCGGCTCTGCGGTGACGCGCACGTTGGTGGCGCCGGCGGTGCGAAGCGCGTTTTCGACCGAACGAAGGTTGCCGGCGCCGTAATCGATCAGCGCAAGGCCCTCAGGCACCGCCGAGCGTCCCCTTGGTGGAAGGGATAGCGTCGGCCTTGCGCGGATCGATCTCGATCGCCTGGCGCAGCGCGCGTGCGCAGCCCTTGAAGATGCTCTCGCAAATATGATGGTTGTTGCGGCCGTAGAGCGTCTCGATGTGGAGCGTCATGCCCACTTCGCCCGCAAAGCTGTGAAACCAGTGGTCGATCAGCTCGGTATCCAATTCGCCCAATTTGGTTTGGGTGAATTCTGCCTTCCAGACGAGAAAGGGGCGCCCCGAAATATCGATCGCGATCCGGCTCAGCGTCTCGTCCATCGGCGAATAGGCCGTACCGAAACGGGTGATGCCGCGCCGATCGCCCAACGCCTTGGCGATCGCCTGGCCCAGCGCCAGCGCCGAATCTTCCGTCGTGTGATGCTGATCGATATGGAGATCGCCATCCACCTTCAGCTGGATGTCGATCAGCGAATGCCGCGATAATTGCTCGATCATGTGATCGAGAAAACCAATGCCGGTTTTGATGTCGTAAATGCCCGACCCGTCAAGGTTTACCGCGACGTCGATCGCGGTCTCGGCAGTGTTGCGGCTGATGGAGGCGGTGCGCATGGACGGTCGCTATAGCGCCGAACCGGTGACAGGCAACGCTTGACCCGTGTCGCGGCTCCGTTCACTTGGGCGATATGACTGAGGGCGCGCCCGATAGCTTGATTCCCTATGACGAGATCGTCCAGGACGCCTTGCGCGCCGTGGTCGGTCGCGTGCTGGGTCAGGCCGAGACCGCCGGCTTGCCCGGCAACCACCATTTCTACATCACGTTCAAGACCGGTGCGCCGGGCGTCGACATTCCGAAGCATCTGACCGATCGCTATCCGGACGAGATGACGATCGTGATCCAGAATCGCTATTGGGATCTGCGCGTCAGCGACACCGGGTTCGAGGTCGGCCTGTCCTTCAACCAGGTCGGATCGAAGCTTTCGATCCCCTTCGCGGCGATCACCGCCTTCCACGATCCAGCGGTCGACTTCGCGCTCCACTTCTCGGCCCAGGTTGAGGATCAGCAGCCGGAAGAGATTGCGGAAGCGGAAAATGATCCGATCGTCCGTCCGGCGGAAGACGGCTCCAACGTCGTCTCGGTGGATTTCACCCGCAAGAAATAAGCGCCGGGCGACGCTCCGTCATTTATTTTTGCTTCGCCTGCGCTGCCCTCTGGCGTGCCGCGCAGGCGCGCACCGCGTCCAGCGCAATGCCGATCCCCGTTACATCGGTGCGGATGCGCGCTTGCGAAGCCTCCCACGATAGCGTCTTGGCGCGGGCCAGTCGGGCGGCGAGTTGCTCGTCGAATATAGGCGCCAGCATTATATTGTTGAGCAAGCTAGCCTGCATGACGCGCGGCGGATCATCGTCGATACGCAATTGAAAATGTACCTCGCCCGTCCCCATCGACCAATCTTCATGGCCGCCGACCAGGATCAGCTTGCCATCCTTATTTAGCATCAGCGACGTGTTGATGTCCGAGCCTTCGAGCCGGGCCACGCAGGGCGGCCGTGCGATGAACGGCAGGTCCTGCACCATCATCCATTTGCCGGCCCCCACTATCGGCGTGAGCGGTGGGACTGCCGCCAAAGATGGTCCCGCGGCAATCAGCAGTGCAAGGAGGGCGTTACGTATACGCATTGTTACTTTCCAGGCGAAGGTCTCGCCACGATCAAGGCCTAACCGACGGTCCTTCTGTTCCTGAATCAACGTCCCGTAGTCGCGGGACCGGCTAAGCATCGATCCCAAAATAGTGCTGCATTGCTCGTTTGCCGGATATGGTGATCGTGACCGATCGGCTGCCGGCGACGCGCTGGATCCAGCCTTGCGCGGCGAAGGCGCGGTAAAGCGCGGTGCCGATCGCGCCACCTAGGTGATGACGCCGCTCGCTCCAATCGAGACATAAGCGGCAGAAGATCACGCTCGTACCGGGCGCGGGTGCGATCTCGACACCGAGCTCAGCAAGCCATGTCCGCCCGCCTTCGGTCAGCAGCGCGCCATCCTCCCCCACCGCGATCAGTCCGCGCACAATCAAGGTGTCGGCGAGAGCCACGGCAGTAGCACCGGCGAGATGATCGTAGCAGGTGCGCGCATGTCGCATCTCCGCATCCTGTGGACCGGTGCGGATCGGGGGCGGGGCGGCGCCAACCATCATCGCCTCGATCATCTTCGCAACGGCTGGCGACGCCAGCCGGTAATAACAATGCCGCCCCTGCTGCTCGCCTGCCAGCAACGCCGCCTGCACCATCCGCCCAAGATGGCCGCTGGCGGTCTGCGGACGCACGCCGGCGACGCGAGCCAGTTCCCCAGCGGTCAGGGCGCGGCCGTCCATCAGCGCGACCAGCATCGCGGTGCGCGCCGGCTCACCCATCAATGCCGCAGCTTCGGCCAGCCCGGTAATGCTCACCACGCCCTCCTCGCGTGGCGTTTATCGATGCTGCCGGCCAAATGGTTCGGTCGCGACCGAAACGTCGCCCGGCGGCAGTCCCTTAGGGCAGGTGGAGAAGGGAGACTGGCCATGATTACCTGCTTCATCCGCTACGAGCTTGATCCTTACAAGATCGACGCGTTCGAGGACTATGCCCGCGCCTGGGGCGAAGCGATCCCACGCTGCGGTGCTGACCTGATCGGCTATTTCGCGCCCTATGAGGGGTCCGCAACGACGGCGTACGGCGTCTACACGATCGAAGATCTTACTGCATATGAGGCCTATCGGACGCGACTCGCTGGCGATCCGATCGGCCGGGACAATTACGCGCTAAGCCGGCGCGAACAGTTCATCCGGCGCGAGGACCGGCTGTTCTTGCGGAATATCTCACTACCGCATGCGCCGTTGGTGCGGCGGTGATCGCGGTCCTGTTCGAAGTGCTGCCTGCCGAAGGGGAAAGGTCCCACTATCTGGATCTTGCGGCCGATCTGCTGCCGGACGTGCAGGGCGTAGACGGCTTCCTTTCCATCGAGCGGTTCGAAAGCCTGTCCCAGCCCGGCAAGCTGCTGTCGCTGTCCTTCTGGGAGGATGAACGCGCGGTCGCGGCATGGCGTAACCATGCGCGGCATCGCGCCAGCCAGGATGCCGGAAAGCACGGCGTGTTCCGCGATTATCGGCTGCGGATCGCAGCCGTCCTGCGCGATTATGGGATGCGGGATCGTACCCAGGCGCCGGACGACAGCCGCGCCGCGCACGGCGGCTGATCAGCGCGTCATCAGGCCGCCCAGTTGCTGGCGGATGCGGTGCTTGACGTCTTCGCCGAGCGTGCCTCGGATGCCGCGCCTTTCCGCTGGCACATGGGCAGCGGCATCTTCGGCGAACACGAGCTGTTCGAACATGGGCGCCCAGGCGGCGCGCTGTTCGGCAGGCAGACCCGAAAAGGCCAGGAAGGCGTGAACCAGGGCATCGATCGGTTGGAGCCCAGGCTGCGCCGGCGGCGCCTCATTCCACCAATAATTGGCGAGCATGTTGAAGCGCTCGGTGGCACGGACATGATGCCACCACATATAGGGAATGTAGATGGCATCGCCCGGCGCGAGATCGGCGGTTTGAGACACGGCGAGCGCGTCTGCGAAACCAGGGAAACGCGCAGGGTCGGGCGCGTCGAAATCGATCAGGCTGACCGGCGTACCCGCGGGCGTGAACTCGAACGGGCCGATCGCGAGATTGCTGGCCTGATCGGGGGGGAAGAGCGTGAAGCGGCGCTTGCCCGCCACCACCACCGCGATGTTCGAGAACATGTCGTGATGCGCGCTGACCACCACCTGGTTACCGATCCACAGGCGCGGCGCCACCGGTATGCCGATCAGATCGAGCCGGTGGGTATCGGAAAAGCCGGGGAGGGTGGTGCGCGCTTCGATCGCCTGGGCCGCGATCGCCGGTGGAGCTGGATCGTGCAGCGCGGCCATAAGCGCCGCGACGATTTCCGGCAGGCTCGACGGACGGCGCTCAAAATTGAGGCCGCTCATGTCGGCATTGTAAAAGAAGCAGCCATGTATCTCGGGTGGCCCGATCAGCATGTCGCACGCATGGTCGGCGGCGTGGTCGGTGAGGTAGGCGGCTATGCCTTCGGCGGACGTGGCAGCCCGGACCGCGGGCCAGTCGGCGGCAAGGCCGCGAAAGACCGCCGGCTGTGCGGCGGGCATGATCTCTTCGCGGAACCGACGTGCGTCGATGTCGTGATGATCCTGAATCTGCACGCCGCCCTCCCTCGGAACCTTGTATCGCGCGGGCGGCGCGGCGCCAGCCCTGCCGGATCAGCGTGCCAGAGGCGAGGTCTCGAAGTTGTCGAGCAGATCGGCCACATCGGTATAGATCGCGACCGCGTCTGCCAGCGCCTCCCGATCGAAGCCGCCCGATAGAACGGCGACCGTGCCGATCCCGCTCTTGCCGGCAGAGGCGACATCATAGGGTGTGTCGCCGACCGCCAGAACCTGGTCGGGCTGCAGCCCGTCTAGTTTCTTGAGCGCGACCGCGAAAATGTCTGGTGCGGGCTTGGAAGTTTCGACGTCGTCGATGCTGGTCGTGGCGGTAACCAGATCGCGCGCCTCCATCAGATCGAGATAATGATCGAGCTGCTCCTGTGCGGCCGAGGAGGCGAAGACGACCTTCACGCCGGCGTCGCACAACCGGGCGAGCAGGTCGCGCGCATGCGGGAAGGGCTTGGCCCGGCCGATATAACCCTGCTTGAAAATGTCGCCTTCCCGCGTACCGAGCCGCTTCTGCGTTGCTTCGTCGAGGTCGGGGGCCAGCGCAGGCACCAAATTGTCGCCGCCCTTGCCGATCTGCCCGGCAATTCGGTCCGAGGGCATCACGAGGCCCTCCTCGGCAAACGCGTCCTGCCAGGCGCAGACGTGCAGGTCGTTGCTGTCGATCAGCGTGCCGTCGATATCGAACAGCGCCGCGCGGATCGTCTTGGGGGCCTCTCCCACGATGCTTAGATCGCTCCGGCGAAATAATCGGTGATGCGGCGGCCATATGCATCATCGAACACCGGGGCATTATCGATCCGGAAGCTGGGCGAGCCGTCCAGCATCCTTTTGTCGAGCTTGACCACATAGCCGCCTTGGTCTTCGGAATAGGAAAAAGCCGACCATGGCAGGGGATGATAGGCTTGGCCGAGACCGAGGAAGCCGCCGGTCGAGATAACGACATAGGCGACCTGTCCGGTGCGTTTATTGACCATGAAATTGTGGACGACGCCAATCTTGTCGCCGTCGCGTCCGAACACCTTCGTTCCTTCGATACGGTTCGACGCGATCAGTGACGATGTCTCGGTCGCCGCCACCGCGGGTTCGGTTTGCGGCGCGCTGCTCTCGCTCTGGTCCATCCTTGGTCTCCTCGCCGCTTCAACTGTGGGCGCTCGGCCGTGTTCCCGGCAGCGGGATCGGGGGTTAGTGCTTTTTGTCCTCGCCATTGGCGAGGGATGACCTACCTAAGGCAGCCCAGGATCGCGAGGGACCCTTATGACCACACGCACGGAAACCGACAGCTTCGGCCCAATCGAAGTTCCCTCCCACGCTTATTGGGGCGCCCAGACCCAGCGCTCGATCGAGAATTTCCCGTTCGGCCCGCGCGAGCAGATGCCGATCGGCATCATCCATGCGCTGGCGATCGTGAAGCAGGCGGCGGCGCGGGTGAATCGCAAGCATGGCCTGGACGGCCGGATTGCCGACGCGATCGAGCAGGCGGCTGCGGCTGTCGTTGCCGGCCAGCATGACGATCAATTCCCGCTGGTAATCTGGCAGACCGGCTCCGGCACCCAATCGAATATGAACGTCAACGAAGTGATCGCGGGGATCGCCAACGAGGCACTGGCGGGTACGCGCGGCGGCAAGACGCCGGTCCACCCCAATGATCATGTCAACATGAGCCAGTCGTCCAACGACAGCTTTCCGACGGCCTTGCACATCGCTGCCGCGCGCGCGGTGAACGACCGGTTGTTCCCGGCGCTGGACGGCATGCTGGCGACACTGGAGGACAAGGCCCGCGCCTGGGACGATATCATCAAGATTGGCCGCACCCATCTGCAGGATGCGACGCCGCTGACGCTGGGGGATGAATTTTCCGGTTATGCGGCGCAGGTCGCGCGCAGCCGCAAGCGGATCGAGCCGGTCATCACCAACGGCATGTATCAATTGGCACAGGGCGGCACCGCGGTCGGGACCGGCTTGAACGCACCCCCAGGCTTTGCCGAAGAGATTGCCGCCGAGATCGCGGCCATCACCGGCTTCCCCTTCGTTACCGCCCCCAACAAGTTCGAAGCGTTAGCTTCGAACGACGCGCTGGTGCATCTTTCGGGCACGCTCAATGTGCTGGCGGTCGCGCTTAGCAAGATCGCCAACGATATCCGGCTACTGGGCTCCGGCCCGCGCTGCGGCCTTGGCGAACTGAAGCTGCCGGAAAACGAGCCGGGCAGCTCGATCATGCCGGGCAAGGTGAACCCGACCCAGTGCGAGATGCTGACCATGGTGGCGGCGCAGGTGATGGGCAATAATGTCGCGATCACGGTCGGCGGCCTGCAGGGCCATATGGAGCTGAACGTTTTCAAGCCGCTGATCGGCGCCAACGTGCTGCGCTCGGTCGAGCTGCTGGCGGTGGGCATGGAAAGCTTCCGCGAGCGTGCGCTGGAGGGGCTGGAGCCGGACCGCGAACGGATTGCTTCGCTGCTCGATCGATCGCTAATGCTGGTGACGGCACTTGCGCCGGAGATCGGCTATGACAATGCCGCAAAGATCGCCAAGCACGCCCACTATGAAGGGCTGACCCTGAAGGAAGCGGGCCTCGCGCTGGAGCTGGTCGATGCGGAAACCTTCGACCGGGTGGTCCTGCCGGAGCGGATGATCGGCCGCTAGGCGCGGCCGACATTCATCAGGACTCGCGAGGTTCGAACCGCGGATCGGTCAGCGTCTCGGCCTTTTTGTCATCCTTGGGTCGGTTGGCATAGAGCAAGGCTGCGACTAGTGCCGCCGATCCGATCCCGATCGCCACACCGGTCGCCGCGGCGCCGACATTCTTGTTGCGAGAGCGTCGCTTGTCGCTTTGTCCATCGCTCTTGCTGTTTTCGCTGCTGCGCGTGTCAGCCATGCCGCCTCCTTCAATCTTTTCCGCGCCTTAGCGCGGCATCGCGCCACAAATAAGGCAGCCGGTCTAGGCCACCGCTTTGACAAGCGCCTGTCGCAGCGTGATAGTTCCGACGACTTGTCGCAAATGGAGTGAGTTTCTCCCAACATGTTGCGCTGCCACGATAATGGCCCGATCGATGCATTCTGTCTCTAAAAATACACGGTTCGCCGTCTAGACGGGCAAAGCGTTTGCGCGCAAGGTGATCGCGCAGGGGGAGAATAGAATGCGCAAGGGCTTGAGCTGGGTCATCTTGATGCTGGCTCTGATCCTGCCGCTGGGGGTGTTCGGCAGCAACCCTCCCAGCGTCATAAACGCGATTATCGGCCGGGATATGGCCGGCATCACCCGCTTCACACTGCGCTTTTCGGGCGCGATGGTACCGTTAGGCCAGGGGCCGGCGCCGCTTACCGTGACATGCCCGGTGGAGGGGAGCGGACGCTGGGTCGATCCGCAGACCTTCGTCTGGGAATTTGCCCGGCCGTTGCCGGCCGGTCTGTCCTGCGCTGCGACGCTGCGCGACGATCTGACGGATGTCACCGGCGCCAGTGTAACGGGCACGCGCCGTTTCCCGATCGACAGCGGTGGGCCAGCGGCATTGGCGTTGTTGCCGTCCGGCGGCGAGATCGAGGAAAATCAGACCTTCTTCGTGGCTGCCAATGGACCGGTCGATCGCGCCTCCGTCGCCGCCGGCGCCTATTGTGCGGTCGACGGGATCGGCGAGCGGATCGCGGTAGATCTGCTTCCCCCCGACACGCCGGGGAAGATCCTGCCGGCGCTGGGCAGTAGCTGGCAGGCGCGGAATTTCCTGGAAACGGCCGGCCTGCCGCAACCTTTGCCCCAGGATCCCAAGCTGCGCCGGGCGGCGCTGGCCAATATCGTCGCGCTGAAATGTCGCCGGCCGTTGCCGCCGGGGCGTGACATGGCTTTGGTGTGGGGCGCGTCGATCCGCAGCCCGAGCGGCCATGCCGTGGGCGAGGATCATCGCTTCGATTTCAGCGTCCGCAAGCAGTTCACCGCGCGGCTGACCTGTTCGCGGGTCAATGCCAATGCCGGCTGCAGCCCGGTCGAGGCGATCACGGTCGAATTCAGCGCGCCGGTCGCGCGTGCCGATGCCATGAAGCTGCGTATCGCGACCGGGCAGAAGCAGGTCGCGCCCACCGCCGATAAATCGAGCACGCCAACAGTGGAGTCGGTGAGCTTTGCCGCGCCCTTCCCGCCGTCGATCACCGCGAAGCTGATCGTCCCCACGGACCTGCGGGATCAAAGCGGCAGACCTCTCGCCAATGCCGAGCGGTTTCCGCTCGACTTCGAGATCGCCGAATCGCCGCCCCTCGTGAAGTTCGCTGCGCCGTTCGGCATCTTGGAAGCGCGCGAAGGCGGCGTGCTGCCGGTGACCGTGCGTAGTGTCGAGCCGCGCCTGATGGGCAATGTCGCTGCGGTCTCGGGCGCCAAGGTTCGTGTGGCCGACGACGATGATGCCGCGATCGCCCGCTGGCTCCAGCGCGTGACCAAGGCGCAGGCGGATGACTATAAATATGAAAAGAAGGGCGACGGCGAAAGCGTCGCGATAAACCATACCGGCGACAGGCCCGTTCTAACCGGACGCGATCGCGGGACGCCGCTCACTCTTCCGCTCCCCGCCGGCGGCCGCAAGATGGAAGTGGTCGGCATTCCGCTGGAAAAGTCTGGCTTCTACGTCGTCGAATTGGCCAGCCCGAAGCTGGGTCAGGCGCTGCTCGGGCGACGCGCGACCCGCTATGTTGCGGCAACCGCGCTCGTGACCAACATGGCGGTCCATTTCAAATGGGGCCGGGGGACTTCGCTCGCCTGGGTCACCGCGCTGGATACGGGCAAGCCGGTGGCGGACGCGCTGATCAGCGTGACCGACAGTTGCAGCGGTCGCAAACTCGCCTCTGCCAAGACGGATCAGACCGGCCGCCTGCAGATCCGCAACTTGCCCGACCCGTCGACGACCGACTCGTGCGATAGCGATGGGTCGCCACTGATCGTCGTGGCGCGCAAGGACGGCGATTTGTCGTTCGTGATGACGAGTTGGGGGGACGGCATCCGGCCGTGGAATTTCGACCTTCCGTATGGCTGGAGCGCGCCCGAACCGATCCTCCATACGATCTTCGACCGGACGCTGCTGCGCGCGGGCGAAACCGTGCACATGAAGCATGTCTATCGTCGGCAGACGCTCACCGGATTCCGCTCCGGCGGTGCGGTGCGCGGTACGCTGCAGTTCAAGCATCGCGGATCGGACATGGAATTCGATGTGCCGGTCACGCTCGATCGCGCCGGGATTGGCGAGAGCGCATGGACGCCCCCCAAGGGGGCGCCCACCGGTGACTATGATCTGACGTTAAAGATCGGCGAGGCGAGCGAGAGCACCGGCCAATCGATCCGGGTCGACGAATATCGTCTGCCGACGATGCGGGCGAGCATCAGCGGCCCCCGTACACCTGCGGTCCAGCCCAAGCGCCTGCCACTCGATCTGTATGTCGGGTATCTGTCGGGTGGCGGGGCGGCCAATGCGCCCGTGCGTTTGCGTACCGCATATGAAACCTTATCCGACGCGCCGGCGGGATGGGATGGCTGGACCTTCGGCGGCGCGGCGGTGAAGGAAGGCACGGTCCCGCTGGACGACGACCAGAATGATCTGGGTCAGCCAACACCTCCTTCGTCCAGCACCTTACCGCTCGCGCTTGATGCGCATGGCGCGCTGCGCACCACGATCGATCTGCCCAAGCTGACCGATGCGACCAAGATGACGGTCGAGATGGATTATGACGATGCCAATGGCGAGACGCTGACCACCTCGACCACGATTCCACTTTATACGTCCGCCGTGCGCCTTGGCGTCAAGCCCGACGGCTGGATGCAGCGGGAGGGCGAGATGCGCCTCAAGCTGGTGGCGCTGAGCGCCGATGGCAAGGTGCTGGCTGGCCGGCGCGTCGCGGTGACGCTCTATACGCGTGAGGTGATATCGGCGCGGCGTCGGCTGATCGGCGGCTTCTACGCCTTCGACAATAGCGCGAAGACGACCCGGATCGGCGCGAAGTGCAGTGCCAAGACCGATGCCCAGGGCCTGGCCGAATGCACGCTGGATCCTGGCGTGTCCGGCGAGGTGATCGCGGTGGCGACAGCCCAGGACGATCAGGGCAATGAGGCACGCGCGGTCACCTCCGTCTGGCTCGCCGGCGATGACGATTGGTGGTTCGGCGGCGATAATGGCGATCGCATGGACGTGATCGCCGATGCAAAATCCTATCGCGCCGGCGCGACCGCGCATGTCCAGGTGCGCATGCCGTTCCGCAAGGCGACGGCGCTGGTCACGGTGGAGCGCGAAGGCGTGCTCTCCTCCTTCGTCACGACCATCTCCGGCAAGGATCCGGTGGTGGATGTGCCGCTGCCAGGCGCCTACGCGCCCGACGTCTATATCTCTGTCATGGCGGTCCGGGGGCGGATTGCCGGATGGCGGTTGTGGCTCGCCGATCTGGCACGGCGTTGGAATCTGCCCTTCTTCAGTCGAGACGGCGCCTATCCAACAGCCTTGGTCGACTTGGCCAAGCCCGCCTACCGGATCGGTATGGCCAAGGTCGCGGTCGGATGGGAGGCGCACCAGCTACGCGTCTCCGTCCAGCCCGATCATACACGCTATCGTGTGCGGGATCATGCCCGGGTGGGCGTGCGTGTGCTCGGACCGGACGGCAAACCGCCCAAGTCGGCTGAAATCGCCTTCGCGGCGGTGGATGAGGCGTTGCTGCAGCTGTCGCCCAACGATTCCTGGGATGTGCTGTCGAAGATGATGGGCGAACGCCCCTTGTCGGTCCTGACGTCGACCGCGCAGATGCAGGTGGTCGGCAAGCGTCATTATGGTTTGAAGGCGGTTGCGAGCGGCGGCGGCGGCGGCGGGGACCTGTCTTCGCTGACACGATCGGACTTCCGGCCGGTGCTGCTGTGGCGCGGGCGGGTCAAGCTGGACGGACAGGGGCGTGCGCTTCTGGATGTGCCGCTTGCCGATGCGCTTTCCTCCTACCGGCTGGTCGCGATTGCCACTGCGGGAGACAATCTGTTCGGCACCGGCAGTGCCAACATCCGCACCGTACAGGATCTGACCATCTATGCCGGCCTGCCGCCGCTGGTGCGATCAGGCGACTTCTACGGCGCGACCTTCACGCTGCGTAACGGCACCGACCGGCCGATGACGGTGACCGCCAACGTCGCGCTGGCGCCGGCGATCGCCCGGGGCGGTGCGCTGACGGTGACAGTGCCGGCGGGCGGCGCGGTTCCGGTGACGTGGCGGCTGACCGCGCCGTTGGCCCATGCGAGCTTGCGCTGGACAGTGACCGCTCGATCGGCCGATGGACGCGCCAATGATCGCGTCGCGGTCGATCAGCAGATCGTGCCGGCCGTGCCGGATCAGGTCTGGGCGGCGACGCTGGTGCGTGTCGGCGGCGGCACCAGCGTGCCGGTCGGCGCGCCCGGCGGATCGCTCCCCGGTCGCGGCGGCGTCGATGTCGCGTTGATGGCATCCCCGGCGCCGCCCTTGGCAGGTGTCCGCAGCTATATGCTGGCCTATCCTTACGGGTGCTTCGAGCAGCGGCTGTCCAAGGCGATCGCGCTGAACGACCGCACCGCCTGGGCCAAGCAGATGGATGCTCTGCCGCTCTACGTGGCGCGGAATGGTCTGCTCCATTATTGGCCCTCACCGGAAGAGCCGGGTTCCATCGCGCTCACGGCCTATGCCCTGTCCATCACCGCCGATGCCGGGCTGCCGTGGCCCGATGGACCCAAGGCGTCCCTGATCGAGGCGTTGCGTGGCGTCGTCGAGGGCCGCGTGACCGAAGACGGCACCAATCGTGGGGATAGCCGCCTGCTTCGGATCGCGGCGCTTGCGGCGCTCGCCCGCAACGGAGCGGCCACGCCGGGGATGATCGATCAGTTGGCGATGCCGCTTGGCGACATGCCGACCGCGACACTCGCCGACTGGCTGGTGACCCTGAGCCGCACCAACGGGGTCGATCCGGCCCGGATCGCCGCCGCCGAAGCCGCGATACGCAGCCGGATCGTCTATGAAGGCACGCGCCTCGACCTGACCGATGGGGCGGCCGCGCCCTGGTGGATGATGGTCAGCGACGACGAAATGGCGATCAAGGCGCTGCTTGCCGTCACCGGCCGCCCCGGGTGGGAGTCCGAAGCGGCACGCATGATGGTGGGCGTGGCGCTGCGGCAACGGCAAGGCCATTGGGATACGACGCCCGCCAATGCCTGGGGCACGATTGCGGCCCACCGGTTCACAACCGCCTATCCCGGTTCGGGGAGCGGCCTGACGACCGCCAGCCTGGGCGGGCGCAGCCTGACCAGCAGCGGACTGCAGCCGCCCACCCTGCGCTTCCCGCTGCCCGCGGCACCAGGATCGCTCTTGCTGCGCCATGATGGTGGCGCCGGTCCGTGGGCGACGGTGTCGGTGCGCGCCGCAGTGCCGCTGAAGGCCCCGCTGTTCGCTGGCTATCGCGTCAGCCGGGAGGTGACTTTCCTGCAGCGCCGTCGCCCGGACCAGATCAGCCGCGGCGACGTCATCCGCGTTCGGATCACGGTGGACGCACCGGTCGACCGGACCTGGGTGGTGGTGGAGGATCCGATCCCCGCCGGCGCCTCGATCCTGGGTGCCAATGGCGGCCAATCGGCGTTGCTCGCGGCGCAGGCGAATGGCGGATCGGCCTATCCTTCCTATGTCGAGCAGGGTCTGGATGCCTGGCGCGGCTATTTCGGCTGGATGCCAAAGGGCCGATCGACGGTGGAATATGCGGTACGGCTGAACGGCACCGGGCGCCTGCAATTGCCGCCGACCAAGGTCGAGGCGATGTATTCGCCCGAAATCCACGCGGCCCTGCCCAACCGGCCGTTGACCATCGTGCCGTGATCGATCCCCTCCTGGCCGGGCTGGGTTGGCTGCGGCGCCGGCCGACCCTTTGGCTGGTGCTGCCCGTGCTCGCGATCATCGGGCTGATGGTGTGGACGCACCCGCCGGCCATGCCGGACTATGCACAGGCGCGCAGCGACTGGCGGTCGAGCGAAGCCTGGCTGCGCGATCGCCACGGCCGGCTGCTGGATATGATCCGGGTTGATTATTCGGTGCGGCGACTGGAATGGGTGCCGCTCGCCAAAATCGCCCCGGCGGTGCGCGATGCGATCGTTGCGGGCGAGGATCGCCGTTTCCGGGCGCATGGCGGGGTCGACTGGACCGGCATGATCGGATCGGCCTGGGCGAGTGTGCGGGGCCGCCATGCCCGCGGCGCGAGCACGCTTACGATGCAGCTCGCTGGCTTTCTCGCACCGGAGCTGGGCGACCCCGGGACGCGCGGGCTGCGCGGCAAGCTTCGCCAGATCCGGGCAGCGCACGCGATCGAGGCCGGCTGGTCGAAGGATCAGATCCTGGAGGCCTATCTGAACCTCGCCTCCTTCCGGGGGGAGAATCAGGGGATCGGGGCGGCGTCGCGCGCGCTGTTCGGCAAGGCGCCGGACATGCTGGATGGCGATCAGGCGCTGTTGCTGGCGGCACAATTGCCCGCGCCGCAGGCCGATGCGGGACGGATTGCGCGGCGCGCCTGCCGCATCGGCAAACGCGCCGATTGCACGATGATGCTGGCCGAGGCCGAAGGGATGGTCGCGCGCATGCAAAGCGGCGCCGACGATCCCAATCTGGCGCCGCATCTGGCGGTGCGGCTTCTGTCCAAGCCCGGCGAGACCGTGACCACCACGCTCGACACGGGCGTGCAGGTGATCGCCGCCACCGCGCTGCGGCACCAACTGCTAGGTCTGGGGAGCGAGCGTGTGCGCGACGGCGCGGTCATCGTGGTAGACAATCGCACCGGCGACGTACTGGCCTATGTCGGCGGGGTCGACGGCGGCTCCTCCACCGCGTCGCATGTCGACAATGCCGCGGCGCCGCGGCAAGCCGGATCGACGCTGAAGCCCTTTCTGTACGGACATACGATCGAGCGCGGCTACCTGACCGCCGCATCGATCCTCGACGATCTGCCGGTCGAACTGGACACCGCTTCCGGCCTGTATGTGCCCAAGGATTACGACCATCAATATAAGGGGCCGGTCAGCGTGCGGACCGCCTTGGCCGGATCGCTGAACGTGCCGGCCGTTCGTGCGCTGTTGGTCGATGGCGTCGAGGATTTCCGGGACCGCTTGTGGGACCTGGGCTATCGCGGCCTGACCGAGGATGGCGCCTATTACGGCTTCAGCCTGGCGCTCGGATCGGCCGAGGTTACCCTGCTCGAACAGGCGGCGGCCTATCGCACGCTGGCCGATGCCGGCTTTTACCGGCCGCTACGCTTGCGCCTGGATGATCCGGTTGGCACACGCCGGCCCGTGATGGCGCCGGGCGCGGCCTGGATCGTCGATGACATCCTGGCGGACGCCAATGCCCGATCGGTGACGTTCGGTCTGGATTCCGCCCTGCGCCTGCCCTTCTGGGCGGCGACCAAGACGGGTACGTCGAAGGCGATGCGGGACAATTGGTGCGTCGGCTTTTCCGATCGCTTCACCGTTGCCGTATGGGTCGGCAATGCCGAAGGCGACAGCATGACGCATGTCTCGGGCACCAGCGGCGCCGCGCCGATCTGGCGGGAGATCATGCTGGCGCTGCATCGCGACCGGCCGGGCCGCGCGCCGGCAATGGTGCCGCAAGTCCATGCGCGGATGGTGCGCTTCGCGGGCGCGGTCGAGCCGGCGCGCCCGGAATATTTCCTGGGCAATACCGGGCAGACGATCCTTGCCCAGGCGCCGCCAGCTGCGCGGCGGCCGCATATTGTCAGCCCCGTCTCGGGCAGCGTCTACGCACTGGATCCGGATATCCCGACCGCGCATCAGCGCATCCGCTTTGCCGCCGTCGGGGTAAGCCCCGGCCAACGCTGGCGGTTGGATGCCCACGATCTGGGGGACGCGACGGAGACCCCGACCATCCTGCCGCCGCCCGGCGCGCATCGGCTCGCGCTGGTCGGCAGCGACGGCAAGGCGGCGGATCAGATCCTCTTCACGATCAAATAGCCGGCCGGCGTCAGAGCGGCTTGCCGCCCGCCTTCACCACGGCCCCGCCCTTCATCACGAACTCCACCTGCTCCAGCGCGCGAACCTCCTTCAGGGGATCGGCGCTGACCGCGATGATGTCGGCATAGCGGCCGGGCTGGACCGAGCCGATGTCCGCACTGGCGCCGATCAGATCGGCGGCATTGCGCGTCGCGGTGAGGATCGCGTCCATCGGCGTCATCCCGGCGGCCACCTCGATCGCGAACTCCTGCGCGTTTTCGCCATGCGCCGACAGGCCGAACGTGTCGGTGCCGAACGCGATCTTCACGCCGGCCGCATGCGCATCGTGCAGGTTCTTCTGGAGCAAGGGGCCGATAATCAGCGCCTTGGCGGCGGTGGAGGGGTTGAGCTGTTCGGGATGGACCTTGGCGCGTTCGTAGACGCGCTGACCCACCAGCATCGTCGGCACGAGGTAGGTGCCGTGCTGTTTGAACAATTTATAGCTCTCGGCATCGGCATAGCTGCCATGCTCGATGGAATCGACGCCGAGCGCGATCGTATGGTCGATCGCCTGCTTGCCATGGGCGTGGGCCGCAACCTTCATGCCGAGCGAATGGGCGGTTTCGATGACCGCCTTGATCTCGTCATCCTCCATCAATTGCAGCTTGGGATCGTCGCCGATCGACATGACGCCGCCCGACGGCATGATCTTGATAAGATCGACGCCGGCACGCCACAGCCGGCGCACAGTGGTGCGGGCCTCTTCCGGGCTGTCGATCAGGCTTTGCCGCCAGCCGGGAATATCGCCGAATTCGGGCAGGAGGCCGTTGGCGGGATCGCCATGGCCGCCGGTCGGCCCGAGCGGATTGCCGGCGACCCACATGCGTGGGCCCGGAATGCTGCCGGCATTCACCGCCTTCTTCAGCGCGACCACGGCCGTGGTCGATCCGCCGACGTCGCGAATGCTGGTGAAGCCGGCAAGCAGGGTCGCAAGCGCATCCTTCACGCCATCGATCAGCATATCGTAATCGCTGGTCGTCACCGCCAGCCGGATCGGATCGCCGCCATGCCAGGTCGACAGGATGTGGACATGGCAATCGATCAGGCCGGGCAGCACCGTCTTTTGCGACAGGTCGATCACCTCGGCGCCGGCGGGCGTGACGAAGCCCGGCTGGATCGCCTGGATGCGATCGTCATGGATCAGGATCGAAACCTGGCGCCGCGCCGCGCTGCCGGTGCCGTCGATCAGCGTCCCCGCGTGGATGACGATATCCTTCGCCGAGGCCGATGCCGCCAGAACCAGTGCGAGCGCGCCGGTGATTGCCAAACTTAGTTTCATCTTACCCCCTTCATCCTGCCTGCCATTGCCGGATCCCCTCAATCGGCCAGAGCAGCATCAGAATATTGAGCATGAGATTGTCGCGGATCAGCGCCAGAGTCACCAGCTCAAGTACCACCGCAATGGCGATGGTCGCCCAGATCGGCAGGCGCCGCGCCAGGGCGAAGCCCACCATCATGAAGGCGATGTCGGACAGCGAGTTGACGATGCTGTCGCCGCTATACCCCAGCGCTATCGTGGCGGAGCGGTAGCGGTCGATCACCATCGGCGAATTTTCCAGCAACTCCCAACTCGCTTCCACCAGCGTGGCAAGGATCAGGCGGAGCGGTGCACCGACGCGGCGGAGCAGCAAGGCGCCGGCGCCATAGAAAAGGAAACCGTGGATAAGGTGGCTGGCGGAGTAATAATCCAGCAGATGCTGGCTGTTCCCGGCGTCGATCGCGCCATGCCACAGGGCGACATGGCCGCAGGTGCAGATCGGCGGCCGCCCCATCGCGAACAGGATCGCCGCCGTTGCCAGCAAAATGATCAGGATCGCGACGGCAGTAAATGTCCGCGAGGGCGACTTGCGGCCCCAGGTCATGGAAATATGGGTTACTGGAAGACCCTCCCGAGCACGGCCGTCGGACCACCGCCGTGAAGATCGCGCAGCTCGACATAGGTGGCGCTGGCGACGATGGCAGGTACGCTCGTCGTGAAGCAGGCCAGGACGACGGTCAGTACCGGACTGGCAATCATGCGTAGGCTGGGACTGATCAACCCGACAAAGGATTCCAGAAGCGTCTCAACCGCGGCAAGGACGATCATCACGCAGAGGATGATCAGGAGCAGCGCGAATATTTTCCAGCGGGAGCCGCGGGTCAGATCCTGACTGCGGTTGAAGGATTTGGAGATGCTCGCGTCTTCGAAGGCGGTGACGGGCGCGGCCAGGAACCACATGGTCGCGATGAGCAGACCCGGAACCACGAGCATCAGCACGCCCAATCCGATGGCAAGCGACGTAAGCGTGCTCACAAGGATCAGGGGCAGGAAGCGGCGCGTGGCAAGGCGCAGGCACTCCGCCAGGCTCGCCTTGCGGCCCTCCCCCTCCGCCAACATGGCCGCAGTGACACAGGCTTGCACCACGGCCTGCGTCACCAGGCCGATCAGGATCGCCAGCAAGGACAGGAGCGTGGCGACCGTCAGGCTGCCGCCGTAAAAACCCTGATAGGCCAAAAGCGCGTAGGGATCCGAAGCGATCAAGGCTTGCAGGGCTTCCAGCAGACAGACAGGGCCGAACACCGCTAAAGGATTGTGCCGCACGAGGTTCGTCGTGCGGCGGATGACATCGCTGATCAGCATCGTTCCGCCGCTTGAAGCCTGCGTTGCCACCCGATTTCTTCTCCAAAGCCAACCGCGACGTTGGGGAGGACGAGGCTGCCAACAGTGATCTGCCCATAAAATGAGAGGTCAGCAAGGCGCCATTCATACGCACTTTCTGCGGCTTTTTTGGATAGTGTCTATTTTCTACGTTGCGGTCGGGCCGGCTTGCGATACACAGGCTTGCAAGCTGAGCTTGGGGGCAGGTCATCGCGGAACCGAATCAGCTGACGGCCGCCGAACGCCTGGCAGCGGCCCACCGCGCCTTGCGCGCCGATCCCGACATCCAATTCACGCTGCAGCGGCGGCCTCCGCCGCCCAAGCCACCCGCGGCGGGCAAGGGCCATTTCGCGCAATGGCTTGAGGATTTTTTCGCGCCGATCAACCGCTTCTTCCGGTGGATCGGCAGCATCTTTCCCGATCTGCCTTATGCGCAGATCATCCTGTGGCTGGTGCTGATCGCCGCGGCCGCGGCCTTGCTGTGGATGATCGTCACACGGATCCGTGAGGGCGGCTGGCGTTGGCCCAAATGGCGGCGTCGCAAGGCGACCGGCGAAGAGGAGGCGGCGCACGAGGAGGAATGGCGACCGGAGGCAGCGCCTGCGCGTGCGTGGCTGGAGGAGGCAGATGCGCTCGCGGCACGTGGGCTCTATGCCGAGGCAGCCCACCACCTGCTGCTGCGCAGCGTTGAAGATATCGGCCAGCGTCGGCCGGGCCTGGTCAAGCCGGCGCTGACGAGCCGGGATCTGGCGCAGGCCCCCGCCGTGCCATCGCGGGCGCGTGAATTGTTCGCGACGATCGCGGCGGTGGTCGAACGCAGCCTGTTTGGCGGGCGTCCGGTCGAAGCGGACGAATGGTCATCGTGCCGCGCGGCCTATGCCGACTTTGCGCGCCAGCCAAGCTGGACGGGGGCAGCATGAGCGATGTCCCGATCGGCCGCGCCGCGCGGAACGGCGGTGGCGACGCCTTCCGGACGCGCACCGTCGCGCTGATGCTGATCATCGGCATATTGGGCTTTGCCGGCATGCTTGTCCTGGCCGCCTATTCGCCTGATCTGCGCTCGGGGCGGAACGGCGGCGCCCACGCGCTTTCCAATGCGGCGAACGGTTTCAAGGGCATCGTCCGGCTCGCCGCGGAAACCGGCCGCAATCCTGTCATCGTGCGCAACGTGCACCAGCTGGGAACGCGCGATCTGCTCGTGGCGACGCCCGATCATGGCATCCAGGATTTGTCGCCGGTGCTGCAGGGGCGGTCTCGCAAGCCGACCCTGCTCATCTTCCCAAAATGGGCTGTTTCGCCGGATCGCAAGCATATCGGGTGGGTCCATGTCGATGCCTTGCTGCCCGCCGCCGATCCGGCGCGGATGCTTGCGCCGCAAGTCCTCTTCCAGATCGCGCGCAAGCGGACGAGCGGGCGCGACCTTCTTCTGCCCGCGAACGGGTTCGATCCGACCATCCGCCCGGCGGCGCCCCGCGTGCTGCAGGTGATTACCGGGCAGCGGCAGCGCAGCGGCGAGGTCGCCGACCTGATACCTCTTCTGACGGACCGGCAGGGCGGGATCGTGCTGGCCCGCTACGGCCGCGGCCCGCTCTATCTGCTGGCCGACCCGGATCTGATGTCGAACGCCGGGATCACCAATCTGCGTCAGGTCGAACAGACGCTGTCGATGCTGGACTGGCTGAACGCCACCAATGCCTCGTCCATCTCCTTCGACGTGACGACCAATGGCTTCGGCCGGTCGTCCAGCCCGCTCAAGCTCGCCTTCACGCCGCCCTTCCTGGCTGCAACCCTGGCGCTGGTCGTGGTGTTGCTGCTGACCGGCTGGCACGCGGTCGGCCGGTTCGGCCCGGTGCGGCCGCGAACCCGCACGATGGGCTTCGGCAAAGCGGTGCTGGTCGAAAACAGCGCCAAGCTGATCCGGCGCGCGGGGCGGGAACGCCTGTTGGGCAGTCGCTATGTGCAGGTCATCCGCGACCGGGCCGTCGCGATCTTCGGCATACCCACCCGGCTGAAAGATGCCGCGCTGGACGCGCATCTCGACAAATTGAGCGGCCCGCGCGGCCGGCGCTTCAGCGAATTGGCGCGGGCTGCCACGGACGCGGCGGATCGCACCGCGATGATCGAGGCGGCCCAGGCACTCTACAAGTGGCAGAAGGAGAGACAAAGGTGACGGTCGACGAAGTACAGGCGCTCGCCGCCTCCATCCGGGCCGAGGTTGCCAAGGCGGTCGTCGGCCAGGAGGAGACTGTCGATCTGATGCTAGTCGCCTTGTTCGCAGGCGGCCATATCCTTTTGGAAGGGCCGCCGGGAACCGCCAAGACATTGCTGGCGCACAGCTTCGCCCGCGCCATCGGCCTCGGCTTCGGGCGGATCCAGTTCACGCCGGACCTGATGCCGGGCGATATCATCGGCGCCAATCTGTTCAACTTCCAGACGTCCACCTTCACGCTTACGCGCGGCCCGATCTTCACGGATCTGCTGCTGGCGGACGAGATCAACCGCACACCCCCCAAGACGCAGGCGGCGCTGCTGGAGGCGATGCAGGAGCGTACGGTGACGATCGACGGCGAAAGCCTGCCGCTGGGCGATCGCTTCACCGTGATCGCGACGCAGAACCCGATCGAACAGCAGGGCGTCTATCCGCTGCCCGAAGCGCAGCTGGACCGGTTCCTGTTCAAGCAGCGTGTCGATTATCCGAGCGAAGACGAAGAACGCCGGATCATCGCCGCTCATGGCGCGCGCAAGGCCGCCATGTCGCCAGAGGATTGGGGCGTCGAACGCCGCGCCGATGGCGCTGCAATCGCTGCGGCGATCGAGGCCGTCGCCGCGATCCGGGTGGTCGAGGAGGTGGTGAATTATATCGCTGCTTTGGTGCGCGGCACGCGCAGCGTCGCCGATCTGGAAAGCGGGGCCAGCCCGCGCGCGGGCGCAATGCTGGCGGGCGCGGCGCGCGCGCGGGCGGCAATGGACGGCCGCGACTTCGTCATACCCGACGATGTCAAGGCGCTGAGCCCGGCCCTGCTGCGCCACCGCCTGATCCTGGCGCCGGCCGCGGAGATTGACGGCCGTACGGTCGAGGAGGTCGTGATGGGGATCATCGCGACGATCGAGGCGCCGCGGTGATCAGCCCGACGCGGCTCGCCATCTTCGCATGCGCGGCGGGCGTGCCCATTGCCTTGCTGATCGGCGTGCTGCTGCCGGGGGCCTGGTATGCCGGCCTCGCCTGGCCGCTGACCATCCTGCTGCTGGCGGCGATCGATGCGCTCATGGGGCCGCATCCGCGCCGTGCCACGCTGCAGGTCACCCTGCCGCGGACGGCGCCGGTGGGCGGCGATGCCGACGCGGCCGTGGAGGTTTTGGTGGCCGGGGCCGGCGCGCCGGCCTGGTGCGAGATCGCGCTTGCCAACGATCCGCTGTTGCTGATGGCCGACGAGGGGCGGCTCTGGCTGCCGCTGACGGGCGGGAAGGGTATGGCTGTGCTGCCGATCCTGGCGGTGCGGCGCGGCAAGGCCCAGGTCGATCGCATGTGGCTGCGCTGGAAGGGGCCGCTGGGGCTCGTCTGGAAACAGGTCCAGCGCGAAGCGGCGCTGACCACGCTGGTGATGCCGGACGTGCGCCCGGTGCGCGAACAGGGGGCGCGCATCTTCGAACGTCATGCGCTGCAGGGCCTGCTGACCCAGGTCGATCGCGGCGACGGTGTCGATTTCGACGCGCTGGTGGAGTTCCGGTCGGGCATGGATCGGCGCGCCATCGACTGGAAGCAGTCGGCCCGCCACCGCAAGTTGCACGCCAAGGAATTCCGTTCGGAACGCAACAGCCAGATCGTGTTCGCGGTCGATAGCGGCCGCCAGATGAGCGAGCCGCTCGCGGGCCTGCCGCGCGTCGACCGCGCGGTGACGGCGATGCTGCTGATGGCGTGGATCGTGCTGAAGCTGGGTGATCGGGTTGCGCTGCACGCCTTCGACAACCGGCCGCGCATCGCATCCGGCCTGATCGGCGGAACGGCCTCGTTCGGCGAGTTGCAGCGGCTCGCCGGTGATATCGACTATAGCAGTGAGGAAACGAATTATACTTTCGCGCTGACCAGCCTGGCCGGCATGCTCAAGCGACGGTCGATGATCGTGCTGTTCACGGAATTTGCCGATCTTACCTCGGCCGAGTTCATGGTGCGCGCGTCGGCCCGCCTCATGAACACGCACCTGCTGTTGGTCGTCGTGCTGCGCGATGAGGCGCTCGAAGCGTTGGTCGACACGATGCCACGCGACGCGGACGATATTACCCGGGCGGTCACCTCGGCCGCGTTGTTGCGGGATCGGCAGCTGGTGCTGCTGCGGCTGCGGCACCTGGGCGCCCACGTCATCGAAAGTCCCTACGGCCAGGTCGCCGAGAAGCTGATCGCAACCTATGTCGACCTCAAGCGCAAGGACATATTGTGAGCGCGCTGATCGGCGATGCGCCGGGCAAGGTGATGGTCAATGCCAGCCGGTTCCGGGCTGCGCATGAGCAGGACTGGCGCCGGCTGGAAGATATCGTCAACCGGATCGAGCGCCGCGGCACGCGTGCCCTAACCGAAGACGATCTGATGGCGCTACCGCTGCTCTATAGCGCGGCGCTATCGTCGCTGTCGGTCGCACGTGAGACGTCGCTGGATCGTGCGTTGGTGACCTATCTCGAGGCGCTCTGCGCGCGCGCCTATTTCCAGATTTACGGCGTGCCGACCTCCTTCTGGCGCCAGCTCGCTCATTTTTTCGCGAGCGGTTGGCCGGCGGCGGCGCGATCCTTGTGGCGGGAGACGCTGGCCGCGGCGGTGCTGACGTTCATCGCGGCGCTGTCCGGCTTCCTGCTCGTGATGCACGATCCGTCCTTCTTCTATTCGATCATGCCGGGCGAGATGTCGAACGGGCGCGATCCGTCTGCCAGCGCGTCCTCGCTGCGGGCGACGCTCTACGGCACGGGCAGTCAGAAGGGACTGGCTATCTTCGCCACCGCCCTCTTCAGCCATAACGCCCAGATCGCCATCTTCGCCTTCGCGCTGGGCTTCGCCTTCGCCATCCCGACCGCCTTGCTGATCGCGTATAACGGGCTGATGCTCGGCGCCTTCCTGGCGGTGTTCGCGAGCAAGGGGCTGGCCTTCGAGGCGGGCGGCTGGCTGTTCATCCATGGCACGACCGAGATTTTCGCGACGATCCTCGCCGGCGGCGCCGGCTTCCGGATCGGCACCGCCATCGCCTTCCCAGGCCGGGCTGCCCGTACCGACTTCGCCTTCGCTACCGGCCGGCAGGCGTCGGTCCTGATGGGTGGGGCGGTGGTAATGCTGATCCTGGCGGGATTGCTGGAAGGGATAGGGCGGCAGACGATCCAGTCGGATGTGATGCGCTATGCGATCGGCAGCGCCATGCTGATCGGCTGGCTGACCTATTTCTACGCACCCTGGAAAATACATGGCCCGAAAGGATCGTAAGCGCGCGCCGACGGCGCCCGGGAAGACGCTGCAGCGCGGCTTCATCACGCCCGAGGGAGTCGATCTGCGGCTGGAACTCGGCTCTGCCGGTGCGCGCGCCGCCGCGTTCATGATCGATGGCGTGCTGATGCTGCTCGTGCTCGTCGCCGGCAGCATTGCCATCGGGCTGCTGATTGTCGGCAGCAAATGGGACATGCTGGCTATCCTGTGGCTGCTGGGCTTTTTCGTCCTGCGTAACGGCTGGTTCGTGTTGTTCGAAATCGGCCGGCGCGGTGCGACTCCGGGCAAACGCCTGCTCGGGCTGCGGGTGGTGGCACGCGATGGCGGCCCGCTCACCGGCGGCGCCGTGGTTGCGCGCAATGCGATGCGCGAGATCGAGGTGTTCCTGCCGCTCTCCTTCCTTGCCTATCAGGTCGGCGGCAACACGGCCGATGCGTTCCTGGTCATCTTCGCCTTGATGTGGACCGGCATCCTGCTGTTCTTTCCTCTCTTCAACCGCGATCGTTTGCGGGTCGGCGATCTGGTCGGCGGAACCTGGGTGGTGCAGACGATGCAGGCGACCCTGGCCGAGGATATCGGCAATGCCCCGGCGGCTGCGTCCTCCCAGCGTACCTTCAGCGACGCCGCGCTCGATCTTTATGGCGTCTACGAACTGCAGACATTGGAAGCGGTGTTGCGCGGGGCGCGGCCGGATGCACTGGCGACAGTGGCCAGCACGATCCGGCAAAAGGCCGGCATTCCCGACGACGGCGACGATCTGGGCTTCCTCACCGATTATTATCGCGCGCTCTGCGCCCGGCTGGAGCATCGCATGATGCTCGGCCACCGCCGCGACAACAAATATGCGCCGGTGCGTGCGCGGGGGTAGGGGCTGCGGAGCCGCCTGCGCGGGCACGCGGACGTGACGGGATGTGCCGCACGACGTTGACCTTCGCGTGCGGCGAAGCCAAGAGCGGCCATGCCTCTTCCCGGTCTTGATCGTCGTGGTGTCCTGTTCGTCCTGTCGTCGCCCTCGGGCGCCGGCAAATCCACCATCGCGCGCATGCTGCTCGCCGCGGATAAGGACATCGACCTTTCCGTTTCCGTTACCACCCGCCCGATGCGGCCGGGCGAGGTGGACGGGCGCGATTATCATTTCGTCGATGTGCCGACCTTCAAGGATATGGTCGGTGACGGCGAGCTGATGGAATGGGCGCATGTGTTCGATCACCGCTATGGCACGCCGCGCGCCCCGGTCGAGGCGATGCTGGCCGCAGGCCGCGACGTGCTGTTCGACATCGATTGGCAGGGCGCCCAGCAGCTCTATCAGCAGGCCGGGGGCGACGTCGTGCGCGTCTTCATCCTGCCTCCTTCGGTCCACGAACTGGAGCGCCGCTTGCTGAGCCGCGGCACCGACGACAAGAATGTCGTCGAAGGCCGGATGGCGCGCGCCAATTCGGAGATCAGCCACTGGGACGGCTATGATTATGTGCTGATCAACGACGATGTGGAATCTTGCTTCGCGCAGGTCTGCCACATCCTGATCGCGGAACGTCTGCGCCGATCGCGCCAGACTGGCCTGATCGGCTTTGTGCGCAAGCTGATGACGCCCAAGACGGCTTAAGCTAGGATAGGCGCTCCATAAGAGGGGAGCGCGACATGGTTCGGGTCGTCATCGGAAGCCTTGTCGGCGGCATCGCGATGTTCATCGTGGGCTTCCTCTTCTGGGCCACGCCGCTGCAATATCTCGGTTATTCGCGTGCAGATGACGCCCAGAATGCGGCGGTCCAACTCAGCCTCGCGCAGAATTTGCCGCACACCGGGCGCTATGTTGTGCCCAATCCGGCGACGCAGGTCGGCGCGAACGGCTATAGCAAGGGCCCGGTCGCCACGATCGACTTCAATATCGGCGGCTTTGCGGGCAGCGATCCCGCGGCCATGATCGGCGGCCTGATCCAGGAGGTCATCGTGTCGCTGATGATCGGCATGAGCCTGTTGGCGGTGGCGAACCGGGTGACGGACTTCGCGTCCCGCGCGCGGCTGGCGATCGGGCTGAGCGGGGCCGCGACGGTGATGATCCTGCTTGGCGACCCGATCTGGATGCATGGCGATTGGCGCTATGCGATCTATGCCTTGATCGCGGATCTGGCGATGCTGTCCGCCTCTTCCCTGGTCATCGCGCGCTGGTTCCTGCCGCCGGCGCAGCCGGCGCAAACAATTCACTGAGGCGCCATGGCGGGCATGTGCGCTGGCTGATGCATGTCGTTACGTTCGCGCCTGATCCAGCGCGATCAGCGTGCTCGTGTGGGCGAAATGGCCTGAGGTGCCAGCCCGGGGGAGGCTAGCTGTCAGGCGCGACAGGAATCTGAAGGGCTGCCCGGCTCAGCCGGCAATCGCGTCCGCATCATAGTTGAGCGCCTTGGCGGCAGCTGCCTCGGCACCTTTGGCGACGGCCTTGGCGCCGGAATAGATGAAGCCGTAGGTGGGATAGGCCTTGATCCCCATGTCGTGGATCGGACCGTACCAGACCTTGACCGCGCTCCAATCGTTATTGGCGGACGCATCCATCACGGTCACGTCACGCTCGACCTTGCCGCGCACGCCCCAATTGGCGTGGGTGACCTTGATGATACGATCGGAAATCACCTGGGTCACGGTCGCCACATGGCCTGAGCGCATCGAACCGATTGCCTTGAACACCAGGACCGAGCCGGCCTTCGGCGAGGAACCCTGGGCATATTTGCCGATCGCCTGTTTCCACCAGGTGCCGGCGGCGCCGAACAGTTGGATCCCCGAAAAGACCCGGGCGAAGGGGGCGCACTGCCAGAAGGTTTGCGCATTGGCAGCCGACGGGACCGACAGAGCGGCGATCATAAGAACGGAACAAAAAGCCGCTTTGGTGCGTCGTAACATATTCGGATGATCCCCCGATCTCGCTGTTGAGCGTTGGATAGGGGTGGTGTGCGCGGATGTTAAAGCGCGGTGCGATGAAGTGGGCGGAGTCCGCGTTCGCTCGATTTGCTCTCCTGTGGATAAATCGGACCGGCGCCGAATCGGTTCATTTCGGCGCTACCCGCCGATCTTCCGTACGAATCATGTGGCCTACTTGCGCATCGCGGACCCCACCGCTATGTCGCCTCCGCTCCCGAGCTGGAGGAGTGTAGCTCAGTTGGTAGAGCATCGGTCTCCAAAACCGAGGGCCGTGGGTTCGAGTCCCTCCACTCCTGCCATCGCAAGATGACGGGCACAGACCGGAAGGCCTGCGCCGAAGGCTCGGGAAAGAGTTTGGCCCAGGGTGGCCTCCCTCCAGGGGGAGCGCTGCCGCCTGGGCTTGGTTTCGTTTGTGGCAAAGGAAGACCGTGGCAGAGGCAAGCAAGGGTGGCGTGGGCGCATGGCTCAGCAATATCCCGACCTTCGTCAACCAGGTTAAGGCGGAGACCGGCAAGGTCGTCTGGCCGACCCGGCGCGAGACGGTGATGACCGCCGTAATGGTGGTCATCATGACGCTGACGCTCGGCATCTTCTTCTTCGCGGTCGATTGGGCGTTCAGCCGGATCGTTCGCGAGCTTCTGTCGCTCGCCTCTTAAGGTCAGGATCACAACGACACATGTCGCGCTGGTACATCATCCACGCTTATTCAGGCTTCGAGAACAAGGTGAAGGATCAGATCCTTGCCGATGCCGGACGTCTGGGCCTCGAGCAGCTGGTCGAATCGGTGGAAGTGCCGACGGAAAAGGTCACCGAGGTCCGCCGCGGCAAGAAGGTGACAAGCGATCGTAAGTTCTTCCCGGGCTATGTGCTGCTGAAGGCGGCGATGAACGACGATGTCTATCACCTCGTCAAGAACACGCCCAAGGTCACGGGCTTCCTGGGATCCAGCGGTCGTCCGCAGCCGATCAGCGATGCCGAAGCCGCGCGCATCCTCAACACGAAGGAAGAGGCGGCGGTCGCGCAGCCCAAGGCCAAGTTGAAGGTCGATTATGATATCGGCGATTCGGTGAAGGTGCTGGAAGGCCCGTTCGCGAGCTTCAACGGCGTGGTCGAAGAGCTCGATTTCGATCGTGGCCGCGTGAAGGTTTCGGTGTCGATCTTCGGTCGCGCCACCCCCGTCGAGCTCGAATTCGAGCAGGTCGAACGGGTCAAGTAAGAAGAATTCCGGCGCGAGCCGGGAATGTCCGCGGGAGGCAGGCTTCGGTCCGCCGTCAGCACCGCTAAGCCATAGGAGGTAATCATGGCGAAGAAGATTACGGGTTACATCAAGTTGCAGGTGCCGGCCGGCAAGGCCAATCCGTCCCCGCCGATCGGCCCCGCGCTCGGTCAGCGTGGCGTCAACATCATGGAATTCTGCAAGGCGTTCAACGCCCAGACGGGTTCCGAGGAAGTTGGTACGCCGCTGCCGACGGTCATCACCGTCTATGCGGACCGCAGCTTCTCGTTCGAGACGAAGACGCCGCCGGCATCCTATCTGCTGAAGAAGGCCGCCAACCTGAAGTCGGGCTCGAAGGAGCCGGGCAAGGTGTCCGCGGGCACGATCAAGCGGTCGCAGCTGTCGGAAATCGCCACCACGAAGATGAAGGATCTCAACGCCACGGATATCGAAGCGGCGACGAAGATCATCGAAGGCTCCGCACGCGCGATGGGCCTGCAGGTTGTGGAGGGCTGATCCGATGGCAAAGCTGAGCAAGAAGCAGAAGGCGCTTTCGGTCGACACCGTGAAGCTGCATGGCGTGGATGAGGCGATAAGCCTGGCGAAGACCAATGCGACCGCCAAGTTCGACGAGACGATCGAAGTCGCGCTGAACCTCGGCGTCGATCCGCGTCACGCCGACCAGATGGTCCGTGGCGTCGTCACGCTGCCCAAGGGCACCGGCAAGACCGTGCGCGTCGGCGTGTTCGCCAAGGGCGCCAAGGCTGACGAAGCCCGCGCTGCGGGTGCGGAAGTCGTCGGTGCGGAAGACCTGCTTGAGACCGTCCAGGGCGGCACGATCGATTTCGATCGCTGCATCGCGACCCCGGACATGATGGGTCTGGTCGGCCGTCTGGGTAAGGTGCTGGGTCCTAAGGGCCTGATGCCGAACCCGAAGCTGGGCACGGTGACGATGGACGTCGCGGGCGCGGTCAAGGCTGCCAAGGGCGGCCAGGTCGAGTATCGCGTCGAGAAGGCGGGCATCATCCACAGCGGCATCGGCAAGGCGAGCTTCCCGGCCGAGGATCTGCGCGCGAATTTCGACGCGCTGGTCGACGCCGTGATCAAGGCCAAGCCGTCGGGCGCCAAGGGCAAGTATCTGAAGAAGGTCGCCGTGAGCTCGTCGATGGGTCCGGGCATCAAGGTCGACACGGCCGAGATTTCAGCGGCGTAAGCCACCCTTCCTCGTGGAAACGAAAAGGCCGGGAGCGATCCCGGCCTTTTTTGTGCGCCGAGGCGACTCGACAATCCGCCGTGTCGCCGCTATGGGGCACATCTTCTCTGCCCTCTGAGGGCGGAGATTCCGTCCGAGACAGCAGGTGAGGGGGCTTTGCCTCTCTTAATGTCCTGCCGAGACGGGGAAGAGATTTCCGGCGGTCGTGTTTGCGGCTTCCGGTCTGCCTGAGAGGCGTCCGCGCCAATAGGTCAGGTATCCATTCCCCATCGGACTTTGCCGTTCGAGCATTCGCTCGCGCGGTTCGAATGCGTCCGGCGCATGTCGCGTCGGAGGCTGATGCGTCCGGCGGTATACCGTCGGACGATATGGAGAATGGCAATGGATCGTGCTCAGAAGTCCGAGCAGGTTGCAGAGCTGAACCGCACCTTTGGCGAGACGTCCGTTGTGGTCGTCACGCGCAATCTCGGCATGACCGTCGCGCAATCGACGGCCCTGCGGGTGAAGATGCGGGAAGCTGGCGCCAGCTACAAAGTGACCAAGAACAGCCTTGCCCGCATTGCCGCCGAAGGCACGCCCTACACGACCCTCCACGATTTGCTGGTGGGTCCGACGGCGTTGTCGACGTCGGTAGACCCGGTTGCGGCCGCCAAGATCGTCGTCGAATTCGCGAAGACCAACGACAAGTTGGAAATCATCGGCGGCGCGATGGGCGATACCGTACTCGACGTGAACGGGGTCAAGGCGCTCGCTGCGCTGCCGAGCCTCGATGAGTTGCGCGCCAAGATCCTGGGCCTGCTTGCAGCGCCCGCGACCAAGGTGGCGTCGGTGCTTCAGGCGCCGGCCGGTCAGCTCGCCCGCGTGTTCGGGGCCTATGCGGCCAAGGAAGACGCATAAAATTCAACCTGACGTATTGGGGCTATGCCCCGGATGGAGATAATCATGGCAGACCTGCAGAAGCTCGTTGACGAACTGTCGACGCTGACCGTCCTCGAGGCGGCCGACCTTTCCAAGATGCTCGAAGAGAAGTGGGGCGTTTCCGCCGCCGCTGCCGTCGCAGCTGCTCCGGCCGCTGGTGGCGCCGGTGCCGGTGCTCCGGCCGCTGAAGAGAAGACCGAATTCGACGTGATCCTCACCGGCGACGGTGGCAAGAAGATCAACGTCATCAAGGAAGTCCGCGCCATCACCGGCCTGGGCCTGACCGAGGCGAAGACCCTGGTCGAGTCCGCTCCGAAGGCGGTCAAGGAAGGCGTCAACAAGGACGAGGCCGAGAAGATCAAGAAGCAGCTCGAGGAAGCCGGCGCGACCGTCGAACTCAAGTAAGCTTTACGATCTCCGGTCCCTTGTGGATCAGAAAAGAAGGGCGGCCCAGCGATGGGTCGCCCTTTTTTCATGCGTCACGCGGACTGCATCGGGAGGGCGAAAAGCGCGGCTTTCACGAGGACGATTTCCAAAAAACACCAGAAACGAACTTAATGATTTGATGCGCGCAGCCCCGGATCGTGCGGTCTGACCAACATGAGAAAGAGCCGTGTCGCCGCGAGGGCGTCATTATCATCATCGACCAGATCGCATGTACATGTTTTGTTCCGTTTTGTCCAGAGCGCCTGTTTAGCTTGCAAACGTGACTGAGACCGGGGCGGCTGAGCAGCCGCTGCCGCAAAGGCACGCCAGCGGGAGCAGCCAGAGTAGGCTAGCGGACAGTAGGGCCGATCGATCCCGCAAGTCAGGGTTCGTGGCGGCGACGGGATGACGCCTCTCCTCATCGCTTACGCGCTGTTGGTCGTAAGAGTAGCGGGATCCCGGGTCGAGCCCGGGATGACGACAAGTCAGATCACGCGCTGCATGAAAACGACGTCGAGATAGCGGCCAAACTTGAAGCCCGCCTGGTCAAGCTTTCCGCAATGTTCGAAGCCCGCGTGTTCGTGCAGGCGGATCGACGGCAGGTTGCCGGAATCGCCGATCACCGCGAACATCCGCTGGAAGCCCGCCTGGCCCGAGGCCTGCATCAGCGCGTCGAGGAGCGCCCGGCCGATCCCGGCGCCGATATGATCGGGATGAACATAGATCGAATCCTCGCCTGCGAACCGATACGCCGGACGGTCGCGAAACTGGGCCGCATAGGCGTAGCCGGCAATCACGCCGGATTGCTCCGCGACCAGCCACGGCCAGCCGCGTTCAAGCACCTTGCTCAGGCGTTGCCGCATCTCCGCAGGCGTCGGCGGCTCCTCCTCGAATGTCCCGGTGCCGTGGAGCACATGATGGGCATAGATGGCCGCGATCGCGGTTGCGTCTTCGGGAAGGGCTTGGCGAATGTGCACGGCCTCCCTATTTCCAGACCCACGAAAGAACGTCCAGCGTCGGCGGTTCAGGAAAATGCCGACGCGGGGGTTTACGAATCGGCCAAAATTCCTACATGGGAGATTGAACGGCGCGATACGCGACTCTCGCGTGCCCGCCACCGTCCCGCCCCGGGACACGATCCGCATGGCGGGTGGATCGCGACGAATTGGGGCCGGTGACGTGTTCCACAGACGCTGCAGTGCGGTTCCGAAGGCCCGGATCCGCACTTTTTTGCGTGGAAAGCTTCCGCGCATTCGGCCCCACATCCGCAGCGAGGCGGACAGATCTGATCCGATACCGAGGATATTCGATGGCGACCAAGGCACATAACGCGCTGACCACGGCTGCGAAGAAGCGCATCCGCAAGGTGTTCGGCAACATCCACGAAGTGGTGCAGATGCCGAACCTGATCGAGGTTCAGCGCGAGTCCTACGAACAATTCCTGCGGTCCGATCCCTCGATCGGCTATGTCTCCGGTCTCGAAAAGACGCTCCGCAGCGTATTCCCGATCCGCGATTTCGCCGGCACCGCCGAGCTCGATTTCGTCAATTACGAGCTGGAAGATCCCAAGTACGACATCGAGGAATGCCGTCAGCGCGGCATCACCTATGCCGCCGCGATGCGCGTGACGCTGCGTCTGATCGTGTTCGAGGTCGATGCCGACACCGACACCCGTTCGGTCCTCGATATCAAGGAGCAGGACGTCTACATGGGCGACATGCCGCTCATGACGTCGAACGGCACGTTCGTGATCAACGGCACCGAGCGCGTGATCGTCAGCCAGATGCACCGTTCGCCGGGTGTGCTGTTCGATCATGACCGCGGCAAGACCCATGCGTCGGGCAAGTATCTCTTTGCCGCGCGCGTCATTCCCTATCGCGGTTCGTGGCTCGATTTCGAGTTCGACGCCAAGGACATCGTCAACGTCCGCATCGATCGCAAGCGCAAGCTGCCGGTCACGACGCTCCTGTACGCGCTCGGCCTCAACGGCGAGCAGATCCTCAACGAATTCTACAAGACGCAGCGCTACGTCCGCGGTCAGGGGGGCTGGAAGGTCCCCTATCTGATCGAGAATTGGCGTGGCCAGAAGCCGTCTTACGACGTGATCAACGGCGACACCGGCGAGGTCGTTTTCCCCGCCGGCACGAAGATCTCGCCGCGCGCCGCCAACAAGGCCGGCAAGGACGGGCTCACCCGCCTGCTGATCCCGACCGAAGAGATTTACGGCCGTTATTCCGCCTATGACCTGATCGATGAGGCCACCGGCCGCATCTATATCGAGGCGGGCGACGAAGTGACGCCGGAGAATCTGGAGAAGCTGGACAATGCCGGCTTCGATCATGTCGACCTGCTCGACATCGATCACATCTCGACCGGCGCCTGGATCCGCAACACGCTCGCGGCCGACAAGGTCGAAGAACGCGATCATGCGCTGTCCGAAATCTATCGCGTGATGCGTCCTGGCGAGCCGCCGACGAAGGAAACCGCCGAGGCTTTGTTCGCCGGCCTGTTCTTCGATCCGGAGCGCTATGACCTCTCGGCCGTCGGCCGCGTGAAGCTCAACATGCGCCTTGACCTCGATGTCGAGGACACGGTGACGACGCTGCGCACCGAAGACATTCTGGCGGTGGTGAAGACCCTGGTCGACCTGAAGGACGGCAAGGGCGAGATCGACGTCATCGACATTCTCGGCAATCGTCGCGTGCGTTCGGTCGGCGAGCTGCTGGAAAACCAGTATCGCGTCGGCCTGCTCCGCATGGAGCGCGCCGTGAAGGAGCGGATGAGCTCGGTCGACGTGTCGACCGTGATGCCGAACGACCTGATCAACGCCAAGCCGGCGGTGGCCGCGGTGCGCGAATTCTTCGGCTCCTCGGAGCTGTCTCAGTTCATGGACGAGACCACCCCGCTGTCCGAAGTGTCGCTCAATCGTCGCGTCTCGGCACTTGGGCCGGGTGGTCTTACCCGTGAGCGCGCAGGCTTCGAAGTCCGCGACGTTCACCCGACCCACTATGGCCGTATCTGCCCGATCGAAACGCCGGAAGGCCCGAACATCGGTCTGATCAACAGCCTCGCGTCGTTCAGCCGCGTCAACAAATACGGCTTCATCGAGACGCCGTACCGCAAGGTGATCGACCATAAGGTCACCGACGAGGTCGTGTATCTGTCGGCGATGGAAGAGGCCAAGCACACGATCGCGCAGGCAAACGCCGAAATCGCCGACGACGGCACGTTCGTCGAGGATCTGATCTCGGCACGCGAGGCGGGCGAGTTCCTGATGGCGCCGCGCGACCACATCACGCTGATGGACGTCTCGCCCAAGCAGCTGGTTTCGGTTGCCGCCTCGCTCATTCCCTTCCTGGAAAATGACGACGCCAACCGCGCGCTGATGGGTTCCAACATGCAGCGTCAGGCTGTGCCGCTGGTGAAGGCGGAAGCGCCTTTCGTCGGCACCGGCATGGAAGAAACCGTGGCCCGCGATTCCGGCGCCGCCATTGCCGCGCTGCGCGCCGGCGTGGTGGACCAGGTCGACGCGACCCGTATCGTTATCCGCGCTTCGGGCGATATCGAGCCGGGCAAGTCGGGCGTGGACATCTACACGCTGATGAAGTTCCAGCGCTCGAACCAGAACACCTGCATCAACCAGCGTCCGCTGGTGAAGGTGGGCGACCTGATCGAAAAGGGCGACATCATCGCCGACGGTCCTTCGACCGAGCTGGGCGAACTGGCGCTGGGCCGCAACGTGCTCGTCGCCTTCATGCCCTGGAACGGCTACAATTACGAAGACTCCATCCTGATCTCCGAGCGGATCGTGAAGGAAGACGTCTTCACCTCGATCCATATCGAGGAATTCGAAGTGATG
>NZ_JBMDXN010000015.1:0-8920 GCF_048595155.1 Sphingomonas sp.
CGTGCTGATCGAGCGCGCCGGCAAGCGCCCCGGCCAGAAGCTCGGCAAATCCCCCTGGCTGCAATCCGTCCTGATCGACGGCGGCGAGATCGGCGACTTGGTCGAGGTGGAGATCACCGCCGCCGGCCCGCAAAGCATGCAAGGCCAACGGGCCCAACGCGCGGCGGCGTGAGCGAGACCGCGCAACCCCTGCGCGAATGATCCCTGGCCGCGCGGATCGGTGTAACCGCGCTCAACCTGCTCCTGCCCGGCCTTGGCCTGATCCGCATCGGCAAAGGGCGGAAAGGACTGAAGCTCGCCGCAGCTTCTCAGCTTACCCTTTGGCTTCCCGCCATCGCGGCATTCCTGCTGCCGGTCGCAAACTTTGCGATCCTCATGACGGGCCTGGCGCTGGCGTCGCTGGCGACGATATCATACCTGGTCGTCGCGTGCGTTCGCACGTGGCGCGGATCGCGCGATCAATTCGGCCGGCGCTGGTGGACGCGCTGGTACGCGCTCACCCTCTGGTACGCGATCAGCGCTGTCAGCGCTTCGGCAGCCGTCGATCTGTTCAGGCCTTCCTATCGCACATTCTACATTGCCTCGATTTCCATGGCGCCCACCTTCGCCAAGAATGAGAGTGTCCTGTCCGACATGAGCTGGCGCACGCCCCAGATCGGCAACATCCTCTTGGCGCGAGACCATGATGGCCGCGTGCGCATTTACCGAGTCGCGGCGCTCGGCGGCCAGACCTTCGCCATGCGGCAGGGCGTTCCGATCATCGATGGCCGGGCCGCCACACAGATCGAGGCCGGCCCGATCATCGTGTCCGACACCAGCACCGACGGGCGGTTGGGCAGCATGATGCGCGAGCATCTTCCGGGCGAGGCGGGCGAGCACCGTATCGCCCACGTTGCCGAATTTCCCCAAGATGACGTGAAGCCCCAGCGCGTGCCGCCCGGATCGATCTACCTGCTGGGCGATGACCGTGACATGGCGGCCGATAGCCGTGTCCCGCTGGAATATGGCGGCGTAGGCCCCGTCCCCGTCTCCGCCATCGTCGGCCGCCCGCTCTACGTCCTGTTGAGCCACAACCCCAGCCGCATCGGCCAACGCGCCGACCATTAATGGCGGTGCTATAATCGCCCGCTCATCGTCATGCCGGACTTGATCCGGCATCCCGCTGCCTCTTCGCACACAAGGGCGCTCCCGACGCCATCTCGGCGTACCGGATACGCTCAACCGGTGCAGCAGGATGTCAACGTCGAGAACATCCCTCATTGTCGCGAAGCACGGCGCTCCATCATCCTGGATGTCCTGCGGGGCGTCGACCCGGATGCCGCTTTACTTAGAAATCGAAAACCGATCCAAGGTTCAAGGCCGCTTCGGCGGCCCGCGCCAGAGCGCTTTCGCAAGCGCGCGATCATCTTCATACACGTCATCGAACTTCGAAGACCGGCAGGCCAGACAATAGAAATAGAGCGTTCGCCCGCCTGGCAGGACGAGCGAGCCGCGCCGCTCCAGATCGATGAACCACCGCGCGCGTGCACCTGTCTTCAACGTCAACGTCCCCGCCGCATGGCAGCGCGACATGGACAGATCATGGGTGAACGCGCGCTCATCCACCCGCCCCGCCACGGCGAAAAAGGTACGAACATCGGCGGGCACGAGACGAAAGGCGCGGCAGAAGGCAGGCGTTTCGTCGCCACTGACATCCAGCGAACGCGCGCCATTCGCCGTTATCGTCACGCGACCTACTGCCATGCCCTGCCGCCGCGCAGCCGATGGGGCCGGGGCCAGGATGACGAGCAGCGCCAACACGGCGCCGGGCGACCGAGCAAAAGCTTTCATCGGAGCTTATCCTCCACGCGGTAAGATATCGGCACCATGGCCTGTCGGAAGACGACCGGCACGTCGGATTGGAGCGCGCCGCGATCCGCATCAGCCCTACCGGCGCACGCCACCGCTTCCTCGCGCGGTCGTAACCGCCGTCTCAAAGCTATCCAATTTGTCGCATAATCGAATGGACCCGTCGGTTATTCGGTCTCGCGAATACCGTCAGCCATGTCCCGGTACCACGCTGCCGAGGCATGGTTCCCTCGCGCGGCGAGCCACCGCGAGGTCGCTAGTGCGGCTCGGCGGGCAGTTGTGAATACCGCAGTCTTTTCTTCGGGATGGTTGCCGTCGGGTTGGATAGCGACGCCAGCGGGGGTGAAGGCTTTCGCCATCATGAGCAACCCGTGGTCGAGCAACCCCGCCACCGGACGCCCTGCATGCATGCGGCCGATAAACATGGTCAGCTCGTCCTCACTCCCCATCCGTAACACACCAAGCCCTTCTGCGCGGCCATTGGGGCAGTCGCCAAGCCAACGCCACGGCCGCGGCGTCGAGAAGTGCTGCATGATCGGCGCCGTGGCCTGACAGGAGACGGCTTTCGGCGTCGCGCCGATTGCCGGGCCCATCGTACCGAGAGCCAAGGCTGCGGGCGCTACCAGCATGGCGATGGTGCGCACCACAGTCACAGTCCAAAGCTCTGCAACAGCGCCAGACCGCATTCGAAATGCATCGCGTCGTTTCTGCTTTGATTGTGGTAGCCGCCACCCCAATACCAACCTGCCTCGTTGAAATAGGGCACGAGTGCGTCCAGACCGCGCATCGAGAATTGCGACTTGAACGGCACCAAATTGTCGCCGATCTTGAGGTCGGCAGCTGCTCCCCAGCTATGGTTGGACCACTCGGTGGTGCTACCTCGGATGTAGCGTGGGTTATACCCGCCATCGAGGCGGATGAGCTCGTAAAGATCGGGCAGTTCGGTCCGAACCTTAGCAAATATCGTGCTCATGCTGTTGAGAGCCGGGGTCAATCCGTACATTCGGAACGGGCCTACCGCTACGGTGGAGAGACGGGCAACAACCTCCTTGGTTTTAGGCACGCCGAGCAACTCGATCATCTGATGGGATCTCGGACAGGCGAGGCCTTGGTTGACCTCGGGAGGGGGGCTCATTCGGCTAAAGCCTGTCCAATAGGCGTAGGCGTCCCCCTCCTCGGCGAACTTTGCCGCCATGGCCGCTGTGGCCTGGTTCGCCATAAAAGGAAATGCACGCATAGGTCCTCCGAGCATCGTCGCCGCGTAGCGGTCCACGGCCATGGTGCCGCTGGCTACGCGCGCAGGCACCTTGGCCGGCGCTGGAACGGCCTGCAGGCGGGTCCAGGTCTCGCTATGTGGATCAACCCGGCCGTTCGGATGCGCCATGGAGAAACTGTGCTGAAATCGCTCGATCGCCTGCATGGTATCGCGCCCGCACTTCATATTTTCGGGACCTTTGTAGACGCCGGCTTGGGTGAGCAGCATCTGAACGAGACCAACGTCCACACCTCGATTTTTGCCGCCTAGTCCGACCGATGCAGTAAGGATTGGCATGGCGCACTCCTGCAATATCTTGCTTTTACGATACGCTACGGTCCCAACAACGCTTCATGCTCGTAATGGAGCCATCAGTCGTATCGGCCAACGCGCCGATCATTAATGGGTGGCAACTGCAGCGCGCCGCAGCTGCGGCCGCTATCGACGTGTGGCCGACGCGTGGCTCCAAGCGTCCCTGCTCGAATGCCACTTCGTGGTCATGTACAATGGCGGCGTCGATGCGCGTCGGCGCGGATGGCACGAAGGCACTCACGATGATGAGGAACGCCACGATCAAAGCGCCTACGCATTGTCATTTCTATGCCGTCCCGGCGGTGCATCGCAGCAGAAATAGCTGGAATACAGCACCCGTGATTACCGCCAAATCCTACGGCATGGTCATGAACGGCAGGCTCGTGATAATCCGCCCCGGCCTACCTTTGTACGTGAAGCAAAACGCGGGCACCAGCGAGCGCGGACAGGGTGCAAACGCGGCGTGCGCTCCTCAATGTCCGTCCACACCGCAACCTTGGTGTTCAGCCACTGATCCCGCAGCGGATCCGCCCCCCGGCGACCAGCCGGTGCGTCAGCACCGCCAAGATCACCAACCACAGCGCGAAAGCGGGCTAGCGTAAACCACGCGGCGCCACCACGACTGAATATTCTCGATGCAGAGGGCGAATAACGGAAACTGCGTAGAGCTGTTGTAGGCGCCAGCCCGCAAGGCATACACGGCCAACGCGCCCAGCGGTTTAGGGCCGAGGCGGAGGGTAACGCTAAGTGTGGGGGCTTATGGGCCGTTAGCGGACTGGCAGCTTAAAGGACCGGTGTCGGGACAAGCGGCCATTCGGCTTCCAGTCCAATAGCTGCCGCTACGCGTCACGATCCTCGAATGGCCGCAAGTGGGCCGGCTGCGGACAGGCGCTCTGGACCGCGAAGTAGGAGTAAGCGGACTCGTTCAAATGGGCGCGGTGGGCGCAACGACCCAATCCTGGCCTCTCAACCGGCGCCAGTCGCTGCCTAAAACCTGCCGCTCGTTCATGTGACTGGACCAACCGACCCCGAGCGCCGGCGGTGGGTTGGCTAAAGCGTCGATGGGCTTAGGAAAGGGTGCCGAACGGGTTTTGCACGGTCGCCGGTCCGTCCGCGCCTGGTCTGGCCCCTCGGCAAAGCCGCGCAGACTGTCGAAGACGTAAAGCGCGGCAGCCGTCATTTTGATTCCAGGCTTGCGACCAAACTAAACCCGGTGACCTTGTCCACGCGGACCGGGCACCAAGGCCAGAAATCGCGCAGTACCTCGGGAGCCGGATGCGCGTGAGTGTGGCCAGGGTCGGACGAGAAGATACTAGCAGCCGGCTTGAGAACAGCGGCGAGTCCTGATTGCCAATTGGGGCGGGCTCCATGGTGCATCACTTGGAGAAGCCCCGCTCGATCCAGCCGTCCGCTCCGCCCATAGAAACGCTGCAATGCCGCCAGCCGGGCGGGGGTGTCGAGGAAGCCATCTCCGGTAGCGAGCTGCGCCAGATTGTCCCGGTTGGGATCCATCCGAAATGGAGCGGTCGCTGCCACCGGATCGAACCGGACCCGTGTTCCGATCGGACCGGCATACAGAAACAGCGAGATGAGGTTCGCTGGCACGGACCCGGAGCCGAACGCCCGCTGGTAGATCCGCTTCAGCAGCCGCAGCATCACCGATTGCCGTCGGCGTCCGGCAAGAAGGGCGCCGGCAATCCGCTTTACCCGTCTGATGAATAAGGCGGTGGCGAGCGGCTGCATCGCGGCATCGTTGTAGGGGATGAACTCCCAGAGCGACGGAACGATGATCCTGCCTGCCGGCTTCAGAAAACGGACCTGAACATTTGCGCTGCCGGCGACGGCGGGATCACCATCGCTTCCTTCGGGCGGCGGGCCGTATTCTGCCTTTCCGCCTTCGATCGGTCGGTCGGGATCGGGCTCGTCCTCGAAGCCGGGCACCACGTCATCCGGGCCGGCGCCGGGCACGAACACGACCTCGTCAATTTCGCTACCCTCGATGCTCGCTAGATAGCCGACCGGGTCGAGGTAGAAGGCGAGCAAGGAGTCGTCCGCTCCGATTTCTTCCCCAAGCGCGATCAGCAACCGCTGCCAAAGCGGCACGTAGGGGAGGAGAAGGGTCCGAACACGTACGCCGCGGATCAGTGCGACGATGCCGTTGATGTGGTCGCTGTCGAAGTGCGACAGGGTGACGAGATCGATGCGACGGCCTGCTAGCTCCTTGCGGAACGCCGCGATCGCCTTGTCCCGCTCGGCCGCACCCGATGTCGAGCCGCAGTCATAGACCCAGGTAAACTGGCCGCTGGCCGCTCCGAACAGGCGGCCGGACATGAAGAGACCCTGCCCGACGGGCCACCAATGAACCTCCATCGTCGCCAATCGCGTCACGGTCGTCGTATCTCCGGCGTAAAGAGTGCTGCTCACAACGGGATAGAGGTGGCCGAGGCATTGCGCCATGTACGCTAAGGTCGACTGCGTCGGGGCGGGGGGGACGTTGGGCCAGCGTCCGCCCGCAATCTCCGCGATCAAACGATGATTGAGATCGCGACCAGGCCTCGTGAAATAGGACAGGATCGCTTGCTTGCTCAACTCCGGGCGGAAGCTGAGCATTGTCTTGATCATGCCGATCTCGATCGGAAGGAGGGTATGTGCGCCAGCCACGGTCGAACTCAGAAAGGTCGTTTACAGGTCATATCGACGCACGACGCCACTCAGGCGTGCACGGGCGCACGACACCGTAGTTGCGCCGAAGCGGGTCACCGCACAGCCCGGATGAACTCACGCACTCCCGCCGACGGGGCGATCGCCTCTGCGATTTGCAAGGCGTCGCGCATGCCCGGTACGTCGGGTGTGGTGTGGCCGGGCGGCGTCAGCTCGGAGACGGGCGCGAACTCGGCGCCGAGTCCAAGCCGGTCGTCCTTGAATTCTATGGGCTTGTCGGCGCGGACCCATGCTGGAACCCCGTCATCGAAGATCGACGTGTCGACGAAGAACCTTGGCCCGCCAAGGCCCGCTCCGGAGCCCGCAACATCGGCTACATAGGCCTTTGTAAACGCAAAATTTGCCTGCAGCTGAGGCAGGACGTCGAAGTAGCGGTCGATGCTGGCTGCTTCCCGCACCGCCTCTTCTGGTGCGATCTGTCCCGCCTTCATCCTGGCTAGAATCGAACTCACTTGCCCCGATGCATGATCGATCGTACGGCGGCTGCCCTTCGCCCGAAAGCCCGTCGCAAGCACCATGCGGGATCCGTACCACCCGTTCCGACGTTCGCTTTCGTCCAGCGCCCGAAAAAGGGCAAAGGATCTGGTCAGGAAGTCGTAGGTTACACCCGAGCTGCGCAGCGAAAGGTCTCTGTATGCCACGGCGCCGTCATTGAGCACGAGAGTACGGAAATTGCGTCCGCTATGCTCAGCGACGATCCGATGAAATGCACGAAGCCGAGTTATGGCGGTCTTCGCTTGCGGGGCGATCGGATTGAAGTCGGCCGCTCCGATCATGCCTCCATATCCGAGCAGGTCTACCCAGCAGACAGCCGCCACTTGGAACGGCAGGCTGCGCGCGCGGCCGCTGGCGATGGGCGGATGCACCCTTTGTCTTGGCGCTTTCACGCTCACCTCTTCTCTTTCGGTTGCAAAGCACTTCAGCTTAGCGTCGCCTGGTGGTCTCAGCCAAGTCGGGTTCGGCGCGTCGCGGCGATGGATGTGATTTGAGCTTCCGCTAAGGCGACCCGTCCGGCCGCACCGTCCGTCGCGGTGGTCGCGATGCACAAAGCTTCGGATCGGATAACCTCGTATTTCTATCTTCAGTCGTCTTGGCTGAGCTGCGCTAAGGCATGGAAGCCGCCCTACGTGCTGCCCAAGCGGTCGACCACTTCCGCGAAACCGTCGAGGTTGCAGGCACCTACCCGCTCGCCGAGGTCGGCAAGCACACCGCCGAGGCGTCTGGCGAGTGTGCGGTCATCTTACTTTGGATGAACGACCGGTCGAATGTGCGCTAATCGGCTTCAAAGCGGGCGGGCCGCAATCCCCGTTCGCTGGCGCAAGGGACCTTGGCCTTCCAATCGGAACGAACGGCCGCTTTCGCGATCGACCGCCCAAAAGCGGCTGTTCCGCTTCCCCCCAAAATGCGCCAATCGACCGCTGCTGAATGGATGGCAGGTTTCGGGATTGCCGGTCGATGGGTCGAATGACCGCAATTGGGGCGCAAAGCTGTCGCGGCCGGCCGTAATGCACCTCGTCGACGCATTTGACTGCTTAATACCCTTGATCGCCCGCTTGACAACCCACATATGTTCCCTATACGTTCCGTATTGGAGCTGCTCCGCCACACTCGCTCGCGCGCCCGATCATCAAGTTCGTTTCTGATGTTTTTCGTTTTTACCCCTCCAAAAGGCCCCTCGAGCCAGCATTGACCCCGCCCCCTCGCCTTTCTAGCAAATTTTTTTCGCACCCCGCCGCACGGGGCGAGGGTTAGGGCCTGCATGACCGACCGTTTCTTCTCCATCCACGCCCACGGCATGGTCCGCGTCGCCGCCGCCACCCCCGCTGCCAGCGTCGGCGATGTCGCTGCCAATGCCGCCTCCATCCTCGATTGCGCGCGACAGGCGGATGCGGAGGGCGCCGATCTGGTCGTCTATCCGGAATTGTGCCTGTCCTCTTACGCCATCGACGATCTGCATCTGCAGGAGGCGTTGCTGGATCGGGTCGAGGCGGAGCTGGCCGGGCTGGTCGCGGCCAGCGCGGATCTGAAGCCCGTGCTGCTCGTCGGCGCGCCGCTCCGCCGCAGCGGCCGGCTCTACAATACGGCGGTGGTCATCGCGCGCGGCGTCGTGCTGGGCGTGGTGCCCAAAAGCTACCTGCCCAATTATCGCGAATATTATGAGAAGCGCTGGTTCGCGTCCGGCGTCGGCCTCACCGGGCTCGACATCAATGTCGCCGGCCACAGCGCGCCGTTCGGCCCGGATCTCATCTTCGCCGCCAGCGATCTTCCCGATTTCGTCTTCCACGTCGAAATCTGTGAGGATTATTGGGCGCCGATCCCGCCCTCATCGCTCGGCGCGCTCGCCGGCGCACTGATCCTCACCAATCTGTCCGCCTCCAACATCGTCGTCGGCAAGGAACGCGAACGCGATCTGTACGGCGCCTCGCAATCCGCCCGCGCCACCGCGGCCTATGTCTATTCCGCCTCCGGCCCGGGCGAGAGCACGACCGATCTCGCCTGGGATGGCCAGGCCATGATCCACGAGCTCGGCTATCAGCTCGCCCGCTCCAGCCGCTTCGATCATGCGGCCGAGCTGATCTATGCCGACATTGATGTCGCTCGGCTGCGGCAACAGCGCATGCGCTTCGGCACCTTCAACGATGCCGCGCGCGCCTTCGGCGATCCCGAACAGCGCTTCCGCCGCATCGCCTTTACCCATGATCCGGCCTTTGCCGATATCGGCCTGAAGCGGGTCGTGCCGCGCTTCCCCTTCGTCCCCGCCGATCCCGATCGGCTGGATGAGGA
>NZ_JBMDXN010000016.1:0-24319 GCF_048595155.1 Sphingomonas sp.
CTGCATTGAATTCGCGGCAGGCGCGCGCGCCATGCCTCGAAGGCCGGGGCCGCGAGGAGAAAAACAGAAAAACATCAGAAACGAACTTGATGATCCGGCCTATGACTTTGCCGACAGGGCTCGTGCGGGGGGATACATGCGGGCAGATCCAGTGCGTTCTCCATGCAGAGAGCGGCCGAGAGATTGTCAAACGTGAGAACGAGCCGAAAGCGGTAATGTGCTCGTACAAAGCGGATATACGTACGATAAATACGTACAAACGTCAAGATCTGGAGCTTAATGGCTCGTAAAGAAGGATGACCGATGGCGACCGACGATGAAGATTATGTCTATGACGAGGCGAGCGGCGAGTGGGTGCCGACCGGCAATGGCGCCGTCGCCAGCGAGGAAGAGGAGGCGGTCGTCGTGCGCGACGCGGTCGGCAACATCTTGGCCGATGGCGATCAAGTAACGCTGATCAAGGACCTGACCGTGAAGGGCGCAGGCCAGACGCTGAAGCGCGGCACGCTGATCAAGTCGATCCGCCTGACCGGCGACGCGCAGGAAATCGACTGCCGCTATGACGGGATCAAAGGCCTGGTGCTGCGCGCGGAGTTTGTGAAGAAGCGGTAAATGTCGGCGGTACGCCGGCCGCGCCGTGAGGTTTAATGCCCGCGGATGCGATCGAGAGCCTCCTGCGCTTTCTTGGCATGGACATCCTGAATGGCGGTCACTTCCGCATTGGTCTTGCGGATCCGATCGAGGATGAGGTTGGCCTCGCGGACGTCGCCTTGATCGGTGAAGAGGATGTCGCCGGAGGGATCCTTCTTCCAATGGCGGCGCGCGAGCACATGGCAGAGAGCAGCGCCGTCGGTTGCGCTCTGGCCCAGCAATTTCCACTGGCGCTCGAAGCCGGGCCGCGCCTCTTGGAATCCCTCGATAAATCCATCGAGCTCGCGTTGGCTTATCTCGCCCTTGGCGACCGCTGCGTTGCCGTCGGCGCGGGCCCGGAGAACATATTGGGGAAAGCTGGCGCCGAGCGTCGCCGCGCGATCCGCGAGGGCGGCGATACGATCGCAATGATCGAGGACGGGTGCATCCAGGTCCAATCCCTTGAGCGCCACGACGGCGGGCGCACCGGACGCCTCGGCTTCGGCGTTGAACGCCCGACTGTCCGCAAGCATCCGATTGGCGGTGCCGGCGCCCAGCCGTGCAAAGGGGCTCGCATTCTCATCGACGCGGATCGGCTGGGCAGCGCCCTTCTCCTTCATCGCGGCGGCGAACTGACCGGCGGTGGCATTGGCGTCGGCCTGCACCGCCATGTCGCCGGCGCCGAGCCGGGCGAGGGGCGCCAGCGTTCCCAACAAGGCGAGCAGGACGAACGAGCCGATCTTCCAAGGCCGCGAGGCGTGCTTGATCGTGATCGCATAGGCGATCGCCCACAGGAGTATGGCGAGGACAACGCCGCCGGCGACATAGCCGAGCCGCTCGGCCGCGCCGCTGATGCGGGTCTTTTCGCCGCCGCTGCCGATCGCGGCCGCCAACAGGAAAAAGGCGATGATCGCGGTGGCCGTCGCCGGACTGCCCCGCCGCTTGGGCTGGGCCACGTCCTGGCGCGTGCCTGCGGTCGTATCCGGATCGCCCATCTTAGCCTCCCCTATCCTGACCGCTCCTGCATCAGGCAGCGGCGCCGGAGCGTCAAGCCGCCCGCGGCGCCGATGAGATCGACATATGCGAGAGGGAACGAAAGCCCATTTGCAGGGCGGCGGTTAAAAGAGGTTAACGTTGCCGTCTGCGGGCCTCGGCGACTTCTTCCCGCGCAAGTGGTGCGCTAATCCCCGCCCCAATGTCAGGGGGAATGATTGGGCAGCAGCGGGAACGGCAAAAGTCGCGGCATGGCGGCGGCATCGCTGCAGGGGGCCGGCATCGGCCTCGCCGCGGCAAGCTGGCTGAGCGGTGCGCTGTTCGGCGCCTATATCGTCGCTTTCTATCTGGGGGCCGTGCCCGCGCAGGCGCTCGCCCGCTGGAACCGCACCTTGCCCGCTTTGTACGAGCCCGGGCATCAAGGGGCGACGATCGGCATCGGCGTGCATTTCGCGGTCGGCGCGATCCTGCTGCTGCTGGGTCCGATCCAACTGGTGCGCCCCTTCCGGGATCGTTTCCGCACCGCGCACTGCTGGATGGGACGGGTCTATGTCGGTGCGGCGGCGCTGGCCGGTGCGGGCGGGCTGATCTTCATCCTGCTGCGCGGAACGGTGGGCGGTACCGTGATGAATATCGGCTTCGGCCTGTACGGCCTGCTGATGATGGTCGCTGCGGGGCAAACCTATCGCTACGCCCGCCTCGGGCGCCTCGACCTCCATCGCGCCTGGGGCATAAGGCTGTTCGCGCTGGTGATCGGATCGTGGCTGTACCGGATGGAATATGGCTTCTGGCTGCCGCTCACAGGCAAGCTTGGCCATACGCACACTTTCGGCGGCGCCTTCGATCAGCTGATGGCCTTCTTCTTCTATGTGCCCAATCTGATTCTGGCCGAACTGTTCCTGCGCGCGCGGGGTGGAGCGGGGCCGGCAGGGCAGGCGGTCGGGGCGGTCTTGCTGCTGGGGGCGACCCTGATCGTGCTGGCTGGCACGTGGTATTTCGCGGTCGGCTATTGGTTGCCGGGGATCATAAGCGAGGCGTGAGTGGAGCGTAATGCGGGGGCCCGTGCGTCGGCCCGGGAAGACGCCGACGAAATGCGGCGGCCGGTGGGTGAAAAGCAAAAACATCAGAAACGAACTTGATGATCCGGGAGCAAAGCCCGCGCTGACCACGCATCGCGGCAAGCGTGGGTGGCGCTCGCTGCAGCGCTGGCCGCCCCTCGCGAACCCCGCTTGGAAATCGTCAAACTTGAGAAAGAGCCGCCGTAGCTGCCGGCCTTGAGATCGTACGTAAAAGACGTACAATTGTCAAGATCGGGACCGCCCGGCGGGGAGCATCGCATGCCGACCCTGAGCTTCTGACGACCCTCGGGATGTCTCGATTAAGGAAGGAGGTCTTCCTGTCTCTTGAATGTGTAAGTCTTGCCATATGCTGGGATCAGCAGGTTGAGGGGATGGGGCAGGCGATCAAGCCGCAATTTGGTTACCGGGCGCGCGCCATCCACCTCAAAACCGACCCCGTCCAGACCGCCCACATAATAGCGCGGCAGGATATAAGGACCGGCCGCATCCCGCCCGATCGTATAATGGCCAATTGCCTTGTCGTTGAAGGTCATCTTCCCGTCACGAAGCGCCAGCGTTCCGCAGCAATCATTCGCGAAATCGCCATTCTCCAGCCCGCGGGGCGGCCCCGGTTGAGGGAAGAGGGTGAGCGTAGCCAGAATGACGAGCGCCACGACGCCCGCCACGCCAAGCTTCCACCGATGCTGCGCCGCCCACCGCGCGACGGTGCCCATCGACGATACCTCATCCATCGCGGGTCCCTCCTTGGCTGACACGTGCAATACAATATATGTAGATTTTTTGGTCAAGCTGGTTGGATGCTCAGCGTGATTTTCCGGCGATCTGGCTGCGCGCGCCAGCTTCTGGGGCAGAGCTGGAATTCATAGATCCGAAGCGGCGCACCCTGCTCGCCGCGTTTATATCAGGCCGTAGCGTCAGAGATGCGAACGGCCGGCATTCGTCCAGCTCTCGGCCGTGCAGGTCGCGGTACCGCAATTCGAAAAGCCGCCGATCGTGGCACGGCTTGAACGGCTTAGGGACTGACCGCAGAGGCGCCGATCGCAAGATCGGCTCCCTTTCGCGAATCTGGAACGCGGCGTCAGACCGCCGCGACGCCGCCATCCACGAAAAGTTCATGGCCAGCGACGAAGCTGCTTTCACTCGATGCCAGGAACAGCACGGCATTCGCGACATCCTCGAGATGGCCGAGGCGGCCGAGCGGGACGCCCTTGATCACCTCTTCTTCAGCCCCCGGCGCCGCATCGAAAAAGCCCCGCAATAACGGGGTTTCGGTAGCGCCCGGGGAAACGACGTTCACGCGGATGCCGCGATCTTTCAGGTCGAGGGTCCAGCTTCGTGCGAAGGAACGGACGGCCGCCTTGCTGGCACTGTAGAGCGACTGGTCCGGATAGGTCTTGGAGCCGGCGACCGAGCCGTTGAGCACGATGACGCCGCCCGCAGTCATCAGCGGCAGCGCTTTCTGGACGGTGAAGATCAGCCCCTTGACGTTGAGGTCGAAGGTCGCATCGAACGCGGCTTCGTCGAGTGCTTCGAGAGGAATGGGTTGGTGCGTGCCGGCATTGGCGAACACGACATCGACCTTGCCGTGGTCGTGCCCGACGCGATCATACAGCTTCGTCAGGTCGGCGAGCTTCGTGACGTCGCCCTGGACGCCGATCGCGCCATGACCGATCTGGCCGATCGCCTGGTCGAGCATCTCCTGCCGTCGCGCGGTAACGTACACATGCGCGCCCTCTTCCGCGAACCGCCGCGCGCAGGCCCGCCCGATACCGTCGCTCCCGCCGGTGATCACCACGACCTTGTCTTCAAACCGTTTCGTCATCACATGAAGCCTTCGAGCAAGTGGAGGATTGCTCCGTTTCAATATGGAGGAATCCTCCACTTAGCAAGAGATGAAAGGAAGAAGCGTGAGTGAGGGTGTCCTGCGTGCGGATGCGGAGCGGAATCGGGAGCGCATCCTTGCCGCGGCAGAGGAAGCATTTCTGGAGCGAGGTGCCAGCGTGCCGCTGGAAGAAGTGGCCCGGCGAGCGAAGGTGGGGATCGGTACGCTCTACCGGCGGTTCCCGACGCGTGAGGCGTTGCTTGCGGCCACCAGCAACGAGCGTTTCAAGGCCGTCGCCGAGACGAGCCGCGTGAGAGATGCCGCGCTTGGGCCTAAAGAAGCGCTACGCCGGTTTCTGGAGGAGTTCGCCAAAAACGCGAGCTTCTACCGGAGCCTGGCTGCGTCTCTCGGAACCGTTATCCAGCATGGCACGCCTGGCTGCACCGCGATTACCACCGAAGGTGAAAGGCTGCTCCTGCGCGCGCAGGACGTCGGCATTATTCGTCCGGATGCCAGCTTCGACGACATTGTCTGGATGGTGAGCGCGATCGCGATCGCGGTCGAGAAAGAGAGCATGCCGACGGTTCGCATCGCCCATCTGGTCGATCTCCTCCTCAGCGGCATGCTCGTCCGTTGATGGACGCGCGGCAGCCCGCCGCACAAATCTTCCGCCGCGTCTGGCCGGCATTCTCTCCAATGGCAGTCAATCCCGGCCCTTGGTATGCCGCCTTCATGTCAGATGTTCGGCGCCACATCGTGATCGTCTCGGGCGCGCCGGGTGCCGGTAAGACGACGCTCGCGGTGCCGTTAGCGCAACGGCTTGGCTATCCGTTATTCTCGAAAGATTTCATCAAGGAAACGCTAACCGACATATTCGGGGACGGCGGCGGCGATCTCGCATCCTCTCGCCGGATCGGCGGCGCATCGATGGAATTGATATGGTCCTTGGCAATCCATGCTCCGCAGGCGGTTTTGGAAGCCAACTTCCGGCCACGCAGCGATTATGAACGGGCCAAGCTCACCAATCTCGGGGCGTCGATTATAGAAGTTCATTGCGATTGCGGCCGCGCCGAAACAGCCAGACGGTTTCGCGAACGCGCCGCCACCAGCGGGCATCATGCCGCGCATCCCCTGAAAGAGATGCCCTCGGACATGCTCGACGAATATGACCGCCCGATGGGGATAGGATCGATCGTTGAGGTCGATACAAGAACGCCCGTCGATGTGGACCGCGTGCTGGCGGAGGTTCGGCGCCTTCTTTGAAGTCTGCAAAGGCATCCAGATCAACCGACACTGGACTGTCCCGAACCCAGCAATCTCCGCTGTTCCCGACACGTAAGCAGAACGGCAAAGCGCACGGGCAGCTAGCGCCTCGATTTCGGACGTCGGCTGTGCCGAAGGAACCAACGCGGCAGCTGCGTCGAATAGGCCAGCACGGCACAGGAGAGCAGAAATATCCCCGCTTCCGCCTGCTTCGCCTTCGATAGCAGACATCGGACGGCCAATCTCAGACCAAGAGCTCCGCCATGCCGATGCCCGAGACCTTCGTAACGCCAAGGGCCGGACAGGGCGCGCCACGGCGCCGGTAGCGCTATAAGGCCCATCCAACTGCCCGGCGTCGTCTACATGGGCGACGATCCCATTGCGGACTTTCGGGAACGACTGCCGCGCCTTCGACACTGCTACCGGGGCGCTGCCGCCTCGCACATCTTCGTCGCATCCCGGATGCCGGCAGATCCGGCGGGTCCGATTTGCGAGGAAGCATCAGATGTCCGAACCATCAGCATTCGAAATGACGCGTCGTGGCTTTGCCGGGGCGGCCGCCGCCGGCACGCTGGCAACGATGGCGGCGACCACGACTGCGGCGAAGGCCGCGGACGCGGCGCTATTGCCGGTGACTCCGGGCAAGCCCGGAACTTTCTGGCCCAATGGAGCACGGCTGGCGATCAGCATCTCGCTGATGTTCGAGGCCGGCGGGCAGCCGATCTCCGGCGCGGGCGGCCCGCTGCCGGAGCCGATCAAGCCGGGCTTTCCCGATCAGCCGACGAACGCCTTTTTCGAATATGGCGTGACGGAAGGCATTCCGCGCGCGCTGGCGCTGTACGACAAGCACGATATCAAGGTGACGTCGTTCATGATCGGCAAGGCGATCGAGCAGCATCCGGAGCTGGCGCGCGAGATCGTCCGGCGCGGCCATGAAGCCGCCGCGCACGGGCAGACCTGGACAGCTTCCTATGACCTGCCGCGCGAGCAGGAAAAGGCCTTCATCAAGGCGTCGGCCGACACCATCAAGCGGATCACGGGGCAACAGCCGGTCGGGTGGAACGCCTATTGGATCCGCAACTCCAACAATATTTCGGAGACGCTACAGGACCTCGGCTTCCTGTACAGTATCGACGAACCCAGCCGCGACGAACCCTTCATCCTTCCCGTGCGCGGCCGCGATTTCGCGATGGTTCCGTACACGATCCACATGAACGATATGGTGTTCCCGTTCCAAAGCTACGATCCGAGCGCGCATGAACAGGCGCTGCGCGACGAGTTCGACCAGCTATATGAGGAAGGGGCGAGCCGGCGGCGGATGATGGTGATCGCCATGCACGATCGCCTGAGCGGCCATGCCAACCGGATACGCGTGCTCGATCGCTTCCTGACCTATGCCAAGAGCCATAAGGATGTGTGGTTCGCGCGGAAGGATGAGATTGCGCGGTGGGCGCTGTCGCAGCGGGACAATACGCCGATCGTGCACCGTGGCCCGCCGTCCGAAACCGGGCTGCCCTGATCGGGCCTGTACCGCCGCTGTGTCGGACGGGGCGGTGCTGGGCGGTTGGCGGCAGGCGTCCCATGACTTTGGCCGGCGCGGGACGCCGATGGCTCCGATCAGCGGGGGGGGGGCGACCGCTTTCCGCGATTAACGGCTGGCGAAGACAGCGTTAAAGGCAGGGCGTTCATGTCTACAGTATCGCCCGAGCCCCTCTCCGTCCGATCGATCGTCTATTTCGCCTATATCGGCGACGAGAGCACGCCGGACGAGATCGCGCGGGGGCGGGCCGCCTATATGGAAAGCCAGCTGCAATGGCTTTCCGGCCTGATCCGGGTTGCCGGCGGTCGCTTCCGGGTGATTGTTCCCTATGTGGCGCCGCGGCGTTGGGACGCGGTCATGCACGATCTCGTCGGGCGCTATGGCTTTCAGGTCGATCCGGCATCGATCGCCGCCGAACGGGTCAACAGCTTCGAATATCGGGGTTTTTGCGCTTTGAAGGCGCTGGCTCTCGCGTCCGATCCGGATCACATGATCTATTATTGCCACAGCAAGGGGATCACGCAGCTGTCCCCCAGCAAGATGGGGCTGTTCCGGTTTCACACGGCGATCGGGCTGAAGGCGGACCTCGATCCGCTTATCACGGGGCCGAACCTCAGCCGCGCAACCTTGTTTCCATCGAAGTTCGGCTGGTGCTTCTACAACTTCTTCTGGATCAAGTCCGGATACATGGCGGGCCTCACCGTAATCCCGTCGGCCGACCGGTACAGTTTCGAGGCGCTGGTGGGCGATCCACTCGACCGCGAGGGGTATCGGGGCGTGCAGGCGCTGATCGACCAGGTGCCGGCGTCCGAGACCGGCCTGGTCGCCAAGCCCTGGTATCGCGCGTCTGAAACATCGTCGCCGGAGCTGGCCGCCACCTATGGTCGCTATGCGCGCATGCCGCTGCCAGGTTCAGATATGAGCGTTAGTTAAGCCGTTTAGCCTAGGCGGATCGGGACGTGCAAACCGCTTTCGGGACGCGCGTACGATCGGCGGGACGGATAGCAGGGTCGCCGCGACCAGCCCGCCGACCGCTAGCAGACCCAAGGGCGTGACGGTCACCGTCGCCTCTGCCTCGAAGCCGCGGCCGGCGCGCATGCGGGCGTGGGCGGTTTGGGGTTCGGTGAGGGTGTCGACAATGCGGGAGATGGCTGGTGACTCCGCTGAAGCAGGGGCATGCTTGTTTGGCGGGGGTTTAGCCGATTGGGGCTCCGTCTGCATCTCTAGCGTGCTTCGACTTCGCTCAGGACGAACGGTTTGGGGCGCATGTGCGTCACTGCAACGATGCGCGGTGCTTTGGCAGACTGTTTGGCTTGCCGGGGTGGGCGAAGGCAGCGGGACCCCGGCTCAGGGCCGGGGTGACGGCGGAATTTGTGCAGCGGATAGCCTCACCCCGGCCAGGCCGGGGCGAGGCGGATGCGGCTCAATCCTGTTCGCGGTTGCCGGCGCCCATGTAGAGTTCGCGGCCGGTTTCGTTGTAGAGTTCGCTCATCTTCTGCATGCCGGCTTCGGCCTCTTCAGCGTTGGCGGCGATGAACGTGTCGGCGGGGGCATTCTGCTTGGCGGCGAAGTCGCGGACCTCCTGCGTGATCTTCATCGAGCAGAATTTGGGGCCGCACATGGAGCAGAAGTGCGCGGTCTTGGCGCCCTCGGCCGGCAGCGTCTGGTCGTGATATTTCTCGGCCGTGTCGGGGTCGAGCGACAGGTTGAACTGGTCGCGCCAGCGGAATTCGAAGCGGGCGCGCGACAAGGCGTCGTCGCGGAGCTTGGCGGCGGGGTGGCCCTTGGCGAGATCGGCGGCGTGGGCGGCAAGCTTGTAGGTGACGACGCCGACCTTGACGTCGTCGCGGTCGGGTAGGCCGAGATGCTCCTTGGGCGTGACGTAGCAGAGCATCGCCGTGCCGTACCACCCGATCATCGCCGCGCCGATGCCGCTGGTGATGTGATCGTAGCCGGGCGCGATGTCGGTGGTGAGCGGCCCCAATGTGTAGAAGGGGGCCTCGCCGCACGCCTCGAGCTGCTTCTCCATATTCTGCTTGATCTTGTGCATCGGCACATGGCCGGGGCCCTCGATCATCACCTGCACATCCTGTTCCCAGGCGCGCTTGGTGAGTTCGCCCAGCGTGTAGAGTTCGGCGAACTGGGCCTCGTCATTGGCGTCGGCGATCGAGCCGGGGCGCAGGCCATCGCCGAGCGAATAAGCGATGTCGTACGCCTTCATGATCTCGGTGATCTCGTCGAACCGCTCGTAGAGGAAGCTCTCGCGGTGATGCGCGAGGCACCATTTCGCCATGATCGATCCGCCGCGGCTGACGATGCCGGTGACGCGCTTGGCGGTCATCGGGATGTAGGGCAGGCGCACGCCGGCATGGATCGTGAAATAGTCGACGCCCTGTTCGGCCTGCTCGATCAGCGTGTCGCGGAAGATGTCCCACGTCAGATCCTCGGCGATGCCGCCGACCTTTTCCAGCGCCTGGTAGATCGGCACGGTGCCGATCGGAACCGGCGAGTTGCGGACGATCCATTCGCGCGTGTCATGGATGTTGCGGCCGGTCGACAGGTCCATCACGGTGTCCGCGCCCCAGCGGATCGACCAGACCATCTTGTCGACTTCGGACGCGACGTCAGACGCCACCGCGCTGTTGCCGATATTGGCGTTGATCTTGACGAGGAAGTTGCGCCCGATCGCCATCGGCTCGCTCTCGGGATGGTTGATATTGTTGGGGATGATGGCGCGGCCGCGGGCGACCTCGTCGCGCACGAATTCGGGGGTGACGAAATCGGGGATGGAGGCGCCGAAATCCTCGCCGTCGCGCACGAAGCCTTCCAGCAATGCCTCGCGGCCGGCATTTTCGCGAATGGCGACATATTCCATTTCGGGCGTGATGATGCCCTTGCGGGCATAATGCATCTGACTGACATTCATGCCGGGCCTGGCGCGCAGGACGCGGCGGCGGACATTCGGGAAGGGCTCGACGCCGCCGGAGCGATCGGGGCCGAGCTGGCCATTATCCTCGGGCTTCACCTCGCGCTGGGCGACTTCCTCGACATCGCCGCGGCCGCGGATCCAGTCGCGGCGCAGTTCGGGCAGGCCGGCCATGATGTCGATCCGCGCATTGGGATCGGTATAGGGGCCGGACGTGTCGTAGACGCGCAGCGGTTCTTCGTTGGCACTGGGCTCCAACGCGATTTCGCGCATGGCGACCTTGAGCGCGCCGACATGCACCTTGCGCGATCCGCGGATCGGACCGGTGGTGACAGACAGCGCGCCGGTAGCGCCCGGGGCACCGTGCGGCGCCAGATCAATCTTGGGGTCGAAGTCGGCCATCGTCTCGTCTCCACTTGGGACGGAGAGCGGGCCCTGGATGTGACGGGGACCAACCTCCCTCCCTACGCCGGTATCAGCCGGATCAGGTTCAACGGGTCGCGAGGAACTGCCTCGCCTCTCAGCCGCACATGGTTGCGACCCCCCGGGGATAAGGCTGCTGTAGACCGATCCGCCGCCGCCGGAAAGCGATCAATGGTCCAGACCGCAATTAACGGTGGCGGCAGGGTCAGGTCGTCGGGGCGGGGATGGCGGCGACCGGAACCGGGATGACCGGGATCTTGGGCTTGGGCTTCAGCAAAGCGGCGCTTTCGATCCGATCCAGCGCATTATGGGCCAGCAGATAGCGCCGCGCCTGAGCCAGCCAGTCAACGGCGCGGGCGGCGCCGGGCATACGTGCGATTTCCGCGGCGGCGACATCCACCTGGCCTTCCTCCAGCGCCTGCTGCGCGCGGGCGAGGCGATCGGCGGGGATGGTGGAGGGCTGGTCCGCCCGACGCAGTACGAAGAGGCTGGACATTTCGCGCCGCAGCCCCTGCCACCAATGCTGGTTTGAGCCGGTGGCGACGAGAGTGGGCCGCAGCTTGGCCAGGCCGTCGCGCAGCTCGCCGAGGGTGACCGGGTTTTGCGAGGCCGCGATGATCTGGACGACCGAGGCAGCGTCGGTGCCGCCAAAACAATCGCGCAGCAGGCCTTCGATATAGCCGAGCGGCTGACCGCGATCGACGGCGCGGCGGGCGGCGAAGGCGACCAGCAGGCCTTCGGCGCGATCGACGTCGCCCGAGGCCTGAACCGAGCGCGCGTTCAGCGCATCGACCCGCGATTCGATGGCGGCGAGGCGCTCGCTCAGCGCCGCTTCGCTGGGTGGCGGCGCGGCGCGCGGGGCGACGCGGACCGGCACCGATCGGGTGACGATCACCGGCTTGGGCGTCGGGCGGATCAGCCCGGCGATCCGATCCCAGCGATGGACGGCATAGGCCGTCGCGGCGATGCCGAGCAGGAAGGCGATCAGCGCAATTGCGAGCAAGGCATATGGCAAGCGCCGCCTGGTCGCGCCGTAAAGTTCCGGTTGGCCCATCACCCCTTCTGGCACAGACTGAGGGCCGCCGCCAACAGGGCCGCATCGTCGGGGGTCGGGGCGATGGCGATCTCGGCCCAGCGCCCGATGGCGGCCGCTTCGCTGATCGCGGCAATGCGGACGCCCTGCGGCGCGATGCCCGCCTCCGTCAGCAGGCTGGAAAATGTCTGCGCGGCGCGCGGCGAATGGAGGAGCGCGACGGCGTCGCGCGCGAGCGCGTCGGTCACAGCAGCGGGGAGCCGGGCGACCGGTTCGGCGGCATAGACGATGCGACGGACGAGGGGAAAAGCCAGGTCGGCGGGCATGCGTATCTGTTCGCCGGACAGGTGCAGTGGGCGCGATATGCCGTCCTGCGCCATCTGCCGGACGAGCGCGGCGACATCGCCGGCGCCGGTGCGGACATCGACAAAGCCGGCCGCCTGCACGGCGGCGGCGGTGGCGCGACCGACGGCATAGACGGGCAAAGGGCGGTAACGCCGCAGCGCCGGGCCAGCATGGCGAATGGTATTGGCGCTGGTGATCATCAGCGCATCATGGGCGGCGGGATCGGGCGCCTCCCACGATATCGGCGCGACAGCGAAGATGGGGGCGGCGATCGCGTCCAGCCCGGCTTCGGCCGCGCGGGCCAGCGTGATGCTGGCGCCCGGCTCCGGCCGCAGCACCAGCACCGGCCTCATGCCGCGAACAAGCCTCGTAACGGCGGCGCGGCGCGATCGAGTAGGCGGCGCGCGAGGGCAGCGGGCCCGGACGGATCGTCGAGGGCAAAGCGGGCTTCGTCCGCTTCGGAAGCGTGGCCGTCTTCGGTCAGGATTTCCGCACGCAGCAGGATCTCGTTCCCTTCGATCTGGGCCAATGCCGCGACCGGCGAGCGGCAGTCCGCGCCCAGGGCGGCGAGGAACGCGCGTTCGGCCAGGACGCATCGGCTGGTCGGCGCATGATCGATCGCCCGCAGCAGCGCCAGAATAGTATCGTCGCCGGCGCGCGCCTCAATTCCGACGGCGCCCTGGGCGGGGGCGGGAAGGAGCTGGTCGAGCGGAACGCCGATATCGCCGCGGCCGAGCCGATCGAGACCGGCGGCGGCAAGCAGGGTCGCGTCGGCCTCACCCTCGGCCAGCTTGCGCAGGCGGGTGTCGACATTGCCACGGAACAACAGGATCTGGGCGTCGGGCCGGGCTCGGCGGACCTGGGCGGCCCGGCGCGGGGACGAGGTGCCGACGCGGGCGCCGGGCGGCAGGCTGGCCAGGCTGTTATAGCCGATCAGCCGGTCGCGCGTGTCGGCGCGCGGCGGCATGGCGGCGATGACGATCTCGGGCGGGCGGATCGTCTCCACATCCTTCATCGAATGGACGGCGGCATCGATGTCGCGATCCATCAGCGCACGATCGAGTTCCTTGGTCCACAGCGCCTTGCCGCCAATCTCGGCCAAGGCGCGGTCCTGCACCTTGTCCCCCGTGGTACGGATCGGCACGATCTCCACCGCGTCATCGGTCCAGCCATGGGCGGCGCGCAAGGCGGTCGCGACCATGTTGGCCTGCCATAAAGCGAGCGGCGATCCGCGGGTGCCGAGACGAAGCAGGCAGGTCATGTGCGCTTCCTTAACCGCGTCGGGCGGAAAGCCAATGTCGCAGTGGCAGCATTCGATCGGGCGGCGGCGCCGGATCAGGGCGTCTCGGGCAGGCGCCAGTCGATCGGGGGGCGGCCATGCTGTTCGAGGAAGGCATTGGCCTTGGAGAAATGGCCGCTGCCGAAGAAGCCGTTATGCGCCGACAAAGGCGAGGGGTGGGCGGCTTTGAGGACGAGGTGGTGGCCGCCTTTGTCGATACTGTCGACGAAGGCGGCCTTCTTCTGGGCGTAGCTGCCCCACAGCATGAATACGACCGGCTCGGCGCGGGCGTTGATGAGGCGGATGATCGCATCGGTGAAGCGTTCCCAACCGCGGCCCTGGTGCGAGGCGGCCATGCTCATCTGCACGGTCAGCACCGCGTTGAGCAAAAGCACGCCTTGTTTGGCCCAATGTTCGAGGAAGCCATGGCTCGCGCGGGGTATGCCGAGGTCGCGCTCCATTTCCTTGTAGATATTGACCAGGCTGGGCGGCGTGCGCACGCCGGGCTGAACCGAGAAGCACAGGCCGTGCGCCTGGCCCTCGCCATGATAGGGATCCTGGCCGAGGATGACGACGCGCACGTCTTCGAGCGGTGTCAGATCGAGCGCGCGAAACCAGTCTTTGGACGGCGGGAAGATGCGCTTGCCGGCCTGTTTTTCGGCCAGCAGGAAGCTGCGCAGCGCCTGCATATAGGGGTCGTCGAACTCGCCTTGCAGCGGTTCGCGCCAGCTTGGATGCAGCTTGATCTCGCCCATCGATTCCTCCCAGGACCGGATGTCCGAGCCGGGTGACGGGGTCAATCGGCTAGACCCTGCCAGCCGACGGACAGTCGAAAGCGAGCGGGCAGTGGACGCAATCGGGCGTTTCCGGCCGGCACAACGTCTGGCCGAGCCGCTTGGTGGCGACATGGAAGCGCAGGAAGTCCGCGCCGCTCCAGTGCGGCGCGCCGGCAGTGACCTGCTCGCTGATCAACTGCATGTCGGCATGCGCGCCGACAAATTCCAGCCGCTGCATAACGCGCTGGACGTGGGTGTCGACGATGAAGACGGGCCGCCTGAGGCGGCTGCCGTTGAGGGTTGCGGCCGCGACCTTGCGCGCAACGCCCGGCAATCGTTCCAGCCAGGCGAGCGCGTCGCGCAACGGGATCTCGCCCAGAAACTCCAGGTCGAAGGCGGGATGTTCCCGTTGGATCAGGGCCATGGTCTCCGTGAGATGCGCCGCCTTGCTGTCCGCATAGGCCACTTCCGCGATGGCGCGCTGGATTGCCGCCGGAGTGGCGCGCGCCAGTCGCGCCGGGGAGGGATAGATACGGCACAGGCGGTGATAGGCGGCCAGCGAGACGGCATCGAGCGTCCGGCTGCTGATCAGCGATTTGACCAGCGCACCGATCGGAGAGCGCGCCGGCGGAAGTTCGACCCGCACCAGCAGGGGCGCCAGCGCCGTCCGCCAGCGTTCCAGATCAGCAGAAGCAAAGTCGAACCGCTGTTGCATCGCTTGCCAATATTAGAACATAAGGAGAACATAGCAAGCGTGATTCGATGGAGATGGCCATGTCAGAGCGATGCACGTCCGCACCGCAGCCCGCAGCGCATAATGTTTTCTTTGCAATCCGCCCGCCCCAGGACATTCGCGCGCGCATCGCGGAGGCGACCGCGTCGCTGCCGGTCGGTGGGCGGCCATTGCGGCCGGGGAGGCTCCACATCAGCACGTTGAACCTGGTGCATGAGGATATCGTGCCGCCGGGGCTTGGCGAAGAGGCCGCAGAGGCGGCCGCATCGGTTCGTTACGAGCCGTTCGAGGTGAGGTTCGACCGGCTGGTGGCCGGGGCCAAATCCATGCTGCTTTTACCCAGCAATCCGCTGGAGGAGCTTCGCATGTTTCGGGAACGGCTGGGTTTCACGCTGATACGAAGCGGTCTGCCGTTCACGATGGAGCGACGCTTCAATCCGCATATCACCTTGCTCTACGGCAATGCGTTGACGTTCGAGACCGCGATCGAGCCGATCCGTTGGACGGTCGACGACTTCGTGCTGATCGACAGTCACATCGGCAAGACCAAGCATGTCGAGCTTGGCCGCTGGACATTGCAATCCTAGCGCGCGCGCCGCTTCTTGACCTCGCGCAGGATGAACCAGACGATGCCTGCGGCGAGCGCGAGGACGACCACGGCATCGGCGCCATGGAGAATATGCGAGAGGCGCGGATCGGTGGCCCAGGCGGCGCCGAGCTTCATGCCGACCCAGGCCAGCGCGAAGCACCAGGGCCAGGAGCCGATGAAGGTATAGATGTGAAAGCGCAGCAACGGCATGCGGGCCACACCGGCCGGAAAGGCGATGAAGGAGCGCACGAACGGCAATAAGCGGCAGACCAGAACGGTGATGCTGCCCCAGCGTTCGAAGAAGCGCTCGGCATGGGCCAGGTGGTCCATGTTGAGCAGGACATAGCGGCCATAGCGCGCCACGAAGGCGCGGCCGCCGTGGCGGCCGACTTCATAGCCGACGATCGATCCGAGGTTGCAGCCGAGCGCGCCGGCGGTGGCGACCAGATAGAGATCGAACCGCCCGGTTGAGACCAGATAGCCCGAAAAGGGCATGATGATTTCGGACGGGAGCGGAATGCAGGCGCTTTCGATCGCCATCAGAAAGGCGATGCCGCCATAGCCGCCCGCCGAAATGACGGCGATGATCCAGGCGGCGACGGGAGCGAGGATGCGTTCGGTCAGCGACATGGGTGTCGGCTGTGGCGGGATAATGCGGCACTGTCGAGCATAGTTTGCTGCAATGCGTCATAGTGGATTCGTTTCGAAGCCGATATGCTTTCGGCGTCTGTAGCGTCGGCAAAGGGATGGTCCGGCGCGTGCGGCAGGCCTGCACCGAAATGCGCCGGCCCGGTTCAGCGTTGTGCGAGTAGTGCGATGATAGCGTCGGCGGTGCCGGTTTCGCCGACGCGCGGGAAGATCCGCTCGACGCTATTATGGTGGGTTTCCGCAGCGAGATCGGTCATCGCGTCGATTGCCAGCGTAACGTTGAAGCCTGCTTCATAGGCTTGGCGGGCAGTGGATTCGACGCCGATCGCGGTGGCGATGCCGGCGATCACCACCTGGGTCACGCCAAGGGATCGCAGTTTTTCCTCCAACCCGGTGTTTACGAAGGCGCCCCAAGTCTGCTTGGTGATGACATGGTCGCCGGGCTGACGATCCAGCTCAGGCACCAGATCCGCCCAATCGGCGGGCGGAGCGGGTTGCGGCGGCTGTTCGTTGCGGCCCGGCGCGCCACCGGTGACGTGCACCAAGATGACCGGAAGGCGGTGCTGGCGGAAGGCCGCCGCGAGCGCGGCCGATTTCTCGACCACGTCCGCGGCGGGATAGGGTTTGGTGTCGCGGGCGACGATGCCTTTCTGCAGATCGATCAAGATCAGCCCGGTCTGCGGATCCAGCGTCGTCACCGGCATGCATCGTTCCCTTCTTGCGACCACGCCCGGCGTAAGTACGTCATTGCGAGGGTAGCGAAGCGATCCGGCGGCGGGCCTGGATTGCTTCTTCGCTACGCGCCTCGCAATGACAATTAGCCGGAGCGCGCCATTACCGCCTTATAGGACGTATTTGCTGAGGTCCGTGTTCCGCGCGACATCGGCGAGCTGTGCATCAACGTAGGCGGCATCCACTGTTAGCGTGCTGCCGGTACGTTCTTCGGCGTGGAAGCTCACATCTTCCAGCAATTTCTCCATCACCGTCTGCAGGCGGCGCGCGCCGATATTCTCGACGCTGTCATTCACCTGGGCGGCGGTGCGGGCGATCGCCGCAATGCCATCTTCAGTGAAATCGACCGCGACCTGCTCGGTCGCGATCAACGCTTTATACTGCGTTGTCAGTGACGCGCGGGTGTCGGACAGGATGCGGACGAAATCCTGTTCGGTCAGCGGCTTCAGTTCAACCCGGATCGGCAGGCGGCCCTGCAGTTCCGGCAGAAGGTCGCTTGGCTTGGCGACGTGGAAAGCGCCCGACGCGATGAACAGGATATGGTCCGTCTTCATCGGCCCATATTTGGTTGCAACCGTAGTCCCTTCGATCAGCGGCAGCAGATCGCGCTGCACGCCTTCGCGGCTGACCGATCCGCCACGCACGTCCGACACGGCGATCTTGTCGATCTCGTCGAGGAAGACGATGCCATTGGCCTCGGCATCAGCCAAGGCGACGCGGGCGACATCCTCCTGATCGAGGCGCTTGTCGGCTTCCTCCTCGACCAATTTGGTCCAGGCGGAGCGGACCGGCAGCTTGCGCTTCTTGGTGCGGCCGCCGCCCAGTTTGCCCATGATCTCGCCGAGATTGATCATGCTGACCTGGCCCGGCATGCCGGGGATCTCCATCGCGCCATTGCCGGTATCCTCGACCTCGATCTCGACTTCCTTGTCGTCGAGATGACCGTCCTGGAACCGCTGACGGAAGGAGGCGCGGGTGGCTTCCGACGCATCCTTGCCGACGAGAGCATCGACGAGGCGCGCCGTGGCGGCGTCCTCGGCCTTGTCCTTCACCGCGGCGCGGCGGCGTTCCTTTTCGAGCCGGATCGCTTCTTCGACCAGATCGCGTGCAATCTGTTCGACGTCGCGGCCGACATAGCCGACCTCGGTGAACTTGGTTGCTTCAACCTTCACGAAAGGCGCGTCGGCCAGCTTGGCAAGGCGGCGGCTGATCTCGGTCTTGCCGCAGCCCGTGGGCCCGATCATCAGGATATTCTTGGGGCTGACCTCGTCGCGCAATTCGGGCGCGAGCTTCTGGCGGCGCCAGCGATTGCGCATCGCAACCGCGACCGCGCGCTTCGCATCGTCCTGGCCGATGATGTGCTCGTTGAGAGCAGCGACAATGGCTTTGGGGGTAAGTGCGTCGTTCATTTCATACTCTTCTCCCCTCCCGCTTGCGGAAGGGGTCGGGGGAGGGGAACTTGCGGGAGGTGGAGGAGGGTAGCCCCTGTCCTGACCCCTCCCACAAGCGGGAAGGGATTTAAGCGGTGGCGCTGTCCATCGTCTCGACAGTGAGGTTGCCGTTCGTGAAGACGCAAACCTCGCTGGCGATCTGCATGGCCTTGCGCGCGATCGCTTCGGCATCACCTTCATAGTCGACCAGCGCCCGCGCCGCGGCGAGCGCATAATTGCCACCGGACCCAATCGCAGCGATCCCGGCTTCCGGCTCCAGCACGTCGCCATTGCCGGTCAGGATCAGCGTTACATCCTTGTCCGCGACAATCATCATCGCTTCCAGGTTGCGGAGATATTTGTCGGTTCGCCAATCCTTGGCGAGCTCGACCGCGGCGCGCAGCAATTGGCCACGATGCTGTTCCAACTTGCGCTCCAGCCGTTCGAACAAGGTGAATGCATCGGCCGTGGCGCCGGCGAAACCACCGATAACCTCACCATCGCCCAGGCGGCGCACCTTGCGCGCATTCGGCTTGATCACTGTGTTGCCGAGGCTGACCTGGCCATCGCCAGCCACCACGACCTTACCATTTTTGCGGACCGACAGGATTGTTGTCCCATGCCAGCCGATTTTATCTTGTGTCATTGCCCGTCCCGTCAATTTGTGCGCGGGATATGGGAAGGCGACGAGGTTTGTGCAACGCGGCGGAAAACGTGTCCGCTTCGGCCACATTAGCAATCCTCTATTCATAATAGAATTTGTACGCGCCCGGCCGCAAAGGTGGCACAGCGAGACGGCGCTACCTATATGCCCGGTTTCCCAAGGAGTATTGACGTGGCGACTGACAATCAGGAATTGATTACCCTTACGGCGGACATTGTTGCCGCGCATGTAAGCAACAATAGCGTTCCCACCGCCGAAGTGGGTAGCCTCATCCAGAGTGTCTATACCGCGCTTCAGCAGGTCGGTACTCACGTTGCCGAGCCCCAGGCAGAGAAGCCCAAGGGCGCCGTTTCGGCACGCGCTTCGATCAAGCCGGATTATCTGGTCAGCATGATTGACGGCAAGCAGTACAAGATGCTGCGCCGCCATATTTCTCAGCATGGCTACACCCCGGAAAGCTACCGTGAAGCCTTTGGTTTGGCGCGTGATTATCCGATGGTTGCGTCCAACTATGCCGAGCAGCGTCGTGCCCTTGCCCACAAGATCGGCCTTGGTCGCAAGCCGCGCACCGGCGGTGCGAAGCCTGGCCGCAAGCCCAAAGCGACTGCGTAAGACTTAGCGCATCGCAGTTAAAATGGCCGCGGACCTTCGGGTTCGCGGCTATTTTTATGCCCATTACCTTGTCGCATCGCGGCAAAGGCCGCATATGCGGGCGATGCAAACACCCCTGGAAGCAAAACCTGCGCCGCAAGGCGACGGGCCCGGCATGGCTTTCGGGCTGTTCGTCGCATTGATTGCTTCCTTGATGGCGGTGACGCCATTCGGCATCGACTCGATGCTTCCGGCACTGCCCGAAATTGGCCGGGCGCTGAATATTTCGACAGAGAATCATCAACAATGGATCATTGCCGTCTATGTGATGGGGTTTGGATCTTCCCAGATCATTTATGGCCCCCTGTCCGATAGTTACGGCCGTAAGCCGATCCTGGTGGTCAGTCTGCTGCTGTTCGCGCTGATGAGCATCATTGCCGGCCTGTCGAAAAGTTTTGAATCGCTGCTGGTAGCGCGCCTGTTCCAGGGCATCGCCGGCGGATCGGGCCGGGTGCTGACCGTATCGATCGTTCGCGATTGTTTCTCCGGGCGCCAGATGGCGCGGGTGATGTCGATTTCCTTCATGATCTTCCTGGCGGTGCCGATCATGGCGCCGAGCCTGGGCCAGTTGATCATGCTGCTGGGCAGCTGGCGACTGATCTTCTTCTTCCTTGCCGGCTTTGCGGCGGTCGTCGTCACCATTTCCGGCCTGTTGATGCGCGAGACGCTGCATCCCGAATATCGCCGGCCCTTGTCGGCGCGCGCGATCGGGCAAGGCATTCTGCAGACGATGCGCGAGCGTTATGCGCTGGGCTATATGATCGCGATGACGCTGATCTTCGGCGCGCTGATGGGCTTCATCAATTCCGTCCAGCAGATCTTCGCCGATATCTTCCACGCATCCAGCTGGTTTCCGGCAGTATTTGCCGGCGTTGGCCTGTCGATGGCGGTTTCGGCCTTCATCAACTCGCGCATCGTCGAGCGGTTCGGCACGCGCAAGGTCTCGCACACGGCATTGCTGGGGCTGATCGGGGTGAGCGGCGTTCATGTGCTGGTTGCGATGAGCGGCTACGAAACAATGCTGAGCTTCGCGCTGCTGCAATGGACGACGATGTTCTGCTTCGGCCTGATGGGATCCAATTTCGGATCGATGGCAATGGAGAATGTCGGGGAGATCGCGGGCACCGCCTCCTCCGTGCAAGGGTTCGTCTCGACCTGCGGCGGGGCGTTGCTCGGGCTGGTGGTGGGCCAGGCCTTCAACGGCACGGTCGTGCCGCTGGCGCTGGGCTTTTTCCTGCTGGGCCTGTGCGCACTGGTCGTCGTGCTGATCACGGAACGCGGGAAACTGTTCCAGGCACACCATGGCGCGCTGTCGGCGGAGCCTGCCTTTCACTAGAGGTGACGCTGGCTGCAGACGCATAAAGCGGACTGACGATGGGCGCCTGAATTGCGATTGTTGCGCGATCACGGCAACGAACGGCCATGTTCGAGATCAGACCTTCACGTCCGCAGGACGGCCAACGCATCGTCGAGATCTGGCGCGAGGCTGTCGATGCGACGCACCATTTTCTTTCCAATGCGGATCGCATCGCGCTGGAGCAGCAGGTGGGCGGCTTCCTCCCTTACGCGCCGTTATCACTCGCCGTTGATCAGGACGACCGCCCGATCGCCTTCATGCTCGTGGCGGACGGCCATCTTGAGGCGCTGTTCGTCGATCCGGCCTTTCACGGACGGGGGATTGGCACTGCGCTTTTGCGACACGCACTTGCCATGCATCCCGGCCTGACCACCGACGTGAACGAGCAGAACGGCCAGGCGATCGGCTTCTACGAGCGCATGGGCTTTGGCCGGACCGGGCGCTCACCCCTCGATGGGCAAGGCAGGCCTTATCCGCTGATCCATCTGGCCCATCGAAGCTGACGGCAGGGCGGTTGCCCGCGCCACCGCACGCGGCCTGATCAATAATCCTTCGACACGCGCAGGTTCACGCTCTGACGCCCGATGGTTGAGATGGTCGACAGGACCGACAACCAGCGCGTGATGCGGAATTCCACGCTCGTCGCGCTATAGCCGGCGCCGTCGGTGATCAGCTCGACATAGGTGCGATGGCCGACATTCTTGCCCGCCGCGATCGCGCTCTTCTGACCGGTGGTGACGTCGGCCGGCAGGATGCGCAGGCGATCGAGATGCACGGCCTTGCGGATCGCGTTGATCGGATCGAGGTTCAGGCCGCCCCCGCTGCCGCCGCGCAGCCCCGCGACCGCGGCCGCCAGCTGCAAGGCCTCCGGCGCCGACAGGTTGGTGATGGACGTGCCGAACAGCAGCCGCGACAGGAGCTCATCCTCCGGCAAGGCAGGCGTGCTCTGGAAGGCGATATCCGGGTGGAGGCCGGTGCCGGTGACATGGATCGTCGCGTTCAGGCCCTGGATATCGGCGAGAGCGGTGATGTCGAGCACCGGATCGGGCGGAGCCTCGCCCGTGAAGCGGATCGCGCCACGATCCAGGTTGAAGCGGCGTCCGGCGAATTGATAACCGCCGCGCACCAGATCCGCGCGCCCGCCAATCGCGGGATTGTCGACCGCGCCCTTGATGGTGAGATCCGCCCGCCATTCGCTGTCGAGGCCGAGGCCGGTAACCATCAGGCGGCTGCTGGCGCGCGCCTTCAGATCCAGGTTCCAGGGCTGGGTCGGCACATTATCGTCATCGTCATCGTCGAAGCGATTGAGCTCGGTCACGTTGAGATGCGGCACCTCCGCGGCGGCGGTGCTGCCGAGCCGGAAGCGGCCGCGTTCGATCTTCACGTCCCCGCCGATCGTGCCGCCATTGCCGCTGGATTTGAGCGTGAGGGGGCCCGTCACGGTCGCGCCGATATCGTCCCGGTTGAGCAGGACGGCATTTTGCGCCTGAATCGCGAGATCGATGCCCAGGCCCTTGCCGGCGCCGAAGCGGAAGCTGCCGCTGCCCGTGACGGTGCCGCCGCCGGCGCGCCCGGTCATCTGATCGATATTGAGGCGCGAACCGTCGAACGTACCGGTGGCCTTGATCGTGTCGATCACGGTGCCGGTGACCGCGCTTTCGATCCGCCCGCCGTCGCTGGCCAGACGACCGCTGATGCGCGGATTGGCGGGCGTGCCGCCGATATCGGCCGAGACCGACATCGGACCAGACACGTCGATCGTCTCGACGCCGATCAGACGCCACAGCGTGTCCGCCGGGCCGGCATAGCGAATCTGCGCGAAGAGCGGCGCGTCGAACAGGCGCGAGACGATGTCCTCGCCCGGCGGCAGCGGCGCGATCCGCGCCTGGCCGCGGCCCAGGATCCGGCCATTGCTGACCACCACGGCCCGGCCGGCCAGCCCGCGCGGGGTGAGCACCGCAGCCAAACCGAGATCGACGGGCTGCGAGCTCAAGACCAAGCCCGAGCGCGTGATGCCGCGGACCGCCACGTCGATGCGTCCCGTCGGCGCGCCACCGGCGTCATGCTGGAAATTCAGCTTGCCGCTGGCATAGCCGCCCAGGCCGAGATTGGGATTGACGATGTCGAGCAAGGCCAGGGGCATATGTTCGAGGCCTGCTTCAATCCGCGCGGAATTGCGGCCGAAGCGCCCGGCGAGCGTCGCGTTGCCGCCGGCATAGGCGATCTTGGCTGGGGCCAGTGTCCAGGCATCGTCGCTCATGGCCAGTTCGATCGGGCCAGACAAAGTGAGCGGCTTGCCTTCGACATTGCCGGTGCCGGTGATCGACATGTGGCCGGGTGTGAGCCGCGCCGTCGCATTCACATCGAAGGCGCGGCGCCGTGTGCCCGACGCGGTGACCGCAACCGTGCCAAGCCCGGCTTTCAGATGCGCTTCCGCATTGACCCGGGCAAGCGACAGCGCGCCGCGCGAAAAGCCGAAGGCGCGGAAGGTGCCGTCGATCACGCTGCCCGCCGGATCCAGCAGGATCGCCCCGTCAACACGACCGCGGCGCATCTTGATCGGCTGCGCATTGGCGATGATCGCGTTGGTGAAGGTCAGATGGGGCTCGATCCGTTGCAGGCTGCCCTGGGGCGCGAAGCCGATCATGCCGCCGATGCCGCCTCCGGCCAGATCGAGCCGCCCGGTGAAACCGGCCGTACCCGACGTCAGCGTGCCCTTGGCGTGGGTGCCGGACACGGCCAGATCGGCGACCTGGATGACGGTCGGCTGATTGGGAGCGGTGCGGATCAGCCCGTTCGCCTGGAACGGCCCTGCATACGAACCGCCCGCGGCGCGGAACAGGAAGCCTTCCGGAACGGGATCGAGGTTGAGCGCGACCTGGGTGAGGCCGAGCGCCTCAACCGGACGATCGAGCTGCAACTGCACCTTGGGATGATCGATCGCGCCATCCAATTGCAACTTGAACGGTCCGTAGCTTGTCTGCTGGCCGGCGCCGGCGAACTGGAAGGTACCGTCGCGCCGCCGTATGCCGGCGCCGACGATCCGAATGGCAGGCCCGGTCAGAACGGTGTTGGAGAAATGCAGGACGCCGTCGGTCGTCCGCACCAGCCGCGTATCGATGCGAGGATTGCCGCCCGCCAGACTGGCGAGGAAAGCATTGTCGAAGCGGCGGACGATCGCCTGGCCGGTCCCGGATACGATCGTGCCGACGCCGTTAGGGCCCGGCAGCACCGTTACCTTGGTCTGCACGTCGACGATGCCGAGCCCGGGGATCAGATAGCGGGCCAGGCCGCCGGCAACGGCGATGTCGTAGCGGCCCGTCACCAGATCGAGCCGCAACTGCAGCTTGCCCTTGAGCTTGTCTGAACCGAGCGAGAGATCCTGGCCGACGACGGTCTTGGCGTC
>NZ_JBMDXN010000017.1:0-12361 GCF_048595155.1 Sphingomonas sp.
TGTGGCCGTGTTAGGAGAATCTCGCACGTGCGAGACTTTGTTATGAACGAGGGCGGAAGATTGTCTCGTAAGGCACACAAGATATATACGGCGTTCAATTTCACAGTGTACGCTGTCTCTGACGCGTTGGCACGTCGAGAAGGATTAGTTCGATGGCAACAGCTAAAGAGGATCGTGGCCACGCTCGCTGTCAGCCCGCACGGTCGACGAAGCGGGCCCTACTGCTGGGTGCCCCAGCGCTGTGGTACCTAATCGGCGTAGGCATGCTTCCCCGGCGGATGCCCAGACTTTCGCGTGCAGCGGTTCGGCGCTGGGTCAACGGATGATCGGTATGGCGCCCGGCGGGGTGGGATTGGCGCCAACGCCACTCTGCGTAGCCGATAGCTCTGCTCCCAGCGCAGCAAGCGCCGAAAAGCCGAGCGATCCAGCCGGCAATATGGCCGCGGCTGTGATGACCATGGCAAAGATCATGCTCCAGGACACAGTGCGGATGACCGACGATCCCCTGTATCAACGCCTGCTAGGCGGATATTGGCAGTATTTCAAACCTGCTGCCCGTCTGAAGCGGGGCGATTATTGCATGGCCGCCTATGGTACGCTGGACGGTATCATCACGCTTTCGGCCCCCGGTGACGATTACCGGGGAGCGATGCTCTCGTTTACCGCAACGGGGCTACCCCACCCAAGGAAGCAAAGCCTGATCCTTGTCACTCTGGACGATGGTGATGGTAATCCAAGCACGGTACGCGCCATTAATTACGCCGCGAGCGGCACAGGCCTGGGAATCATAGCTTTCGCCGTCCCCAGCGCAGATGCGATGTTGAACGGAATGAAGGATGCGACGCACTACAAGCTGACATTTGATGGAATAAGACGTTCGAAATAAGCTGGAGAAATGGCGACGAAGCGCGTCGTAAGTTGAAACAATGTATCTCAGGCCGGGGGTGATCAACTCCGTCGAAGTTCAGCCCGGGGCGTCAAAGCGCTGGTTCGACGTATCGGAGCTATCCTTTGGCGGCCAGCATGGTCACGTGAGCCTGTGGGCGCGCGCGGCCAGCGCGATGGTGATGGACGCCAATCTCCGCATCGTGGCAATTCCGGTTCCGGTATCGGTCGCCGTCGCTGCCGATCCTTACAATCCGGTCTACAATGCCGGAATGCTGGTGGATTGGATGGCGAAAAACATCCCCACAGACGCTTTTTCACGTCCCGCCGCCGACGATGATTCGTCATCGGCACGCGCCGCGAACAGGTGGTTTGGTGACGCGCTGCGCCACCTGCGATCCGGAATCTTGCAGCCATGATGACAAAAATGCTGCTGGCCCTGCTGGCGGTGACGGGCATGCTCTATGTGGGTGCGCTAGGCTGGCTCTATGCCAAGCAGCGCAACCTGATCTATCCGGCCCCTCTCAATGGCGCTGCTATGGCGCTGTCCGCAGGGGAAGGGGTGCGGGCGGTGCAACTGACAACAACTGATGGGCTTGTTCTGCGGGCGCTGTACAGGCCTCCACAGGGCGGGCGGCCAACCGTACTATTCTTCCATGGCAACGGCGATTCGCTCGCGGGAAGTCGCGCGGCAACTGTGCGTTTCGCCGCGCAGGGTTATGGACTGCTGCTTCTCGAACATCGCGGCTACGCCGGAAATCCGGGAACGCCGAGCGAAGAGGGATTGTACCGCGACGGTGCGGCGGCGCTGCGCTGGCTGGCGTCACAAGGCACCCCGCCGAGCCGCACGATATTGATCGGCAATTCGCTGGGATCGGGCGTTGCAACCGAAATGGCGGCGACGCACAGGGTCGCAGGGCTGGTACTCGTGTCTGGCTTTACCAGCTTGGCCGATGTCGTGCGTGTCCACTATCCTTTCGTGCCGGTGCGCTGGCTGCTGCATGACCGCTATGACAATCAGCATAAATTGCAGCGGGTGAGCTGCCCGATCCTCATCCTGCATGGTGCGGCCGATCCGCTGATACCAGCGGAACAAGGCCGCGTGCTTAGTGAAACAAAGGCGAGCGCACGGCTGGAAATCGTGCCGGAGGCGGGGCATGAACTTGTCTATACCGATGCATCACAGGATCGCACGGCAGCGTGGCTGCGTACGCTTTTTCCATGAAGAGCAACGGCAGCCGGTAGTCTGCGAGCGGGGCGGGGCTTCGTCGTGCGGCTGCTGACAGAACTGAGAATTGGCGGACTGATTGCAGCGGCTGACGGCGGGAAGACGGCGCGTCGCCCTCCATCGGTGGATTGGTGCCCGCCTTCTCACCCTAGAGCAGCAGGTTCCGGTGCGGAATGTTCGGGAGGACATGACGGGCGAACAAATCCGCTTCGGCGGCATGGGGGTAGCCGGACAGGACGAAGGCCTCGATGCCCATCTCCCGATAAAGGTTGAGCTTGCCGAGGACCTGGTCCGGATCGCCGACGATTGCCGCGCCGCAGCCCGAGCGGGCGCGACCTATGCCTGTCCACAGATTGTCTTCGACATAACCGTCCGTGGCCGCACTTTCGCGCAGCGCCGTCTGGGCCGCGACCCCCGCAGATGTGATGTCCAGTGACTTAGAGCGGATTGCCTCGCCGGAGCCGGCCTTGAGCTTGGAGAGGAGACGGTCGGCGTACCGGCGTGCTTCTTCCTCGGTGTCGCGGACAATGACATGCGCGCGGTAGCCGAAGCGAAGCGTCCGGCCATAGCTGGCGGCACGCGCACGCATGTCGGCGATGAGCGCTGCGACATTCTCGCGCGTATCGGGCCACATCAGATAGACGTCGCATTCCTTCGCCGCCGCGTCGCGCGCGTCAGGTGAGAGGCCGCCGAAATACAGCAGGGGCGCCTTGCCGGACACGGTGCGGATCCGCGCCGGATCGAGCTTAAGCTTCCAGAATTCCCCGTCATGGTCGAGCGGCTCGCCGTTGAGCAGGGTCTTGAGGATGCGCATCGCTTCCACCGTGCGCGCATAACGTGGACCCGACGCAAGCATCTCTCCGGGCAGGTCGGAGGAGATGATATTGATGTTGAGCCGGCCGCCAAGCATCTGATCGATCGTCGCGATTTGGCGCGCGAGCTGCGGCGGCCAGCTCTCGCCGACCCGCACCGCCATCAGCAATGCCAGTCGACGCAGCATCGGCGCGATCGCCGCCGCAAAGGCGGTGGTGTCGATGCCGAGCGCATAGCCGGAGGGTAGCAGGATATTGTCATAGCCGCCGGTTTCGGCCTGCAGCACGATGTCGCGACAATGCTCCCAGCTCGATCGCAGGCGGGTATCCGGGACGCCCAGAAACTCGTAATCGTCGTCACACAGCGCCGAGAACCAGCTTATTTCACAGGTCGGTGTCATTGCTTCTTGTCCTTGGCGGTGCGCGGGTCCGGAATGCCGAGCGCGGCGAGGTTGTCGATCCGATCGCGGTCCGGCCAGGTCAGGAGCCTGACCGTGTCGCCAAAGCCGGCCATGCGCTCGGTACGCGGGTCGTAGCGCGGCCAGCTGATCGCTAGCGCAGGGCTGTTAGGATCGCCCGAAGCGGCGAAGGCGATGATCGCCGCCTGCATTTGTGCGCCAAGTTCTCGGTCGGCGACGGACCAATCGCGCGTGCGGCGCGGGCCGTTCAGGCTCTCGAAGGTGCCGAGCCAATAAGGAACATCATCGGTGTGGTTTACGCCCGTGGTGGTCGGATCGAGATCGCTGAAGCGCACGCCGGCGGAATAGGGATGCCGCCGGTCAAACCAGTAGGCATAAACCGGCGCCTTGCCGTGGAGCGCCTGCATCCGCGCCCAGCTGCGCATCATCGTGGAGAAGCCGATATCGTGCGCCAGCGCCCGCGCGGCGGCGGGCACCTCGCCATCGGATCTCGCGGGATAGAGGGTTGCCACCGCTCCCGCCCGCTCGCCGAAGGACGTGTCCAACGCCGCGCGATAGGCAGCGAGCGTAGAGACGCCGGCCAGCGGGCTCAGCGCTTCATCGCGCACAGTGCCTAGCAGGATCGGGACATCGGCCTGGCCGCGCGCCGCATAGACGTCCGCCGGATCGCGCGGCACCGCTAGGCCATCGACGATCGGCATCGCCAGCGGGCCTTGGGCTGCGACGATGCGATCCGCCGGCATGCGGCGCAGTGCGACAAGATCGGGGGCGCCAAGCTTCTGCTGGAAGGCGGTGCCCGCCGCCTCGGCCGATGCCAGCGTCTGGGTACGGCTGCCAGCGACCGACATATAAGGGGAGCCGCTCAACGCCACGATGCGTTGAAAAAGCGATTTGGCCAGCGGGCTTGTCTGGAGCAGCGCGAGGCTGATTGCCCCGGCCGATTGGCCCATGATCGTCACCCGCGAAGGATCGCCGCCGAATGCGGCGATATTGTCATGCACCCATTGCAGCGCAGCAATCTGATCGAGCAGCCCGTAATGGCCCGACGCGTGGGCGGCCGATTCCGCGCTGAGCGCCGGATGAGCAAGGAAGCCCAGCGCGCCGAGCCGGTAGTTGATGCCGACCACGATGGCGCCCTTCGCGGCGAGCCTGTCGCCTTGGTAGAGCGGCTTGCGTGCGGAGCCGGCGACGAATGAGCCGCCATGGATGAAGACGATGACTGGCAGCTTCGCCTCGGCGCGAATTCCGTTGGGTGCCCAGACGTTCAGGTAGAGGCAGTCTTCCGCCACCGGATCGTCGCCGACATAATAAGCGATGCCGTGATCGCGCAGCGGCTGCATGCAGGATGGTGCGAAGCGGGTGGCCGGGTAGGTTCCGCGCCAGTGGCCGGCCGGTTGCGGTGGCCGCCAGCGCAGATCGCCGACCGGCGGCGCCGCGAACGGAATGCCGAGCCACGCCGCGACGCCGCTGTCGAGCGTGGTGCCGGAGATGTCGCCCTGGGCAATATGGATTGTCTGCGCGGGGGCGGGCGTAGCTGCCAGCGAAAGCAAGGCGGCCAAAGCGAGCCGCTTCACGGCAGCTTCTCCCCGCGCGCGGCGACGAGGACGTCATACCATTGCTGGCGGGTCCATCGCACCTGCAGCGCGCTGGCCGCCTCGGCGATGCGCGCCGGGTTCTGGCTGCCCACGATCGGGATGGCGCGGACGGGATGCGCCATGATCCAGCTATAGGTTGCGGCCGTGCGGCTCACGCCGGCTTCGGCGGCCTTGCGGTCCAGGCATTCGGCGACGGCCTGCGTACGTGCATCCGCCGGGGCGGCGAGCCGCCCGCCGCCGAGCGGCGACCAGGCCAACACCGCCATGTCACGCTCCATGGCCTGATCGAACAGCCCATTGACCATTGGATCGAGGTGGAGCGGCGAGAATTCCGGCTGATGACTGACCAGGGGAATGGTCAGGAAGGAGGCAAGCGCGCGCGCCTGATCCGTCGTGAAGTTGGACACGCCGACCGCACGCACCTTGCCGGCGGTAACGGCATCCTCCAGCGCGCGGGCGACTTCCTGCGGGTGGGTGAGAATGTCGTGCCGATGGATCTGATAAAGATCGACCTGCGCGAGGCGCAGGCGGCGGAGCGAGCTGTCGAGCGCGCGGGCGAGATAGAGCGGGCTCGTATCATAGGGCAGAGGGGGCAGGATTCCCCCCTTGGTCGCGAGAACCATTCGTTCCCGCAGCCCGGGGCTGGCCGCCAACACCTGGCCGAGCAGGGTCTCTGCCGCGCCGAAGCCCGAGTTGCTGTCAAACCCGTAAATATCCGCCGTGTCGAACAGCGTGATGCCTGCATCGAGTGCGGCTTCCACCAGGGCTGTCGCTTCAGCAACGCTGCGGCCGGCGAAGCGCCACATCCCCCATGCTATCGGACTGACAAATATTCCGCTCTTGCCGAGCAGGCGGGGTTCGGGGGAGAATTCAAGCTGCGACATCGCTGTCACTCCTTAGGATTTATGAGCTTGATTGAGCAAGTGCGGTACGGGCTGGTTGGGACCGGCATGATGGGCATCGAGCACCTCCAGAACCTCGCGATCACGCCCGGCGCGGTCGTGACGGCGATTGCGGATCCGGTGGCGACGTCGCTGGGCTGGGCGCGATCCGCGCTGGGTGCGCGCAGCGAGGGCGTACAGGCCTTTGACAATGCCGCGGCGCTGGCGCGGAGCGGACTGGTGGATGCCGTGATCGTCGCCAGCCCGAACTTCACCCATCGCACGGTGCTGGAGCCCCTGTTCGACGCCAACGTCGCGATCCTCTGCGAGAAGCCACTGGCGACCACGATCGATGACGCGCGCTGGGTGGTCGAGCGTGTCGAGGCGATGACGAAGCCGTTCTGGACGGCAATGGAATATCGTTACATGCCACCCGCCGCCGCATTCATCGCACAGGTACATGACGGCAGAATCGGCCAGCTGCGCATGCTCACAATCCGCGAACATCGCTTCCCCTTCTTGGTCAAAGTCGGCGACTGGAACCGCTTCAGTCGCAACACCGGCGGCACGATGGTCGAAAAATGCTGCCACTTCTTTGACCTGATGCGGCTGATCGTCGGGGCCGAGGCCGTGCGGGTCTATTGCTCGGGCGCGATGGACGTGAACCATGTCGATGAGCGGTACGCCGGCGAACGCCCGGACATCCTGGACAACAGCTATACCGTGGTCGACTTCGCCAACGGCGTGCGGGCGATGCTGGATTTGTCGATGTTCGCTGACGGCGCGGAGAATCAGGAGGAGATCAGCGCCGTCGGCGACGCGGCCCGGCTCGACGTGCTGATCCCGGAGGGCGCGCTCGTCTTCAGCCCGCGCACTGGCTTCGGCAATCCCAAGCAGGTCGAACGCGAGATTGTGGACGTCGATCAGACGGCGCTGAAGGCCGGGAGCCATCATGGATCGACCTTTTATCAGCATCAGAAGTTCAATGCCGCCGTGCGTGACGAGGGCGCGGTGGAAGTCTCCGCCAGCGACGGTCTGATGGCCGTGGCGATCGGTACGGCGGCCGAGATCAGCGCCCGCGAGAAACGTGCCGTGGAGATGCGCGAACTCGGCTTCTGAATGAAGCAGGGCTTGGGGCGGGTAAAGACAGATTGGGGCGTGACAGCGCGAGACATTTATATACCCTATCAGTTGAGTGGGAATTATAAAGGGGGTTGCTCGTGACGAAGTCGATATTCCTTGTGGGCACTGCCTTGGCTGTTTTGGCGGTGCCCGCCCACGCGCAGGACGTGAGCGCGGATGCGCGATCGGCGGCCCAGTCGGCGGATCCGGCCGAGATCGTCGTCACGGCTCAGAAACGCCGCGAGCGCCTGCAGGACGTGCCGGTGGCCGTAACGGTGGTGAGCGGCGACACGCTGGCCGCGCAGGGCGGGGTCAATCTTGAGAACGCCCAATATCTCGTGCCGACCATGAACTTCCGCAAATCGGGTACGACGCTCAACCAGTCGCTGTTCCTGCGCGGCGTTGGCACCTCGACCTTCTCGATCGCCGGTGAGCCGTCGATCTCCACCGTGGTCGACGGTGTCGTCTATAGCCGCGCCGGGGAGGCATTCAGTGACCTGATCGATATCGAACGGATGGAAGTCTTGCCCGGGCCGCAAGGCACGCTGTTCGGCAAGAATGCGTCGGCAGGCGTTATCAGCATCACCACCAAGCGTCCGGGTGATCGGCTCGGTGGCTTCGTTGAAGGCGGCTACTTCACCGGGGGCAGCGAATATCGCGCCCGTGCTGCTATCGACATCCCCGTTAGTGACACGGTCAAGAGCCGCTTCACCGGTTTCTACGGCAATTGGGACGGCAATATCCGCAACATCGCCCATGGGGGCAAGCGCGTGAACGGATACAAGCATTGGGGCGTGCGCGGCATCGTCGTCGCGGATCCGAGCCCTGACCTGAAATTCACGCTGATCGGCGACTATCGCAAAAGCGACGATGATTGCTGCGCCGAGGTGATCGGTACGCCGCCGACCAGCGGCGCGTCCGCGCCGCTGTTGCCCGACATCAACGGCCGGGATTCGCGCACGATCAATCAGGATCTGATCACCCGTACCAAGGAGACGAGTTGGGGGCTGTCGTTGCAGGGCGACTGGACGATCGGGCGCCACACAATCACGTCGATCACGGCCTATCGCCGCTGGAATAATGAAGAGATACGCGATGGCGATTGGTTGCCGGCCGCCTATGTCGGTCTTGGCCAGCTTCACGACACCGGCCCGCAGACCGGCAACACGTTCAGCCAGGAAGTGCGGCTGACCTCGCCCGCCGATCAGTTTTTCGAATATGTCGTCGGCGGTTTCTATTCGCGCGCCTTTTCGGAACGCGTCTTCCGGCGCGACGACATCGTCTGCACGGTGACACCGCCCCCGGCAGGGACGGCGCTGGTGCCTTGCACGACGCCGGGCGCCGTCGTCACCCGGCCAAGCGGCACCGCCGATTTCGGCTCCACGTTCAAGAATTATGCGCTGTTCGGCCAGGGCACGCTCAACTTCACAACCAAGCTGCGCGGCATTGTCGGCCTACGCTATACGATCGACGATCTCGACGTCTTCCACCAGCGCGTGACTACGCTCGCCGGCCCGGGCATCAACCCCAGCTTTGGTCCGTTCCAGGGCGACACCAGCCACCAGAATGTGTCCGGCAAGGTTGGCCTGCAATATGACATCGTCCCGCAATCCATGGTCTACGCCACCTATGCGCGCGGCTATAAGGGGCCGGCCTACAATATCTTCTTCAACCTGACCGCGACCGGCACCAACATCATCGCGCCGGAAACCGCCGACAGCTATGAGATCGGCCTGAAGAACAGCCTGTTCGGCGGCAAGCTTGTGCTGAACCTCGCGGCCTGGTATGCCAAATATCATAACTATCAGGCGAACAACCCGGATCTGGTCGCCGGCGTGCTGGTGACACGCTTCACCAATGCCGGCACCGTTTCGACCCGCGGCGTACAACTCGACCTGCTGGTGCGCCCGGTTCGCGATCTCTCCATCTCGGGCGGCCTCGCTTATACCGATGCCCATGTCGATCACTTCAGGGTGCCGGATAACGGCGTCGTCACGGGCGTGATCGCCGACGGCACGCGGCTGGGCGCGGCAATCCCGTGGAAGGGCTCGCTCGCGGTCGATTATCGCCTGCGCACCGGCGGAGCATTCGATGTCGGGCTGGGCACGCAGGTGACCACCCAATCGGCGCAGGCCGGGCAGTTCGATGCGAATCCGGTGATCCGTGCGCTGACCGAGATCCCGGCCTATACGCTGGTCAATCTCTCCGCCGCGCTGATCGATGCCCAGGACCGGTTCAAGCTGACCTTCCAGGTCAAGAATCTGCTCGATACCCATTTCCCGGCTTCGATCGTCAGCAGTGGACCGGGCGGCGCCTATCGGTACATCATCCCGCGGGAGGCGGATCGCTATGCCGGCGTTACCGCGCGCGTGAACTTCTGACCGGCGACGGGAGAGCCTTGGTGGAGCGAAGCGCGGGACGCTGGGTGATCGTGGCGCTCGTGTTCTGCGCGGTGATGCTCAACTATGTCGATCGCCAGATCCTGGCCCTGCTCAAGCCGACGCTGGAGCAGCAATTCGGCTGGTCGGACCAGGATTACGGCAACATGGCCTCGGCGTTCCAGTTCGCTGCAGCGGTCGCCTTTCTCGGCACCGGCTGGCTGATCGACCGGGCCGGCTTGCGGCTGGGGTTCGCGCTGGGCGTGGCGGTGTGGAGCCTGGCCGGCATGGCGCATGCCTTCGCGACCAGCGTTGCCGGCTTCATCGGCGCGCGGATCGTGTTGGGTGCGGCGGAATCGGTGGGCACGCCGGCAGCGGTCAAGTCGGCGGCAACCTATTTCGAGGCGAAGGACCGCTCGATCGCGCTCGGCATTGGCAATACCGCGCCCAATGTCGGTGCGATCCTGACACCGCTGTTCATTCCGGCCTTGGCCGTGGCGTTTGGCTGGAAGGCGGCCTTCCTGGTCGCGGGCGGACTGGGGTTGCTCTGGGTCGTGGCCTGGTTCGCGGTGAAGGTGCCGCCAGCTGTGAGCGAAGGGGAGGGGCCGGCGCCGATCCGCTGGGTCGATCTGCTGCGCGACCGGCGGACCGCCGCCATTGCCATCGCCAAGGTGCTGTCGGACCAAGTGTGGTTCTTCATGCTGTCCTGGTTGCCGGACCTGTTCCACCGGCTGTTCGGTTTGCAGCAGGGCACGGTCGGCCTGCCGGTGGCGATCGTCTACACGCTTGCGGCCTGTGGCGCGCTGACCGGGGGCTGGCTGCCGACGAGATTGATCGCGCGGGGCTGGAGCGTGAACCGCGCGCGGAAAGGGAGCCTGTTGCTTTATGGGCTGCTGATCCTGCCGGTGCCGGTGGTGCTGTATCTGGAAAGTCCCTGGATCGCCGCTTTGGTACTGGGGCTCGGACTGTTCGCACATCAGGGCTTTTCGACCAACGTCTTCGCGCTGACCACTGATGTGATCCCCGCGCGCATTGTCGGCTCTACGATCGGCATCGCCGCCTTTTGCGGCAACCTCGGCTCGATCGCGATGATCCAGCTGTCCGCCTGGTCGCTTGGCCATGGCTGGGGCTATGCGCCGATGCTGGTGATCTGCGCGTTCAGTTACCTCGCCGCGCTCGGCTTCATCCAATTGCTCATCCCGCGGATCGAACCGGCCCGGTAGATTCACGCCGGATCAGCTCGAATGGTGTTTCGCGGTGCTCCACACGGAATTCGGCCGCGAGCAGGAGGTCGGCGGCGGCATAGCCGAGCGTTCGCACGGGCTGGCGGATCGTGGTGAGCGGCGGCCAGACGAAGCGGGAGATTGCATCGTCGCCGAACCCGGCGACGGAAAGGTCGCCGGGCACCGAGAGACCGCGCCGATGCGCGATACTGAGTACGCCGGCGGCCATTTCATCGTTCGATGCGAAGATCGCCGTCGGCAGCTGCGCTAAGGCGAACAAGGCTTCGGCGGCATCGGCACCAGAGGCGAAGTCATAGCTGCCTTCGCGTATCAGGCGCGGGTCGGGTTCAATATCGGCCTCGGCCAGCGCGGCGCGATAGCCGTCGAGGCGCTGCGTGCTCGTCGCGTAGCTGGAATGACCTGTGATGAAGCCGATGCGGCGATGTCCGAGTGCCAGGAGGTGTCGCGTCATCGACAGCGCGGCGCCTCGATTGTCGATGAAGACCGATGCCGTCAGCTCGAAATGCGAGCCTGGCGCGACCCGGACGAAGCGCGTGCCGTGCCGCTCCAAGAGCGCGAGCACTTCCGGATAATCCGTGGCCGGCGGCGTCAGGATCAGGCCATCAATGCCGGCGGCGGTCACGAGGCTCTCAATGTCCTCGATGAGCCGTTCGGAATCGTGGTCATAGGGCTGCGCCATCATGCGAACGCCATCGAGCCGGCAGCGGTCGCGGATGCCCGACTGCATCTCGTACACATAATAGGGACTGGGATTGTCGCAGGCGAGGGCGATCTGAAAGCTGCGGTGCCCGGCGAGCGACCTGGCGGCGATGTTGGGCCGGTAGTTCAGCTCTGCAACCGCCGCGTTGACCCGCGCACGCGTGCTTTCCGCCACCCGCCGTTCGTTGTTGAGCACGCGGGAAACGGTCTTGATCGAAACGCCCGCCAGCCGGGAGACGTCGTTTATGGTGGGGCGCACTGAGGATCCTCCGGCGGGCACGATGCCAAGCCTGGCGTCGCGCGTCAAAAGGCTGTCGGGTTGCCACCGGATAGGCATCTGCTTTCCAGCTGCCGTCTCGCTTCCTTGGTGCATCGCATTGCCGAATGACGGTCATGGGCTAGCGGCTTATACACCACTCTTTCGGTTCGGTTTGCCCCGTACCAGAAGGATCTTAGCTGCCCATCAGTCCCACTTGATTCCGCTCCGCGACTGGCAGCCCTCAAGCCTGAAAAAAACCTGCTTGGCGCCGGTGCGAGTCCGAAACGAGGGAACGAATCCTAGGCTGGGCCACGGATGGGCCACCACCAAAATCGAACAGGATATGTGTTTTAAAACAGGGTGTTAACTTTTGATTTCGAGTCCTGTAGGTGCACCCTACATAACGTGAACATGCCCGCGGATCCGCAGAAAACTGCGGTGAGCGTCACGGTTTCTACTAACGCAGGTAGGTCGGAAGGGTGTCGCTGGATACGCTTTGGGAGCGTCCCCCCATGCGGCCGTGCCGGCGGGCGCAGACCTCGAAAGTTTCAACATCGTTCGCCTCTCCGAAACCAAGATGCGTTGTGCCTCAGGCGAGCAGTCCGCCATCGACGGTGATGATGGACCCTGTGATGTGCTTTGCCGCTGCGCTGGCGAGGAAGGTGACCGCGGCCGCGACATCGGTCGCTGTACCGAACCGGCCGAGTGGGATCAGACTACGCTGATAGTCACCGCTCTCGCCGTTGGCCGGGTTCATGTCGGTGTCGGTCGAGCCCGGCTGCACGAGGTTTGCCGTGACGTCCTTAGGCCCGAGTTCCTGAGCGAGGCCGCGGTTGAAC
>NZ_JBMDXN010000018.1:0-108298 GCF_048595155.1 Sphingomonas sp.
ACAAGTTCATCGGCGGTGTCAGCTCGCCGAGCCCCAGCGCCATCGTCAATTCGGCCGGATTGCGGCCGTTGCTGACGATCTGCCCGCAAAGGTGCAGCGATGCGCAGATCAACGAATTCGCCAATATCGCTAACGGCGCCACCATTTCCGGCGCGGTGCCGCCGGACGTCTATTACCTGCTCGATCAAAGCTCGCGCAATGCGCTCAACCTGACGGTGGAAGGCATTGACGGTCAGTTCACCTATCAGCGTACCATCGGCGATCTCGGTCGCTTCACGGTCGGCACTGCCTTCACCTACTTCACCAAGTTCATCCAGAATTTCGGTGGCGGCACCGATTTCAGCATTCTGAACACGTCCGGCTACAACACGACCTTCCCGTCGGTGCGGTTCAAGAACCGCGCGCAACTCGGCTGGGAGATGAGCGGTTTCTCCGCCGACCTCTTCTGGAACCATGTCGGTCCCTATCGCAACTGGATCAGCACGACCGTGACCCCGATCACGGTGAATAGCGTCGGCAACCCGACCGGCGGCGGCGATCGGGTCAAGGCCGGCAACACGTTCGACCTGCACCTGCAATATGAGTTCCAGGGCGAGAATTTCCTGCGCGGCTGGCAGGTCTATGTCGATACGCAGAACCTCTTCGACAAGGATCCGCCTTTCTACAACGGCAACACCAACGGCATCCTCGGCGGTGCCTGGGGCTATAACGGCTTCGTTTCCAACCCAATTGGACGCGTCATTTCAATCGGCTTGCGGGCCAAATTCTAACGCTCTCCCGTCTCTGCCGCTCGCATAGTGCGGGCGGCAGCTTTTTAGCGGGAGTATAAGCAGGTTCTTCGTAGCGGAGAGTGCAGGTGTATAATTTCCAGCCCCCCAATCTGCCGACACGGCACCAGGCGCTGATCGCATGGGTCGACGAACTGGCCGCCCAATGTCAGCCCGACCATGTCCGCTGGTGCGACGGATCGGATGCCGAATGGTCCGAACTCACCCAACAATTGGTGGCGAGCGGCACATTGGTGCAGCTCGATCCCGCCAAGCGCCCCAACAGTTTCTACGCGCGCTCCGATCCCCGCGACGTCGCCCGGGTCGAAAGCCGCACCTTCATCTGCTCGGAACGGCAAGAAGATGCCGGCCCGACCAACAATTGGCGCGCGCCCGCCAGCACCCGCGCCCATCTGGATCGCCTCTTCGCCGGCGCGATGCGCGGTCGGACCATGTATGTCGTGCCCTTCTGCATGGGGCCGCTCGGCTCCGACAAAAGCATGATCGGCGTCGAAATCACCGACAGTCCCTACGTCGTCTTGTCGATGCGGATCATGGCGCGGATGGGCCAGCCCGCGCTCGATATGCTGGGTGATGATGGCTTCTTCGTGCGCTGCGTCCACTCGGTCGGCATGCCGCTGATCGACGGCCTCGGCGATGTGCCCTGGCCCTGCAATGAGGAAAAATGGATCGTCCATTTTCCCGAAACGCGGGAGATTTGGTCCTATGGCTCGGGCTACGGCGGCAACGCGCTGCTCGGCAAGAAATGCCTCGCGCTGCGCATCGCCTCCGTCATGGCACGCGACGAGGGCTGGCTGGCCGAGCATATGCTCATCCTCAAGCTGACCTCACCCGAAGGCCGTGTCCATTATATCGCTGCGGCCTTCCCCAGCGCCTGCGGCAAGACCAACATGGCGATGCTGGAGCCAACGATCCCGGGCTGGAAAGCCGAAACCATCGGCGACGACATCGCCTGGATGCGCTTCGGCCAGGATGGCCGGCTCTATGCGATCAATCCCGAAGCCGGTTTCTTCGGTGTGGCGCCCGGTACCGGCCCGAAGACCAACCATAATGCGGTGGAGACGCTGACAGGCAATTGCATCTTCACCAACACCGCGCTGACCGCCGACGGCGATGTCTGGTGGGAAGGGCTGACCGACGTGCCGCCGGACGGTCTGACCGATTGGCAGGGCCGCGCGTGGTCTCCGGAACTGGGCACACCCGCCGCCCACCCCAATGCGCGTTTCACCGTGCCTGCCGGGCAATGCCCTTCCATCGCGTCGGAATGGGATGCGCCGGAAGGTGTGCCGATCTCCGCACTGCTCTTCGGCGGCCGCCGCGCCTCGGCGGTGCCGCTGGTGACGGAAGCCCTGTCCTGGCAGCACGGCGTCTACCTCGCCGCCAATATCGCCTCCGAAGGGACGGCTGCGGCGGAGAATAGCATTGGCGCGTTGCGGCGCGATCCGTTCGCGATGCTTCCTTTCTGCGGCTACAATATCAGCGATTACTTCCGCCACTGGCTGCGGCTCGGCAGCGCCGCGGCATCGGATGCGCGTCAGCTGCCCCGCATCTATCTGGTCAATTGGTTCCGCAAGGGGCCGGATGGACGGTTTGTCTGGCCGGGCTTTGGTGACAATGCGCGCATTCTCAAATGGATTGTGGACCGCATCGAAGGCGCAGCCGACGCGCGATCGACACCGATCGGCCATGTGCCCGATGCCGCCGATCTGGATCTGAGTGGCCTCGACCTGACGGCGGACCAGCTGCACATCCTGCTGGATGTCGATCATGATGTCTGGCGGCAGGAAGCGGCGTTGAGCGCCGCCTTCCTCGGTTCCTTGGGCGATGATGTCCCGCTTCCGCTGATGCAGGAGCAGGACGCGCTCGAGAGCCGGTTGGCCTAGCCGCGCGCCAGGGGGGCAGGATGGGGGTCGGTCGTCCGCTGCATGCCGCACTGATTGCGGTGCTGCTTCCCGCGTCGCTAGCGGCGCAAACCCGGCCGCCGGTCGATCCGGCGCGGGCGCGGATCGAAGCGGCGTCGCAGGCGGAGCGGGCACGCGAATTGGACCTGCTCGGCATCCACAGCTTGCGGCCGACCGTGTCGGCGCGCGACCCACACGCGCCTGACTTTGCTAATTTCGACGAAGCCAAGGCCAGTCCATTCCCCGATCTGCCGCCCTTGTTGACGGCCCAGAATGGTCGGGACGTGACCAGCCCGGCTCTGTGGTGGAAGCTGCGACGGCCGGAAATTGCGCGCCTGATCGACGCGCACCTCTATGGCGTGCAGCCGCAGCACCTCCCGCGCGTGCGCTGGCGTGTGACGGGAACGGCGCGGGACGTGGTGGGCGGCGTCCAGGTCGAGACCCGCACGCTGGTCGGGCATGTCGACAATCGCGCCGCGCCGGCCATCAACGTCGATATCGCGATGACGGTCACCGTCCCGGTCGCCGCGCGCGGCAGGCACGTTCCGGCTGTCATGCTGTTCGGCTCGACGGATCCGCACCCGCGTCCGCTGAGCGCCTTCGGCATCAGCGAGCCCGCGGGCCCGAGCGAACGCGAACAGATCATCGCCAGGGGTTGGGCCGTGGTGGTGCTCGATCCAGGTTCGGTCCAGGCCGACAATGCGGCAGGCCTGACCCAGGGCATCATCGGCCTGGCCAATCAGGGGCGGCCGCGCAGCCTCAGCGATTGGGGCGCATTGCGCGCCTGGGCCTGGGGCGCAGGGCGGGGCCTCGACTATCTCGCAACCGATCCGGACATCGACGCCCGGCGCGTCGCCATCTTCGGCCACTCCCGCTACGGCAAGGCGGCCTTGGTAACGCTGGCTTATGATCAACGCTTCGCGATCGGTTATATCAGTTCGTCAGGCGCGGGCGGCGCAACCCTATACCAGCGGAACTATGGGGAAGGCATTCCCAACCTCGCCGCCGCCAACGAATTCCACTGGTTCGCGGGCAATTTCCTCAAGCTGGCTGCGGTCGGCCACAGCGCCGCGGATCTGCCGGTGGACGCGCACGAATTGATCGCCATGGTCGCGCCGCGTCCGCTCTTCATCGGTGGCGGCGTGCTCATGCTGTCGCCGCCCAGTGCAGTGCCGGGTGACGCCTGGACCGACACGCCAGGCATGTTCAAGGCGGCTGTAGCGGCAAGCCCCGCCTGGACGTTGCTGGGCCGCAGGGGGCTGGAAACGCAAAGCCTGCCGCCGGTGGGGGTCTATTTGGGCGTCGGTGATATCGGTTTTCGCCAGCACGAATATGGCCACACACCCAAGCCCAATTGGCCGTATTTTCTACGCTTCGCTGCCCGCTATTTCGATCGCGCGGACGGCCCTGTCCGGGAGCACCCATGACGATGTTCAGTCGCCGGCAGCTGTGCCTGAAGGGTGCGCCGGCTCTTGTCGCGACCGGCCTTGGTGCGCCGACAAGGGCGCAGTTTGCGCGGATCGCGTCCCCGCAGGCTGTCGTCGCCGCCCTCGATGGACTGGCGACATCAGAGCGCCTCGCGGGCGCTGTCGACGGTCCGGTCCGGGCGATCGCATTGCTCAGCGACCCAAGCCTCTCCGCCCTGCTAACGGCTGTCGCTGCCGGCTGTTCGCTCATCCTCAGTGCGGAAAGCCCGTTTTACGGCAAGCCGGCTGATCCTGCGGCGGCCACCGGTCCCTTTGCCGCCATGGCGCGAAGCGCGATCGACGCCCTGCACGATAGCCCTGCATTTCGTGCCAAACAGGCCTTCATCGCCGACCATCATCTTACCGTCTATCGACTCACGCCTCGCGATGACGGTGCACCTGCTGCCGAAGCGCTGGCGGCGCGGCTGGGCTGGGGCGCCTATCGTGACCGGAGCAGCCGTGCCGCCATCTACCGACCGCCGGGATTGACGCTCGCCCAGCTGATTGCCCTGGCCCATGCGCGGCTGGGCGCGAATGGCGGGCTGAGGTTCATCGGCGATCCCGCCATGCGCCTCTCCTCCGTCTTGCTCGCGCCGGGCACGGCCGAAGTCGTCCGCACCACCCAGGCGCTGCGCCATGCCGATGCGCTGCTCACCGGCGATATGCGCGAATGGGAATTGGTCGAATATGTCCATGACAGCGCCGAAGCGGGCATGCCCAAGGCGTTGGTTTCCACCGGTCGTATCTTGTCCGAACAGCCCTTCCTCGAACGCTGTGGGCTTGCATTGAAGCAGGCTTTTCCAACGCTGCGGCAGCATCATGCGATGCGCGGCGATCCTTTCTGGCGGGTGCAGGCATGACCCCGCGCGAACTGGTCGATCTGATCTACCGCAAGGCTGCGGAGGAAGGCACGCCGCCCGCGCCCGCGCCGTCGCGGCGCGACACGTTCAAGATCGGCGATCCCGACGCGCGGATTACGGGCATCGCCACGACCGGCATGGCAACCTTTCGCGTGCTGCGGCGGGCGGTGGCGGAGCGCCGGAACTTCATCATCACGCACGAGGATACGTGGTTCCGCGACAATGACATCGTCGATTTCCTCGGCGACGATCCGATCTATCTCGCGAAGAAAGCCTTCATCGATCGCAATAAGCTGATCATCTGGCGCAACCACGATCTGGCCCACCGTATGCGGCCGGACCCCTTGTTTGCCGGTCAGCTGCGCGCGCTCGGCTGGGTTGCGGACCCGATCGTGCCGGCGCCGCGCATGCCGATCGTCACCTTGCCGAAGCCGATGACGCTGCGGGCATTGGCGCGCTATGCCGCAGGCCGCACCGGTACGCACTCGCACCGTGTCGTCGGCGATCCCGATATGATTGTGCGCAAGGTGGCGGTAGGCGTCGGCTACGCCTTCCCCAGCCTGCCGTCGCTGCCCGATGTCGATGCCATCGTGGGCGGAGAGTCGGCGGAAGGGAGTGCCGGCACGCTGCCGACGATGGATCAGAGCGCGTTCGCGGCGGACATGACGACGCTGGGCCACCCGCGCGGGATCATATTTCTTGGTCATATGGGCACGGAAGACAGCCCGATGCAGCTGGTGGCGAACTGGTTGGGCGGCTTCGTTCGCGACATCCCGATCGCATTTCTGCCCGCCGGCGAGCCTTTCCACCCACCTTTGTCGGGGTTCACGGACACCCGATAGCACGTGAAAACACGCTGAAATCACAACAGAAATGGACAGGAGAGGCCTCAATGAACAGGCATTTTGCACTTGGTTTGACGGGTTCGGCACTGCTCGCAGTCATGCTTACGGCCTCTGCCGGCGCGCAATTTGCCGGCCGGGAAGATCCGATGCCGGTGACCGCGCCCAAGCTGGCGGAGGGTTATTGGTCGGCCAAACCGTCCAAGCCGACGCCGTATAGCACCCCCAACAAGGTTCATTGGAAGCTGTCCGAAATCCTCGCGGCGCATCACGGCAAGAGCGATTGGGTGCAGCCGATCATCCGCAATCCGGAGCAGGATGCGGACTATATCTCGCTGGGAGTGGGCAAGAAAACCAAGCGCAAAATGTATGCCGACGATCGTGTCGTTTGGATCGTCCAGGACGGATCGATGCGCGTTTCGATCGACGGGGTGGAGCCGTTCGTCGCGACCAAGGGCTTCATGGTCAACGTACCCTTCCGCCATTTCTACTCGATCGAAACCGTTGGTGACCGCCCATCGCTGCGTTTCGAGGTCCGCCAGGCCGGCTCGCCGCCGCTCTATCCTGCGGATGAGAGCCCCGATCCTTATCCCGGACGGACTTATGTGAAGGTCACGGGATCGCCCGGGCCGGCCAAGGATCGCGATACCAACCCCATCTATGTCGATTTCTGGAAGCAGATCGGGAACAGCGACAAGCCCTATAACGGCAAGTTCGTGTGGGACGATCACTTCACGTCCAACATCCTGCGCGGCAAGGCGCAGCCGGTCGCGCCGGCCACCAACAAGGGCCATTTTCACGTCGACTGGACCGAATTCTGGTACGTGATGGAAGGCAAGATCGGCTATCAGATCGAAGGATATCCCTTCTTCGAAGCCGACCAGGGCGACATCGTCACCGCCCAGAAGGGGCGCTGGCATCGCCCCTCCAACGCCCCGGATGCGCCCATCTCGACCCGCATTCCGTTCAATCCGCGTCCTGTCATCCTGCATAATTTCGCCACGGACTGAGCGATGACGCCCGCCTGCGTGGAGGATTTTCGGCGGCTGGCAGCGCGCCGGCTGCCGCGATTCCTGTTCGATTATATCGATGGCGGTTCCTATGCCGAGGCCACGATGCGGCGCAACGTGGCCGATTTCGAGCGGCTGGAGCTGCGTCAGCGCGTCCTGCGGGACGTGTCGCGCATCGACCTGGGCACGCAGATCCTGGGTCGGCACGCGGCACTGCCGCTCGCGCTCGCCCCGATCGGTCTGGCCGGTCTCTACGCCCGGCGTGGCGAAGTGCAGGCGGCGCGCGCGGCTGAGGCGGCCGGCGTACCCTTCATCCTATCCGCATCCGCCTGTTGCGGGATCGAGGAGGTGGCGTCGAACGTCGGCGCGCCGCTGATCTTCCAGCTCTACATGATCAAGGATCGCGGCTTCATGGAAGCCATGCTCGATCGCGCACGCGCCGCCGGGGTCGAGACTTTGGTGATGACGGTCGATCTGATCATCCACAGCCCGCGCTATCGCGACATGCGCTCCAGCCTGACCGGGGATCAGGGGATTGGCGCCCGGCTAAAGCGCGCCTTCGAGATCCTGCGCCATCCGGATTGGGCCTGGGATGTCGGCGTCCGCGGGCGGCCGCATGTGCTGGGTAATTTCGCGGCGGCGATGCCGGATGGCGCCGGCCTCGCGCAATTCACCGCCTGGGTGTCGCGCAATTTCGATCCCTCGATCAGCTGGGATGACCTCGCCTGGATCAAGGATCGGTGGAAGGGCCGGCTGGTCTTGAAGGGCATCCTCGATCCCGAGGATGCGCGCCATGCCGTCGATGTCGGTGCGGACGGGATCGTCGTGTCCAACCACGGCGGCCGCCAGCTGGATGGCGCGCCCTCGACGATCGCGGCTTTGCCGGCGGTGGTCGACGCGGTCCAGGGCAGGTTGGAGGTGCTGATGGATGGCGGCGTACGCTCCGGGATCGACATCCTGCGCGCGCTCGCGCTTGGCGCCCAGGGCGTGCTGATCGGCCGGGCCTGGGCCTTCGCCTTGGGCGCGCGCGGCGGCGCGGGGGTGACGCGCATGCTGGACATGCTGCGCCAGGAGCTGCTGGTGGCGATGGCGCTCACGGGCCACAGCAATATCGCCGCCGTCGGCCGCGACGCGCTGATCCTGGGCGATCGACCATGACCATGACCGCCGCCGGGAGCTGCCGCCGATGACGCCACGCTTTCTCTGTGCGGCGCTGATCTTGGCGCTGCCGGGCGCGGCTCTGCCGGCGCAGATCGCCCTATCCGCCAACGATGGCAAGGTCGTGCCCGCCGATCAGCCTGATGCTCCACGCACGGCAGACGCGATTGCGGTGCTCCGCATCGGGCCGGCCGGCGCACGAACGCTCGCCACTCTGCCGGTTCCAGGAACCGTGGTCGGGCCGCCGGGAACAGTCGCGCTGACCGCGGATAGCCGCCTGGCGATCATTACCGCCGGCCAGATGCTGAATGCAGGCGGCACGCCCGAGCCGGCCGATCTTGTCTCTGTCGTCGATCTGCGCCGACCAAATACGCCGCGCCTGATCCAGACGCTCCATGCCGGTGCCGGCGCCGCCGGCATCGCGATCAGCCCGAATGGTAAGCTGGTGCTGATTGCCAATACCAACGCGGACAGCCTGTCCGTTTTCGCCTTGGCGCGGGGCCGTCTGACGCCTGTCGGCACGATCGCACTGGATCCGAAAAGCCGCCCGGTTGATGTGGGGTTCGCAGACGCCGGTCGGACCGCTTACGTGGTGGCGCAGGGCACCAATCGGCTGCTGCGGTTCACCGTGGCCGGACTGCAGCTGCTACCGGGGTCGCCGATTGCGATCGGTGCCGCGCCTTACAGCCTGGCGATCAATCCGAAGACGCAGATTGCCTATGTCAGCCACCTCGTCGGGCGGGCGCCTGCTGCAGCCCCGGGGCCGCGGCCCGGATCGATCGGGATCGTCGATCTCAAGGCGGGCCGCATGGTCGGGCAGATCGATACGGGCGTCACGCCGGAACATGTCGGCCTGTCCCCCAGCGGGCGCTATCTGCAGGTCACCGTCAATAACGGATCGACTTTGCCGACGCGATCCCCGGCCTTCCATGATCATGGCCGCATGACAGTCTATCGCGCGATGGGCGATCGCCTGATGCCCGTCGCGGAAACGCGGACGGGGCGGTGGTGTCAGGGCGCCGTCTGGCGCGCGGATGAGACGCTGCTGTTGCTGCAATGTTCGTACAACAAGCAGATCGAGCCGTATCGCTTCGACGGGCATAGTCTGACGGCAGGCGAACCGATCACCTTCGATGCCCGGCCCGGCGCGATCGCCACCGCGCGCAGCCGATAATCACAAGGAAACAGGGGAACGATATGCGCAGGATATTGCTGGGATCGGTGGGCTTGGCCGCGATAGTCTCATCCGCGCGGGCGGCCACGTCGGACATGCCGTTCAAAAATCCCGCCCTGCCGATCGCGCAGCGGGTGGACGATCTGGTCGCGCGGCTGACGCTGGAGGAGAAAGCGTCGCAACTGGTCAATCAGGCGCGCGCTGTCCCGCGGCTGGGCATTCCGGAGTATGATTGGTGGAGTGAAGCGCTGCACGGTGTCGCCAACAACGGCTACGCCACCGTCTTTCCGGAGCCGATCGGGCTCGCCGCAACATTCGACCCTGCCACGATCCAGCAAATGGGCGCCGCGATCGGCGACGAGGGGCGGGTGAAGTGGAATATGATCGAGCGTGCGGGCGGTACGCACAAGATCATGCAGGGGCTGACCTTCTGGTCGCCGAACATCAACATCTTCCGCGATCCGCGCTGGGGCCGCGGCCAGGAGACCTATGGCGAGGATCCGTTCCTGACCGGCAAGCTGGGCGTGGCGTTCGTGCGCGGCATGCAGGGCGATGATCCGCGCTACTATCGCGTTTCAGCCACCGCCAAACATTATGCGGTGCATAGCGGCCCTGAGCCGGGCCGCCATAGCGACAATATCACGGTCAGCCTCCATGACATGGAGGACACCTACCTTCCCGCATTCCGCGAACTGGTGGTCGACGGGAAAGTGGAATCGGTGATGTGCGCCTATAACGCCGTCAACGGCCAACCCGCCTGCGCCAACGAGTTTCTGCTCAAGGATCGGCTGCGCGACGCGTGGGGCTTCAAGGGCCATGTCGTATCCGATTGCGATTCCATCGCGGATATCGAGCGCGGCCACCATTATACCAAGACGGTGGCGGAAGCGGCGGCGGTGTCGATGAAGCTTGGCGTCGATAATGACTGTACCGAATATGGACGCAAGCCCGGACCGACATCCGATTACGACCCGTATCGCGAGGCCATGCAGCGAGGGCTACTGCCCCAATCCGCCGTTGATCAATCCCTGCGGCGGTTGTTCACCGTTCGCATGAGGCTTGGCCTGTTCGACCCGCCTGCATCGGTTCCCTACGCGCAGATCCCGGATACGCTCCTCAATTCCGACGCACACCGCGCACTCGCGCTGAAACTGGCGCGGGAGTCGATGGTGCTGCTGAAAAATGATGGCGTGCTGCCGCTGAAGCGAGCGGCGATCCGGCGTATCGCGGTAGTCGGGCCCTTGGCCGATCAGACGGAGGTCCTGCTAGGCAATTATCATGGCCAGCCGTTGCGCCCGATCTCCGCCCTCGACGGGATCCGTGCGGAATTTCCGGACGCGCAGATCGTGTTCGAGCCCGGCACCGACTTCCTGCGCCTGGCGGAACCCATCCCGACGAGCGCGCTCCGCACCCCGGACGGTCAGCCCGGAATGAAGGGAGAATATTGGCGCAACGGCGATTTCTCCGGCGCGCCGGCTTTGACGCGGATCGATCCCAGGGTTGCGTTCGAACGCAATGCGCCCGCGGCTTTGCCCGACGCCGCGACCGTGTCCGTCCGCTGGACGGGCAGCGTTACCGCGCCCGCGGACGCAACCTATCGGATTGGCATTGACGGGCGGTCGGCCAAATTGTGGATCGACGACAAGCTGGTCGCGGACAATAGCGGCGCCCAGCAAAGAGGCCCCAATCTGGTCGAGCTGACCCTGCGCAAGGGCGAGCCGCATCAGGTTCGGATCGAACAGAGCCCCAGCCGTTTCCCGCCGCGTTTCGTCTGGAACGAGATACGCAAGGACGCCCTGGCCCGCGCCGTCGCCGCAGCCCGGAGTGCCGATCTCGTCATCGGGATCGCGGGCATCACCTCCGCGCTGGAAGGCGAGGAAATGACCGTCAATATCCCCGGCTTCAAGGGTGGGGATCGCACCAGCCTGGACATGCCCGCGGACGAGGAAAACGTGCTGAAGGCGGTCAAGGAAACGGGTAAGCCGCTGATCGTGGTGCTGATGAACGGATCGGCTTTGTCCGTGAATTGGGCCGCGCAGCATGCCAATGCGATCCTAGAGGCGTGGTATCCCGGCCAAGAGGGCGGCACAGCCATCGCCCAGACGCTGTCCGGCGCGAACAATCCGTCCGGCAAGCTGCCGGTCACCTTCTACACCGGCGTCGACCAGCTGCCGCCGTTCACCGACTATGCGATGGCCCAACGGACCTATCGCTATTTCACAGGCAAGCCGCTTTATCCATTCGGCCACGGCCTGAGCTATACGCGCTTCAGCTACGACAAAACGGCGCCGACGCGCCTTAGCGTGAAAGCCGGGGAGCAAATCGGCATCGACGCGACGGTGCGTAACGATGGCAAGGTCGCGGGGGACGAAGTGGTTCAGCTCTATCTGAGCTTCCCCGATGCACCCGGCATTCCGGTCCGCGCCTTGCGCGGCTTTACCCGTGTCACTCTGGAGCCGGGTGCAAGCAAGCAGGTGCATTTCGATCTGGATCCGCGAGATCTGTCGAGCGTGAATGCGGCCGGACAACGACTGGTCACGCCCGGCACCTATCGCGTGAGCGTTGGCGGTGGCCAGCCCGGTACCGCGTCCGGCGGCGCCAGCGCGACCTTTACGGTCACGGGCAGCTATCGGTTACCACTTTGAAAGCAAATGGGGCTGCGCACCGACCGGCGCGCAGCCCCATCAAAGTTTGCGCCCGGCCAGCTAAAAGCCAGCCGGACGCGGCGGAAGGGGGGCCTATCCGCCATCCGTGACCGCCATCATGCCCATTGCATGGTGGCCGCCAGGGGCGGCGACCTGCAACGGCCGGGATGCACGATAATCGTCGACTGCGCGGAGCAAGCCAGCGGCTTCGGCCGGAACGATCGCGGTGCGAATGTCGGCACCATTGTCGTCCTTCAGCTTGAAGGCCCAGCTATGCCGACGATCGGGCCGATATTGAGCAGCGATGGCACGCACCGCGGCCTCGTCCAGCTCGAAGGCGATCGTCTTGGTCAGCGCACAATTGAAATTATTGTTGTTGTCGTTGGTCGCACAGGGATCCTGGGCGTCGAGCTGCAGTGTCAGTGGGGCCGTCTGCAGCCCCGCCGGGGTTATGAAATGCGCCGAACGATAGGCCCGCTGCGAACCGTAATAGCGAACCTTCGTGCGCACCTCATAGGTGGTGGCGCCGGTTCGCTTGTCCACGATTGCGCGGAGGTGATTGTCATGCCCGTCCAGTCGGAAGAGCCCCCAACCTTCACGATGGGCCTTCTGCGTCGAGAGGGTGGCATGAAATTCCAGCGGATCGTCCTGCACTGTCGTCGCCGCCTGGAAGGCGTCGGGCGACATTGCCAGCAGCTTCTTGGGCGGCTGCCGATCTGCCAGGGCCGCCCCGGGGACGGCCACGGCCACCAGGCCGGCAAGGATCAGCTTACGCATACGACGATATCCTGGGGATGACGCGCGTTCAGTCGCGCGCGGTGGATTGTGCGGCAACCGCACCGGCGTCGGCGCGGGCCAGCTCGACCGAACTGCACGGCGCCTTCGGCAGCGCATGGGCGCCATAGACGGGCAGCTTGCCAGCCGGCAGGCTGTGCATGGTCTTGCCGCAGGTTGCGGCAGCGGCATCCGCCGTGCGATACGATACCTGTGGGCTGCGGCCAGCGAGCGCGCCGGAGCCGGCGGGGACAAGCTGGGCAAAGGCCGACGAAGCCGGCAGGACGAGCGCGCAAGCGGCAATCAGCAAAGTGCGGGTCACAACGAAACTCCATCCAGGCGGGATTGCCTGATGAGCCCAAGATAGGCGGCGGGATTTTCCGCCACTTGCCGCGATTGTAAGAAAGTATGTCTGGACCCGATTGGCCCGATGCGGTCTTTACGCGGGGCGCTAGAGACGGGCGGCGGGAGAAAGAAGGAGCTTATGTTGCTTGTTGCTTACGGCCGTAGCGGGGGAACGCGACCATGACCTCACCCGTCATCGTGCTGGTGGAGGACGATCCCGCCCTGCGCAGCCTCACCGCCCGCACGCTTCAGGAAAATGGCTACATTGTCCGCCCTTGTGCGACCGCACCAGAAATGTGGCGGGCGATGGAGACCGGTCAGATCGACCTGGTGTTGTTGGACATCATGTTGCCCGGGACGAGCGGGATCGATCTGTGCCGTGCCCTGCGGCGCGAGAGTGACGTTCCGATCATCTTCATCAGCGCCAAGGGCAGCGAAACCGACCGCGTGATCGGCCTGGAGCTGGGCGCTGACGATTATCTGCCGAAACCGTTCGGGACGCGCGAGCTGATCGCCCGGGTTCGCGCCGTCTTGCGCAGGGGATCAGCCGAGGATCGCCGGACGGAGCGCGATCAGGGGCTGGCCGAATTTGATGGCTTCACCCTGTCGTTGCCGCGTCGCGAATTATTGTCGCCAAGCGGCGGTGCGATCGACCTTACCGGAGCGGAATTCGACCTGCTGGTCGCGCTGGTCGACAATGCGCAGCGCATCATCGCCCGCGAACGGCTGATCGAATTGTCGCGCACGCGCATGGGCGACAGTTCGGATCGATCGGTGGACGTGCTGGTCAGCCGCCTGCGGCGGAAATTGTCGAGCTCCGGCAAGGAGGCGCCCATCATCACGGTGCGCGGCGTCGGTTACATGTTGAATGCGGCGGTAACGCGGAGTTGAAGTTGCGCGGTGGTCTTTCGGTCGGCTTGCTGGGACGCTTGCTGGCAATCTTGTTGCTGACCCTGGCCATCGAGTTCGTCGCAAGCACGATCCTCTACGAACGGTCCAGCCGGGCACTGATCCGCAGCGACGAAGCGCATCGGCTGGCCGAGCATCTGGTGATCGCGCGCAAGCTGCTGTCCGATCAGGATCCGTCGGCACGGCCGGCGCTGGCGTCCCGGCTGACCACCGACCGATACGACGTCCACTGGGCAGGCTCGACCACCATGCAGCCGCCCCGGCCAGCGGAACAGGACGAAGCCTATCGCCGTGTGATCGATTGGGAAAGAAGCCTGGCCGATAGCGATCTGCGCGTCGAAACGGTGCCGATCGGGCGCAAGGCGCAATTGTCCGGCGCGCTGCGGTTGAATGACGGCACCTGGATGCGCTTCCGCGCCTTCGAGCCCGCGGGAGACGGGCAGCCGGGCTGGCATCGTATATTCCTGGTGCTGTGGCCGTCTGCTGCGCTGCTTATCATCGGTGCGCTGTTATTCCGTCACACGTTGCGGCCGATGAAGATGCTGGCCGGCGCCGCCGACCGGATCGGGCGCAGCAGCGGCGTGACCTTGCCCGAGGCCGGGCCGACCGAGGTACGTCACGTGATCCGCGCTTTCAACGCCATGCAGACGCGTATCCAACAGCTGATCAACGATCGGACCGAGGCGCTCGCAGCGGTTGGCCACGACCTTCGTACCCCGCTGTCGCGCCTGCAATTGCGCGCCGAACTGGTCGCGGATCCGGCGCTACGCCGTGCGTTCGAGGCGGATGTAACCGAGATGGAGGCGATGGTCGTTTCCTTGCTGGCGTTCCTGGGCGGGGATGAGGATCCGGAAACGCCGGTACGGACCGACGTCGCGGTGATGGCCGCAACGATCGTCGACGATGCGGTCGATCGTGGAGAGGACGCGACCTATGTCGGTGAGGACCATCTGGAGGCCATGGTGCGACCAGGTGGCATGAAGCGCGCGATCGGCAATCTGGTGCAGAATGCGCTGCAATATGGCGGCAGCGCTCGCGTGGGCGCGCGCGGAGAGGGGCGGACCTTGGTCATCTGGGTTGACGATGACGGACCGGGCATTCCCGAGGAGATGATGGCGGAGGTGCTGCATCCCTTCACGCGGTTGGATCCCGCCCGCGGCCGCAACACCACCGGGCTGGGACTGGGCCTCGCAATCGTGATCCGGTTGGCGAAGATCGAGGGCGGGGAGTTGAACCTCTCCAATCGTCCGGAAGGTGGCCTGCACGCCGAGTTGAGGGTCCCGCTGCGCTAAATCGTTCGCCAGCAAAACTTCGTTACATTCACGCGGGGACGCAGCAAAATCCGGACCTTACCTCTCTTCCATGAAGCCGTCCGTTGGCGGCTCTCGAAGGGAGTATATTGTATGAACGAACTGATCGGGCGTGTCCTTCGGTTCGAGAAGGACGTCTATCCCATCCGCAGCGAGCTTTACAGCAAGCTTGCCAGCCGAGGTCAGGCGCCGAAGGCCCTGATGATTTCCTGCGCGGATTCACGCATCGTACCGGAACATGTGATGCAGGCTGAGCCAGGCGACCTGTTCGTCTGCCGCAACGCCGGCAACATCGTCCCTCCTTTCGCGACCATGAATGGCGGCGTGTCCTCCACGGTGGAATATGCCGTGCAGGCGCTTGGCGTACGGGACATCATCGTCTGCGGTCATTCCGACTGCGGCGCGATGAAGGCGGTCGCCGAGCCGCATCTTGCCAAGGATATGCCCAACGTTGCCGCTTGGTTGCGCCACAGCGGCGCGGCCAGCCAGGTTGTGCGGGATGCCTATCCCGAACTGTCCAACGGCGATCTCGTCCGTGCGATCAGCCTTGAGAATGTGGTGGCACAGCTTGCCCATCTGCGGACGCATCCCAGCGTCGCGGCCGGCATCGCCCGCGGCGAAATCTCGCTGCATGGCTGGTTTGTCGACATTCATGCCGGCCAGATCAGCGGACTGGATGGCGATACGGGCAAATTCGTCCCGCTGCGCGAGGAAGATCCGCTGCCGGTCGCACTGCGTGCCGAGCGTCGGACCGCCGTTGCCTTCGATTCCTATGCGGTGGCAGCGGAATGATGGCCGCCCTCACTGAGCGGCTGAAGGGTGGCGCGGTCACGCGCGACTTCACCGCCTCCATCGTCGTGTTCCTGGTGGCCATGCCCTTGTGCATGGGCATTGCGATCGCTTCGGGCGTGCCGCCGGAGAAGGGCCTTATAACGGGCATTATCGGCGGCATCGTCGTCGGCATGCTGGCGGGATCGCCGCTCCAGGTCAGCGGCCCTGCCGCTGGCCTGGCTGTGATCGTGTTCGAGATCGTGCGCGATCAGGGCCTGTCTGCGCTAGGACCCATTCTCGCGCTGGCCGGCCTGATCCAGTTCGTGGCCGGCATGCTGAAGCTGGGCGGATGGTTCCGCGCCATTTCCCCCGCAGTCGTGCACGGTATGCTCGCTGGTATCGGCGTGCTGATCGTGGTCGGCCAGTTTCACGTCCTGTTTGACGCCAAGCCGCTTGCCAGCGGTATTTCGAACCTGATGGCCATGCCAGGCCGTCTGCTGGGCCTCAATCCCGGTGACGTTTCGGGTGCCGAGCGCGCCTTCACGATCGGTCTGCTGACGATCGTGGCCATGCTGACCTGGGAGAAGTTCCGGCCGGCATCGATGCGCCTGCTGCCGGGCGCGCTTGTCGGTGTGACGACGGCGACGCTGGTTGCCTGGGGCATGGGCCTGGACGTGACGCGCGTCGCGGTTCCGAGCAACATCTTCAGCGCGGTCGACGTGCCGGATCAGGGCTTCCTGGCACGGCTGGCCGACCCGGCCATCTATGCCACGGCGCTGGCCATCGCTTTCATTGCCAGCGCGGAGACGCTGTTGTCGGCGGCTGCGGTGGACAAGATGCATGACGGTGTCCGCACCAATTACGACAAGGAATTGCGCGCGCAGGGCGTTGGTAACCTGCTCTGCGGTGCGGCTGGCGCCTTGCCGATGACCGGCGTGATCGTGCGGTCGTCCGCCAACGTCCAGGCGGGTGCGACCACGCGACTGTCGACCATCCTGCACGGTATCTGGATCCTCGGCTTCGTCGCCTTGCTGCCCTGGTTGCTGCGGGAAATCCCGATGGCCGCACTCGGCGGCATCCTGGTGGTGACGGGCTTCCGGCTGGTCAGCGTCTCACACGTAACGCATCTGTTCCGTCATTACGGCATCCTGCCCGCGATCATCTGGGCGGCGACGCTCGTGACGGTCGTGACGGAGGATTTGCTGACGGGCGTGCTGGTGGGTCTGGGCTTGTCCTTGCTGGAACTGATCCCGCATGTGCGCCGGCTCAACCTGCGGGTTGATGCGCAGCATGGCGAAGCCAATAGCCATGTCGCGCTGGACGGCGCCGCCACCTTTGTGAGCTTGCCGAAGCTGACGCGGACGTTGGAAGAGGTGCCGCCGAACAGCCGCCTAACGCTGGATCTCGCCCGGGTGACGGCAATCGACCACACCAGTGCCGAGATGCTGAACGATTGGCTGCAACGCCGCCGGGCGGCGGGCATGCAGGTTGCGCTTGCCGGCGCCGAGGGGCGCTTCCCAGGCATCAAGGGCTAAAGTCGAGGCAGAAACATTTCCTTACAAAAGGGATAATAACCGGACGTTTTTGCCGATCACTATCTGCCGCATCCGGTCCGACCGCACAGGCCATCTTCGATGGTACAGGTTCGGCGGGCTGGATGCAGGAGGAGCCACCACCAACAAGGGGTAGCTCCATGAAGAAGACTTTGTTCGCGCTGGCCGCCGGCCTGTGCGCTGCGCCCGGCCTCTGCCAGGAGGCGCCGAAACCGATCACGGTGTCGGGCTCCATCGGGCTGGTGTCCGACTACCGTTTCCGCGGTGTCTCCCAAAGCGACAAGCATATGGCCGTTCAGGGCGGCCTCACCGCGACGCACACGTCCGGCTTCTATGCGGCCGTGTGGGGATCGAACCTCGCCGGCTGGGGGACGTTCGGCGGATCCAATATGGAGTTGGACCTGGTCGGCGGCTTCAAGACGCCGATCGGCGGGGGTGCGCTGGATGTCGGTCTGACCTGGTATATGTATCCGGGCGGCGCATCGAACACCGACTTCGCCGAACCTTATGCCAAGCTGTCCGGCACCGCCGGCCCGCTCAACCTGCTCGCGGGTGTCGCCTATGCCCCCAAGCAGGAGGCGCTCGGCAATTTCTCCAACACGCCGAACAGCCGCGGCCAGAAGAAGGACAATCTCTATCTGTGGGGTGACGCCAATGCCGGCATCCCGGGCACGCCGATTACGGCTAAAGCCCATATCGGCTATTCGCACGGTAACCCGGGGCTCGGCCCGAACGGTACCAGTGTCGCCCCGACCGGCGAATATTTCGACTGGCTGATCGGCGCCGATTATGTGCTGGGGCCGGTGGTGCTGGGCATCGCTTATGTCGACACCGACATCACCAAGCGCGAATCCGCCTATCTGCTGCCGAATTTCAGCTCGAATAAGAATGGCAGCTCGATTGCCTCAAGCCGCATCGTCTTCTCGGTCGGTGCGTCCTTCTAACGGGTAGGGGGCGAGGCGGATCATGCACAGCGGGGGCCGTGCATGATCCGCCTCAAGGCCGTCAGGGCTTCTTGACGTCGAACGTCGCGGCCAGCGTTGCCGCCGAGCTGTCGCCTGCCCAGACATCGAAGGTCGTCTCATCCTGAACCCAGGTGCCGCTCGATGCGGTCCAGTAGCGTAGCTCTTCGGGGGACAAGGTGAAGCGGATCGAGCGCGTTTCGCCCGGCTTCAGCGTCACCCGCTGAAACCCTTTCAACTCGCGGACAGGCCGCGCCGAACTGCCAAAGCGCTGATGGATATAGAGCTGCGCGACATCGTCGGCCGTGCGCTGGCCGGTGTTGGTCATGTCGACGGTAACATCCACGCTTTCGCCGGGCGCGATGCTGGGCCGCGCCACCTTGAGGTTGCTGAACGAGAAGCTGGAATAGCTCAGGCCATAGCCGAACGGGAAAAGCGGCGAATTAGGCTCGTTCCAATAACGCTTCTCGGCGTTGGCGGGCTGATGGGACGTCAGGTGGGCATAGGTCAGCGGGATCTGGCCGATGTCGCGCGCCCAGGTGAAGGGCAGCTTGCCGCCCGGAACAGCGTCGCCGAACAACAGGTTCGCAACCGCGGTGCCGCCCTGCGTTCCCGGATACCAGATGTTCATCAGCGCCGTGGGCTTGCTGCCCTTCATATCGATCGGGCGCGCGCTCATCAGCAGGACGACCACCGGCTTGCCGGTGGCGATGACCGCGTCGAGCAATTCCTGCTGCCGACCCGGCAAGTCCAGCGATGAGCGGGATGCGAATTCGCCGATCATGTTCTGCGCTTCGCCCAGGACCAGCACCGCGACATCGGCTGACCTGGCCAGCGCGACCGCCCGTGGGATTTCGGTCGCGTCGTCAATATCGGGGCGCGGCGCCGCCTTGCCGACGCCTGCATCGAAGATGGAGGGGAAGAGACGCGCCGGCATGGTCACGCCGGGGGCGTAGTCGACGCGAATATCGCGGCCGGCCTTGGCCTTGATGCCGGCCAGTACCGTTACCGTCTCCTTGTCGTCCTGCGCGAATACCCACGGTCCAACCGTGTCGCGCGCGGCATCGGCGAGTGGGCCGATAACGGCGAGGGATTTAACGCGCGTGCGATCAAACGGCAGCAGCTTGTCGTCGTTGATCAGCAGCACGGCCGAGCGCTCCGCCGCGATCCGCGCGGTTTCGCGATGGGCAGGATCGGCAAGGATACGCGCCGACTTCCCGGCATCGGCATAGGGATGTTCGAACAGGCCCATGCGGATCTTGGTTTCCAGGATCGTCCGTACCGCGCCGTCGAGCTGCGCGGTCGTCACCTTCCCGGCCGCCAATGACGCCGGAAGCGTGCGGTAGGCGGATTCGCCGAACGGCGGCGCCATTTCCATGTCGACACCGGCCGTCAGCGCGCGGACGCCGGCATCGGCATTGTCGCGGGCATAGCCATGCGTCGCGAGATCATGGGCGGCGCCGGCGTCCGTCACGACGAAGCCCTTAAAGCCCCATGTGTCGCGCAGCACCTTGGTCAACAGCCAGTGGTTGCCGGAGGCGGGCACACCGTTGAGGCCCATATAGGCGCTCATGATGTTGCCCGCGCCGGCATCGACCGCCGCCTTGAACGGCTTCAAATAGGTGTTCCACAACTGGTTGTCGGACAGGTCGACCTCGTCATAGTCGCGCCCGCCCAGGGCGGCACCGTAGCCGGCAAAATGCTTAGGCCCGGCGATGATATGATTGGCGGCGCCGATATTGGGGCCCTGGAACCCGCGCACCTGGGCGGCGGCCATCACGGAGCCAAGATAGGCGTCCTCACCGGCGCCTTCGACGATGCGGCCCCAGCGCGGATCGCGGGCAATATCCACCATCGGCGCGAAGGCCCAGTGGATGCCAACCGAACGCGCCTCCGCCGCCGCGACCGCCTGACCCTTTTCGACGAGCTTGGGATCCCATGTGGCCGCCATGGCGATCGGCACCGGCATGATCGTGCGGAGGCCGTGGATGACGTCGAAGCCGAACAGCAGCGGGATTTTGAGGCGGGTTTGCTCGACCGCGATCTTTTGCATCTGGTTGATCTGATCGGGTTCGCTGAGGAACAGCAGCGATCCGGCCCGGCCCGCGCGCACCTCATCCGCCACGCGCTTGGCTTCAGCAGGAACAGGGAAGTCGAAATATTGGGTGAGCTGGCCGGCTTTTTCCTCCGGCGTCATCTGCGCCAGCAACGCGTCTGCCCGGGCACGCACCGCGGCATCCGTCAGCGGTGTTGTTTCGGGAGTGCGTGCAGTGGCAGCGGTGGCAGCGACCAGGGCCAGGCCGATCGCGGCGCCTTGCAGCAGGGTCGGGAATCGTCGGGTCCGGACATGGGACGTAGATGGTACGCGGCGCATCGCTCAGCCTCTCTGTTATTTCTGGTCATGCCAGTGAGAGGTTGGCTAAGTTGGTTTAGCGTTAAACGCAACAGCCGGTCGAAGCACGCTCCACCAGAGCATATTCCAGCACCGTATCGTGCGGCGCGGCATCGGGCGTGTTGACCGCGTCGATCAGGCCGCTCGTCGCCTGTTCGGCCATTTCCGTGATCGGCTGGCGGATCGTCGTGAGGGCCGGAAACAGCTGACGCGAGATCGGCGTGTCATCGAAGCCCACCACTTCCAGCGCTTCGGGAATCCGCAGACCGCGGCTCTGTGCGAGCGAGACGACGCCGCCGGCCATGTCGTCGTTGCTGGCAAAGATGGCGGTCGGCGGTTCCGGCAGATCCAGCAAAGCGCGCGCGCCCTTGATGCCCCCATCGAACAGATAATTGCCGGGGGTCTGCAGGACAGGATCGGTCGCCAGTCCGTGCGCGCGCAGGGCGGCGAGATAGCCCGCACGGCGCAAGGCGCTGCCCGAATGATTATCGGGGCCGGCGATCAGACCGATGCGCTGGTGGCCATGGCGGATGAGCAGTTCGGTAATGGCGAAAGCTGCGGCGCAATCGTCGATCCGCACCGTGCTGACGTCCGGCAGGGCGCCTCCGGTCGCGACCGCGGCGAGCGGGACATTCAGCTCGCCGACGATCGGCCGGCCGCTCAGCAATTCCGCGAAGGGGGGCATCAGCAGCAAGGCATTGGCGCCACTGCGCACGAGCGCCTTGGCGGTGGCGGCGGTGCCGGTGACGGAATAATCGGAGAGGCGGCGGATCATCAGCTGCACGCCGCGAGCCGAGGTCATGTTCAAGGCGCCGATCAACATCGCGCTGACGAACGGGCTCTGCGGTTCGTCGTAGATCAGGCCGACGCGGACGATGCCGGCGCTGGCGAGCCCGCGCGCCGCCACGTTGGGCACATACCCGAGCTGCGCGATGGCGGCACGCACCCGCTCCCGCGTCGCCGCGCCGACCTTGCCGGTGCCGTTGATCACGTTGGATACGGTCATGGCCGACACGCCGGCCTGCTCCGCGACCGACTGAATCGTGATGGCTGTGCCGCGCCGCCGACCGGATCGCGCCATGTTCCTGCTCCGCTCGCCAAAAGGTACGGCATAAGCCCGGATCAGGTGGCCGAATAGCCGTTGTTGCTCAGTGGGTGGCGTCCCGCTGGCCATGATCATTACGGTCGTAAGCATAAGCGAGGTGGACGTGGGTCACCGTGTCCGCGCGCCGTGGGATGTCCTCCGATCGGTGCACAAAGGGCATGCCCGCCTCCTTTCCGAATTCCAGCGGCACCGCACCCGCCCCGCACTGCCAGCGTACGGAAGGCCCGAGATCAGGCAGCCAGGCCGATCGGAGGAGGGCTTCGGCGATGGCCGCCACGTCGACATCGTGCGGCAGCTCGATCTCGCCAGTTACGGGTTGATCAAGTTCGTCGATCGCCGCGATGGGATCCCGCGTGACCTGCAATCGATGCATGGCAACGGACGGCCTTAACCATGGCCAGGCCATGCGGCAGGTTGGGGCGGGCACGGCTTCTTCCAGCAGCGCACCGAAACGATCGCCCACTTGCCGCGGGATTAGCAGGAGGAAGGCGTTTTCCTTGGGAGCAAAGCGGTGCGCCGCGCCGCAACGCGGGCAGCAGGCAGCGAGGATGCGTCTGCTGTGCGTATATCCATCCATCCAATCCTTGCCGATCTGCTCAGCCTTGGATTCGGCCGCTTCCAGCGCGTCGGCACGCGATAGAGCGGCTTCGCCAAGCGGGGCTAAGCACCAACCGCACGGCCACTTCTCTACTAATGCGCGCTTGTGTTGCTCGTCACGGGACCTCTTTCTTGTTTCGAGGGGAAGCCAGATCGGCATGAGCATAAGAGCCAGGATGGCGAGCACCAGCACCGCCACAACGAGCGCGATCTCCTGGAGCGGGTGCCACCATCGTTTGCGCCGTTTCGCCATCATCCGCTCACCTGCCGACGCCTGATAAGGCGCCGGTGCGGGGTGCGGTCAAGGCCGCTGCCGAGCGGTTAGACGGTCGGGACCGTTCCGCCGTCGATCGTGACCTCCGTGCCGTGGATGGCTGCAGCACGGTCCGAGGCGAGAAAGGCGATGAGCTCCGCGACTTCTTCCGGATGCGCCGGCCGGCCGAGCGGGATCCCACCGAGTGCATCGACGATGGTCTGCCGGGCCGCATCCTCGCTGACATGGGAGGTGTCGGCCAGACGCTTCACGAAGGCGTCTGTGGCATCGGTATAGATCCAGCCCGGTGATACGACGTTAACCCGCACCCCCTTGGGTCCAACCTCCTTCGACAAGGCCTTGCTATAGGTCACCAGAGCCGCCTTCGCGGCCGCGTAAGCGGTGGTGGCATCGTGCAGCGGAAGTTTGCGCTGGATCGAGCCCGTGTGAATGACGACGCCGGCACCCGCGTTCACCATGCGCGGCAGCAGCAACCGATCGAGCCTGACGGCGCTCATCAGGTTCAGATCGAGCTCCTGCTGCCACAGGCTGTCGTCGAGCTTGGCATAGCCGCCGCCGGGAGACGAGGAGCCGCCGAGGACATGGACCAGGATGTCGACGCCGCCAAGGCGGTCGAGCGCTGCGGTCGTGAGCGTGGAGGCGCCGTCAGCCGTGCTCAAATCCGCCTGCACGAAATCCTCGTCACGCATGAAGTCGGGTGGGCCGGCCCGCGCGGCGGTGACGACGCGGGCGCCGCCCGCGATGAGGCGCCGATAGGTGGCGGCACCGGTGCCTTTCGTTCCAGCGGTAAGGACGACGCGTTTGCCGCGAAACTCCTGCGGGTCGATGTTCGTCATCATGCAATCTCCAATTCGGCGATCTGGTCGTCCCGGATCACGAAGTGAAAGGTCAGGAGGGCAGGGCTGCCGGGAAAGTCGCCAGCCACCTCCGCCGTTATGTGATGCTCATTGGCGGCGGACCTGATGGCGCGCGGCGCAGCGATAGCCGAGGCGGTGGGGATCGCCCGTTCGAACCATGCGAAGACTGCTGTCCGGCCTGCATATACGGTGGGCCCGCCACGCACGGCTGCCATGTCAGAGAACGGTTTGCCCGCAATGGCAGGATCTTGCCGGGCATCGTCCGCGCAATTGGTTTGTAAGCGTGCAGGCATGTTCATGACGCACATCCTTTGGTGTTGCGGAGTGCCAGCGAAATAACGCGCCTAATGCGTTGCGATAAGCAGGACGAAATAGAACGAGGCGTTTCGCTTTTCAGGACAATAGGCCTGAACTCTGACGGTTGAAGCTACGGTCCCGGAGTTTCAGGTGTAACCGGGCAGCGCTGCCCCGCAACGCAATCGTTGCTCCACGCCGGCAAACGTCAGGCATGCCTAACGACCCGGACCGTACGGGAGCGGGCCGCCCCGGCGTGTCGAGCTCTCTGATCGACAGCCTCATTCTCTACGCGTGCTCGCATTATCCGAATGCCGGATCGATCGAGCTAGCCGCCCGAATTCACCAGGAAGATACGCGCCGATCGAAACAGCGCGCGGCGTCGCCGAGGACGGCCGCCGACGTGGCTCCGAACCGCCGCGCCGCGATGCCCAGACGGAGCAAGTCTATGTTAAACGTGATCAATCGTTTCCTCCGCTCGCGGCGCGTCGGCATGCTGGCGCGCGCCGCTTTGACCTTTCCCTTCTGGGCAAGCGGGCTGGCGAAACTGTTCGACTTTCAGGCGGGCGCTGCCGAGATGGCGCATTTCGGATTGGAACCCCCCGCGGTCTTCAACGTCGCGACTTTTATCGTGCAGCTTGGCGGATCCTTGCTGATCATCTCCAACCGCCTGGTTTGGCTGGGCGCCGGTGCGCTCGGCACTTTCACCGGGCTGACCATATTTCTCGTGCATCATTTCTGGGACATGACGGACGAGCCATTCCGGACGATCGCCTTCCATACGGCGACGGAGCATATCGGCATGATCGGCGGATTGGTCGCGATCGCAATCCTTGCCGCCGGTAATTCGCAGAAGGCAGAGCGGCCTGATGCCGCACGGGCAAAATGGATGACGTCCTGACCCGTCTGCGCCCACCGGTGCGCAAGTCGCGCCGATCAACGCGGGTGCGCAAAGGTACGCGATCAACGACCCTGTTCGCGGCATGCACCTGCATCGCCACCTTAGCGGCGACGGCTGTCATCGCTGTGAGTATCGCGATAAGCCTGGTGCTTCATCTGCAAGCGCATCCGGTCCGCTTCGATCTGTGTCGCTATTTGCGTCCGGAGCATCGCGGCGCGGTCGATCAACAGGCCGCCTATGGCTTGGCGCAGCGTTATTGTGCGGGCCGCGGAGATCTGCTCCGATCACATCGTTGAGCCAGCGCGACCAACGGTCCGCGCCGAGGGCTTAGAGGAATATGCCGACCACGTCGCGCAACTATCTTCCGCCGGCATAGCAATTGTAACCGGCCGTCGGGGTGCTGAAGCCGCGCCGTAGCGTCAGCGGCGCCATCCTTCCCGCAGATGTGGATTGCAGGGAGCGTAAGGTGGACCAGAAACGTGCCGATTTCGGTCTGCCCCGTCGCTTCCGACCGGACCGAGGAGCCGAACTGGCGGCAAGCAACGATCCGGCCGCGCAGCCGATCGCCGACGTTTATCTGGCAATGATGCATGCTTCTGCAGTGATCACGGCAGCGCGCCTTGGCCTGTTTGAAGCTCTTGCAGACGGGCCCATGACGATAGAAGCGCTCGCGCGGGCATTGGATGCGAGCCAGACCGGTGTCGCGCGGCTCAGCGACTTCCTGGTCGAAGCCGCTATGCTCGAACGGCGGGGTGACGTGCTGGTTAATGCGCCGGACACGGCGCGCTGGTTCACCAGCAGGGGAAAGGTGGATTACACCCCTGGCCTCGTCTGGAGCGCCGATGCCTGGTCGATCATGCTGGATTTGCCGGACGCGGTAAGGCGCGGCGAACCGGCCCGGTCCTTGTGGGACAGGATGCGCGACGAGCCGGCACTGGGAACGCGCTTCGCGCGCTACATGCGCGCCTTTGCGCAGGACCTATCGCCGGATCTGCTGCACCTAATAGACGTACCGCACGAGGCAAAGCGCCTGCTGGATCTGGGCGGATCGCATGGTTTGCACACATTGGCGCTGTGTCGTCGCTATCGCCAGCTGAGCGGCCTGATCATCGATCTCGAAAGCGCGCTGGACGGCACCGAAACGCGCATCCGGGATGCTGGGTTGGAAGGCCGTATCGCGGTGCATGCTGCGGATGTGCGGGCGTGCGACTGGGGGGAGGGCTATGACATCGCACTATATCTGTCCGTTGCCCACAATATGCACGCGGATGAGAATGAACGCATCTTTACGCATCTGGCCAAGGTGATCCGGCCCGGAGGCCAGTTGATCGTCCATGACTATCCGCACGAGACGACACCCAGCCTGTTCGGCAGCGCCTTTGCGCTAACGCTTTTGGTCGAGACAGGCACACGTACTTACAGTTACGAAGAATTCACGAGGATGTTGGTACGCGCCGGCTTCTCAGCGGTGCGTCATCATATTCTTTCGCCGGCGGACAAGGGCACGATCATCATCGCCAGACGGTGACGGCAAGGTCGGCATGGATAACCGATCCTCCGTTACAGGTGCAGCGTAGACGGGCCCGCACCGCAGCCAAGCTGCAACGGAGCCGGTGGCATTGTCTGCGAACCTAAAGGGCGTCGGACGGACGCCCGTCGCGAGATGATGAAATGCTTCCCGATACTCTGCCAGCATTTCTGCTGACGGCAACGATATTGACGATGGTTCCGGGGCTGGACACCGCCGTGGTTCTGCGGACGGCGGCCATGGACGGGCCGCGCGCCGGGGTCGGCAGCGCAATGGGAATTGCTCTGGGCTGCCTGTGCTGGGGCGCCGCTGCCGCATTCGGGCTGGCCGCGCTGCTCGAAAGCTGGCCGCTCGCGTTTGATCTGCTGCGCCTCTCCGGCGGCGCCTACCTTGCATGGTTGGGCGCGAAATTCCTGTTGCGGCTGCGACTGTCGATCTCCGTCGAGCGCTTGAGCGATAGCGCGGGGACGATATCGGGCGCGATCCGCCGTGGCTTCACCACCAACATTCTCAACCCGAAAGTCGGTGCTTTCTATCTGACCCTATTGCCGCAGTTCGTGCCGAGTGGACCATCCAGCGGGGCTCAGGCCTGTTCGCTGGCAGCAAGCCACAGCCTGATCGTAATCGGCTGGTTTTCCCTGCTGGCCGTGTTCACGGGCGTCGTCCGCCCGTGGTTGCAGCGCCCCGCGGTGGTGCGGATGCTCGATCGGACGACCGGCGGGATCCTTATGATGCTGGGCGTCCAGCTCGTCGGGCTGCGTTCATGACCCCGGCCAGGCCCATTGTGGAGGCGGACCATGACTAGCCGGATGCTCGGCCGAGGCGTGGTCGCACTGGTTGCGGCAACCTTGCTGCTGGACGGGATCTTCCAGCTCCAGCTGCCGGGCTTTCCAGCCGAGACGCTCACGACGGCAGGGCTTATACCGGATGCAAGCCTGCCGGTGCTGCTGGCGGTCCTCGGCGGTGTAGCGTTGCTGATGGTCCATGAAGTTGCTCCAGTCGGGGCGCTCTCAACCACCGCCATGCTGGGCTATCGGATTGGGCAAGGCGCGGCCGCGTCGATCCAACTCGGCTGCGTCATCCTCGGCCTGGCGATGTGGCTGGGGATCGCGCTTCACCATCCAGCGGTCGGGGCTTTGTTTCATCGACGCGGTCGCCCCGATCCTTCCGTCCGCAGCTCACAAGCGCGCCCTGGGCGCAAACCGGGCGGATCAGGAATGTCGGTGGGGGATGCGCACCAGGAGTGATGAATAGCCGTGGGTGAAGGTCGAAAAGGATCGTTCCGGCTCATGCAGAACATTGATCCGCGGAAAGCGCGTCAGGATTTCCTCCCACAAGATGCGGATCTGCAGATCCGCCAGACGCGCACCGACGCAGCGATGAATGCCGGCACCGAATGACAGATGCCGGCGCGCATTGGCCCGATCAATCCGGAAGTCTTCGGCGTCCGCGAAAATCTCCTCATCATGATTGGCCGATAGGTACCACAGGATCACCTTGTCGCCTTTGGCGATGGGCTGGCCGCCCAGAACGACATCCCGCATCGCAGTGCGGCGCATATGAGCGATCGGCGTTTGCCAACGTAGAATCTCCGGCACCAAGTTGGCGAGGCGTTTGGGATCGGCGTCCAGTTTCTGCCGCTCCCGAGGAAAGCGATCGAGCGCGAGGACGCTGGCGGTGATGCTGTTGCGGGTCGTGTCATTGCCGCCCACGATCAGGAGCAGCAGGTTGCCGTGCAATTCGTCTGGCGACAGCTCCCGCGTTTCGACGCCGCCGGCGATCATGGACAGCAGATCGTTGCCCGCCGGCGCGCGCAAACGCGCCTGCCAGATCTGGTCAAACGCATCGAAACATTCCTGCATCACCGCCAGCTTCTGCTCGATCGTCGGACAAGCGGGACTGCCGGGAAGTGCGACCATTGCGTCCGACCAGCGGATCAGGTCCCGCGCCCGTTCATGGGGGTAGCCCAGCAGCAAGGCCAAGGTGCGCGCCGTGAGTTCAATCGAGACGCGGTCGACCCAATCGAAGGTAGTCCCGATGGGAAGGCCGTCCAATATCTCCCGCGACCACGTGCGCAAGGATTGCGTCATCTCGCCGAGCCGTTGCGGCGAGAAAGCGGGTGCGATCACCTTGCGCTGTTCACCATGGCGCGGCGGATCCATCGCAATGAACGACGGAAGAAATTGCGGATCGTCCGGATGCGACGTGAGCGTGATTCCGCCATTGAGATGGTCGGACGAAAAGGTATCGGTATCGAGTTCGATCATCTCGATATCCCGATGGCGCGTCACCGACCAATAAGAGGCGTATTCCCCATCCGCGCAATAATGAACGGGCGCCTCATGGCGTAAACGCCGAAGATAGCGTGGCGCATAGCCACGCTGAAATAATTGCGGTCGCGCGACGTCAAGCTGATCGATTGGCAGACTGGCCAGCTCATCCTCGTAATCGGTTGAGCTTTCCTGCTTTGCACCATCCATTCCGCACGTCCCGGTAATTGGAACACCGGGGTGTCGCGGCCGAGCTGCTTGATGATTGCAGTTGGATACGGCAATATTACGGCCGAAACGAAGTGCGGAATCCGTGACGTGCCTGCTGGCAACGCGAATTAACGGCGCTCGGGCTACAATTGAAATAGTATCGATCGCGGCCGCAATGTCCTCGCAATGCGCGGGCCGCACGTCCATTGAGACTTCTTGCGACCGGGGTTCAAATGCACACGCACCAGCTTTGCAGTTCAGATGGCCTCGCTGCGCAGTTCCACGGACGCGGCCGTCCTCGTCGCGAAAGCAGCCTTCATCCAGGCGGCGGGCGGCGCGTCCCGCCCCATGCGCCGTCCTCCTGATGCGGTGGCTGCCAGTCCTTCGGCTCGCCGGCGTTGCCACGCTGCTTGCCACCTTGATCGTCGCCGCCCTTGCCTTCAACATGATGGGCGACAATCGTCGCTACGCCAGCCGCGCCAGCAACGGCATCATGATGTATTCGCTGGCCGAGCGAACGCTGCAGGTCGATCTGCTGACGGCGCGCGCTGGCATGCTACGCAGTTACGAACCGGTAGATGCGGATCTGGTCGCGGCCGAAGAGAGTCTCTCCGGTCTCGGCAAATTGCCGATGCCTTCATCGGCAAGGCAGGCGCTGGCGGGCGTCGCGGCAGCCGCCGCTCGCCAGGAAGTCCTGGTGCAGCAGTTCAAGCACCGCAACAGGCTTTTGCAGCGAGCGCTCACTCAATTTGCTGCCAACGATGATGCGAAGATAGACCAGAACAATATTCTGTCCGCCTGGATCCTGAGGCTCACGCTCGACACGAGCAAGCCAACGGTGCTCGGCGCGCAATCTGCGCTGGATGCTCTACCGCGCGCGCGCCCCGGTACGGCCGACGCAGCACTCGTCACGCATGCGCGACGGCTGGTGGAGATCTTGCCCGAAATCGATAGGCTGCTGAACGCCATCCGCGGGATGGATATGGAAAAGCGGGTCAGGCAGTTTCAGATGCTGATCCGCGAAGAGGTTCGCAATCGCGAGAGTGCGCTGCGCCGTCTTCAGATATGCTTCGGCTTTCTGATCACCCTTCTGACGGCAATCGTGACCGCGATGATATTGGTGCAGCGCCAGCATACGCGGGAACTGCAAAGCCAGGCAGACAATGAACGGTTAAGCGCGGCCATCGCGATGCCCCTGATCGACACCGGCCACGAAACATTCGAGGCGCGCGTGCAGGATGCGGTGAACCGCCTTGCTTTCTACCTTCGTGCCAAACGCCTCCGCCTGATGATTCCCGGCATTGCGGCGCCTGTGCACTTTTCCGCACCCCACGTGGACGACGAACAGGAGTGGTTCTGCCAGCTGGTGCGTGTCGCGGATGCAAACAGCGCCTGGGCAGGCGACCGGGTGATGGCGTCGACACGGGGAAATCGGGGGCATCCGGCCGTCATCGAAGCGATGCGCACCGTCGGCGTCAGCGATCTGGTCTTGCTGAGAACGGTCGAGCCCCACCGGCTCATCATCGGCTTCGAACCGAGTGGCGCGGCCTTTGCACAACGTCGCGATCATATGGCGGGGCTTGCCTCCGCACTCGTCGCGATTGCGCATGGTGCGCGCCGCGAAGCGATGCAGCAGGAGCGCGAACGGCTTGAAAAGAAAGTCGCGCGCGCCGGTCGGATGGAGATTATCGGCGTGATGGCGAGCGGCGTCGCGCACAATTTCAATAACATCATCTGCGCGATTGGCGGGTATGCCGAAATGGGCCAGGAGCGCACGCGCAAAGGATCGCCAGCGTACCGGCATTTTGGCGAGATACTGCACGCCGTCGGCCGTGCCCGTAATCTCGTCGACGAGATACTGAACTTCGCCAAGCAGGGACGATCGCAGAAACGCCCAGCCGATCTGCTGGATATCCTGAGAGAGAGCGTTCAGCTCGTGTCGGCATCCGCACGTCAGAACCAGATCCGGCTGCTGACGTCAGAGGGAAGCTTCCCCGTCATCGGCGCGGCCAGCGAACTTCAGCAGGTGTTCCTCAACATCTGCAACAACGCCGTTCATGCGGGCGACGGAGAGACGGTGACGATCGAGGCAGGGCGGGTGAACCTGGTGCAGCGACGCCGCCTCAGTCACGGCATGCTTCCCTCGGGCCAATATGTCGTTGTCTCCGTCACCGACCGGGGGCCTGGCATCGCCGCGTCCGCGCGCTGCCGTTTGTTCGAACCTTTCTTCACCACGAAACTCGGCGGAACTGGCCTGGGCCTTTCAACGGCCTGGGAGATCGTTCAGGATCACGGTGGTTCGATCGATGTCGAAAACATCAATCCCGGCGCGCGCTTCTCAGTCTGGCTGCCGGAGCGAGCCGGAACCGACGATTATGCGATAGCGGGCGATGGGGCGCGGATATTGTTGCTGGCCCAATCGGAGCAGCTTGCCGAAGAAGAGGAGTTGCTGGCGGAGCTTGGGTACGAACCGATCGGCTTTCCGCTGTCTACCGGCATCGCGGCGATGAGCCAGGCGCTGAAGGACTGCGACGGCGCTCTTATCACGTCGTTCAACACCGAGATCGCGCTCAAGTCGGCCGAGCTGTTGTCGGCGCCTATGGCTGGTCGCCCGATGCTCGTGGCGACGCCGGAAGCCCAGTTGTTGCGAAGCCGTATCCGGGCGGCCAAAATCGCCTACCCGCTGAAACGCAAGGAACTCGCCGCGCGGCTACCGGCGGTTATCAGCGGCGCGACGCCAGCCCTTCACTGAAGCCGCGTAGCCGCGACACACGAGCGCGAGCCTACAGCAACTCCACGTCGACGTCGAAACGGTAGCCGAGCCCACGTTCGGTGCGGATCAAGCGGGGTGCCTGCGCATCGTCTTCCAGCTTACGGCGCAGGCGCAAGATCTGCACGTCGATGCTGCGATCGAACACATCTTCGTGAACCCGTGTCGCCTGCAGCAGATGCTCGCGCGACAAGGTGCGGCGCGGCGCCTGGACGAAGGCGCTCAACAGAGCGAAATCGCCCTTGGTCAGGGGTACGATGTCGCCTTTTGGCGAAATGAGCTGCCTGTTACGCTGATCGAACTGCCACCCGGCGAAGCGGAATATCGCGCCACTCTGGCGCGCCGGGCTCAGCCGATCCATCGAGCGGCGCCGCAGCGCGGCACGGACACGGGCCAGCAATTCACGCAACCCGAAAGGCTTGGTCAGATAATCGTCGGCACCTAGCTCCAGCCCGACGACCCGATCAATTTCTTCGCGCCGATTTCCGGTAATCAGAATGACGGGGGTCACGCTCTTGGCACGCAACTCACGCAGGACATCCAGGCCATCATCCTCACCCAGATGCAAATCGAGGATGATCAGATCGGGCTCGCGGCCGACCAAAGCGTGGAAGAGTCCGCGGCGCCCCGATACCGAGGTGGCACGCAGATTATGTTCGGTCAGATAACTGACGATCATCCGCTGCATGGCCGGATCATCATCCACAACCAAAACGCGCGCGGCCTTGGCCTGGAAGGCCACTTCGGACGTGTCGATATAGCTCACTGGATCCTCGCGATCATCCGCCTGACAATGGACCGCGTCCCTATGAGCGGCGGCCTCAATCCAGAATAGTTTGGATCACAGTCGTAACGAAGTTCTTTTGATTTCCGGGGTAACGAGCGGATTTCGCGATGAGTCGAGGCGATCCCGCGCTGAATGTCAGTCGTAACGAGGCCCTGGTCGCGCTGCAAAGGGCAGCCCTGTACGGCCTTCGCAAGCGAAACAAGGCGGACGCTGGGTTGCCGGCCCGCGGGACAGGGACACGGTGAACATGCGCAAGATTCTACTAGGCCTTTCGCTGGTCCTATCAATTCCCGTGTTGGCGCCAGCCGCCCCGCCGCCACAGACCATCCCCGCGGTTGCCGCTCTCCCCAGATTACAGCAGACGGGCTTTGCGCGGCACGCTGGCGCCAATATCTGGTTCGGGAGCGTGGGCAGGGGCAGACCGGTCATTCTGCTTCACGGGGGACTTTCGAGCAGCCGCGGCTGGGGTGGGCAGGTGCCCGCGCTGGTCAAGGCGGGTTATCGCGTCATCCTGATCGATAGCCGTGGCCATGGCCGCAGCACATTGGGCAATCAGCCTCTCAGTTACGAGCTGATGGCGCAAGACGTGGTTGCCGTCATGGACAAGCTCCACCTGGAACGAGCAGCGATCGTAGGATGGAGCGACGGCGCGATCATCGGTCTCATATTGGCGATGCACAATGCGAACCGCGTCGACCGTCTCTATGCGTTCGGCGCCAACATGGACCAGCGGGGCGTTCGTCCTGGTGCGGCCGATGCGCCGATCCTTAAAGTCCTTTTGCCACGATTGGCGGCCGAGCATGCCGCCCTTTCCGGCAATCCCAAGGGCTTTGCTCAACTCCACCAAGCGCTGCAGCCCATGCAGGCCAGCGAGCCCAATTATAAGGCCGCGCAGCTCGCCGCGATCCGCGACGTTCCGATCACCATCGCGGAAGGCGATCACGACGAATTCATTACCGAGGCGCATGCGCACTATCTTGCCCGCGTCATTCCCGGCGCGCGGCTCCAGATATTTCCGAACGGCGGGCATTTTGTGCCGTGGCAACGACCACAGGCCTTCAACCAGGCGGTGCTCGCCTTCCTTCAGCGCAAGGCAGGCGCGCGCTAAACCGGCGCACCTGCCTCGCGCAAGGCGCGCTAGTATAGCGTTTCGACCCGGGCGTCGAAGATGTAGCCAAAGCCCCGTTCCGTCTTGATCAGATCGACCCCGGATGGATGGGTGGCGAGCTTGCGCCGAAGGCGGAGGATCTGAACGTCGATGCTGCGATCGTAAATATCCTCGTGCGTACGGGTTGCGCGCATGAGGTGCAGGCGTGACAGGGGGCGGCAGGGCGCCTCCAGTAAGGCGCTCAGCAACGCATATTCCTTCTTCGTGAGGCCGACGATTTCGCCGGTCGGCGACGTCAATTTGCGGGTTGAGTGGCGTAATTCCCAACCGTGAAAGTGATGCCCGCCGCGTAGTTGGGGCGCGAACAGCCGGCCGAGCTCCTGGCGGCGCAGGATTGCGCGGACACGCGCCAGCAACTCGTCGAGATTGAGAGGGCCGGAGCAGAAATCGTCCGCCCCGAGCTCCAGCCCGATAATGGGTTCGACATGGGTTGGCTGCCCGTCGCGGTAGAGAATGACCGGAACATGCGATCGTTCACGGATCTGGCGTAGGATCTCAAGGCCGCTCAGCTCCCCTAGCCGGGCATTGACGATGATCAGGCTGAGGGGTGGACCCTGCAGGTAGCGACCGACGTCAGGCGCGCCGCAGCCCAGCGCGGTACATGGCTGTGCCGCAAGATAATCGGTGATCAAGCGGCGGGTTGCCGGATCGTCCTCCACGACCAGAAGGCGACCGATCCGGGTGGAGGCGGCGGCCAAGGTTGCCGGACGGACGGCGAATTCGGATTTGGCGATGGCATGGTACATTCCAGCGATCTTTCAGTCTGTCGCGACCATCCTGTCCCGGCGTGCGGCGGACGCCGCAGCGGCAAGGGCAGGATGGCGCAGTTTAAGACAGGTGCCGGATCGAGATCCGGCGTGTCGGAGGAGGCATCACAGCTTGTGCGTGGCGCGGATCATCTCTGCTGCACGCTCACCAATGATCGTGCAGGGCGCCTGCGTGTTGCCGGTGGTGACACGCGGCATGATCGAGCCGTCGGCGATGCGGAGACCATCGATGCCATAGACCTTCAGCGCGCCGTCCACGACGGACATGGCGTCGCGTCCCATCTTGGCGGTGCAGGTCTGGTGCCAGTAGGTGACAGCGGCATCCCGGATATACGCCTTCAGCGCCTCACCCCTAAGGTTGCCCGGCATCACTTCCCGCTTCACCAATGGCCGGAACGCATCGGAATTGCCGAGATCGCGGCACAATTCGACGCACCGGATCGCCGCGACCATATCTTCGGGATCCGACATCATGTTGGCGTCGATTTCGAGTGGTGCGAGCGGATCGTTGCTGCGCAACCGTAGCCGACCACGGCTTTTAGGCTGTGCCAAGCCAGCAAACATGGTCCAGCCATGCTCAGGCAGGCCGAGCGCTGCAGTCCGTTCGCTGGGTACCGGAAATTCGACCTGGCAGAACAGGAAATCCGGAGCCTGCATCTCCGGGCGGCTCTTCCAATAAAGCGTCGCCTCGCTTCCGCTATTCCGGGGCGCAATCGGTTCCTTATACTCCCAGGTGCAGCCGAACGATACATGATCCTGCAGGTTGTTGCCGACGCCGGGCAGATGCTCGACGACCGGAAGACCAACCCGAGACAGCTCGGCTTCGTCACCGATGCCGGAGTGCAGCAGCACCTTGGGGGTCTGCATTGCCCCGAGCGACAGCACGACTTCGGCGTGGGCGTTTACGGTGACGATCCGCCCGTCGCGCACGAGCTCGACGCCAGTCGCGCGCTTACCCTGCAGGATCACGCGGCGCACCAACGTGTCGCTCAGCACGGTGAGGTTGGGACGATCCAACCACGGTGCGACATAGGCGCGGAAGAGCGAGTGCCGCCGCCCGTCGCGCACCAGAACGTCGGTGATCGCCGCGCCGCCAGCGCCTTCCATCATCCGGCCGTTGGGGCTGTCGAAGGTCGGGATGCCGAGTGCCGCCGCCGCATCCAGCAAAGCGTGCGCCACGGGACTGGGGTTGGACGATGGCTGAACCCACACCGGACCCGAACTGCCGCGATAGAGCGGGTCGGGCGCGCCCTGCCAATTTTCGATGCGGCGATAGATATTCAGGACATTGTCATAGCCCCACGCACCATCATCGGCCTCCGTCGCGAAGAAATCCCAATCGTTGCGGTGGCCGCGCGCCCATACGGTGACGTTGACGCTGGATCCTCCACCCAGCGCCTTGCCCATCGACATCGACAGCGTGCGGCCGTTCAGATGCGGGTTGGGCTGGGCCTGGAAACCCCAATCGCGTTCGCTGCCGAGATTGGTGGGCCATAGCGACGGGTTGAGCACCGCTTCGACGTCGTCGCTGCCGCCCGCCTCAACGAGCAGCACTTGAACATCGGGATTTTCGGCCAGGCGACGCGCCACCACGGAACCGGACGTGCCCGCCCCACAGACGATGAAATCGTAAGAGGATTTAAGGTTGGCGGTTAGATCGGCCTGGTTGGCCCGCGCCTTCTGTTGAAAGGCCCGATCGTCCTGCTGGGTTGCGCTCGTCATCGCTTCACTCCTTCCTTTCACTCCGCCGTGATGAGCCGCGCGCACGCGCACCCCTCGGGCGCGCCGATCGAACGAGGACCGAAATGTCGGCATGCATTCGCACGCGGCTTTGGTTTCCCGGTGCATCGCGACCTTCACGAGCAGCGGGGTCGGGACTTGCGGAGCTTCTCGCCGGTCCGGACCAGAGCGGAATATCAAATCTATCAAAGTTAGCAATATTAATAATTTTGTTCAGTGTGATCAGTCTGGTAGACGTTGCGCATCGCCCGCACCGGCGGGCTCCCAATGAATTTTTGCGAGCAGGCATGCCGAACAAGGACATTCTGACGACGGCCGACACGGCCAAATTGCTGGGCGTTTCGATCCGCACGGCGCAATTGCTGATCGAAGGCGGATCGGTACCCTCCTGGAAGACGCCGGGTGGACATCGCCGAGTGTACCGCTCCGACGTTCAGGCTGTGATCGACGGGCGTGGGACGGGAGCAAAGCCTCCATCAGCGACCGTGATCGTGGTCGCGCCCTCGGACAGGTTGGATGGCTATCGCGGTCTCTTCGCCGCTGTGCCGGAATGCGGACTCCAGACGTTCGACGATCTTTATGCCGCCGTATTCGCGATCGCTTCCCTTCGGCCGCATGCCGTGCTGATCGACGTGAGCGACGGCGCCGCGGACAGGCAGGAGTTTTTGCGCAAGCTGGTAGCCAACCCGTCGCTGGGGCACAGCCGGATCCTTGCCATTACAGGCGAGGGAGGAATGCGTGAGGCGCCTTCTGAGCGGGTCGACATGGTCGCAATGCCCGACGCAGCGATCGAGGCGATTCGCACGTCGCTGGCGGATGCGGGCGAGCCCGTCCTGGCGCTTGCCGAGGCGGCTTTTCCGATCGCGTTGAACGAGGGGCAGCGGCTCGTTGCGCTCGAGCGCGCGGGATTGCTGGATACAGCGCCCGAGGAGGCGTTCGATCGGTTGACCTGGTTGGCGGCGGAAACGCTGAAAGCCCCGGTATCCCTGATCGCGATGCTCACCCCCAGCCGCCAATGGTTCAAGTCGCGCGTGGGCTTGTCCTTGGCGGAGACGCCGCGAAGCTGGGCTTTCTGCAACTATACGATCATGCAGAAGGACGTGTTCATGGTGGAAGATCTCGCCAGCGACGCGCGGTTCGCCGAAAACCCGGCGGTCGCGGGGGAGCCCGGCTTTCGTTTCTACGCGGGCTCGCCGATCCTGGACGGAGAAGGCTTCCCGGTCGGATCGCTGTGCGTTCTCGATTATGAAAGCCGCCGCCTTACGGAGCGCGAAGAGCAGGTCTTGTCCTCGCTCGCCGCCTTGGGTTCGGCGGAAGTCCGTCTGCGCAAGACGGAGCAGGAGTTGCGCGATGCGGTGCGCAAATCCCGTCAGACCGGATAGGCGGCCGAGTGCGCCATAAGCGCCCGCGTCAAAGGAAAGGACGCGCCGGCGCAGGGCCTTTGCCCTTTCGCCGACGCGCCTGACGAGCTCTCGAGCCTCCGCCAACCCCTCTATACCTCCTGCAGAAGATGGGCCTTCCGCGGGGGCATCTGGCATAGGTCGATGGCGGTTTGTGTTTCACGGCGGCCCGATGGGTTACAAACGTCACCGCTCCCCACGCGTCGCGCCGGATGTGCGGGCGACGCCATGACGGCGCGCGAGACTATCAGCTAAGCTGTTTCGCGGCGCCATCGATCACGTCGGCGATCGCCTTCGGCTGGGTGATGAAGAGCGAATGGCTCGCGGGTACTTCGGTCACTTTGGCATTGATGCGCTTTGCCATCGCCTGCAGCATGCGCGCGTCGAAGGCCTTGTCCGCCGTGCCGATCACGGCCCAGCTCGGCTTGGTCCGCCAGGCGGCATTTTGAAGCTTTGTGCCGAAAGCCGACATGTTGATGGCGACCTGGGAATCGCGCATGAAGGCGGCGTCGGCATCGTTCACATCGGCGGCGAAACCGGCCTTGAAATTCTCTGCCTTCACGAGCCCAAAGCCGTCACTGCGGGTGTCGAGCACGAATTCGGACGGCGTTTTGTAGCCCTCATATTGCTGGGCCGTTGTCTCGCCCGCGTCGGGGGACAAGGCGGAAACATAGACCAGCCCGGCAACCTTCGGATCGACACCGGCTTCGGTGATGACGGTACCGCCCCAGCTATGGCCAACCAGGATGGCAGGACCATCCTGCTGCGCCAGCGCGCGCTTGGTCGCGGCGACGTCGTCCGCCAGTGACGTGAGCGGATTTTGGACCACGGTGACCTTGTAGCCGCGCTTCGTCAGCTCGTTATAGACACCGCGCCAACCCGATCCATCGGCGAAGGCGCCATGGACAAGCACGACATTCTTCACGGCGCCCGATTTTGTCGACTGTGTCGCCGCCTGGGCGTGCGCACTGGTGCCGGCGATCCCGATCGCGAGGGCAGCAGCGGCGAGAAGCGTTCGGGCAGTGGATGTCATGGCAGTCTCCTTTTGAAACGCGATAATCGAGGCGGGGCCGGCGGCACGCGCGTCGCAGTCATTCCTGATGCGCCGCAAAGTGGGTCGGCATGTGTCGAGCGCCGGCAATGGCATTGCTGCCGCCGCCAGCGCGCATTGGGAAAATGACACTTCCTGCCAAGTTGTCTTTGGAAAGTTATAACACGATGAATTATGATACGGGGTGAAGGCTGCATGGTTAACAATAGATCATCGCGTGCGCATATGATCAAGGCGCGTCACCAACAATTTATAGCTCTCCCCGGACGTTGCGTCTTTCGATGTAAGCAAGACCTACAAATTCGTTTGAATTTACATTCGGTATGACGAGGCTATCCTGCTGTTCTAGAAGCAACACGTGCTTGGGATGGGTCGAAGCGGCGCAGTAACAGGCTTGCTGCCAACCCGATCAGCCCGACCGTGACGACGATCAGGCCGGGCGCGGCCCGCCATCCGCTCGCTGCGATCAGCGCATTGGCCGCGAGTGGCCCAAGGCCGCTCAGAACGGTGAAGCTGATGTTCAGCGACAACCCGACGCCGCTGAACCGCACGCGCGCGGGGAACAGGCCGGCAAGTAAATAGGCGAAGCTGCCATTCGCCCCCGCGGCGGCGAGCGCGAACAGCGGCACGACCAGCATGAGGTTGGCATCCCCGCGTGCCAGCAAGGCGTAGGCGATCGGCGCGGCGACGATCAGAAGCACGGCGGAAATCATCAACAACCGGCGGGCAGGCACGCGATCGGCCCACCAGGAGGCCGCCAGCAGGGACAAGGACATGACCAGCAAAGCCACGTTCATCGCGCGGGCAACCTCTTGCTGCGGATAGCCAAGAATCTGCCCGAGATAGGCCGGCATATGCGCAAAGAGCAGTCCGTTGAACCCGGCCGTGGGGGCCACGATCGCGCAGCCCAGCAGGATTGCGCGTCCGTGCGTTTGAATAACCTCCACCACCGGCCGGCGGGCCGCGGCATGACGGATGTTCAGGAACTCCGTGGTCTCTTCCAGGCTGCGGCGCAGGAAGATGCTCGCAAAACCGAGCACGCCGCCGATGACGAAGGCGAAGCGCCAACCATATTCCAGCAGCGCCGCAGGGCCGAGCCAGGATCCGAGCGACAGATTGACGAACGCCGCGAACAATACGCCGCTGTTGACAAGCGCAAACACCACACCGCTTGCGAGCCCCGGTCGCGATCGGCTGCTCTCGAACACGAAAGTGATTGCGCCGGGCAATTCACCGCCGACGCAGAGGCCCTGCAGAAACCGCAGCAGTACCAGCAAGGCGGTCGCAGTGATCCCCCATGAGGCATAGGTCGGGATTGCGCCCATGCCGAGCGTGCAGAGCGACATGACTGCAATGGTGAGGATGAAGACGGTCTTTCGGCCATAGCGGTCGCCGAAATGGCTGGAGATCATCCCGCCGAGGGGGCGTGCGAGATAACCGATTGCGAACACAGCGAAGGCGAGCGTCAGCGCCAGCGGATCGCCTTTGGGGAAGAAAGCCGCGGCCATGGACTGAGCGAAGATGCCGTAGATGACGAAGTCATAATATTCGAGCGCGCCGCCCAGCGCCGCCAGGAAGATCATCCTACGCTGACGCGAGGCGTCGGGTATGCGCGTTACGGTGGCGGTCATTGCGAGCGCTGCAGATCAACCGGAATCTTTGAGACAGCGCATCTGCATGCCGGCCTAACCTTGCTTGCGATACTGCCGCCAATATTCGTCTGCATTGCCGTGTGTCTCAAACAGGATGTGACCAGCAAAGTCCAAGCCATCCAACCATCCTTCCAAAGATAGGAAATCGAGCAAACACGCTACACTGACGTTCCGAGCGGCCGTCCGAAGCGCATTTTTGCGATCAAGGGAAATGCGAACGGCTGAACTATGACGGCTGTAGCGATATTCTCCCATTCATGCCGCCGAGACCATGCTGCAAGATTTCAGATCTGGGGATCTTTCGCCGCATGCGCGGTGTTCCCGCATTTGTTGCGTTTGGGTAACAGAATCAAGACATCTGTGTTGCAACGCAAAATGGACCTTTTGTGATATTGTTGGTCCACCCCTTGAGGAACAGCCTGCAGGTTCATCAACAAGGGGGTGAACATGATCGTCGGCAAGCTTATCCGGTACGGTATATCGGCATCGGCTCTAATTGTGGCAGGCGCGCAGGGTGCGCTCGCACAATCGGTCACTACGGAGGCGGCCGCCCCGAGTGCGGACGCGGGTGAAGAAATCGTCGTAACCGGTTCGCGCATTCGCGGTAATCCGCTCGAACAGAGCACGCCGGTCGTCACGGTCGATCAGACCTCATTGCAGCGCACTGGCCTGTCCGCCCTGGCGGACGTACTGCAACGGTTGCCGAGCGCCAGCGGCGGTCTGAACAGCAAGGTCAACAATAGCGGCAATATCGGCAATCCGCCCGACGGTGGCGGCGTGGGCGCGGGATCCGCCGAGATCGACCTGCGATATCTGCGCGCCAAGCGGACCTTGGTGCTGGTCGACGGCATGCGCTACGTCAACGGCTCATCCGGCAGCGGCATTCCCTCCACGGTCGATCTCAACACGATCCCCGTGAACATGATCGACCGGGTCGAAGTCCTGCAATCCGGTCAATCGCCGCTGTACGGATCGGACGCGCTGGCAGGCGTTGTAAACATCATCACCAAGGCATCGCAGGAAGGTCTACAGGTATCCGGACAGTTCGGCACGTTCCGGCAGGGCGATGGCCATACCCAGGATTATCAGGCCAGCTACGGCATCAATGGTCCGACGACGCATGTCGTGATCGGTGCGAACTATGTGAAGCAGGAAGCCGTCCGCACCCGCGACCGCAAGATCTCCCAGTTCCCAAATCCGGGCCAAACCAGCTGTACCGATCCCATTGGCGGCTGCTCCGGCTCGACCGTCAATGGCTATTACGACGTGCTGGGCGGGCCGGTGCTGACAGTGAAGACCAATCCCATCACGGGGCGGCCGCGCTATGACCCGGCCGATCCGACGGGACCGAACAGTGACTACCGGGCCCTGACGACCGCCGATCGCTTCAACTTCGCGCCCTATAACTACTTCCTGACGCCGTCCGAGCGCTATGGTTTCTTTGGCAGCTTCAAGCAGGAGATTACGTCCAGCATCAATCTACGCCTGAAGGCGAATTATACGCGCCGCAATTCGCAGAACCAGGCAGCGTTCCTGCCGCTGGTGATCGGCCCCGATGCCGGCAACGGCAATCTGCTCGACACGATCTCGGTCGACGCCACCAATCCCTACAATCCGTTCGGTGTGACCTTGTCGGCCGGCGGTGTCGGCAATCCGCCCGCAAACTATTCGACGGTACGTCGCCGCCTGGTGGAAGCCGGCCAGCGCACCTACACCCAGCACGTCAACACCTTTTCGATGACGGGCACCCTCGACGGATCGTTCTCGATCGGCAGCCGCAAATTCTATTGGGATGTGAATGCGGTCATCGGCATCAACGACGCCAAGCAAAGCTTCACGGGCAACATCAATGCGGCCAAGCTTGCCCAGGCGCTCGGCCCGGTATCGGCCTGTACGGGCGCTTGCGTGCCGTTCAACATCTTCGGCGGCCTTGGATCGGTCACGCCGGCGATGCTCGATTTCATCGGCTTCACCGAACGGGACGAAAGCTCGCAGCGGCTGAACGATTATACCGCTAACCTGACCGGCGACCTGTTCGATTTGCCGGCCGGCCCGGTTGGGGTCGCGATCGGCTATGAGCATCGCTACCAGGAGGGGCGGTTCCTACCGGATGCGGTGATCGTTGCCGGGCTGGGTGCGGATATTCCGGCGCAACCGGCCCAAGGCCATTATCATTCGGATGAATTTTACGGAGAGCTGCGGGTCCCGCTGATTCACGACACGCCCTTCATCAAGTCACTGGAGTTTGACGGCGCCGTCCGTCACTCCCGCTATTCGACCAGCGGCAACAACACGACTTTCACGGCCAGCGGCCTGTGGAAGCCGGTCAAGGATTTGCTGTTCCGTGGGTCCTATGCGGAGGGTTTCCGTGCGCCGAGCATCGGCGAGTTGTTCGGCGCAGCCTCGCGTTCCGACGCGCCGATCGACGATCCTTGCACCAACGTTGCCGGCTCACCCTACCAAGCGTCCGCCACGGTCCGCGCCAATTGCACGGCAAACGGCGTACCCGCCAACGGCAGCTACCAGGAACCGAGAGGCGGCCAGTTGGGTGTTCTGACGGGCGGCAACGAGGCGCTGCGGCCGGAAACGTCCCGCACGTGGCTGTTCGGCGGCGTCTATTCACCCGATTGGGCGCGCACGAGCGGCTTCGCGCGCAACCTGAGCCTTGAGGTTAACTATTACGACGTGAAGGTATCGGATGCGATCGCACCGGTGGATGCGCAGCTCACGCTGAGCCGCTGCGCGGAGACGGGCGATGCGTTGAGCTGTGCGGCGATCACCCGCACGCCAAACGGGCTGATTTCGCGCATCAACGCGCAGCTGCAGAATATCGGCGGGATCCGAACCAAAGGGTTCGACGTGACCTTCAACTATCAGGCGCCGACAACCTCGATCGGCAATTTCGGCCTTTCCGCCAATGCCAACATCCTGACCAAATATACCGAGACCTTCCCGGCGGCAGTCGGGTTCGTCACAACAAATTATCGTGGAACAACGCGCGGCTTCCCCGATCAATCCTATCCCAAGTTCAAGGGCAATGCCGTACTCGACTGGCAGCTTGGCGACGTGGGGGCGTCGTTCACGGGACGCTATATCAAGGCGGTGCGGGAGGCCGATGGCAGCCGGTTGGGCAACACCTTCTATGGTGACGCTCAAATCACGCTGGTTCCGGCCTTCATCTCCGACCGCCTGCTGCTGACCGTAGGCGTAAACAACGTGTTCAACCAGGATCCGCCTGCCTGCACGAGCTGCACCGGGCCTAATTACGATCCGACCACTTATGACGTGCCCGGCCAGTTCGGATACGTCCGCTTGTCCTTCAAGCTCTAGACCGACCCGGCATGGCGGCGCTCTCTCTCTCCTGGGAGCGCCGCTATCTTCCGGGTCGAGCGCAGCTGGCCGTTCCTGACGCCATCCTGTCATCGAGCGCGATCATGGCCGCGGCTTCACGCCGGGGGATTGCACTTCATGATCGACATTTATCGCAGCGCGTTCGGCCTGCTGCCGTTGCTGCTGACCGCCACGCCGGCCTTTGCCGATACGCCTGCGAACGCGATGACGGAGCAAGGCGGCGATACGATCATCGTTACCGGCACGCGCCAGCAGGCTCAGACGAAATATGAAGCGCTGTCGCCGATCGATGTCTTTTCTGGCGCGACAGTGCGTTCCACCGTCTCCAGCAGCCTCGACGCTACGCTGGCGCAGCTCGTGCCGACCTTCAACGTTAAGCGCCTGCCGGCGGCCGACGGCCCGCAGTTCGTACGCCCCGCGACCCTGGACGGCCTGTCGCCGGACATGACGCTGGTGATGCTGAACGGCAAGCGCTTCCACCGATCCGCCTTTCTCAATACGGGTGGCGCGCAGGCGGCCGATCTGGTGCAAATTCCCAATTACGACATCGGACGGGTCGAGGTGCTGCGGGATGGCGCATCGGCGCAATATGGCTCCGATGCCATTGCCGGCGTCATCAACATCATTCTCGACGATAAGCCCGGCTATGCGGCCTATGCTCAAGGCTCCCAATATTACAAAGGAGACGGGCGGCAGTGGCAAACGGGCGCCAGAGCGGGCTTCGCCCTTTCGGGCGGCGGTCATCTTGTTCTGACCGGCGAATATAGCGACGCCAATGCGACGTCGCGCACGCGCCAGCGCGCCGACGCGATTGCTTTCCAGGCGGCTAACCCCACGATCGCGGTAGCTGATCCGGTGCAGCATTGGGGCAATCCTGAATTCAAGGCGCTCAAATTCGCGGTAGACGCCGCCAAATCGCTGGGCGGAGAGCTGGAAGCTTATGCCTTCGGCACCTTTGCCCGCACGCGCGGTATCAGCGACATCAACTGGCGTAACCCGTCCACCAATCCCAACATCTTCGGCCAGACGGCGATCTTTCCCGGCTTCGATCTGAAGACCATCTATCCCGCCGGTTTCACCCCGCGCGAGGGTATCCGCGCCAATGATGGTCAGGGTGTGATCGGGCTCCGCAGTACCGGCGGCGGCGTGTTCACGTGGGATCTCAGCGGATCCTATGGCACCAATGACAGCCGCTTCCTTCTGAAGAATTCCATCAATGCGTCGTTGGGGCCGAACAGCCCGTTCGATTTCAACCTGGGCCATCAGATCCAGCGCGAATTCAATCTGAATGCGGACGGCGTCTATCGGCTTGATCTGCCCTTTCTGGCAAAGCCGCTGAACATCGCCTTCGGCGCGGAACGAAGGGTCGAAACCTATAAGGTCAAGGCCGGCGACCCGGCATCTTACCAGGTCGGTCCGGGCGCTGCCGCCGGGCTCGCTGCCCAATCCAACGGTTTTCCGGGCTTCGGCCCCCAGCAGGCGGGCAGATGGCGGCAGACCGATTATGCCGGCTATGTCGACCTGCAGGCGGCGCTGACGGATCGCTGGACAGTCGGCGCAGCGATCCGGGACGAACATTATAATACGTTCGGAAACACCTTTAACTATAAGCTGTCGACCCGCCTGGAGCTGACCCCCGCCATCGCCGTGCGCGGCGCCTATTTGACCGGTTTCAAGGCGCCCAGCCCTGGGCAGCTGAACGCGACCAGCATCAGCCAGGGTCTCGATACCCGCACGCTGCAATTGTTCACGACCGGGCGACTTTCGCCATTGAATCCGGTGGCGGCGTTCTTCGGTGCGAAGCCGCTCGAGCCGGAGGAATCACGGACGTTCACCGGCGGGTTGGTCTGGCGCACCAATTCGGGGTTCAGCGGATCGATCGATGCCTACCGCACCAAAGTCGAGAAGCGCTTCAGCACATCAGCCACCTTCACCGTCACGCCAGCGATCCGCGCGCAGCTGGTCGCGCTTGGCGTCTCGGGGGCGAATGACCTCACCAACGTCAACTTCTTCACCAACGATTTCGATACGCGGACGCAGGGCGTGGATGTCGTTATCTCTTACGCGCACCGCGTTGGACCAGGACGGCTGAATGCCACGGCGGCCTATTCCTATACCGACACGAAGGTCCTGTCGGGGTCGCTGGCGTCGGCGGCCAACGTTACCCAGCGTACCATCTTCGAAGAAGGAATCCCCAAGCATAATGCAACCGGCACAGTGACCTACGAGGTCGGCCCGGTCACGCTGCTCGGACGGACGCGCTATTACGGCCCCTGGACCGACTCCAGCGGCAATGCGAGTGGCGATATCTTTCAGAAGTTCGGCGGCGTCGCCTTCTTCGACGCATCGATCGCCTACGCTTTCGACAAGACGGTGACGCTTCGCATCGGCGCAGAAAATATCTTCGGGACCTATCCCCACAAGGCATTGTTCCAGGCCAGCCGCGGCCTCGTCTATTCTCGCAATTCACCCTACGACACCAATGGCGGGAATTATTATGCCCGGCTCGAAATTCGGTATTGAAGGGGCGCCGAATGATGGACGATCTGTCGCGTCGGGGTTTTCTTGCCACGGTAGCCGCGGTGCCGACCGGACTGGCACTGGCGGCACAGGTACAGGCGGCGCCCGACGATAGCCAATATTGGGAGCGGGTCGCGGATCTGTTCGATGCGCCGCCGCCTGGGATCATCCAGCTGGAGAACGGGCATTTCGGGGCGATGACGCGATCCGTCCGGATGGCTTACGCCGCGCATATCGAGCGGGTTAACCGGGAAACCACCCTATATACGCGCGGCGCGATCGGCCCGGACCTTCGCGCGGTGCGTGTGAAGGTGGCGACGCTGCTGGGGGTCGATCCTACCGAAATCGCGTTCACGCGCGGCGGCACGGAATCGATGCAGACGCTGATCCTGGGCTATAACCGGCTGCGGGCGGGTGACGCGGTCCTCTATGCCGATCTCGATTATGACAGCATGCAGACGGCGATGGAGTCGCTCACGCAACGGCGTGGCGTGCGTGTCGTCAAGATAGCGCTGCCCGAACCCGCGAGCCATGATGCGATCATTGCGGCTTATGCCGAGGCGCTGCAGGCCAATCCCCATGTCCGTATGGTGCTGCTGACCCATCTCAGCCATCGCACCGGACTGATCCCGCCGGTGGCCGAGATCATCGCGCTCGCGCGCGAGCACGAGGCCGACGTGCTGCTCGATTGCGGGCACGCGCTTGGCCAGACGGACTTCTCGCTCCGCGCCATGGGCGTCGATTTTGCAGGCCTCAACCTGCACAAATGGATCGGCTCGCCGCTGGGCGTTGGGGTCGTCTACATCCGGCGGGACCGAATTGGCGATATCGATGTCTCTCCGTTGGAGGTGCACAGCGATACGATCGACGCGCGCGTGCACACCGGCTCGATCAATTATGCGGCGCTGCTCACGGTCTCGGATGCGATCGACGTGCATGACAGGATCGGTGTTGCCAACAAGGCTGGCCGGCTGCGTTTCCTCAGGGACCGCTGGACCAGGGCCTTGCGCGGCACGCCAGGTATCGAGATCCTGACGCCGGACGATCCTGCCATGTATGCCGGCATAACCTCATTCAGGCTGACCGGCGTGACATCCATGGCGGCGAATGCAGCGCTGCGTAAGTCGTTGTTCGATCGTTGGAACATTTTCACGATCGAACGTGACGGCCCGAGCCGCGGCGCCTGCATCCGCGTCGCGCCTTCCTTCATCAACACGCCTCACCATATCGACCGGCTGATTGCTGCGGTCGACGCGCTACGCATCGAAAAGCGCGCCTAAACATTGGTAAGCAAGCGGGCGGCGTGAACGTGTGCGGACCGGTGCGAACGCTCTAACGGTCGCGCTATCCGCCAGTCGCGGTACCGCCAGTCAAAAGATCTGCCCTCAGCGCGAGGGCGCTTGGCCGTCCGCAGGTGGCACGAACGCCCCGATCTCCGCAACCGCAAGCTTGGCGGCCGGAATAGCGGTGGCGACGAAGGCGAGCCGGAGCAGTCGCGCTGCGCGCGGACGGTCGAACGCCATGCGCTGCGTCTGCAGTGCGTAAGCGATGTTCGGGAACTCGCCGCTGCCGGCCGCTTCCCATTTGCGGCCGTCAAGGCTGGTTTCCGCCTGGTAGTTGCGTGGCGGCGCCACGCCGGTCGCGGCCTTCCGTTCGGGCGTGAGCGTGAAGCCGGCGAGCACATGCGTTGCACCGAAATCGATCGTGATGGTTGCGGGCGCAGCGGTCGTGGGTGCTGGCATCGTCCAGGCGGTGAGGGCATCGCCATCGATGGCAGCCTCCGCGCCCGGTGCGGAGGCTTCGGCGACGCGCCAACCGGACCGCGGCAGCACGCTAATATCGCGGGCGGAGGCCACCGCCACGGCCGCCGGTGCGACTTGTCTGAACAACGCGAACTCGCTGATAGCGGGGCATGCGGGCGCTTCGATGATCCTCAGTCGAACGCGGCGCGCGACAACCGGACGAGGCAGGTGAATGATGCGCTGCGGACCGATGGCCTCACGCTCCGCCAGCGTCGTCCAGCCTTGACCGTCCTGTTGCGCGTCGATGGCGAAGCGCGTGACGCGGGCCCCGAGCGGCAAATGCTCGCGCAGTCGCACGATGTCGAAGGCGCGGCCCGGCGGCAGATCCAGTGTCAGGATCGGCGTGGTCACGTCGTCCGGCGTCGACCAATAGGTGTCGGGCCGTCCGTCGATCGCGCGCGCTGCTGCGAAAGCAGGACCGCGCTCGGCGCTAGCGGTCGCTAGCGCAGCGCGGGCAAGATCGTTGGCATAGGTGGCGCGCTGCGCATCTCCGAACGCCTTCAGGATCGCGACGTCGATGTCGGCCAAGCGCCCGCGGCGGTCCGGCGGCAGGTTGAGGTTGAGGGTGGTGCCCCGGCCGACGGAGGTGGAGAAGATTTCGAGCAGCCGTTCCGGGCTCTTGACCTTGTCATCCTCGTCGGCGTGATAGAACCAGCCGGGCCGGATCGACACGTCGGTCTCCGCCGGCCACCAAAGTGGCGCTCCGCGCACACCGCTCTGCCCTTCCGCCTGGACATAGAGGTGGTCGGGCATGGTCGGCCAGCAGGGGTCGCCGGCAACGCCATCCTCGTTACCGACCCAGCGGATATCGGCGCCGAGCGGGTCGAACGTGCAGGCCATCGGCTGGTATTTGTGGACGAGCGCGATCAGTTCGGGCCAGCGATAATAGCGGGGCGCATCGATCTTTCGCGTCTCCCGCGCGCCGCCATAATAGCCATCACCGCCGTTTGCGCCGTCGAACCAGAATTCGAATAGCTCGCCATATCGGGTGCACAGCTCGGTGATCTGCGCGCGAAAATAGTCGAGATAAGCGGGGCGGCCATAGTCCGGATGATGCCGGTCCCAGGGCGATAGATAGAGGCCGAACGCCAGTCCGGTCGCGCGCGTCGCTGCCGCCATCTCACCCACCACATCGCCGTGGCCGCGCTTATAGGGACTGTTGCGGATGCAGTGTTCGGTCAGCCGGGTCGGCCAGAGGCAGAAGCCGTCATGATGTTTGGCCGTGAGGATTATGCCGCGCATGCCACCGGCCCTTGCCGCCGCGACGATTTGGGCCGGGGAGAAGTCGGTCGGGTTGAACAGCGCAGGGCTTTCGTCGCCATAACCCCATTCGCGTCCGGTGAAGGTGTTGATGGAGAAGTGAACGAAGGCATATTGTTCGCGCGCATGCCATGCGAGCTGGCGCGGGCTCGGGGTCGCGCCCCACGGCCTCGGCGGTGCGACTGTCGGTGCTGCCAGCACCGGCGTGGCGTAAGCTGATGCGGCAAGGCCGGACGCAAGGAGTGTGCGGCGGGAAACCGGGGTCATGAGCGTCCTTGCGAAGGCGGTGGAGAGCCGAAAGATGGGGGCCGATCGGCCATCGCGCGGCCGAAGGCAGGATTGGGGGTGCTGCTCATTATGAAGTGCAGGCGGCCGCCACGGGCCAATTCTTCATGCGCGATCCAGCTACGGGTCCAGGGTCGGCCGTTCCACCGGACTGCCGTCACATAAGGCGTTTCGGCGCGGTTCCCGGGCGCCTCTATCAGCAGCGTCCGGCCGCCGCCCACCCGAACCTCGGCCCGCTCGAACAGGGGAGAGCCGAACACATAAGCCGCTTCCACCGGATCGACGGGATAGAAGCCCAGTGCGGAGAAGACGAACCAGGCGCTCATCTGCCCGCAATCGTCGTTGCCGATGATGCCAGCGGGATCGTTGAGGTACATTTGAGTGCAGAGGCGTCGCACCATGGCCTGCGTCTTCCACGGAGCGCCGACATAGGCATAGAGATAGGCCGCATGCTGATCCGGCTCGTTGCCATGCGAATATTGGCCGACCATCCCGGAGATGTCGGGTGGCGCATTGGCTGGCAGCGTCGAGGGTGCCGTGAACAGCGCGTCCAGCTTCGCCTCGAACGCGACATCGCCGCCCATGTGCCCGATCAGCCCGTAGACGTCATGCTGGTTCAGGAAGGTGGTCTGCCAGCCGTTCGCCTCCGTATAGTCCCGCCACCAGGGCTTGGGCATATGGCCCAGTTGTACCGGATCATAAGGTGCCCACCAACTGCCGTCGGCAAAACGCGGCCGCGCGAAGCCGATCGTGCCATCGACGACGTTGCGCCAATTGTGCGAGCGCCGGAGCAGTCGATCTGCATCGGGGCCCGCGCCCGCGCGACGCGCGATGTGCGACGAGGCCCAATCGTCATAGGCATATTCCTGGGTGCGGCTGACGCTCTCGACCACCTGATCGGCCGGCACATAGCCAAGCCTGTCATAGAGGTTTCGGCCTAGGCTGTTGTCGCGATCCGGTGCGGCAAAGTCGAAACTGCGTCGTCGGATCGCGGGCCAGGCGGCGGCGTAATCGGCGGGGATGCCCTTGGCCTGCGCTTCCGCCAACGGCACGACGCCGTGCCAGCCGATCATTGTCGCGGTTTCCTTGCCCTGCAGCGGCCAGACCAGCGGTCCGAGCGGCGACTGGGTGCTTTGGCGGATCAGGTCGTCGATCAGGCTCTTCGCCCGGATCGGGGCGATCAGTGTCAGCAGGGGATGAAGCGCTCTGTACGTATCCCAGAGCGACCAGGTGCTATAGGCTGCACCGCCGGCGGGCACGCGCGCCGTCTTGCCGTCAAGGGCTGCATACCGCCCATCGACATCGGAAAAGAGCGTTGGGGCGAGCTGCGCATGGTAGAGTGCCGAGGCGAGAATGGTGCGCTGGTCAGCAGTGCCACCCTGCACGGTTATGGCGCTCAGTGCGTCGCGCCAACGCGCGCCGGCGGCGCGATGCACCTGGTCGAAATCCCAATGCGTTCCGGCCTCGGCGGTGAGATTGCCGCGAGCGCCTGCGACATCCACGCCCGAAATCCCGCAGCGAACCAGGACCGGGGAACCTCCGGCTTCGTTGAAATGGAACACCGCCTTCAAGCGTCGCCCTGCGACCTTGGTCGCGCCCGCCGGCTGCTCGACGTCGCCATCCCCGTAGAAGGTTACGCGGTCAGGCCGGCGTGACAGCTGCATCGCGAAGAAGATGCGCCTGCCCTTGGCCCAGCGAAACACCCGCCGTCCGCCTGTCAGCGTACCGTCCGGATCGATCGCCAGGTGGGCGTCGTCGATCAGCGGCTGTGTATCCGACGTGTCGAGCACGAGGTGCGACAGATCGATCAGGATGTGCGCCGGCCCGGACGGAAAGCGATATCGGTGCCAGCCGGTGCGCTCGGTGACGGTCAGCTCCGCCAGCACGCCATTGGCCAACGCAACGCTGTAATAGCCGGGCTCGGCGCGCTCCTGCGAATATCGCTGACGGTAGCCGGTGTCGGGGTCGGCGAGCGATCCCGGCGTCAGCTTGACGCGCCCGCGTGCGGGCACCACCAAAACGTCGAGCATATCGCCGATGCCGGTGCCCGAAAGATGGGTGTGGCTGAACCCCATGATGGAGCTGTCACCCTTGTGATAGCCCGAACAGGTCGCCCACCGCTCCACGTCGGTATCGGGACTGAGCTGCACCATGCCGAACGGTAAAGTCGCGCCGGGATAGGTATGGCCGTCGCCGCCTGTGCCGATGAAAAGGTTCGGTGTGCTGGTATCAGCCGTCCTGGTGAAGCTCGTAGCCGGCCACGCAAGGGCGGCCGTGGTCGAGGCGAGCAAAGTGCGTCGGGTAAGGTTGCTCACAGGGGCTCCGCCAGCAGCGCAGGCCGATGATCGGCCAGTTGGACGATCAGCGCGCCGAACAAGGAATTTGCCCAGGCGAACCAGGGACGGGTAAAACGGGCGGGATCGTTCGCGTCGAAGCTCTCGTGGATGAAGCCGGTATTCGCGTCCGTGTCGCGCAGGGTGCGCAGGCACGAGCGTACCGTGGCATCATCCGCACCGGCGAGGGCGCGCACGATCAGCGACATCGGCCAGATCCAGTCCAGGCCCACATGTGGCCCGCCGATCCCGTCGCCTGCGCGGCCGCGGAAGAAGTAAGGATTGCGGGAGCTCCAAGCCGCCGCTGCGGTGCGACGCCAGCGAGCGTCGGCGGGATCGACGCAGCCGAGCCAGGCCAGCGCCGACAGGGACGGCGCATTGGCATCGTCCATGAACAATGTATTGCCATAGCCGTCGACCTCATAAGCCCAGACGTCGGAGCCGTCCGCCAGCCGCATGGTGCCGTGGCTGGCGAGGCCGGCGGAGATCTCGGCGGCGAGCGCGCGCGCCTCGCTGGCGAGCGCCGCGTCGCGCCGTGCTTGACCCGCCACCTCGGCCAATTCGCGCAATACGGTCACCGCAAACAGGTTCGCCGGCACCAGGAAGGGATAGACGCAGGCATCGTCCGACGGGCGAAAACCGCTGTGGATCATGCCGGTCGGGCGCGCGGGCGCGCCATATCCGTCGAGTGCCATCGTCTCCGTGTTCCGGTCGGATGCGCGCAGAAAGCGGTACGGGCCCGGGCCATTTCGGCGCTGCTGCTCGCGGAACGTGCGCAGGCTGGCGCGGGCCGCGGCCGCCCAGGTGGCATCGAAGGGAGTCGCATCGCCGGTGGCCCGCCAGTAACCATGAGCAAGCCGCATCGGATAGCAGAGCGAGTCCACCTCCCATTTCCGCTCCGCGACGCCGGGCTTCATGTCCGTGCGATCGTGCAACGCCCAGGACAGGTTGGTCGGCGCGGAAGGGTCGTGCATGAAGGCGTTGGCGTAAGGGTCGATCAGGATCGAGCGCGCCTGCCGCGCGATCAGTCCGCGAAACAGAGTGCGCAGGGCCGCATCCCCCCTCACCAGGTGAAGGTAGGGCATGACCTGCGCGGAGGAATCGCGGAGCCACAGGCAGGGTATATCGCCCGTGATGACGAAGGCATCGGGCGCGCCGGCCACTGTGCTCATCCGCACGGTCGTGTCGAGCGTGTTGGGAAAGCAGTTGGCGAACATCTGGCGGAGCTTGGTGTCCGCGATGCGGGGCGACACGCGGGCGATCTCGCGCTCCACCGCGGGACTGATGAAGGCGCGCGCGCCGCGTGTTGGGCGGCGGTCGGGCCAGGCGGGGGCAGAGGCGCGGCTGGCCGCAGTGAGGGCCAGGCCGCCTAGCAGCGCTCCACGTCGGGTGAGCCTCACTTGGCGAGATCCCTGCGCGTGCCGGTGATGCGAAGATCGAACCACACGCCTGGCGCGTCACCCGGCTGGCCGCCGCCGACGAACAGGCGATAGGCACCCGGAACCACGGCACGTATGCCGTCGGGCTCTACCAGGCTCAGGCTGCGGGGATCGAGCGTGAGGCACATCTGCTCCGTGGCGCCGGGCATCAGGGCCACTCGGCGGAACCCGACGAGCTGACGCTGGAGGACGGGTGTGGTGAGCCCCGGCGCGCCGGTCATGGCCGGCGGAACCAGGTAGGCTTGCACCACCTCCTCACCTTCGCGGCGGCCGGCGTTGGTAACAGCCACGTCTACGGTGGCCGGCTGGCCTGCCGCTACCGTTATGGTCGGCGTTCGCGCGCCGTAGGTGTAGCGCGTGAAGCTCAGCCCGTGGCCGAACGGCCAGAGGGGGCGGCCGGTGAAGTAGCGGTAGGTCCGCTCCTTCATGCCATAATCCACAAAGGCAGGCAGATCGGCGGTCTGGGCGTAGAAAGTGACGGGCAGGCGGCCGGACGGGTTATTCGCGCCGGCCAGTGTATCGGCGATGGCCGTGCCCCCACTCTCGCCCGGATACCACGCCGCCAGGATGGCGTCGGCAGCCGACGGATCGACCGCCACCGCGCTGCCGCTCGTCAGCACCACCACCAGCGGCTTGTTCGTGGCTTGGAGCGCGCGGAGTAGTTTCGCCTGCGGGGGCGGCAAAGCAATGTCTGAGCGGTCCCCGCCGATGAACCCCGGCACGCTGACCGACAGCGCTTCGCCTTCTAGGTCGGGCGACAGGCCGACTACCGCCACCACCACGTCGGACGCGCGGGCGGCTGCCACGGCCTGCTTGAGCAGCGGCTCGGCCGGGGGCACCCACAGGAGGCGCAGGCCTTCGTCTTCGCTCCGATGGTCCAGTTCCAGCCGGAAGGGCAGGGGACGCCCGTCGCTGTCCCAGGCGATTTCCATCCGGCCCTTGTTGAAACTTCCCGCCGCCCGCTGCTTCCCGCCGAGCCATAAGCGGGCGACATCGTGGGTGGTGCAATCCTTCCAACAGGCCGGTGCATCAAGGATGAGGCGATATGGGCCCGGCCCAGGTGGCACCAGCGTCCCCTGCCAGCGCACGCCCCAGCGAGCACCGAGACCAGGAATCGGGCTGGCGCGGTTATGGTCCACGTCGATCCGGCGCTCGCGGCGGGAGAGAATGGGCTTGGCCGTGAAATCTCCATCGGCGAAATATTCGGCGATGAGCCCCGGCGCACCGTCGGCCCGCAGCGCCGTTTCGGGCACCACCACGGGGGCGCCGTCCGCCAGCACCGATCCTTGTGCATAACGTACGCGCTCGGCGCCGAAACGCTGGCGGATGCCTTCCAGCGGGGTCACGGGCGCGACCGCCGTCCCATGATAATTGCCCTGCAGCACGCCCAGATCGTCCGCGTCCGCGCCGACCACCGCGATGCGGGTGCCGGCCGCAAGTGGCAGCCGGTTGCCCCGGTTCTGCAGCAGCACGATGGACTCGCGTGCCGCCTCCAGCGCAATCGCATGATGGGCCGGTGTGACGACGTCGGTAGGCTTTATGCTGGCCCAAGGATTGTCGGCGCCGAAGGCGATGCCAAGCGCGCGGCGCGCGGCCAAGGCGCGGCCGAGCGCCGCGTCAACTTCGGCCGTTGTCACCAGCCCGCGCGCCGTCGCCTGGGGCAAGGCGGCATAGGTCGTTCCGCAGTTGAGGTCCGTGCCGCCCCTCAGGGTGGCCGCCGCGGCCGCCGCAGCATCGCGCCGGTAATGGTGAAACTGATAGACGTTCCCCACGGCGTCGCAGTCGGACACGGTGAAGCCCTGGAACCCCCAGTCATGCCGCAGCCGGTCGACCAGCAGGCTTTTGTTTGCGCAGGCCGGCACGCCGCCAATGGCATTGTAGGCGCACATCAGCGAGCCGGCATGCCCCTCGGTTACCGCCATGCGAAATGCCGGGAGATAGGTTGCCTCCAGATCCTGCGGGCTGGGATCGACGTCGAAACCGTCGCGGCCCGCCTCCGGCCCACTGTGCACCGCGAAATGTTTGGGCGTGGCAATGGCGCGGGGATGCGCGGGGTCGGGGCCCTGAATGCCGGTGACGAAGGCCACGCCTAGCCTTCCAGTGAGGTAAGGATCCTCACCATAAGTTTCCTGCCCGCGGCCCCAGCGGGGATCACGAAAGATGTTGATGTTGGGCGACCAGATGGTCAGCCCTTCGTAGATGCGGCGGTCCGCCCCTACCGGCCCCGCATTGAAGCGCGCGCGCGCTTCGATCGAAACCACCTCGCCGATGCGGTGGACCAAGTCTTCGTCCCAGGTGGCGGCCATGCCGATTGCCTGAGGGAAAACAGTGGCGTGCCCGTTGCGGGCAATGCCGTGGAGTCCTTCGCTCCACCAATCATAGGCGGGCAGGCCGATCTTCCGGTCGGCAGGCGCGCTGCTTTGCAGCTGCGCTGCCTTCTCCTCAATCGTCATACGCGCGATCGTGGCCGTCACCGGATCGGCCGCGAGAAGCAAGAGAGCCATCATCGGCGGCTTCCGAGCGAGCGGAGGGTGAGGGCCCGGGCAAGCCGGGCAGGCGTCATGGCCGATGCTACGGTCACCGTGCGGCTTTCGCCCGGCATCAAGTCAAAGCCGTTGTCGGACGGGTGGGCAACGACCGCACCGAAATCGAGCATGATCGCACGGGCCAGCGCACGCGCCGTTACGGTCAGCCGGTTGCCCTGCCACGTCGCGGTAAGACCGGGATCGGGATAGGCCATGTCCTTTGGCGGCAGGCGTTCGATCACCGTACGGCTCACCTCCCGGCCGCCGACCGCCAGGTCCGCGATGGCGTAGCTGGCGGCCGGTGCTGCACCGGCGAAAAGGTCGGCATCTGAAAGCGACGCCGCTTCGGTCGCGGACAAGGGCGCCAGTGTCACATCGGCGTCGCGCTGGCCCAGCCGCTGGCCCATCATGTCGAAGGCGCGCACCCGCCAGTGGGCCGCGAGCGGTTCCGTCCCGTCGGAGACGAGCGCGAGGCGAGTGGCGCCGTCCCGATGTTCAGCCACGATCGCCTGAGGTGTGAAAAAGCGCCGTGCTTCATACTGGAGCAGCTTCCATCCTCCGTCATGGTCGATGCTCGACCAGGAGATAACAGGCCATACGTCGTTGAGCTGCCAGAAGAGTGAGCCCATCGTTACCGGCCGGCAAGCACGGTGGTGCAGGGCCGCCATGGCGATGGCCTGCGCCTGCTCGACCTGCGACAGATAGACGAAATCCGGGAAATCCTTGGGCTCACCCAAGCGCTGACGCATGTAGAAGAGCAGGCGTTCGTTGCCTTCACCAGCCAAAAATTTCTGGTGGGCGCGCATAACCGGGCTGTCGGGCGAAAGCGGCAATTTTCCGGCAAAGGCCTTAATCGTGGAAAGCTCGGGCGCGCCCTGGAAGCCATATTCAGACATGAAGCGCGGGCAGCTATCGAGATAGCGCTCCACCGGCTTCGACCCCGACCAAACGTCCCAAAAATGTCGGTCGCCGGCCGCGTCCGTATCGACCGGTCCCTGATAGTCGTCGGATGGTGAATTTGCCCAGTATGGCGTGCCAGGCGCACCCGCCGTCACTGCATCACGCAGCGTGCGATCGAACAGCAACGCTAGGCCGACGCCGACGCGTTCCTGCTCATCTGGCCCCACCGCCTGCTTGAACGCCTTGCGATCCGACCAATTGTCCCAGCCGGCCAATATCTCGTTGCCGCCCGACCAGAGGACGATGGACGGGTGGGAGCCAAGCCGCTCGACCTGTTCGTTCGCCTCCGCGGCGACGTTGGCGCGGAAGGCAGGGTCGGGCGGGGGGACGCCACCGCCGAACATGAAGTCCTGCCAGACCATCAGTCCAAGCTCGTCCGCCAGGTCATAAAAGCCGTCGTCGAGGTAGGTGCCGCCGCCCCAGACGCGCAGCATATTCATGTTGGCATCGCGCGCCGCCTGTAGCAGCGGACGCATCGCGGCCACCGTTACCCGCGCCGGAAAGGCGTCGAACGGGATCAGGTTTGCGCCCTTGGCGAATATGGGGATGCCGTTCACGCGGAAGCCCATGGCGCCCGCATCGCGGATCAACTCGACGGTGCGTAGCCCGATCCGCCGGTCCGCTGCATCGAGGCGGACGCCGTCGCGCTCGACGGCGACAGCCACCCGGTAAAGCGGTTGCGCGCCATAGCCGGCCGGCTGCCAGCGCTGGGGATGGGGAATGATCAGCGGCACCGTGACGCGGGTTACGCCTTCCGCCACATTTGCCTGCTGTACACCTTCGACAATGCTGCCGTCGGGGCCCTGCGCGGTGGCACGCACGGTGATCGATTCTGCACGATCGGCGCGCACGTGCACAGCGACCCCCAGCCGGGCTTCGACGTCACTGAGTGCCTGCTGGTCGACGCGCGTCCGATCGATGCGGAGGTCGTCCCACGCTTGGAGCCGCACAGGCTGCCAGATGCCGATGGTCAGGATCCGCGGCCCCCAATCCCAGCCGTAATGATATTGTGGCTTGCGAACGTAGGGGGAAGTCTGTCGCCCCTTGGGTTCGTCGCCGAACGCGGAATCATAATTGCCGGGCAAGGGATGGGCTGCCGCGAGCACCTGCGGCTGAACCGTGGGCACCGGGGCCGCAAAAGTGATTACGACCTCGTTATCACCCAGGCGGAGCCACGGCTTGGCGGGAATGCGCCAGCGTCGGAACGCGTTGTCGGCGCGCAAGGACAGGTGCCCGTTGATCGTTACGGTCGCGAAGGTGTCGAGGCCATCGAGCACAAGGTCGAGATGGTCGCGCGCCAGTATCGCCGGAGTGATTCTCAGATGACGCCGATACTCCCAGCCGGTGCTGCCGACCCACTGGATTGCGCCTTCATTCAGCCCGTTGAACGGATCGGGCACGCGGCCGGCGGCCAGCAAATCCTGCTGGATGCTGCCTGGCACATGCGCGGCGAACGGCCGCCCTTCGCGTGGGTGCGCGATCAGGGCGCCCTTGTCAGCCGGCGCGATCCGGGCCTGCCACCCGTCATTGAGCAACATCGTTGTCACCGGCGCCGCCGCGGCAGGCACGGCGCAAAGCAGCAGCGGGAGGACCGAAAGCCTCATCGGCGTTCGACCAGGCGCACCTGCTCCACCGCATAGAAGGGTTCAGAGATGGGCGAGGTGAACTGGAAACACACGTCGCGATCGCCATCCATCTTCGGAAGCGATCCTGAAAAGGTCATGCGTGGAGGCGAGCGGTCAGGATCCGGCAGCGGGAAACTCGCAGCGATCACCGGCTTGGGCGCGTCTGCATCCGGCGGACCCTTGCGATCACCCTGGCAGCCCGCCAGTACGAGCAACTCGCCGTGCGCCGTCACGTTATAAGCCGCGCGCACCGCCTTCGCCTCGTGCGCCAGTCCGTAGTTGCGCGCCAGCCGATCGACGATGACGGTGAAGCCGCCAGCCAGGTCGAGCGGCGCGGCGGGATATGCGGTGCAGGTATCGAATAGGTTGACGTTGAAGACCGGCGCGTTGGCGGTCGCGTCCGCAGTGCGCGGCACGCGCAACCCCAGGCTGCCGAGCGGGCAGGATACAAGGTCCGACGCACTCCGGGTCAGCAGCGCTTCGCGATCGGTGTCGAAGGCACGTGGTGCCGCGGTAGGGCGGCCAGAAGCGTCGAACCCCAAAGCGCGGATCGTAACACCCGGTGGCAGCGTCAACGGCGCGAGGTACCGCGCCGACCGAGCGGAGGGCGCTGAACCGTCCAGCGTGTAACGGATTGTGCCCGCCGGCGCCTGTGTCACCAGCGCGACTTTGACCCTGTTGGCGCGTAGCGCCTCGCCTCGGCTGCTCTGCAGCTTGGGCGTGACAGCGAACGCAGAATCCGCAACCTCCAGCCCGGCTCGGCGCCAGCGCGCGATTTGCGGCCGCAACCGTTCGACGAATCCGGGGAAGTTACGCGGCGCCGCGCTCCACGTGATGTCCGCGAGCGCGCCGATGCGGGGGAATATTGCGTGCTGCAACTGCCAGGGGGTGGCGAGATATTCGCTCCACGCATTCGCCTGTGCACCCAGCACGTGGCCGGCTTTGGCGGGGTCGATGCCTTTAGGCAGCGGCTCGTAGGCATAGACGTCGGCCAGCGTTTGAATGGAAAGCCGGCCGGGCGGCTCGTCATTTTGATCGCTCTGAAGACTGTCGAGGTACAGGATCGGCGCCGGCGACAACACTACATCGTGCCCCTGATTGGCGGCATCCACGGCGCCCTGTTCGCCCCGCCATGACATGACGGAGGCGGACGGCGGCAAGCCGCCTTCCAGTATCTCGTCCCAGCCGATCAGTCGCCGGCCTTTGGTAGCGAGGTAGCGGCCAAATGTGTCGATCAACCAGCTTTGCAATTCGTTCTCGGTCGCAATGCCGAGCGCCTTCATCTGCGCCTGCACCTTGGGGGATCGCTCCCACTGGTCCTTGACCGCCTCGTCCCCACCCAGGTGCACATAGGTGCCGGGGAAAACGTCGATCAGCTCGTCCAGCACGTCCTCGACAAAGCGCACGCCCTTGGGACCAGGATCAAGCAGGTAAGGGTTAACGCCCCAATCATGACTGACGGCGGGCGTGTCGCCCAATACGCCGATCTCCGGATAGGCGCTGACCAGCGCCTGGGCATGGCCCGGCAGATCGATTTCGGGTACGATCGTGATACCGCGCTCGGCCGCATAGGAGACAAGGCGACGCAGTTCCGCCTGCGTGTAGAAGCCACCAACCTGCTCGGGCGGTGGCGGGCCGCCCGTGGACGGAGCGATCCGCCACGCGCCGACCTGCGTGAGCCGGGGATACCGCTTCACTTCAAAGCGCCAGCCCTGATCGTCGGTCAGGTGGAGGTGCAGGACGTTAAGCTTCACGGATGCCATCTGGTCGACGATCAACGTCAGTGCCGAAAGCGGCACGAAATGGCGCGCTGTGTCCACCATCAGTCCGCGCCAGCCGAAGCGCGGTGCGTCCACGATGGTGAGCGCAGGCACACGCACCGGCTGGCCGAAGCGGTCGTCCGGGCTGAGTAGCTGGGCCAGCGTCATCGCGCCATTGACGAACCCCGCATGAGAGCCCGCGATAACGTCAATCCCACTTTGGCCGACCGTCAATCGGTAAGCTTCCGGTCGGGTGAGGGCGGGGTCGCGTACGAAATGGACGGAGGCAGTCTGCGTGTCAGCCACTTGCAGAGCGAGACCCCGCTCGCCGGCGACGTGCGCCATCAGCAGCTTGGCAGCACCGATGGCGTCCGCATCGCCTGCGGGAACAGCAATTCCGGTGCCGCTATCAATCGTCACGCTGCCGGCTTGATATGTTAGGCTCGTCGGGCGTGGCAGCAGCGCCACCGATCGATCAGAAGCAAGAGCCGGTGCCGCGCTTCCGACGCTGGCCAAAACCGCAGCGATCCAAGCCGCTGCCCCCTTCGACATCGTCATGCTGCGCCCCGTCTTTTCTGTACGACATGCAAACCAGTACCGTACAACATGCATAACCAATGTAGATCCAAGCGCAAGCGACTGTTCGGACCGGAGTGGGGCTATGGGACCAACCGATCATGTTAAGGGATTGTGAGCAATCTCCGTGCTGCTATCTGTTTGTGGCCGTACAGGGGGCGGGTATGCCGCACCGACGCATGGTCGGAGGGGGATGCTCACGTTGGTCTTCTCGCAGCAAATTGGAAGATTTCGGCCGGGTAATCCGGCCCCCCTATACCTGCAGTTGCAACAGCTGATCCGGGCGGCGATTGGCGGCGGGGTACTGGCGCACGGCGATGCTATCCCGGCAGAGCGTGATCTGGCGGTCGAGTATGACATCTCCCGGATCACCGTGCGCAAGGCAATCGCCGGACTGGTGGAGGAAGGGCTGCTGATCCGCCGGCGTGGGGCGGGCACCTTTGTTGCCGGGCGGGTGGAGAAAAGCTTCTCGAAATTATCTTCCTTCTCCGAGGATATGGCGGCCCGCGGAAAGGCGGTCACCAGCAAATGGATCAGCCGTGTGGCCGGTACGGTAAATCCGGAGGAAGCGCTCGCTCTCGGCCTTTCTCCGGGAGCGACCGTGTTCCGCTTCCACCGAGTGCGGCTGGCAGATGGGCAGCCCATGGCGCTCGAATTCGCCACGATCGCTGGCTATTGCCTGTCTGGCGTGGAGGCGGTGCATGACAGCCTATATGTCGCGCTGGAAGCAACAGGCAGTCGCCCGGTGCGTGCGCTCCAGCGGCTGCGCGCGGTGCCGTTCAGGCTCGACCATGCGCGCTTGCTGGGCGTGGCGACCGGCACCCCTGGCCTCCTCATCGAGCGCCGCGGCTTCATGAGAGATGGACGCGCCGCGGAGTTCACCCGCTCTTATTATCGTGGCGACGGCTATGATTTCGTCGCGGAGCTGGCGGACGCGTAACAGCGTAGCAAACGGCGTGCGGGTCGCCGCTCTTAATATCCCGACGAGTTCAGCAACGCCGGCTTAACTGCAGGTCGGCGGTGCTGGTTCATTGCGTGTCGTCTGAAGCCTAGGAGCCCAACGCCGCTGGAGCCGACAGCCTGCATTTTCGCTCGCTACAGGAAACAAATTGGTATTGCTCGCAAACTTGTAGTTAAATAACGCGGCAGCAGGCGAGCTATCTTTAACCATTTCGGATATAATGGCTGAATTCAGCCGTTCTTGGCCTGCCGGCGCGCACCTCTTCAAGCCGATAAAGGAGTGACGAGACTGCAACATACCGGCAAACTTTCGCAAAGGTTATAAAGCGGTATTGACTGTGGATACCATTGGTGGAAGCTCAATGCGTACACGTAACGATGTAAGGGGCGTAGGCATGCTGAGACATTCGGTTTCGATGATCGCGCTGATGGGCGCGATGACCTTGGGCGGGGTGGCATCGGCCCAGTCTTCGTCGCTGCCTTCGGCGGAGGCTGTTACTAATACGGCAACCACGCCTGACTCTGAGATGTCCGCGCAGGCTGCTCCTACTGCAGATGATAGTACGACTCCCGCTGCCGAGCCTCAGCCGGCCACATCGTCGAGCCAGGCTCCGACGGGCGATGTGGTCGTAACCGGAACGCGCATTCGCCGCCCTAACGCCGTGGCGGCCGCCCCGATTACGTCGGTGACTTCGCAGGACATCAAGCAGCAGGCGCCGCTGAACGTGGAGGAGGTGCTGAACCGCCTGCCGCAAGTGGCACCCGACAATCAGCAGACCTATTCGGATTCGGACGGGCGGCAGCGGATCAAGCTCCGCAGTCTGGGCTTCGAGCGCACGCTGGTGCTGATCGACGGTAAGCGCATCGGCACCCAGAACGGCCAGGACACCAACATCATTCCCGTGTCGCTGCTGGAGCGGGTGGACGTGCTTACGGGGGGTGCCTCGTCCGTCTACGGCTCAGACGCCGTTGCCGGCGTCGTCAACTTCATCCTCAAGCCGGATTTCGAAGGGATCCGGCTGGACGCGAACTATAACTTCTACCAGCACAACAATACGTCCAACATCGTGTCGCGGACCGCCAATGCGGCGGGCTTTCCGGCGGCGTCGGGGAACAGCGCCGACGGCGGTCGCGCAGACTTGACCCTGACGGCGGGCACCTCGCTGCTGGAAGACCGGCTCAAGGTCTCTGGTTTCATCAACTACAAGCATGTCGATTCGATCGGTTATGCTGACCGCTCCACCGCCGCCTGCGGCATCGTGCAATTGTCCAAGGACGGACCCGTTTCCTGCCAGTATCTGGGCTATCCCCGTGCCGGCTCGATCACGCCGCAAGCGGGCGTCGCCGCCGGGACTAGGCTGGTCAACAATCCTGACGGCACGCGCGCCTTCATCCCCTACGGCACCGGCTTCGGCACGGACTCCAATTATTTCGACGTCTACAACGATCAACGGCCCGATGAGCGCGTCAACGCCGGCGGCTTCTTTACGATGAAATTCTCCGATGCCGCCGAGCTCTACGGGTCGGCCATCTGGTTCCGGGACAAGTCGCGCAATGTCTATCCCACCGTGCTGCAATCGTATGCAGCCTACGGCTCGACCCCCTATCAGGTGAACTGCAACAATCCCTTCCTGTCGAGTTCGCAGGCGACCACCTTGTGCGGAAGCGCGGCGGGCACGTCTGCCATGGCGCCGATCGATCTGAGCTATCGCCTCAACAATGTGCCGACGGCCGACGACATATACCTCAACAAGGGTATCCGGGGGACGGGCGGCATACGCGGCAAGCTGGGTGACGCCTGGACCTACGACCTCGGCGGCGTCTATGCGCGCAATCAGCAGAATTGGACCACGGCCGGACAGGCCAATTTTACCCGCCTCAACAACGCGCTCAACGTCGTCAACGTGAATGGCGCTCCCACCTGCGTTGCCGCCATCAACGGTACTGATCCGGCCTGCATTCCCTTCGATGCGTTCAGCGCCGGTAGCGGCAGCCGCGCGCTAATGGACTATCTCTTCGCCGGCGCCGCGGGCACGCAGAAGAACGTGAGCAAGCTTTACGACGGGCAGCTCAACATCACGGGCGATCTCGGCAAATACGGCATCATCTCGCCTTTCGCCAATGATGGCCTGGCGGTCGCTTTCGGCACCGAATTCCGCAAGGAGACCTTTGCTTCTACGGCCGATGCACCGTTCCGCACGATCTTCGGCGGACAGGACATACATCTCAAGCAGCATGTGTGGGAAGCGAACGCCGAGATCCAGGCGCCGCTGGTCCAGGACAAGCCTTTTGTGCACCAGCTGCAGTGGAATGGTGGTTTCCGAGTTTCCAAATATAACGTGAACCCCGACCGCTTCACCACCTGGAAGCTAGAAGGCATTTACTCGCCGGTATCGGACATCACGTTCCGAGGCTCGTACAACAAGGCGCAGCGCGCGCCGACCTTGGTAGAAAGCTACCAGGCGTCCAATATCAGCTTCTCACGCCAAGGGGGCTCCCAGAACGATTTCTGTGCGCCGGTGGCGCGCCAGATCCCGGATCCCAACAATCCCGGCCAGACCATAACGACCACCGTGCCGCTTGCCTCGCGCGACGTGTGCCGGGCGACCGGCTTGGCGGACAATCTGTACGGCAGCTCGACGCTGCTCTGCCCGAACAGCCAGTGCACCGTGCGCCAGGGGGGCTTCAACGCGGATCCGGAAACGGCCTACACGCTCACGTACGGCCTGATTCTCAAGCCGCGCTTCATCAAGGGGCTGTTCCTTTCGGTTGATCGGTACCGGGTTAAGATCAACAACTCGCTGACCTACAACGGCGACTCTTATTATTACGATGGGTGCTTGCGGACAGCAGATCCCTATTTCTGCTCCGGTTTCGTGCGTGCGGCCGATGGTACGCTGAGCGCCTCGGCGGCGTCCAACCCGACCAGCGGCTTCATCCGCGCCGGAACCACCAATTATTATTATTCGATCGCGCGCGGTTATGACTTCCAGGGTCAGTACACACTGGCGCTCGGCCCGCGCTTCGGCCACGTGGATTTCGATTTCAACGGATCGCTGACGACCTTCGCCGGCGGCCAGGACTCTCCGATCCAACCGCTACGCAATTGTGCGGGTTATTTTGGCAACGGGTGCGGTCAACTGTTGCCGCGCTGGGCGCACACGTTGCGCACCACCTACAATACGCCAGGCGGGCTGTTCAGCGCGTCGTTCAACTGGCGCTACACGGGCTCTCTTACCAATGCCAACAACTCCGGTGATCCGGCCATCGGAGGCACGGCAGATCGGGCGCAGACCACCTTCTACCGTATTGGGCCGCAGAGCTTTTTCGATCTGGCGTTGAGCTTCAACGTCGACAGCCGTTTTACCCTGCGGCTGATAGCCAACAACGTGTTCGACAAGAACCCGCCGTTGATCGCCAACTCTTACGATATCAGCTTGGCGCACAACAACACTTTCCCGCAGCGCTATGATGCGCTGGGTCGCAACATCGGGATCAGCACTACCGTCAAATTCTGATCATCATGCGTCGGAGATCGGCGCGCTAGCTTTATCGAGTTGGCGCCCGATCTCAACACGTTGCGGGATGTGTCGGATCTTTGCCCGAGAAGGCAGGTGCGTAAGAGGAGGCCGCGGTGCAACTTCGCACCGCGGCCTCCTGCCGTATCATCTCGAATGATTTACGAGCTCAGGACGGGGCGTGGCCCCCTGGCCGATCATGGGCCGCGGCGGCGACAGTCGAATCGTAGAAGTCAGCCAGATCGTTGTGCAACTGATGAAGTGCATCCGGATTGAGGTAAATCATGTGGCCCGACGGGTAGTAATGGAAGCTCACGTTGGCGCGGAGTTTCTTGTCGAGCATCATATGCGCAATGTCATATTCGGTGGCGAAGAATGGCGTGGCCATGTCGTACCAGCCGTTCAGCGATAGCACTTTGAGGTAAGGATTGGTTCGTATCGCTGCGGCGAGATCGACCGCGACGTCCGGATTGTTCATCGCATCGCTGTTGCCGGGCGCCTTGTGCTTCCAATTCCAATCGAACCCCTTCAGCCCGTATGCCGATACGCGATAGGGGAGCGGAGACTTATACTTCAGCTCCCGCTGGACATAATCGTTGAAGGTTGTGACGAAGGCGCCCGATATCGCCGTATCCGAAGCGTCGAAATCCGGGCTTTCCCCCGCTGAATCCGTGTCGACGCCGGTATAGCGGCTGTCGAACCGGCCCACCGTCAGGGCTTGGTCGCGCAGCAGTTCCTTTTGGAAGCGGTTGAGATCGACGCGCAGGTTGGCGCGCTTGATGAACGTCGCCGAGAGCCCGGTATATGCCGCCATCTGATCGGCGATCGCGTCGCGCTCTGCATCCGGCAGATCCTGGCCTTTCGAAAGCGCCAGCGCGTAGGGGCCCTGTGCGAAGGCTCGGACCTGCTGAAGAAAGCTTGGGAGGTCTGCCGGCCGATTGGCGATGCGATTGTGATACCAGGCGGTCGCCGCGTAGCTTGGCAAATAGCTAATATAACCCTGATCGTAACCCTGCTGCTCAATGCCGTAATTGAGGATCGAGGAGAGAAGCACGACCCCGTTCAACGCCATGCCACGGTCTTGCAGCTGGTACGCGAGGGCGGCAGAGCGGGTGGTTCCATAGCTTTCGCCGAACAGAAATTTGGGGCTCGTCCACCGGCTGTTCTTGGTGGTCCAGCGGATGATGGCTTTGGCGAAGGCATCCGCATCCTCATCGACGCCCCAGAAATCCTTACCGGTGGCGTCGCCGAGCGGACGGGAATAGCCGGTGCCCACCATGTCGATGAAGACGAGATCGGTCTTGTCGAGCAGCGTGTCGGGGTTGGGGCCGAAGCGATAGGGGGCCGGGCGAATGGATTCCGGACTGCCCGTCTGCACGCGCATCGGCGCAAAGGACCCCATGTGGAGCCATACCGAAGCTGAGCCTGGCCCCCCGTTGTAGAAGAAGGTGACCGGGCGGCTTCCGGGAGGCGCTCCATCCAACGTGTAGGCCACGTAGAAGACGCTCGCGGTCGGCTTGGCGTCGTCATCCTGAATCGTAACCGTGCCTGCCGCGGCGTGATATTTCAGGGTCCTGCCGCCTACAGCAACACTATGGGCGGTGACGCTCTCTTCCTCTTTCACCGGTGTCAGCGGCCACTCGTCGGCAATCTGCTGGGCAACCTTTTCGTTATGCTTATCGACCGCCGAGCCCGCTTTTCCATCGCCGGACTTGCTCGTGTCCTGGGCCGATGCGGGCTGAGCGGCGACAAGAAGGGAAAGGAGCAGAACGGCTTTCTTCACACAGTGACCTTTTCCGATCGTCCCGACACCGACGCCTTCGGCACAATGGGCGGCGCAGCACCAAGCTCTATGATATAATATATCCTGCACAGCCTCCGAGCTGCGGTCAATAGTATGCAGCAGCTGCCTACTTCCACCATTGCCTGCTGGGCTATGTGCGCAAACCCGACGTGGATCGGCCTTGCGCCAAAAGCGGCCTTCGGTGCGTTGGGCGGTGAAAGTGCCCTTCGTCAGAAAGTCTCATATCATGCGCTACAACAAGCTTGGCCGCACCGGCCTGTTCGTGTCCGAAATGTGCCTGGGCACCATGACCTTCGGTGGTGCTGGTGAGGATATGTGGAGCAAGATCGGCCAGCTTGGGCAGGCGGAGGCAGATATGCTTCTTCGCACGGCGATCGATAAGGGTGTCAACTTCGTCGACACGGCCGACGTGTATGCCGATGGCCGGTCGGAGGAGATTACCGGCCAGGCGATCCGCAATCTCGGCGTGAAACGTGACGAGATCGTGGTGGCCACAAAGGGCTTCGGCGCGACCGGCGAAGGCCCGAACGGGCGCGGGGCGTCGCGCTACCATCTGATCGATGCCTGCAAGGCAAGCCTGAAGCGGCTGCAACTCGACCATGTCGATCTCTATCAGGTCCACGGCTTCGATCCGGCGACCCCGATCGAGGAGACGCTGCGCGCGCTCGATACGCTTGTTCAGCATGGACACGTCCGCTATGTCGGTGTGTCGAACTGGGCCGCGTGGCAAATTGCCAAGGCGCTCGGCATCGCGGAGCGCCTGGGGCTGCACCGCTTCGCCTCGCTTCAGGCTTATTACACGCTGGCGGGACGCGACCTTGAGCGCGAGCTTGCGCCGGTGCTGCTGTCCGAAGAGGTTGGCTTGATGGTCTGGAGCCCGCTGGCGGGCGGGTTCCTTTCAGGCAAATATAGCGGGGGTGGCACCGCCGCCGACGGCCGCCGCGCGGCCTTCGACTTTCCGCCCATCAATACGGAGCGTGGTGACGCCGTCATCGCAACGATGCGCCCGATTGCGGAGTCGCGCGGGGTATCGGTGGCGCGCATCGCGCTCGCCTGGCTTTTGCACCAGCGCGTCGTGACCAGCGTGATTGTGGGCGCCAAGCGCCCGGACCAGCTGGAAGACAATCTCGCCGCTGCCGAGATTGACCTGACCGGCGAAGAACTGGCGGCGCTTGACGCAGTCAGCAAGCTGCCGCGCGAATATCCGGGCTGGATGCAGGAGCGTCAGGGCCAGCAGCAGCGCGATCTCCTCGCATCGCGTCGCTGATCGGTGGCGGCATGAGGGTTTGAGGGTGTGCGTACGGCAGATCGTCTGACGCGCCAGGGTAGGGGCGCTTTAGGCCAGCTGTAGGACGCGTTCGGTTCAGCACGGCGGCCCGAAAACCGACCAGCCGGTGCGGTCAGCAAGCATCTCGAGCGCGCGGACGCCCTGCATGGAGTTGCCGTGCTGATCGAGATTGGGGGACCATACTGCAATCGAGGCGATCTCCGGTGCGATCGCCAGAATGCCACCGCCAACGCCGCTTTTGGCGGGCAGGCCTACCCGCATCGCAAAATCGCCCGACCCGTCATAATGGCCGCAGGCCATCATCAGAGCCAAAACCTCCCGCATACGCTTGGCTCGCGCATCTTCTGCTGGATCGTCGCACGCTCGGCGCGTGTGCGCCAGGAACAGACCGGCCTGGGCCAGTTCGCGACAATCGAGCGCGATGGCGCATTGATGCACATAAGCTTCCATCACCTCGTCGATTTCCGAGCGGAAATTGTCGTGATGTCGCATGAAGCTCATCATCGCGCGATTGAGGTCGCCGCCCTCGCGTTCGCTGGCGAGAACGTCGTCGTTGAGCGGAAAGCTTCGTCCATCGAGTTGTTTGCGTACGAACTTCACGACCGCATCCGCCTGGGCGTCGTCGCCAAGCTGCTCGACCAGCGTATCGACGACCACCAGCGCTCCGGCGTTGACGAACGGGTTGCGCGGCAGCCCCTTGGTTCGCTCAAGATCGATGATCGAATTGAACGGATCGCCGGACGGCTCCCGGCCAACTCGCTCGAACAGTCTCTTGCCGACCGCACACAATGCCATTTCCAGCGCGAACACTTTAGCGATGCTTTGAATAGGAAAGCGTGCGTCGGCCGCGCCCGCACGCAGCACCCGTCCATCCGTTGTCGCGATGGCCATGCTGAACGGCCCCGGCGTCAGCCCCTCCTGCTTGGCATCGGCGGCGTTCTCAATCTCTGCGGCGGCATCGGCAATCTCTGCCGTAATCTCCTGGATGATCCGCTCTAGAGATGTGGTCACGTCATTTCCTTGCTGCATCGATCCAATGACATCGGACTATGCACGCCAGCGCATATGGTTGCCTCGCCCGGAATTCAGGGATCACTGCCGCGCCATCAGCTGGGGCAACTCGCACCTGCTCAGCAAATGATATTGCGACTTTGTCGCATTAGCGCTAGATCGTCCCTGACAAAGGGGATCTATGGGAATTCAGCGATTTGTAGGCGTAGCGTGGCTCGCGCTGAACGCCGGCACCGTGTTTGCTGCAGATGCAGCAGGGGCAGAGCGCGACCTTCGCAGCGAAGCTGACGACGTCGTCGTGACGGCACGCGTCGACAATCGCGTGTCGGTGGGCAAGTCCGACGCCCGACTTATCGAAACGCCGCAGTCGGTATCGGTGGTGGATTCAACCTTCATCGAGACGATCAACACTAAGACGATCAGCGAAAGCCTCGGCTATACGCCGGGCCTCATCACGCAGCCCGCCAGCTTCGCGCGATCGGCCGACAATGTTTATCTGCGTGGTTTCCCGGTCAACACCGCCGACGGCAGCATTCTGCTCGACGGACTGAAGCCCCAGGCATCGACCTATGGCGGCGGCATCGAGCCTTACGCGCTGGAGCGGATCGAGGTGCTCCGCGGCGCGACCTCGGTGCTCTACGGTCAACTCGGCCCGGGCGGGGTGATCAATGCGGTGACCAAGCGGCCGTCCTTCACCGCGTCCGGGGAAATCCGCGCACAATATGGCAGCTTCGATCGCAAGGAACTCGCAGCTGATTACACCGGCCCGCTCGCAGACAATCTGGCGGTTCGGCTGACCGGGCTGATCCGCGATTCCAATACCGAAGTCGATTATATCAAGGACAATAAGCGCTACATCGCGCCCGCGCTGACCTGGCGGATCGATGGCAAGACGGAACTGACCTTGCTCGGCAGTTATCAGGAAATCCGGATGAACTTCGCCGCGCCGTTAAGCACGCAGCTGGTGACCGGAGCCGGCCTCCCGCGTGGCCCGGTCCCGCGGGACCGCTTTGTCGGTGAACCCGATTTCGATCGGTATGATGCCGATCAGTGGAATGTTGGTTATCGCTTCAGTCATGCATTTTCCGATGCCGTCCGTTTCGAGAGCGCCCTGCGCTATTATGAGGGCACGCTGGACTGGGATTATCTGCAGGTTGGCGCGGTCACGACTGCCGGGGATCTGAGCCGGGCGATCAGTTATCGGCGCGAGAAGACGACCAGTCTTTCCGCCGATAACCGCATCCGCGTCGATCTTAACACCGGAACCATGAAGCATGAATTGATGGCTGGTGTGGACGTCTACGTACCGACCTACCGCAATGATCGCTTCCAGAACGGGTCGGTCACGCCGATCAACATTTATCAGCCCGTCTATGGCGCCGTGCCCGTGGTCGACAAGACACCGAGCCGCAATCGCGGCGCCGACGTCCGTTCCAGGCAGATCGGCATCTATTTCCAAGATCAGATGCGGATCGACGATAAGTGGATATTGGTCGCGGGCGGACGACAGGACTGGAGCCGCAACCGGACGCGGCTACGCGCCAACGGGGTCGACACGCAGCAAAAGGATGACGCCTTCACCTGGCGCGCCGGGTTGGTTCATGTCGGCGACAATGGCCTGGCACCTTATGCCAGCTATTCGCGCTCCTTCGCGCCGCAGATCGGTACGACCTTCGACGGCGCTCGCTTCGTGCCCAGCCGGGGCGAACAATATGAAGCCGGTATTCGCTATCAAAAGCCCGGCTCGAAAGTATTGCTGAGCGCGGCCGTGTACCAGCTTACGCAAACCAACGTGCTGACGCCGGACACACGTCCTGCTGCGGCCGGCTTCAGCGTCCAGACCGGCGAGATCCGTGTGCGCGGCATCGAGGCCGAGGCTCAGGCCGAACTGGTGCGCGGCCTGAACGTGCTGTTTGCGGGCGCCTATTTCGATCCGCGGATTACCCGTTCAAACAACCCGGCCGAGCAGGATCAGCGGCCGACCTTCGTGCCGCGCTATACCCTGTCGGCCTTCGCGGAATATCGTCTCGCGAGCGTCGGACTGGACGACGTCAAAATCGGCGGTGGCGCACGCTATATCGGCAAAAGCAACATCGTCGGCGCTACCTTCGACAATGCCGCCTACACATTGTTCGATGGTGTTGTGGAGTGGACACCGGGGCCTTGGCGGGTCGCGCTCAACGCGCGCAACCTGTTCAACAGGAAATATACATCCTGCCTGTCGAGCGGCATCAACGCCTGCCGCTATGGCGATCCTCGCATCATAACGGGCACCATTGGCTACCGTTTCTGATCTGGCGAAGCCCGCGACCGGCCGCGCGCGTCCCAAGGGGCGGTCGCGCTGGTGGCGGGTGCATGCCTGGATCGGACTGAAGCTCTCGCTGTGCCTGTTCGTGATCCTGTTTTCCGGCACGCTGGCGGTGCTGGGCAATGAGATCGATTGGCTGGCGGATTCGGCGATGCGCGCCCGGCCGGCTGCCGGAACCGGTGCGTCGTGGGGGGCGATCGCGGCCAACGCCCAGGCGGCCGTACCCGGCGCAAAGATCGACCTGATCGAGCGCGGACCTGATCCGTGGTTCGCGACGGTTGTGGTGTTGAAGGCACCGGATGGCCACCGCCGTCGGGTGCTGGTTGATCCGGCGACCGGCAAGGTCAATCGGGTCGCGCCCTTTGGCGGTGCCGAACGTTTCCTCCGCGACTTTCACCGCCGTTTCATGCTCCCCGTGGCGATCGGTTTGCCGATCGTGACAGCCTTTGCGCTGCTGATGGTCGCGTCGCTCGTCACCGGGCTGATCAGCTACAAGAAATTCTGGCGCGGCTTCTTCCGCAAGCCCCGTGGCGACAATCTGCGGACGACCGCCGGCGATCTTCATCGCCTTGCCGGGCTATGGAGCATCTGGTTCGTCTCGCTGATCGTGGCGACCAGCCTCTGGTATCTGATCGAGCTGTTCGGCGGGGCTGCGCGGCCGCTGCTTCCGCTGGAGCGCGCTGCCAAAGGCGCACCGACGGCGTTGGTGCAGCCGGTCGGTGCGGAGCTCGACCGGCTCGCGGCGGCAGCACGTCAGGCCTATCCGCAATTGGTGGTGAAGCGCGTCCTTTATCCCTTTCCCGGCATGCGCATGGTCGGCTTCCAGGGCGATGCAGGCACGATGCTGACGACGGAGAAAGCCGACGCCGTCTTCGTCGATCCCGCGACAGGGGCAGTAGGCCTGCGTGTAATCGGCAAAACGCTGAACGTGCATTCTCGCATTTCCGAAATGGCTGACCCCATTCACTTCGGGACGTGGGGTGGATTGGCGAGCAAGCTCGTCTGGTTCGTGTTCGGCCTGTTTCTGACCGGCCTCTCGGTAACCGGCATGATCGTCTATGCGACCCGCCTGCGGGGCGGCATAGGTGTCTATCTGCGCGGGGCGTCCTGGTGGCTGGCTCCATCGGGGATCTTGGTGATGGCGGCGCTCTGGTTCACGCCCAAGGTTCTGGCCGGCTAACGGACCGGCCAGAAATCAATAGCGGGACTTGGGCTCACCGGCGCTTGAGAGCGAGGACGACCGCGGAGATGGTGAAATAGACCGCGCCGAAGGCCGCATAAGGGGCCACGATGGCGACGCTCACCGGGGATGCTAGGTTGGTCGCCTGGACCAGGAAGTGCGCCCCCGCCAGCGTGGATTGCGCACCGCTCAGGATCTGCGGCCATTGCGCGCTGGCGCTCCGCCACCGCCGCACACCGGTCGCGAGCTGGAGCAGGCCGGATAGGGTGGCCCACACGCCGATGACGCCGATGGATGCGTGGAGATCGTTACCCACGGTGGCGATGACAGCGACCATGACGATCGCGCTGACCACGACGTTGAGGAATTGCGAAGGGTTGGCCAGCAGCCCGCCACTGCGTCTGGCATCGATCAGATTGGCGAGACAATCCCATGCCGGATAGGCGACGAGCAGCGCCGCGCCGATAGCGGGCTGCGCTTTGCCGATTGTGAAAGCGAGCGCCACCCACAGGAAGGAGACAAGGGCACGAACGCCGTAATAACGTTTCAGCCAATGCGATCCCGCGTCCTTGGCTTCGGCAGAATAGGGCGGTTTCGCGGTGATGATCATGATGGTCTCCTGGTGAAGCGCGAAAGGCGCGATGGTTCGGTCCCGAGCGGCTGTGCGTCGGGTGGCAAAGGGGGATGATCTGGGCAGGTGCCGCCGCCGCGGCGGCGGGCGCTACAAGCGGAAGCGGCGGGGCAGCAGCCAGCGTGCCATCGCGGCGACAATGGCAATGGCCACCGAATACCAGACGATGATGTAGAGCGGATCGTTCATGGGGCAGCAGGCAGTGAAGACCAGCGCGCCGCAGGTCGACGCGGCGAGACCGCATGCCAAGGCGCTCTCCTTGGGGTGCACCGGAGCCGCTCGCCGCATCACAACGGCCAACGCCGCCATCATCGGCAGCGAAAGTACGATGATGGCGGCGGCGCAGCGCGCGCCATGCATGGGTGCAAGCCGTTCGAGGATTGGTTGAGCATGCTCGGCGGCGGACGTCACCGCCAGCCCCGCGAAGATGGCCAGAACGCCCAACACCGCCGCCACCATCATACCGTGATGTGATCTGCTGGGCGGCGCCAGGGAGCGCATGGCAAGCGCGCACGTCACCCCGGCGAGCAGCATCAGGCTGCCCATCTTCCACATCATTGGCGCGGACAGGATCATCCGCCCCATGTCCGGCCGCATGATGCCCGCACCCAGGATGATCGCCAATTCCGCGCCGGCGAGCGCCAGCAGGAGCAACGCCTCACGCCACATGCTCCGGCGGCGGATTGGTGCCAGATCTGCGGACAGGGTGGAGATCAGGGCATCAATCGATGTCATGGCTTTTCTCTAGATAAGCGGTCAGACGGGCGAGCCCGCGATGGATGTTCATCTTCACGGCCGAGGCGGATAGGCCGGTCTCGCGCGACACATCGTCGATGCTGTAGCCCTGCAGCTTCACCAGCATGATCGCCTGGGCCTGCGCCGGTCGAAGCTGGTCAAGCAGGTTGCCGAGCACGGATGCGCTCGTCACCGCTGCCTCGTGATCGGGGACGGCAAGTTCACTCAGCTCTTCGGAAGGACGCCGTCCCATCGCACGCAGCTGATCGATCCACTTATTCTTGGCGATGCCGGCGAGCCAGGCCTTGAACGGGTATTGGGGATCATAAGTGTGGCGCCGTCGATGGACCGCCATCAACGTCTCCTGCACGGCATCGTCGGCCTCGCCGGTGGGTAGGCGGCGCTGGAAATAGCGCGTCAGCCAGTCGGAGATTTCCGTCAGCAATCTCTGGTAGGCGCCGCCATGGCCCGCCTGGGCGGCACACATCAGCGCGGCCCATGTATCGGCGTCGGTCGCGCTGCCGGCCGCTTCGCTGGCACGCCGCGAAGCGCCCGGTGGGGCTCTCAGGCGGAAGATGGGGTTTGCGACCATGTTACCTTATTCGACCGCGATCGACTTAAGGTCACCATTTGCTTCAAATTTCTTTCGCGCGCGCCGGTAACACGATCAGTCAGCGAAGGCGGTGGAGCGGGAGAGCGTCTCCCAAGCGGCGATCTCTGCCTTCATCGCGTCCAGCTTCTGTTCGACCAATGCCAGCGCATCTTCGCCCAGGAACAGCCGCGTTGGCGGAGAGGGGGCGTCGACCAGCGTGAGCAGCGCCTGTGCCGCCTTCGCCGGATCGCCCGGCTGATGGCCGCTCTTCGCCTGACGTGCGGCCCGGATCGGATCCATCACCTGATCATAATCGGGGATCGATCGCGCCGCGCGGTCCATCGATCGCCCTGCCCAATCGGTCCGGAACTGCCCCGGTGCGAGCGCCGTGACGAAGATGCCGAAGGGGGCGACCTCCTTGCCGAGTGCCTCCGAAATGCCCTCCAGCGCGAACTTGCTGCCACAATAATAGGTGATGCCGGGCAGCGTAATGAAGCCGCCCATCGACGTGACGTTGATGATGCGCCCCCGGCGGCGTTGCCGCATGCCCGGCAATACCGCCTTCATCATGGCAACTGGCCCGTACACATTGGTAGCGAATTGGCGCTGGAGGTCGTCGAGCGAGGATTCCTCCAGCGCTCCCTCATGGCCATAGCCGGCATTGTTGACGAGCACGTCGATCGCACCGGCACGTTGCTCGGCTTCCTCTACGGCCTGCGGAATGCGGGCATAATCGGTAAGGTCGAGCTGCAGCGGAAAGGCGCGGTCCGCGCTGAGGCGCGCAAAGGCGTCGGCGTCCTCGTTTCGCCGAACGGTGCCGATCACGCGATGGCCGGCCTCGAGGGCAGCCCGCGCGAAAGCCTGGCCAAGTCCGGAGCTTACACCGGTGATCAGGAAGGTTTGGGAATTGCTCTGTGCCATGTCATATCTCCCATATTGCGATCTATATCATGATATAGATACTGTTGTACGCTGATCAAGGATGGGACAATGGCCGCGAGAGGTGAGCCGCTTCGTCAGCAGGTGCTCGACGCCGCCGAACGTCTGCTTCGACAGGGCAACGCGGAATTTTCGATGCGCGAACTGGCGGCGGATGCAGGCGTCAGCTTTGCCACGCCATTCAATCAATTCGGCAGCAAGGCCGCCATCATGCTCGCGCTGTCGGCACGCCGGATCGATACCATGGCGGAACGGTTTGGCGGTTTTACGACAAACGAGGACGCCGCGATCGGCGTCCTTCGCGCCACGGAAATTGCCAGTGCGGTGATGCTGGAAGAACCGCAGGTCAACCGTACTGTGATGGGCTGGATCGGAATGCCCGGCCTATCTTCGGCCAAGGTGCTGGACCACTCGTCCGCCTTGTGGGCGCTCGCGCTCGGCACCGGGGATGGATTGGCGCAAGCCCGGCGGGAACAGGCGCTGCGCGATCTGCCCCGGCAGCTCGCATTCGCCTTTCGCGGCGTTCTGTCCTTCTGGACTGCAGGGGAATTGTCCGACGAAGCGCTGGCGGCCGAGGCGCGGGATGTCGCGCGCGCGCTGCTGCAGGGCTTCCTTGATGACAAGGAGACATGACCATCCGTCGCACGGCGCTTCGTGTTGCGCTGGACGCGTTCTAATAGGGCAGCGCTTTGGCAATGGCCCCGAGGAAGGATCGGTTCAGGTTTTGCTGCGTATGACCCAGAGGATGCGTCCGCTTCGCCTTATCGCCGCCGCTTTGACGTTCACGGTGCCCGCCGCCGCCTATGCGGGGGAAAGTGCTCCGTTCGACCTGGCCGGGCCAACATTGCGCGTCTCCGTCACGCACAACGGGCAGCGTCTGCCCATCGACAATGTCCCGCAATTGGCGGCCGGGGATCAGATCGACGTGCGGGCCGATCTGCCGAAGGATCAGTCCGCCCATTATCTGCTGATTGCCGCCTTCCTGCGCGGATCGACCAACCCGCCCCCGGACAAGTGGTTCACGCAATCCGAAACCTGGAAGAAGAAGGAGAGCAAGGGGCTGTCGCTGACGGTGCCAGAAGGGGCGCAGCAGATAATGCTGTTCCTGGCCCCTGCCACCGGAGGCGATTTTCCCACGCTGCGCAACGCGGTGAAGGGCCGCCCCGGTGCATTCGTGCGTGCTGCCCAGGATCTGGCGCAGGCGTCGCTCGATCGGCGCCGGCTGGACACGTATCTTGCGGCTGTCCGCAAGCCTGCCCCAGGCGATCCGGACAGGCTGGAGCGCATGACGCCACTGCTGGCGCGCAGCCTGCAGATCAAGGTGAATGCCGACTGCTTGACCAAGGCGCCGGAATTGCAGGCGGCGTGCCTGTTGCAGAACCAGGACTCGCTGGTGTTGAACGATGGGCATACCAATGAGATAACCGACGCGCTGGCGGGACCTGGCGTTGACCTGGCGCTGCAGTTTAGCGCCACGCCGCAGGGCGGCCTCGGCTATTACAGCCCCTATATTGGCGCGGTGCGCGACATTATCGGGATGTTCGCCTCGTTCCACACCGCCAAATATCAATATATCCCGGCGCTCGCGACGACGGACGGCGACCGGATGATGCTGATCCTGAATTCGGCGCCCTCTTTCCGCAACCCAAAGTCGGTTCTGGTGGCGGCGCTGCCGATCGTGGCGCCGGTCCGTATTCCCCCGTTGGAGATTGCTGAGCGCGATGTGTCGATCTGTGCGCAGGCCGACGAAATGCTGCTACCGGTCAGCGGCGCGCCGCTGATCTACGCCACCCGTTACGCCCATGATCTGGGCTTGCGTGTGCAACTGCCAGGCGGCCGTACTCTGGACCTGCCCGCCCAGCCGGATGTGGAGCGCGGTGGGCTGATCGTGCAGTCGCGCGGAAAAGTGCCGATGGATCTGACGATGCCGATCAAGGCGACGATCCACGGCATCTGGGGCTTTCAGCCGTTCGACGGACCAACGGTGAATTTGCAGCCGGCCCAAGCGGGCAAGTGGCGGCTTGCCGCCGATGGCGGAACCGCAAAGCGTGATGGCAAGGTCGAGTTGCTGGGCGGGGCAGCGGCCTGCGTCAGCCAAGTCTCGCTGGGCGAAGGCGATGGGCGGGAGTTGAACTGGAAGCGGCTTGCGCCAGACCGGATCAGCGTCGCTCTGACCGGCGACATTTCGGGTGGGGCCACGATCCGGGTGGCGGGCCCGTCCGGAACGGAACCCGACAAGATTGCCATTGCCGGCGCTCCGCCGCCCCCGCGGTTGGCGGTGTCGTTGATCGCGCGGCATACCGAACGGCCGTCCGCGGTCGCCCCGGTCCGCATCATCCTGCCTGACGACGACCAGATCCCCAGCGATGCGACGGTTCGCCTATCCTTGCGCGCGGGTACGGGCATGCGCTTCACCGGGGGTGAGACGGTCGAGATCGCCGCCGGGTCGGGCGGAGAGGTGGCGCGCTTGAGCGTCGGCAAAGGCCTGTTGCTGGCGGACGCGCAGGTGGCGATCGCGACCTTCCAGCCCGCTGCCGATCTCGGCACCTCCGCCTTCGGTCCGCTGCGGGCGCGGGTGATCCGCGACGGCGTTACCGGCGACTGGTTGCCGATCGGTACGCTGGTGCGCCTACCGACCATCCGGCAGTTGCGTTGTCCGGATGATGCGTCTGCCCCTGCATGCCAGTTGATGGGCGACAATCTGTTCCTGATCTCTGCCGTCTCGGCGACGCCTGGCTTTGAGAATAGCGCGACCATCCCCGACGGCTATCCCGGCAACAGCATTCAAGTGCCACGCCCGGCCGGCAAGACGCTGTACGTGCGCTGGCATGACAATCCCACCGGCGGCGGCCAAATAGGCGAGTGAGGTAGGTCGATCGTTTCTGACCTCAAAGCTTTGCCCTGAAGGTCAGCCCATAGCGGGCAGGTTGGTTGTAATTGACGGTGCGGCCGAGATAGGCGGTGACGCCGGCACCTGACGGCGCCGCGAGCAGCGCCTGCGAGATGATATTCTTCTCGTTCGTCGCGTTATTGGCGTAGAGCGAGATATCGTATTTCCTGTCGTCCAGCCGGACGCCGGCGCGCAGGTTCAGGTTAAACTGGTTCGGCACCTGCGTGTAGATCGACTGGGTGACGCCCGTTCCGTAGGAACTTGTGTAGGAATATTGCGCGTAGGAATAGAATTCGGTCCTCGCCGCGATCCTGACGTCCCACGACGGCGTTACCGACAGCGCCCATTTCGGCGAATAGGGCGCGCGCTGCCCCTTGGCGTTGATATTGGCGATACCGTTATAGCTTAGCTCCGCCGGTGCGGGCAGCGATGGCGCGCGGGTATAGATCGAATCGTTATAATTGCCGTCAAAGGTCAGGCTAACGCCCGAGCCCAGATTGGCCCCGACGCTCCATTCGAAGCCGCGCGCCCGGATGTCGCCGACATTGGTCGCGCCGCGCTGGGGCGTGCCGTTAGGCAGGGTGAAGGATACAGATGTCTGAAATCCTTCGAGCTTTTCTTGATAGGCCGCAAAGGCAAGCGTCACCCGACGATCGAACAGCGATGCCTTCAGCCCCGCTTCCACATTCTTGGTCTTGGTCGGTGCGACCGGCGGCGCGCTCGGATCGAGCGAGCGGTTGTTGAGATCCAGGCCGCCCGCCTGGAAGCCGGTGGCGTAGGTGACATAGGTCGTGAGGTTGGGCGTGATCTTGTACGACAGGCTGACCGTCCCGGAGACATTGTCGTTCGACGTCTTGATGTTGAGCGGGTAGCCGGTCGCGGCCACTGTCGTGGGATAGCCCGGCACGGTATAGGTGAGGCCGGCGTTGCGCTGAACCGCATCGATCGCGTTATAAAAGGCATTGAGCTGCGCGTTGGTTATGCCCGCGGGCAGCGATGTCGGAAGCTGGCTGGTATCGACCGGGCTGCTGCCATTCTTACGATCATAGGTGTAGCGCAGTCCGCCGGTCAGATCCAACGCGCCGCTGATATGCCAGGTCGCCTGGCCATAGACGGCGGCGTTCCTGTTCTCGACGCGCGTATCCTCGATAATCTGCGCGCCGGTCAGCTGGGATCGGAAGGACAGGGGGATCGGCGTGAAGGCGTTACCCGCCAGCGTGTTGTAGGCATTGTACCAAGGGATCACGTCCGCGCCGAACTGGTGGACGACGTAATGATCCTTCAACTTGGAATAATAGAGGAAGGCGCCGACCTGCCATTCGATCGGCCCGCGCTTTTTGGAGGCAAGGCGGACTTCCTGGCTGAACTGGTCGCTGTGGCTGATTGCCATATTCTGGTAGATGTCGATCGGTGTGCTGTCGCTGTCCTGCGGCGGATTGAATGTCCATAGCCGCCACGCGCTGATCGATGTCAGCGTCGCCCAGTCCAGATCATAATCCGCAGTGAGCGAGATCCCGGCATTCTTCGTGCGCATGTGATTGTAATTGTTGGTGATGCTGATGCGCGGGTCGACGGTTTGCACCCAATTTTGGACGCCGCCGAAGTTGCTGAGCTGCGCCAGGGCGTTGCGGGCGGTGGTCACGCGCGCCTGCTGCGCCGCCGTCGTGTTGATGCCCCAATTGCCGGGACCGAAAATCTCGACGATGCCGCCGCCTGAACTGTAGCCGGCCGAGCTGTCGCTTTCGACGTTCAGGTCGCCCGACAGGTTGATCTTGAGATCGCCTGCGTTGAGCAGGACTTGCTGGCGGATACCCCAGCGCTTGGTGCCGGCGGTTTTGTCATCGTCGGTTGCCGTGGGGGCGTAGATGCCTTTCTGGGCTGCGGCGTCCTTGAAGGGCCGTCGAAAGGGCGTTGAGATCCAGCCGTCGGAGCGCGTGCCATAGACCGCGGTGCGGAAGGCGATCTTGTCGCTCAACGGGCCGGTCACGATCGCCTTGGCCTGTGCGAAATTGTAGCGGCCATAGGAGACTTCGAACGTCTGCCCGGGCGTGAAGCTCGGCTTGTTGAACGTGACATTCAACGCGCCTGCCGCCGCATTCCGACCGAACAAGGTACCCTGCGGGCCGCGCAGTACCTCAAAGCTTTGCACATCGACCAGATCCTGGAGAACCTGGCCCGGCCGGGCCTGATAAACGCCATCGAAATAGACGCCGATCGCGTTGTCGAGGCCGTCGGCCGCTGTCGGCGCATAGCCGATGCCGCGGATAGTGACCGAGAAATTGCGCGGATTGCCCCCGGTCGAGTTCAGGCCCGGCGTCTGGTCGATCAGGCTCTGCAGGTCGATCGTCCCCTTGCGTTCCAATGTCTCGCCACTGATCGCCTGAACGGAAATGGGCACGTCCTGAATATTCTCGGCGCGCCGCCGGGCGGTCACCACAACCTCATCCCCGGCATCGGCGACGCCGCCGGGCACAGCATCGGCCCGGGCGACCGTCGGTGCCGCCAGCGTCGATGCGGTCGCCAACAGTGCAGACACGAAGATGGAACGGTTCATCCGATAGGCCCCCATTTAATTTCCTACTAATGAAGTGGGTTTTAGTAGAAAGTGAATTTCCTACCTGGTAACTAGGGAATCTGGGGCGTGAGGAAGTTTTTCTGCATCGCCGCCTGTGGAGGACCGATCCATCATGGCGGTCGGACGGGAGAGCGGATGTGCCCAAGGTCAAGATGATGCGGCAATGCGGCTTCAAGCGGTGCGTGATCGATCGTGACAGCGCATGCCTGTGGACCGGGATTTCATTGGTCTGATGGCAGAGGCGGGGTCCCGCTGGCCGAGAGGATCGGCCACGCTCGGCGCGATTGTTGCTTTGTCGATCGCCCTGCTCATCGCTTTCGCGCCGGCACGCCGCGGGGCCGAAGCGAAGGACGGCCTTCCTCTTACCGCGCCGCTGCCCGATCGCGTCCCGCCAGGTGTCGTCTTGCGGGTCGGCGATCCCGTGATGCGGTGGGTGTTCGAGCATAACGGCTGGGACAAGCAGCTGCCCTTTCGGATCGAATGGGCCGAAATCTCCGGAGGCCCGGAAGTCACCGAGGCGTTTCATGCCGGCGCGCTCGATGTCGGCTTCGGCGCGAGCGTACCTCCGATTCATGCGGCCTGGACGGGTATTCCCGTGCGCATCATCGGCTTCCGCGAATATGCCGATCGCGGCGCCCGCCAGGCTTTCATTTTCGGCATCGCGCCCCATGCGCAGGTGCGCACGATCGCGGATCTGCGCGGCAAGCGGATCGCTTTCAGCCCCAGCCAGGTCCAGGCGCAGGTCGTCATCGAAACGCTGAAAGTGGCGGGTATACGCCGCGACGAAGTGACGCTGGTTGAATTGCCCTCCAGCATCGGCGGGGATGTCTATACCAACGCCCTTGCTTCGGGCGCGATCGACGTTGCGCCGATCCGCGCGGATCTCGTCGCGCAACATTATCTCCGCGATTACGGCCCGAAGGGCGCGCGCCTGCTGCGCCATCCGCCATTCCGGGATGACGGGGGCAGCATCTACGTGCCGGAAACCGCGCTGGCGGACCCCGGCAAGGCCGCCGCGCTGCGTATCTTCGCGCAATATTGGGGGCGTAACTGGGCGTGGATCAACACGCATCAGGAAGAATTGGCGCGCGGTTATTATGCCGGAAAGCGCGGCCTGCCTATCGCCGATGCCCGCATCATGGCGCGTTATATCGGCGATGTCGTCGTGCCCCGTAACTGGGCTGCAGCGATCGCCTACGAACAGGCGGCAATCGACACGCTCGGGCCCGAGACGAAGCGTCCCCGGCTGGATGCGGCCTCCCTCTTCGATCGTCGCTTCGAAAGCATCGCAGCCGACGGCTTCACCGCAGCACAAGGAAACCGGTCATGAATGCCTATTCGGAGGGGCTGCACGTGCCTGCATCCGCGGGGCAGGCGCGGCCGGTACCGCTTGCGCCACGCGGGCCCGAGCCCAAGCAGCGTCTTAGCCCCGGCAAGCCCGCCCGCTATGGTACGCTGCTCGGGCCAGCGTTGCTCCTGCTTTATTGGGGCGTGTTGTCGCTTACCGGCTGGCTCGATCCCCGCATCCTGCCCGCACCCTGGACGGCGTTAACCACCGCGATCGACCTCATCCGGGAGGGGCGCCTGCAGGAAAATCTGGCCATTTCCGCGTGGCGCGCCCTGACCGGCTTGGGATTCGGTGTGGCCGTCGGCGTGGTGCTGGCGCTGGTTTCCGGCCTGTCGCTGCTCGGTGGCTACGTCATCGACGGGCTGGTGCAGATCAAGCGCGGCATCCCGATCCTGGCGCTGATCCCTTTCATGATCCTGTGGCTGGGCATCGGCGAGGCGATGAAGGTCACGCTCATCGCCACGGCGGTGTTCTTCCCGGTCTACATCAACACCCATAATGCCCTTCGCGCGATCGACATCCGGACGGTCGAGCTGGCGGAGACGGTGCGGCTGAGCCGGTGGCAATTCCTGCGCTATGTGGTCGTACCTGGATCGCTGCCCGGCTTTTTGACGGGGCTACGCTTTGGCGTGACATCCTCCTGGTTGGCGCTGGTCGTGGTCGAGCAACTTAACGCCACCAGCGGCATCGGCTACATGGTCACGCTCGCGCGCAATTATGCCCAGACCGACGTGATGCTGGTCGGGCTGGTCCTCTACGCCCTGCTGGGCTTCGGCTCGGACGCGCTGGTGCGGTACCTCGAACGACGTTTGCTCAGCTGGCGCAGGACGCTCGGTCGATGAGCGCGGCGGTGGATATTCCGGCCGTGCAGGTCCGCGGCCTCGTCCGCACGTTCACCTTGAAGGGCGTGCTGAACGGTATCGATCTCGACATCGCGCCCGGCGAATTCGTCGCGCTGCTCGGTCGCAGCGGATCGGGCAAGAGCACGTTGCTCCGTGCGCTTGCTGAGATCGACCATGAAGCCGAGGGCGTCGGCGAGATCCGCCTGCCCGAGCGTATCTCCGTAATCTTCCAGGATGCGCGGTTGCTGCCGTGGATGCGCGTGCTCGACAATGTCCTGCTGGGCGTTGCCGGGCAGCGCGAGCGGGGGCGCGAGGCGCTGGCGGAAGTCGGCCTCGCCGGCCGTGAGCGCGCTTGGCCGCACGAACTTTCGGGGGGCGAGCAGCAGCGGGTCGCGCTCGCCCGTGCGCTGGTGCGCGAGCCCAAGCTGCTTCTGGCGGACGAGCCGTTTGGGGCGCTGGATGCGCTGACCCGTATCCAGATGCACACGCTGCTGCGGCGACTTGCCGACGTCCACAATCCTGCCGTCCTGCTGGTCACGCACGATATCGACGAAGCGATCCTGCTCGCCGATCGTATCGTCATGCTGGACGATGGCCGGTTAGCAGCGGACCTTCCCGTCAGGTTGCCGGAAAAGGGCATTGCGCGGCGCGAACGCATCGCGGAGCTGCGGGCATTGCTGCACCGAATGCTGGGGGTAGAGGAGGCGCCTGCTGACTATCGCGAAGATGCAGAGTCGACCCCGACGCCGAATGAGGGCGATATCGGCGCTTTCAAGAAGCTGCTCACGCCGCCCGACGCGGCGGACACCGCCCGCCAGGCACGCATCTACGAGCGCTATCGGGAGGTGCTGGAGACCGCGCCCGCCTGGAATGACACGCTCGATACGATCGTCTCGCATCGATCCGTCCGCGCCTATTTGCCCAATCCGGTGCCGCCGGGCACCGTGCCACTGTTGGTCGCGGCCGCGCAATCGGCTGCCACCTCATCCAACCTTCAGCCGTGGAGCGTCGTTGCGGTCGAAGATCCGGCGCGCAAGGCGCGACTGGCGGCGCTGGCGGGCAATCAGAAGCAGATCCTGCAGGCGCCACTTTTCCTGCTCTGGATCGTCGATCATCACCGCCTGACCGAGATCGGCAAACAGGTCGGCACGCCTGCGGACGGACTGCATTATCTGGAAAGCTTTCTGCTGGGCGCGGTCGACACGTCGCTCGCCGCGCAGAATGCGGTGGTGGCCCTGGAATCGATCGGCCTTGGCAGCTGCTATATCGGCGGCATCCGCAACAAGCCGGCCGAAGTTGCGGCCGAGCTCGGCCTGCCGCCCCAGGCGTTCGCCCTCTTCGGCTTGACCGTCGGCTATCCCGATCCGGCTGCACCTGCCTCGGTCAAGCCGCGGCTCCCGCAAAGCGCGGTGCTGTTTGGCGAGCAATATGGAGCGCCTGCTGCGGGCGCGATCGCAGCCTATAATCAGCGCCTGCGCAGCTTCCAGCGCGAGCAAAATATGCCCGAGCGCGACTGGACCGAGCAGGCCAGCCAGCGCGTGCGTGGCACCGCGTCCCTCGCAGGACGGCATCTGCTGCGCGGCATCCTCCACCGCCTTGGCTTCCGGCTGGAATAGCCGCGCCACCACATCCCCTCTTCCTTCTTCCAGCACCATGGAGGTTCCATGTCCAACCCCTCTGAATTCCTCTGGTATATCCCCAATCAGGTCGAAGGCGGCCATCGCGGCGACACCAGCGATGCCGCGCCCGCGAGCCTGGACACGCTCACCAGCCACGCCCAGGCGCTGGAGGATCATGGCTGGAAGGGCGCGCTGATCGGCACCAGCTGGGGCCGGCCCGACACGTTCACAGTCGCGACTGCGCTCGCGGCCCGCACCAAGACGTTCGAGCCGCTGATCGCCATCCGCCCCGGCTATTGGCGCCCGGCCAATTTCGCGGCGGCGGCGGCGACGCTGGACGAGCTGACCGGTGGGCGTGTCCGCATCAACATCGTCTCGGGCCAGGACAATCTCGCCGCTTATGGTGACAGCGAGGGTGATCAGGCCCATCGCTACGGCCGCACGAAGGATTTCATGCGGCTCGTCCGCCGCCTGTGGACGGAGACGGACGTCACGTTCGACAGCGAGCATTTCCGCGTGACCGGCTCCACTATCGCGCCCCGGATCACGCCGCGCGGCGAGCGCCTGCATCCGCGTCTCTATTTCGGCGGCGCGTCCGAAGCCGCGGAGCGCGTGGCAGCGATCGAGGCCGACGTGCAGCTTTTCTGGGGTGAACCGCTGGATGGCGTGGCCGACCGCATCGCCCGGCTGAAGCGGCTGAGCCGGGACCTGGACCGGGATCTGCCCCCGCTGCAGTTCGGACTGCGGATCACGACGCTGGTCCGCGACACGACCGAACAGGCCTGGGCCGACGCTGAGGCGAAGGTAGACGACATGGCCGCCAAGCAGAACCATGTGGACGAGCATCGGCGCGCGCCGGCGGTCGGCCAGCAACGGCTGCTCGACCTGCATGCACGCGGCGAAGTGCTGGACGACAATCTATACACTGCACCCGGTCGCTATGGCGGCGGCGGGGCGGGGACGACCTGGCTGGTCGGATCGGCGGCGGAGGTTGCCAGCTCGCTCCGGAAATATCGCGATCTGGGTATCACCCACTTCGTCCTGTCCGACACCCCCTATCTGGCCGAGATCCGACGGCAGGGTGACCAGCTGCTGCCGCTGCTGCGTGACCCGCCGGCGTCGGTCGGGGAGCGCGTGCTCCAGGCCGATCAGGTCGGCTGACGACGGGCATACGGCCGGCCCGCTTTCAGGCAATGACATGATCGAAGAGGATCGCGATCGGGCGGAGCATGTCGCCGGCGGCGGCTTGCTCCATCGCCGCGCGCTGCTAACCGCCGCGATGGTATCGGCTGGGGGGCTGATAACGAACGCCGCTGCCGCCGGCGGCGCAGCGCCCGCATCGATGCTGAAGCCCGGCGCGCCGCTGTCGGGCTATGGCACGCGCGCGTCTTCGGGTGCTGCGGTCCAGCGGATCGTTCCCAAGCTCAGCTTCCCGGGCTCGGGATCGTCCCGCACCCCGCTGCACCTGCTGGAAGGGACGATCACGCCTAATGGCCTGCATTTCGAACGGCATCATAATGGCGTGCCAGATATCGATCCGGCGCAGCACGAACTTCTCGTGCACGGATTGGTCCGCCAACCCTTGCTATTCCGCTACGACGATCTGCTGCGCTACCCGCGGCACAGCCGCATCCTGTTCGTCGAATGCTCGGGCAATAGCAGCGCGATCGGCGCGCCGCAGCCTGTGCAGGTGAGCGCGGGCCAGCTCAACGGATTGCTGTCCTGCGCGGAATGGACCGGAGTGCGGCTTTCGAGCTTGCTGGAGGAAGCCGGCATGGCGCCGCAGGCCACATGGGTGCAGGCGGAGGGCGCCGATGCGGCCGCCATGACGCGCAGCATCCCGCTGTCGCTCTGCCTGGACGACGCGATGATCGCGCTGTTCCAGAATGGTGAGCCGCTGATGCCGTCGCAGGGCTTGCCGATGCGGCTGCTGCTGCCCGGCATGGAGGGCAATGCTTCGGTCAAGTGGCTGCGCCGCCTGAAGCTAATGGCCGCGCCGGCTCTCTCGCGTGAGGAGACGGCTAAATACACCGATCTGCGAACCGACGGGAAAGCGGACCTCTTCTCGCTGCGCATGGGCGTCAAATCGATCATCCTGCGACCGTCGTTCGGGCTGGATCTGCGCGGCCGGGGCTATCAGGAAATCAGTGGCCTGGCGTGGACGGGCAGGGGACGGATCCGCAGCGTCGAGGTCTCGGCGGATGGCGGCGCAAGCTGGGCCGAGGCCGCGCTTGACGGACCCATCTTGCCGGCCGCGCTGACGCGCTTTCGCATGCCGTGGCATTGGAACGGTGCCCCTGCTGTCCTGATGAGCCGCGCGACGGATCAGACCGGTGCGGTCCAGCCGCAGCGGGCCGCGTGGATCGCCCGCTATGGCGTCGGCCAAGGCTATCACAGCAACGCCATTCAGGCATGGGGCGTCGATGCGCAGGGGCGGGTCGCCCATGTCTATGCGTAGGTCGATCCTGGGCGGCGCTGCCGCTCTGCTGGTGCTGGCCGGCGCGCGTGCGAGGGGGGGCGCACCGGCGGCGACGGCGGGGCCCGCGCTCGGCCGCCCCGTGTCGATCGACGTGGTGCGCGCATGGGACATTACCGTGGCCAGCGATGGTGCCGGGCTTTCACCGGGTGAGGGCTCGGTCGCGGAGGGACATGTGCTGTATGATGCGAAATGCCGGTCCTGCCACGGGCCCGCGGGGGTTGGCGGTATCGCCGATCGGCTGACTGGCGGCATCGGTTCGCTCGCTTCGGACAAGCCGGTCAAGACGGTCGCGAGCTACTGGCCTTACGCCCCAACCTTGTTCGATTATATTCGACGCGCGATGCCGCTCACGGCACCCCAGTCGCTCGGCGATCGGGATGTTTATAGCCTAGTGGCCTATCTGCTCTCGATCGACGGCATCGTCGCCGCCGATGCGGCGCTCGACGCGTCCGGCCTGGCTCGGATCAGAATGCCGAACCGTACAGGCTTCGTCAGCCTCGCGCGCCAGCATTTCGATGGTAATGCCGAGCACGCGACAATGGCGAGAGCTACGGGAGAATGACTGTGAAGACTGCGATTGTAACCGGGGCGACCTCCGGCATTGGCGAGGCGACGGCACGGGCTCTGGCGGATGCAGGCTGGCAGGTGATCGCCACCGGCCGCCGTGCCGACCGGCTCGCCCCGCTTGTGGACGCCTATGAGGGCCGCGTGCATGCGGCCGTGTTCGACGTTCGCGACGAAGCCGCCCTGGATGCCGCGCTGGCCGCCGTGCCGGATCGCTTCCGGGAGATCGACCTGCTGGTCAATAATGCCGGTCTCGCGCTTGGGACCAAGCCGGCGCAAAATGCCAATCTTGATCAATGGCGCACGATGATCGATACCAACATCACCGCGCTCGTCACGATCACCCATCGCCTTTTGCCCGGCCTGATCGAACGCAAGGGGGGCATCGTCAACGTCGCTTCGGTTGCCGGAACCTACCCCTATCCCGGCGGCAATGTATATGGCGGCACCAAGGCGTTCGTGCAGCAATTCTCGCTTGGTCTGCGCAGCGATCTTCATGGCACCGGCGTGCGCGTCAGCGTGATCGATCCCGGCATGGTCGAGACCGAATTCACCTTGGTTCGCACCGGCGGCGACCAGACCGCATCGGATACCCTCTACTCCGGTGCCAACCCGATGAAGGCGCAGGACATTGCAGCCACGATCCTGTGGATCGCGACGCTGCCGCCGCACCTCAACATCAATGAGCTGGAACTGATGCCGGTCAGCCAATCCTATGCGGGCTTCCAATACGCCCGCACATCCTGAACAACGTCACGAGGAAACCACGTCCATGTCCATCCGCTATCGTTATCTTGGCCGCTCCGGCATCAAGGTCGCGCCGCTGACGCTCGGGACCATGATGTTCGGGGAGCAGACGGACGAGGCGACTGCGCACCGCATCATCGACAAGGCGCGCGACCAGGGCATCAACATGATCGACACGGCGGATGTCTATAATCGCGGACAATCGGAAATCGTCGTCGGCACCGGCATCAAGGCACATCGCGATGAGTGGGTGGTGGCCACGAAATTCGCGAACGCAATGGCGCCGGGGCCGAATGGCAGCGGCCAATCGCGCAAGTGGATCATTCGCAGCGTGGAAGACAGTCTGCATCGGCTTGGCACGGACTATATCGACCTGCTTTATTTTCACCGCGCGGTGTTCGACGCACCGCTAGGGGAGGCCGTGCGGGCGATCGGCGATCTCATCCAGCAGGGCAAGCTGCGTTACTTTGGGGTTTCCAACTTTCGCGCCTGGCGCATCGCCGAAGTCTGTCATCTGGCGGATCAGTTCGGGATGGATCGGCCGATCGCCAGCCAGCCGCTCTACAACATCGTCAATCGCGTCGCCGAGGTGGAGCAGCTGCCCGCCGCGGATTATTACGGGCTCGGCACCGTGTCGTTCAGCCCTCTGGCGCGAGGTGTGCTGACCGGAAAATATCAGGCGGATGCAGCGCCGGCAGCCGACACGCGGGCCGGGCGTGGCGACAAGCGGATGCTGGAAACCGAATGGCGTCCGGAGTCAGTGACGCTGGCGGCGAAGATAGCGGATCATGCGCGGGCGCGCGGGATCGATCCTGTCGCCTTCGCGATCGCCTGGGTGCTCAACAACCGGCTTGTCACCAGCACGATCACGGGGCCCCGCACCGAAGCGCATTGGGACAGCTACATCAAGGCGCTGGACGTGACCTTCACTGCCGAGGACGAGGCGCTTGTCGACAGCCTGGTCACCACCGGCCATGCCTCAACCCATGGATTCAACGATCCCGGTCATCCGATTGAGGGGCGCGTCGCTCGGATCGGTTAGATCGGCGCTTGCCCTGCTGCCCGATTGTCGGCCATCGCTTGGCATAGCTGCGCTGCGGATGGTGCAGGACGATCAGCCAAAGGAGGATGGTGATGGCGCAATCGCACGATGGTGACCCCGCGGCATCGGGGCAGAAGCGGATCGGCATCATCCTCTTCAACGAATTCGAGACACTGGACGTTTTCGGTCCCGTGCAGATGTTGGGACGGCTGCCCGATTACCGGCTGGTCGCGATCACGCAGGATGGTACGGCAGTGACATCCTCTCAGGGATTGATCAGCCTGGCCCATCATGCCTTCTTGGATGCGCCTCATCTCGACATCCTGCTCGTCCCCGGCGGCATGGGCACGCGCCGCGAAATCGAAAACCTCGTGCTTCTCGACTTTCTGCGCGCGCGCAGTGATGACGCCGATTATGTGACGTCCGTTTGCACGGGTGCGGCGCTGCTTGCGAAAGCCGGGATATTGGACGGCCGCAACGCGACGACCAACAAAGCCGCCTTCGATTGGGTCGCCGGTCAATCGGACAAGGTGGCGTGGCAGCGCCATGCGCGTTGGGTCGCAGACGGTAAATTCATGACATCTTCCGGCGTGTCGGCAGGCACCGACATGGCACTGGCACTCGTCGCCAGCTTGCATGATCGCGACACTGCCGAGAAGACGGCGCGCGAGGCCGAATATGTCTGGAACGATGACCCCCACAAGGATCCGTTCGCGATAGACTAGGGCTTCCGTTCAGCCATTAGTCCGTGACGTGGCGAGGCAAAGCCTCCTTTTAGGATCAAGTCCGAGTCCGGCTTCCGCGGCCGGCATATCGCTTGCCAGGCTTCACACCGCCAGCGCGCTTGCGTCCAGCACGGCCGTCGCAAAAGCCTTGGGCGCCTCTTGCGGCAGGTTGTGGCCAATGCCGCCGCTGATCAGGCGGTGCTCGTAGCGGCCTGTGAACTTGGTCCGATACATCGAAGCGTCAGGGTGCGGCGCCCCATTGGCATCGCCTTCCATGGTGATGGTCGGGATCGTGATCGCAGGTGCAGCCGCCAGCCGCGCTTCCATGGCATCGAATGCGCGCTCGCCATCAGCAAGCCCAAGGCGCCACCGATAATTGTGAATGACGATCGCGACATGGTCCGGATTATCGAAGGAGACGGCCGAGCGCTCAAATGTTGCATCATCGAACGCCCAACGCGGCGATGCGAGCTGCCAGATCTGCCGGTTGAACGCCCTTGTGTTAGCGCGATAACCGGCTTGGCCGCGCTCGGTCGCGAAGTAAAACTGATACCACCATTGCAGTTCTTGGGCGGGCGGCAGCGGTTTGGTGTTACCGGCTTGACTGCCGATCAGATAGCCACTCACCGATACCAGTGCCCGACAGCGCTCCGGCCACAGTGCAGCCATGATAGCCGCAGTACGCGCCCCCCAATCGAAGCCGGCAATCACGGCCTTGCTGATACCCAAGGCATCCATCAAGGCAATCCCGTCTGCGCCCAGTGCGGCCTGTTGGGCGTTGCGGGCTGTCGTCGCGGATCGGAACCGGGTCGTGCCATGTCCCCGCAAGTGCGGGATTATCACGCGGTGCCCGCGCGCCGCGAGCATCGGCGCCACCTCGGCAAAGGCGTGGATGTCGTAGGGCCAACCGTGGAAGAGCAGGACAGGCGTTCCATCGCGTGGCCCGATATCGACATAGCCGATGTTCAACACGCCGGCGTCGATCTGCTTGAACGGGCCGTAAATTGGTGATGATTTGGCGGGCTGCGGCGGTTCGATCCCTTGCGCGAACGAAGACCCTGCGATCAGCGCGCCGGCCGCCATAGCCGCGCCTCCAAGAAAATCCCGCCGGCGCGGATCTGGTAAATCAAAGCGGTCGATCATGATTGTCCGCGCGCTCCCGCTGGCACCGGCATTGCAGTCGAGCGGATTTTCAACTGTGAGCATATCGTGACACTCTTTTTGCGCAGAGCTGTGTTAGCCGCAACGCGACGAAAGAGTAGCTAGACAGGATGTTCTTGGGGTTTGGCTTCGGACGCTGGCTGCATCAGGGTAAGGGGCACATCGCGCGCCATTTGCGGCCATCGCGGCGCTTAATCCCAGCCGCCTTTGTGGGCGCGTTCGCGCATCGCGTCGATGAAGGCGCGGACTGCTGGCATGGCGGCACGGCCCGCGTCGTACAGCAGATTGACCGGCACTGGCGGCGGGGATTCATTGGCGAGTACGCGCACGAGCCGTCCGGCGGTGATTGCCTCGAACGATTGATAGCTCAGTACATTCGCCAGCCCCATGCCGGCTTCCGCGGCGGCGATCGTGCTGTCTATCGTGTTGACGACCAGGCGCGGGGGCCTGTGGGATGTCGTTCCGCGCGTTTCCGGCGGTAGCACGGCGCCGCCCATGCGCAGGCCGTTGCCGGTGATATAATGGTGGTCCTTAAGGTCTGTAAGGCTGGTCGGCACCCCGTGGCGGGCGAGATAGTCCGGGCTTGCTACCACCATCAGCTCGACGGTGCCGATCGGGACTGCGCGCAACGTGCTATCTGCCAACGGGCCGATCCTAACCGCCACATCAATGCCTTCTTCAACGATGCGTACGTTGCGGTCGACCAGCATCATGCGTGCGGTCAGCCCGTCATGTTGTTCCAGCAAAGCTGTGATCGTGGGAAGCACATACATTCGCCCGAACATCACGGGCGCGGTCACATAGAGCTGGCCGCTTGGCGCCGTCTTCCGGCCGATCACCAATTGCTCCGCCTCGTTGAGGTCGGCCAGGACACGCCGGGCGCGTTCCAGGAATGCCGCGCCCTCATCCGTCAGCGACACGGCCCGCGTCGATCTGTGAAACAAGGTCGCGCCTAAATGCCGCTCCAGCCCGGCAACCGCGCGGGTGACGGCGGGCGGCGATAGGTTCAAGGCGCGTGCCGCCGCCGCAAAACCACGCCGATCAGCCACCGCGACAAAGGCACGTAGAGCTTCGAACCGATCCATTATTGTCGACGCCGCAATAGTGAACGTTCGCGATCGATGATTATCGTTGCGGCAGCAAGCATTATCTGAGCGATATGGCGGCAACCTATCTTCACACCATGTTCGGTCCCCAGGCGCGGGCGCTGCAGCAGGCGGCCGGGTCGCGCGCCTCTTATGCCCGTATGGAAGCTCATGCGGAGGAGGCCGACATGCTCGGGGAGCGCGAAATTGCGTTCATCGCCGGTCGCGACAGTTTCTACATGGGAAGCATCAGCGAGACCGGCTGGCCCTACGTCCAGCATCGCGGCGGCCCGCGTGGCTTTCTGAAACATATAGGCGGCAACCGCATCGGCTTTGCGGATTATCGCGGCAACCAGCAATTCCTCTCGACCGCTGCGGTCGCTGCGGACGATCGCGTGTCGCTGTTCCTCATGGATTATCCCAATCGGCGTCGGCTCAAGCTGATCGGCCATGCGCGCGGCAGCGATGATCCGGCCGATGTGGCTGCCCTGATGATGCCGGGGTATGCGGCCGAAGCGAACCACGCCTTTCTGATCGACGTGGTCGGCTTCGATTGGAACTGCCCGCAACACATCACGCCCCGCTTTACGGAGGCGGAGATACGCGGCGCTACCGAACCTTTGCTGGACGATCTCACCCGCTTGCGCGCCCGTATTGCCGAACTGGAGGGGAGGGACCCGTGACCGGCAAGCTGACCTGTGGTGTTCACCATGTCGGGCTCACCGTGCCAGATCTCGACCAGGCACAGGCCTTCTTCTGTGATGTGCTCGGCTTCGATCGAGTAGGCGGCGTGCCCGACTATCCCGCGATCTTTGTCAGCGACGGCGCGATCTTGCTGACATTGTGGCGGGCGGCGGATCCCGTCACGGCCCGTGCTTTCGACCGGCGGCAGAATATCGGTCTGCATCACCTATCCCTCGCGGTCGCCGACGATGCCGCTTTGGATAAACTGTGGGACAAGGTCCGCGCCCATTCCGATGTCCGGATCGATGCGGAACCCGGCCCTATCCAGCCGGGATCGGCGACCCGCCACTTCCTCATTTTCATTCCTGGCGGAATTCGGCTGGAATTCACGGTAGCGGCCACCTGACCCGCCGAGGCGATGGGCGGCCTTGTGCCCTCATGAAGGCGATCATTTGGCATTGCTTTGTCATATAAATGTAGTGAACCCGCCATACCGCACCCCTATTCCAAAAAAGGGGATCTAAATGCAGGTCGCGCGTTCGCGAGCTTATGCTCTGTCTGTAGCTTCATCCATCGGTTTGCTGGCGTCGCTGTGCACGCCAGCACGCGCGCAGGAGGCCGCTCCAGCCGCGTCGGCAGAGGCTCCGGCCGACAATCAGCAGGCGGATATCATCGTCACGGGCACCGCCGTCCGCGCGCAGCGCCGCTTCGACGTGTCCTACGCGATCAACAGCCTGTCGCAGACGGATGTCCAGCAGATCGCACCGAAGAGTTTTGCCGATCTGCTCGGCACGGTCCCCGGCATCCAGGTGGAAGCGACCGGCGGCGAGGTTCAGAATGTCACCCGCGTGCGCGGCATCCCCACCGACCGCGGCTATCTGATCTTCCAGCAGGACGGCCTGCCGCTTTACCACGAAATCGACGGCCCCTTCTTCAACTCCGGCGAAGGCATGAATCGCTATGATCTGATGAGTGAGCGTGTCGAGATCGTGCGCGGCGGTCCGGCGCCCATCTATGCCAGCAGTGCAGCCGCCATCGCCAACACCATCACGGTCACCGGCAGCGACGTTGCAAGGGGCAAGGCGCAGGTCACGCTGGGCGATACCGGCCTGTACCGTCTTGATGCGATGCAGAGCGGACCGATCGGCGAGAAAACCTATTTTGCCGTCGGCGGCTTCCTGCGCCAGCATGAAGGCTATCGGAAGAGCGGCTTCCCCAGCGACAAGGGCGGGCAGATCCGCGCCAATCTGAAGCATGATCTGGACAATGGCTTCGTGAAAATTTCGGCCATGTATGTCAACGATCACAACCTCTTCTATCTGCCGATCCCGATCGCCGATCCGCGCAATCCGGCCGTCTCGCTTGATCAATATATCGACTATCACCGCGGCACGTTGAACTCGCCGTCGCTCCGCAACGTGAACATCAAATATCGCGATGGCGCCGGTGTCATCCAGAGCCACGACCGCGATCTCGCCGATGGCCGGCACATGCGCTTCTTCAACGCGGGCCTGGACTATGAAGGCGATTTCGACGGTTGGCAGGTGTCGGCCAAGGCCGGGTTTACCAAGGGCCGGAGCAGTTTCGATGCCTTTTACTCGACCACCAATCCGGTCGACGCCGTGGCGTTCGCGACCGGAACCAACCTGACCAACGCGCGCGCTGCGTTCGGACCAGGCGTTGCCCGCCTCGGCTATGCTTTTGCGGGCACGAACGGCGCATCCGTCTATGATCCGGCTTCCGCATCGGGGCTCGTCCTGTCGGGCCAATATCGCATGTCAGAATCCAAATTCTATTCCGGGCAGGCGGATGTCAGCGTCACCCGCCGGATCGAGACCGGGCTTGGCACGCATGATCTGCGCGTCGGTGCCTATGGCTCCGTTTATGGCAATACGCTGCTCCAGGCTTATCAGGATATGCTGATCGAGTTGCGCAGCAAGCCGCGGACGCTCGACCTTGTGGCCTATTCGGCCAACGGCGCGGTGCTGGGGTCGGTCACGCAGAACGGCGTGCTACGCTACACCACGACATTGAACCAGGGTAAGGGCGACGCGAAGATGCTCGCCGTTTATGCCAACGATACCTGGGATGTGACGCGTGGCCTGCGCATCGATTTCGGCATCCGCCATGAATGGTATGATTATGATGGCTATGCGCTGGCGACCGCGCAGGCCAATCTGGGCGATCCGACGACCCTGGCGGACGACACGACGCGGGCCTTCACCGGCGCTATCATCAACCAGAGCCTGCATCCCAAGGCTACCAATTGGACCGTCGGTGCTGACTATGATTTCACCAGCAACCTCGGCATCTATGGCCGCGTATCCAATCTGGAAGTGCCGCCGCAGCTGGGTGTGGTGACCAGCATCGCACCGACGATCGTCAAGACCAAAGCCCGCCAATATGAAGTGGGCGTTAAGGCAAGTTTCGGGCGCAATTATCTGTATCTCACCGGATTCTATACGAAGTTCGATCCGTTCAACGCCTCCTTCGCAGCCTTCAATCCGGTCACCGGGCAGAACGATCAGTCGCTGCCGTTCGTTGGCGAAGCGACCGTCAAGGGCGTGGAGATTGACGGGAGGCTGGCGCCGGTCCGCTGGTTCTCGATCACCGGATCGGTTACGCGCCAGCAGCCGGAATATCGCAATCTGGTGAATACGTCGGGCGCGGATCCGAGCTCAGTCAACGGCAATCAGATCATCCGCGAAGCCAAATTCTTTGGGAACGTGCGGCCTGCTTTCAACGTCAATATGGGCGAAGCGCGCGTGGAGCTGTTCGGCCGCTATGATTGGGTCGGCCGTCGCTACGTCGACTTTTTCAGCAAGACAGCGATGCCGGGCTACCAGACGGTCGGCGTCGGTGCGGCGGTGGAATGGAAGGCATGGCGTTTCCAGGTCGTCGGTGACAACATCACCAACGCCAAGGGTCTGACCGAGGGCAATACCCGCACCGATCAATTTGCGGGGCAGGGGACGGCCGAGGCCATCTACGGACGGCCGTTGTTCGGCCGCAACTTCCGCTTCATCCTCAGCCGGAGCTGGTGACATGCGCCACTCGTCCGCAGCCTTGATTGTCGCAGCGGCGCTACTGGCACCCGGAGCAATCCAGGCCAGGACAGCGCCGGCCGTCGCCGTGGCTGCGGACGAGACGCTCGAAAGCCAAGTGTTCCCGCTACTCACCATGCTGCGCTCGGCAGAGGGCTGGGCGGCGGCACTACGCAGCGACCCGATCCTGCGTCGACTTGCCGCCGATCGCGCTCAACGGGTGCCGGCGGGCGCCTGCACGCCAACCCCGCGGTGCCTGGTCGATCCGTGGGATTGGACGGCAGCGGATATCCGGACGGTCGATACGCAGCTTCGTCTGCTGATTCGTAATCCAGATCTGGCGCGGGCGCTAGCGACGCGCCTGATCCGCCCCTCCGGCAAATTTGGTCGCTATGCCGCGTTGAGCGATGCAGATCTGGTCGCAGCGGCCTGGGCCAGCACGGCGGCAGCGCTTAACCACATTATTGCCGTCTATGCGAAAGGTGAGCCGCCGCTCTATCCGAAGATCGACGCGATCATTTTCAATGCGGCGTCGCCCGAATTCGCCGAAGCGCTGAGCGCCCACGGCGCGGCCATCATGGCGCAGCAGCGTGCCAACGATCTCTTCTTCGATACCTCGCAACGTTATGCGGTCGGCCTCTTGCGCATGAACGAGCGGACGGATGCTGGCCGCTATCTGCCCGTACTTGGCGGCGAGAATGAGAGTGCGACACGGCGTGTCGCGCGTACCGACTGGAAGGCCGCGCCTTACACGGCCCTGCTAGTATTTGGCCATGGGCCGGAAGATCCGGTGTCCCGCACCGGCGTGATGGGGCATATCCGCCTGGAGATTGCGGCGGACCTTTATAAGCGTGGCGTTGCGCCCTTCCTGATCGTGTCCGGCGGCAACGTGCATCCCAACCGCACGCCGTTCAACGAAGCGGTGGAAATGAAGCGCATTTTGATCGGCGACTACGGCATTCCGGCCGATCGCATCCTGATCGAGCCGCATGCCCGGCACACGACTACGAACCTGCGCAATTGCGCGCGCCTGTTGATCGCGGCGGGCTTCCCGGTCGACCGGGAAGCCCTGGTTGTCTCCGATCCGCGCACGATCGACTATATCGGCAGCGATGTTATGGCGCAGCGTAACCTACGCGAGATGGGCGTTCAGCCCGGCAAGCTGGTGCCGGGACCGGATCGCTTCAGCTTGCGCTTCACGCCCGATCCTATCGCCTTCCAGGTGGAGGCGGCGGGCGATCCGCTCGATCCATGAGCCGTCCTGCATCCTTGTTGCCCCTGGCCATCGCGCTGGCATTTTCGTCGGCGGCAATAGCTCGCGAACCGGTCGCATGGGTCAACCCCTTCATCGGCACGCTGGCGGACTTCGGGCAGCTTAGTCCCGCCGCGGTGGCGCCCTATGGGATGGTCCAGCTGGGGCCTGATACCGATCCGGCCAATCATGCCGGTTATGACTTTGCGGCGCGGCAATTGACCGGCTTCTCGCACACGCGGGCGGTGGGGGTGGGCTGCAGCGGCGCGGGCGGGGATGTTCGGGTTGCCTTGGGCTATGCTGGAACGGGCTCCGCCTGGCTCATGGATAAAGACCAGGAACGCGCAACAGCGGGCTATTATTCGGTGCGATATGGCAACGGCATCACCGCCGCCATGACCGCCACGCGCGGCGCGGGCGTGATCCGCTTCGTCCTGCCGCGGGATGGACGGATCACCCTGACGATAGCATTCGATCATGGCTATTCGCGTCGGCATGGCGCGCAATGGCAATCAGCGCCGGACGGGGAGCTTCGGGCGAGCTTCAGTGCGGGTACGGTCTGCGACGTCGGCACCTACCATCTGAACTCCGCGACGCTCGTGTCCCGCAATGGCGGTGCGGCGCACCCGCAGTGGACGGGCCCAAGCGGCGAGGCCCGGACGATGCTCGATATCCGCAAGGGCGACGTGATCGAGGTCCGCACCGGCCTCTCATCGGTCGATCCGGCGGCGGCCGCTGGCGTGCGCGCCGCCGAGTTGGGGCGGCGTTCGTTTTCTATCATCGCCGCCGCCACCCGGGCCGATTGGAACCGCCAGCTGTCCCGCCTCACCATCCAGGGCACTCGCGAACAGCAGGTCATCTTCGCCACAGCCCTGTTCCGGGTGATGCAGACGCCGGTCGCGATCGCCGATCCGGATGGCCGCTTCCGCGGCAGCGACGGCAGCGTGGCGCAGCTGCCAGCGGGCGAGCAATATTATACCAGCTGGGCCCTCTGGGACAATTATCGCACCCAGATGCCGCTGCTGGCGCTCCTCGATCCGGCGCGCGCCGGCGCCATCGCCCGGTCGCTCGTACGCCTTTACCAAACTGGAAAGCAGCGCTGGGGGACGCCGACCGAACCCTTCCTCACCGTCCGTACCGAACATGCCGGCATCGTGCTGCTGGATTTTCGGCGCCGAGGTATCGTCGACTTCGACGCGAAGGCCGCGCTTGCCGGCATGGTGGCGGAAAGCGCAACCCTGGCGCGCAAGACGCCCGACGAGCAGATCGAGGCGGCCTATGACGATTGGGCGGTCGCGGAGCTCGCATCCGATCTGGGCGAAAGGGATCTTGCGGCGCGCTTCCGCGCCAAGGCCTTGTCGTATCGCACGATGTGGAAGAGCATTTTCGCGACGCTGGGGCCGGACGCGGATGTCGTCCATGCGCGCGGCCTTTATCAGGGGACGCTGGCGCAATATCGCTGGGCGCCTGTTTTCGACTTGAAGTGGATGGCGGACACGCTCGGGCAGCGCTTCCGCCCGGAGCTGGAGCAATTCTTCGCCCGCAACCTGTTCAACATGACCAACGAGCCGGACATCCAGGTTCCTTACATGCTCGCATGGGCCGGGGATGCGGCGGCGGCGCGCCGGATCGTCGCCCAGTATTTGCAGCAGCCGGTGCCCCATCGCTACACCAATGCCGGTGTACGCCCGCAGCCGTGGATCGGCCGCAGCTTCACGGCAGGTCCGCAGGGTTTTGCCGACGGGATGGACGATGATGCCGGTGCCATGTCCGCATGGTACATCTGGTCGACGCTCGGCCTTTATCCGCTGACGCTGGGCAGGCCCGAACTGGTCGCGACGACGCCCTTCGTCGCGAAAGCGACGCTGCGGGTGCCCGGCCGCGCGCCGCTCATCGTTCGCCCTGGTGACCATGGCGGCGTGAGGCTGGAAGGGGGCGCTCAGCCCAGTCCGATCAGGATCCTCTCGCGACCAGCAGGATAGTCTCGCGATGGCGCCCTGGTAGCGGGACGATCCGGTACGAGGTTTAACGCTGTTTCATGAGCCCGGCGCTCGCTCGACTCTTATCATGGCTTCTCGTTCTACGGAGGAGAGCCCTATGTCTGATGCGCATTATCCGGTCGCCGTTACCCACGTCGGGCTGACGGTGAGCGATGTCTATGCCGCCACCGATTGGTATGTCGACGTGCTGGGTTGCCGCCACACAATCGGTCCGCTGCACATCCGCAACGATGGCTCGCCGGTCTCCAATGTCTTCAAGGACATTTTCGGCGATCCGATGCAGGAGCTATATGTAAGCCACCTCGCCACGGCCAATGGCGTCGGCATCGAACTCTTCCAGTTTGTGACGCCGCCGACGGAGGATAGCCGGCCGAACAATTTCGAATATTGGAAGACCGGCGTCTTTCACTTCTGCGTGGTCGATCCGGATATCGAAGGGCTTGCTAAACGGATCGCCGACAGCGGCGGCAAACAGAATTCCAAGATCTGGACCCTGTTCGAGGGCGAACCTTACCGCTGCGTCTATTGCCAGGATCCGTGGGGCAATCTGATCGAAATCTACACCCATTCGACGGAACTGTTCTACGCCAACCGCGACACCCACGCGATGCATGTCCCCGATAAGCTGATCGACAAGCGCTGATCCCGTCCAACGCTGATGGTCCGCGCCATATCAAGGCGCGGGCCTATCGCCTGCGTCCGGATTTTCACGTTCCTTGAGGGATGGCATGCCTGCTACTTTTTCGCGCACTTTCGGCCGGGGCCTGGTGGTCGCCGCGGCCCTGCTGCTTTTGCTGGACGGCGTGGTGCAATTCGCGTCGCCGGCCGGGTTGGTGGCGGCGCTCGTCCATATCGGCTTCCCACGGGATGCAGGGCCGACGCTGGCCTACCTGACATTTTGCTGCGCGCTGCCGTTACTCCTCCCAAGGCTGGCACCCCTCGGGGCGATCTTGACGACCGGCTATCTGGGCGGCGCGATCTGCGCGCACGCGCGTATCGGCGAACTGCTCGCACCTCCGCAATTTGTATGCGCGGCGCTCGGGGGCGGCATTTGGATCGGCCTCGCCTTGGCAGATCAGCGAATAGCCGCGGCCTTGCGGCCTTTTGCGCCACCGGACTGAGCCGATCGATGTTCAACGCCGGCGAATCGCCCTATGTCTTGTAGCGTATCTCCAGCAGATCCAGTTCGCGAATGAGCTTCTGTGCGATCGCGCTGCCAATCTCCCCGGCGCGGGCAAGGCGGAAAATCTCACTTCGCTCTGCGGCGAGGGCGGCGAGCCGCAGATCGCGCTCGATCCGCTCATGCTGCCGCGCTTCGGATAAGCTGCGGCCTTCCTGGCTGCGAACATCGATGCGCTCGCGATACAGGTCCATGATCCGCGTTCCGGCGCCGGCATAGCGATCGGCATCGCTCCGGCCGTCGGCCAAGGCATGCTGGGCCCGCTCGATCTCACGAATTGCGGCCTCCGATGCGGCGACGCGGGCGCGATCTTCCTCCGCCTGCATCGATGGTTCGGCCGGCATGCGCAGATCGCGCAGCAGCAACGGCAGGACCACGCTGGCCATGATCAGTGAGAGGATGATCACGCCGGTTGCCAGAAAGATCGCAAGATCGCGCGCGGGGAAGGGTGTGCCGTCGCGCATCGCCAGGGGGATTGTCAGCACACCCGCCAGCGTGATCGCGCCGCGCACACCGGCAAAGGACATGGCCGCGATCAGCCGCCAGTCCGGGCTGCGGAACGGCACATCGGCCCGCCGCCGCAGCAGCGTCAGCCGGAACGATACCCACACCCAGGCGAAGCGCAGCGCCGCCAGCGCTACCATGATCGCGAGAACATAGGCCGCGAGCCACCATGGGTTGCTGTGGCCGGTGACCTTCACCGTTTCGCTGGCTTTCTCAACAATTGCGGGCAATTGCTCGCCCAGCAGCACGAAAATGATGCCGTTCAGCGCGAATTGGATCGTGTCCCACACCGAATTGCGCCGCATGCGGGTTGCGGGCAGGGCCTGACGGGATACTTCCGCAAAGGTCATCGTCACCCCAGCTGCAACTACGGCGAGGATGCCCGAGCAGTGGAGATGTTCGGCAGAGATATAGGCTGCAAACGGGATTAGCAGGCTGATCAGCACCTGCGAGCCGGTATCCTCGCCAAACCGGTTGGACACCCATGCCTTGGCGCGCGTGACCACCAGCGTGACGGCAATGCCCACGGCAAGGCCGCCCAGCGCCAGCCAGAGGAAGGTCAGGCTGGCTTGCGCGACGGAGAAGGAGCCGGTGAGCGCGGCGGCGATGGCGAAGCGCAGGCAGACCAGGCCGGTTGCGTCATTCAGCAGCGATTCCCCTTCCAGTATATGCATCATGCGACGGGGAATGGGCACGCGCGCCGCGATGGCGGACACCGCGATAGGGTCGGTCGGCGAGACGACCGCCGCCAGCGCAAAGGCGACACCCAGCGGCATGGCGGGGATCATCCAGTCAATGAACAGACCGACGCCAACGACAGTGAGCAACACGAGGCCAAGCGCCAACTCGACTACCGTCGAGAGATCCTTCAGCATCTCGTCTTTGGGGATCCGCCAGCCGTCCAGGAACAGCAGCGGCGGAAGGAACAGCAAAAGGAACAGTTCGGGGTCCAGCTCCACGCGCAGATGCGCAACCAGCCCGATGACAGCCCCCAGGCCAATCTGCACGAGCGGCGTCGGCACATTCAACGGCAGCATCCGCGAGATTGCGCCACTGATCACGACGGCAAGCAGCAGCAGCAATACGATCGAGACGATTTCCAAAACACACTCCCTGTCGTCCGGTCGTTACGCCCCCCTCTGGTCTAGATAGGGCCATGGCCGGCTCAAACCACCCAAAACTGTCCAACATGCGGGCAAAAGGGCAGCGCGCTGAGGGTCGTCAGGGAAACGCGTTGCTGTTTTGGGCCATTATTCAGCCCGGGTCAGCGGGCGGCAGGGCGCCGATATTTCCAAGACAGGAAGTCGAAAGCGGGCAGCGCATCATGCTGCTTATAATCGAACCAGGCGGCATTTTCCCAATTGGAGCCTTTGCCCCAGCGCGTCCCGCAGCGGGTCGAGACCCAGTTCGGCTCCCAATAAACCACGCCTATCCCACCGGCATCGATAATGGTCTGGGTCAGATCGATCAGATAGCGGCGCTGGCCCGCGGGTGTCGCCGGATAGTCGGGTACCAGCGTGTCCTCGCCCAGGAGATTGGGGGATGTATCGGCGTTCTCGGTTGTGAACGGATAGGCCGTCTCGACCACGATCACGTCGGCCTTGTAGCGCTGCTTGACGGCCGCGATGGTCGTGCCGAGCTCTGCCATCGAGCGCACCGACCATTTCTTGTAATAGCTGATGCCGATAATGTCATAATCCAGGACGCCCGCGGCGGTGGCGTCGTCGAACCAGGGTTGGACATGTTCCGGCTGGGCGATGTGGAGCATGATGCGCGGATTGATCTTCGCGGTCTTGCCCGCATCGCGCACGGCCCTGATCCCGGCGTTGAGCAAGGTCGCATTGCGGGTCCAGTTGATCTTGCGTTCCTTCACGCCGCCCATCAGCTCGGGATTGGTCTCGTTACCGACCTGCACCATCTCCGGCATCAGCCCCTGTGCATCCAGCGTGCCCAGCACGTCGCGCGTGTAGGCGTATAACGCCTTGGCCTGCGCCGCCGTATCCAGCTTGGCCCAGGCGACCGGCGCGATCTGCTTCTCTCCATCCGCCCAATCGTCCGAATAATGGAAGTCGAGCAGGACCTGCATGCCCGCGCCCTTCGCGCGGCGGATCGTCTTGGTCACATCGGCGAGGTTGCTATATGTCGTCCATGTGGCCTTGTTCCAGATGCGCACGCGAACGATGTTGCCGCCCTTGGCCGCGAGCAGCCTGTACGGATCCACCGGTTTGCCGCCGGATCGATAGACTGCGCCGCAATCCTCCATCTCATTCACGTAGGATAGATCCGCCCCCAGATAGAGGCCGCTCGCCGGCTTGGGCGCTAGCGGCGCCGCCTGCGCGGTGGACGCCAGCAGCGCCGCAATCACAATAAGCCTTCGCATCAGAAGTTGATGCCCGCGCCAAGCATGAAGCGTCGGCCGAACTTCTCGAACCGCCCCTGCAGGCGCCGATCGCCATAATAGGTTTCGAACGGCTCGTTGGTTAGGTTGCTCGCCTGGGCCAATATCTGCAGCCCCTTGAAGCGTGATCCGTCGCCGAATGTGTAGGAGGTCTGGAAATCCAGCACGCCTTCGGGGGCGGTGTAGAGAATGCGGTCCGTGTCGCCGAGTTCGGTCGCGTAGGCACTGCGGTAGCGATAGGCGATCCGCGCTTCGAACCCCGACTTGCTGTAGTAGAGCGTCGCGTTGGCAACGTGCTTGGACAGGCCAGGCAGGGCGATCGGGCCGATCGCATTGTCCGCTTCCTGGACCGAGATGTTGCTGTCGGTATAGCTGTAGTTGAGATAGACGCCGAGCCCGTCCAGCGGCTTTGGCAGGAAGGTGAAGGCCTTCTGGAACAGCACCTCGACGCCCTTCACCTCGCCACCCTTGCCGTTGATCGGCTGGGTGAAGGTTCCGGTGGGAATGCCATTGGCGTCCCGTGTCGTCGTGGTGTTGGTGGCGATGAACGTATCCAGCTTCTTGTAGAAACCGGAAATGGTGAGCGCGCTGTCGCGATCGAAATACCATTCGAAGGTAAGGTCGAGCTGCTTGGCGCGAAACGGTTCCAGCAGCGGATTACCGCCACGCAGTTCGGGTACGCCGGTGCTGCCGCTGTAGGTCGAACTGCCCGCATTCAGATCGTCGAGCGGCGCGCGCGCGATCGCCTTGCTCGCGCCGAAACGGATCTGCACCTCCGGGCTGACCTTCAGGGTCAGATTCAGGTTCGGTAGCCAATCGGTGAAGGCATTGGTGACGGTGAACGGCGTCAGGATCGGCGGGATCGCGCTGTTGGTGCCGTCCAGCTTGGTGCTGCTCGATGTCGTCTTCGTGTGGACGACGCGCACACCGACATTGCCAGTCAGTGGCATATCGCCCAGCGACATATCGATATTGCCCTGGATGTAGCCGGCATAGGTCTTCTCGCCGACCACCCAGCTGGCCGCCTGATCATAGATCGTCTCGGTGGGATCGACCGTCCCGAGCAGCCGGTTGATCGCCTTGGGAATGTTGATCGACATGGTTTGCGGCAGATTGCCGAACGCGCCGGGGAAGGTGACCGGACTGTTGAGCAGATCCGCATCCACCGGCACGCGGTTGGCGGCGTCGATGCCGGAATATTGCGAGCGGGAGGTCAGGTCCTTCGTGCGATCGGTATAGCGGGTGCCGATGACGATCGACTTCAGGAAACTTCCGTTCAGATCGCGCTGGATGTCGCCCTTCAGCGTCAGCAACTTGTCGTTGATCAGCGGCGCGCCGGTGCCGGTCGGGATTTCGAAATTGGCGATGCGGTTGATCGATGGATCGGTCAGTGATCGATCGAAGCTCATGCTCGCCGGATTGCCCCGCGTGGCCAAGAAGCTGGACGTCGTGCCGTAGCTGTCCTGATAGGTGAAGGGCGGGTTGGTGGCCGAATATTCGGTCACCAGCGAGAGGAATTGCTGGTCGCGGTGCGTTTTCGAATAGCCGACGTCGCCCGTCAGCGTCCAGTCGTCGGCTTTATATTTGGCGTTCAGGCCGCCAGCGTACAGATTGTCCTTGAAGAAGAATTGCTCGTTCACGTTGCGAACGTCGAGCCCGAAGATGTTTGTATTGTTGCTCGCCGTGATGCCGGTCACATTGCCGTCGACGACGGTGGCGTTGGAGAAGGCGTTACCGAACGGCAGGTTCAGCACGCGCACGCCGCGCTGTGTCTCGTCGAACTTCACCCGGCTGTAGAAGAAGTCGCCGTTCAGCTCGAAATTACCGGCGCCGGGTCGCCACTGCACCGCGGCCATCGCGCCATGACGGATATCGTCGCCGCCGCGCACCAGCGCCTCATAGCCATAAGGGATATTGTCATAAACGTTGGGCGCATTGCCGGCCGCACCGCGACCGTCGCCGTTGATATCCTGAAAGCTGTTGGTCGAGCGAAAGATATTGGTGCGCGCGGTCGCATTGGCCTGGCGACGGCCGGAATAGCCGAGCGCAATCCCCAGCGTATTGTCGGCAAACTGATCGACGTAGGAGATGCTGCCGATATAGCCCAACGGCTTGGTGTCCGAGATATCGTCGGCCAAATCGTTATAGCTCGCGCGGACATTGATCGCGATGCGCCGGCTCTTCTGATCAAGCGGACGCACCGTCTGCAGATCGACCTGGCCCGCGATGGCGCCCTCGACCTGCGATGCTGTCGGCGATTTGAAGACGTAGGCCCCGTTCAGCAATTCCGCCGGATAATCATCGTAGCGAATGTTGCGATTGGCTTCGGCCGAGACGATCTCGCGCCCGTTGAGCAAGGTGTTGACCAGATTTGGCCCGAGACCACGGATCGAGATCTGCGTGCCATTGCCGCGATCGCGATTGGTGGCGAGGCCGGGCAGACGGGCGAGCGATTCCGCGATGCTGGCTTCGGGCAGCTTGCCCAGATCTTCGGCGGACAGGACTTCCTGGACACGATCGGCGTTGCGCTTCTGGTTGATTGCGGTGCGAAGCGATTGGCGATAGCCGGTGACCACCACCTCCTGATCCCCGCCTCCATTGGTCGGCGCAGCCGTTTCTGCTTGTGCGCTGGTGCTTGTGCCTCCGCCCGGACTGCTGGGAGCGGGCGATGCATTCGATTGCGCGGCGGCCGCGCTGGATACCGAAAGAAGGCTCACCGCAGCGAGCAAAAAACCGCGATCGTACACAGAAACTCTCCCCATCCGACGCTCCTTGATCGGCGTCGTTGGGCTTTTTGTATGATAATTAATATCTGTCTGGCAAGGCTATTTTGGCGTGGGCTTCGTCAGCACGCTCAGAGAACCGCTCGCAAGGCCCGGGCTGGCGGCTGTGATCCGGATCGGGCCGGGCGTCGCGCCGATGCGGACGATGGCCTGGGCCAAGCCGTGGAAGGCGCTGCGCACGGTTGCATGGTCCGGCTCCAGACAGGTGGGATCGCCATTGCCGACGCCGATGATCTCGGCGTCCCCCGCGACGCTGAAGGTCAGTGTGTTCGCCGCTTCGGGTGCTGGCCGGCCGCGTCGATCCACGATCTCTGCGCGCACCACCACGACATCGTCGCCGGTCGCGGCGCCCAGGCGTTTATCCGCCGTCAGCGCGATAGCTGCCGCAGGCCCCGCCGTTTCGCGTATCGTTTGCGCAACCTGGCGTCCTGCGTTGAAGCCACGGGCTTCGATCCGGCCTGGCGCATAGACCACGCTCCACGCCAGATGGCCGTTACGCGGCATCGGCTTGCGGCCGAGGGATCGGCCGTTGAGCAGCAGGTCTACTTCCTCGCAATTGCCGTGGACCCACACCTCGATCGGCGTGCCCTCATGGCCAGGCCAAGTCCAATGGGGCAGCAGGTGCACCAGCGGCAGATCGGGGCGCCACCAGCTGCGGTAATAGTAATAATTGTCTTTGGGGAAGCCGCAGGTGTCGAGCACGCCGAAGTAGCTCGAGATGCTGGGAAATTGGGAATAAGGCGTGGGCTCGCCGCGATAATCGAACCCAGTCCAAATGAAGCCGCCTGCGATATAGGGGCGCTCCGCCGCGATCGTCCACCAGCTTTCCGCGGTGGAAGCCCACCATGGATGTTCGGTATCGTAGGCCCGCACGACATGCGCCGCGGCATCGTTCGCATAAGCGCCGCGTGTCGCGACTGTGCTGCCGGTTTCGGATCCATAGACCGGCACCTGCGGATGCCCGGCGTGGAAGGCTTCGATCTTGTCGGTCCGATAGTTGAAGCCGAGCACGTCCACCACGCGGGCGGCGCCCTTGTCCCAGCTATTGTCAAAGGCAAAGGTCGTCGGCCGGGTAGGATCGAGCGCCCGGACGCGTGCCTGCATTGCGGCCGTCACGCGTGCGCCACGCGCCGTGCCCTGCTGCGGTTCTTCATTGCCGAGCGACCAGGCGATCACGCACGGGTGATTGCGGTCGCGCCGCACGATCCGCTCCAGCTCGTTCATCGATTCCACATCGCTGCTGTTGCGGCGCGCTTCGACGATCATCAGCATGCCCTTGTCGTCGCACAGATCCAGCAGGACTTGCGCAGGCGGATTGTGGGCGCTGCGCCAGGCATTGGATCTCATAGCCTTGAGTTGGTCGACCCTCCAGGCATGCAGCGCGTCCGGGATGCCGGTGCCGACACCGGCATGATCCTGGTGATTGCAGGTGCCGAGCAGCTTCACGGGCCGCCCGTTCAGCAGGAACCCGCGTGCGGCATCGAATTGTATCCGGCGGATGCCAAACGAGGTCTCATACGCGTCCACCATCGCTCCGGACACCACGATCTCGGTGCGTAGACGGTACAATGAGGGCGTTTCGATCGACCAAAGCTGGGGTGTGCGCACGGTCGTGTTGGCGATTGCGCTGGCGGTGCTGCGGGCGGGGAGGGCCACAGACACGATGGGCAGCGACGCAACCGTGCTGCCGCCGGGATCCCGGATCGTCTGGTGGATCTCCGCAGTCGCGGCGCTCGCGCCAAC
>NZ_JBMDXN010000019.1:0-33722 GCF_048595155.1 Sphingomonas sp.
ACCCGCATCTGACCGCGCTTCACATTGTGAGTAAGATGATCGAGCAGATCCAACCCGACGTTGTTGGCAGCTTCCGCTTCCTGCCAGCCGGCAAACTCGGCCCAATCGGCGTAGAGATCCTCGCCATCCTTGATGAAATAGAGGTAGGAACCGCCAATACCCTCGATAACGGTGTCGTCCTCCTCGGTCGCTTTGCCGCCGTGCGCCAATGCCCAATCGAGCGCGGCCTGCGGATCGGCGACGCGGAAGGCCATCGCGCTTGCCGACGCGCCGTGCGCGTTGCGGAATTCGGCCACCCGGCCTGCCGCATCGCGGTTGAGCATCAGATTGATGCGGCCTTGCTTGTAGCGCGTGATATTCTTGGTCGGATGGCGGTGGCTTGGCACGAAGCCCATCTGCTCGAACTGGCGCCCCATTGCCTCCGGATCAGGCGAGGTGAATTCGACAAATTCGAACCCGTTCAGGCCCAGCGGGTTCTGCGCGTCGACGGCGGTGGTCGCCATGGCAATAGCTCCGATATGGTATCAATTGATACTATGTTTGCCGCTTTCCGGCGAAAGTGTCAAAGGTTACCAAGTCCTATGGTCGACCAATGCCTCCGTCTTGACGCATTCATTCCCTTTCGCCTGTCGGTGACGTCCAACTTGGTGAGCGAGACGATCGCGAGCGCCTATCAGGCGCTGTTCGGGCTATCGATCCCCGAATGGCGTTTGATCACAGTGATTGCGGAAGAGGACGGCACGACCCAACAGCTGATCGCGCGGCGCACCAGAATGGACAAGGTCAGCGTTAGCCGGGCCAGCATCGCACTGGCGGAGCGCGGTCTGATCGAACGGCGGCCGCATGCCAGCGACCGCCGTTCGCAGTCCGTCCATCTCACCAAAAGCGGCCGCGAACTTTATGCCGCGGTAGCGCCCAAGGCGTTGGAGCTCGAGCGTCGTATTTTCGAGCGCTTCGACTCCGCCGATGTCGCTTCCTTCAGCAAGATGCTCCTGCAGGTACAGGAAGCTACGCTTGCCTTACGCGACAATGTTTAGAGCATCCCAAAATGATGTAAGATCGCGACCACCGCGATCAGCAAGGCGATTGCGGCGATAATTCCGGCTACGTTTACGCCGGTCTTCTGTACCACGACTTCCTTCTGCTCTTCCGCCATTGGTTCCTCCTGTTCGTTGTTGCGCCGTAACGCTGCGAACAGGAGAGCGTTCCCGTCAGGCCTTCAGCAAAGCCGCGGTTCTTGCATCGATCCGCCGATCCAGGATGGTGAGCGGCATCGCGCCTTCGCGGAGCACCTTGTGAAATTCATGCAGGTCGAACTTGGCGCCGAGCGCCTTTTGAGCGCGGGCGCGCGCGGCCGTCCACGCCATATGCCCGACCTTGTAGCTGCAGGCCTGGCCGGCCATCGTGCAATAACGTTCCACCTCGCGCTGCGATCGCGCTTTGGCGAAACCGGTCGTCGCCACCAGATAGTCGGTAGCCTGTTCGCGCGTCCATTTGCGGGTGTGGAGCCCGGTGTCGACCACCAGCCGCGCCGCCCGGAAGAGGAAGGATTGAAGATAGCCGGCGCGCTCCAGCGGGGTTTGATAGGCCTGCAGTTCGTTTGCGAGTTGTTCGGCGTAGAGCGCCCAGCCCTCGGTATAGGCGGAGAAAAACCCTGATGCCTTCCGCAGGATGGGAATATCCTTGGATTCCTGAGAGATGCTGATCTGAAGATGATGGCCGGGAACGCCCTCATGATAGGTCAGCGACGGCAGGCTATATTTGGGCCAGTCACCCACATCCTTGAGGTTGATGAAATAGATGGCGGGCCGCGAACCGTCCAAGGCGCCGCGCTGGTAGTAGCCGTTTGATGCGCCATCCTGGATATCGACCGGCACGGCGCGGATCTCCAGTGGCGTTCGGGGCATGTCGTCGAACGCCCTGGGGAGACGCCCGTACATGTCCTTCACGCCGGCGTTGAGGCTCGCGATAAGCGCCTGCCGCCCTTCCGAGCTGTCCGGGTAAAGCTGGCTGGCATCGGCATTGAGGGCCGTCAGTCGTTCGCCGACCGATCCCTTGCTGTATCCCTGGCTCTTGAGAATGGCGTCCAGATCGGCGCTGATCGATGCAACCTGCTCGAGCCCGAGCTTCTGCACCTCGTTCGGTGTAAGCTTGGTCGTGGTCGCCTGCTCCAGCGCGGCAGCATAGATTTCATCGCCGCGCGGCAATCGCCATATCCCGGCAACCGAGCTGGCCGAGGGACGCAGCTGCTTCATCAGCGCGATCTGCCGGTCCAGCGCCGGGTAGACTTGGCGCTCGACGATGGCTGCCGCGCGCCCCTGCCAGTCGCCGGCGATATTTTTTGCCTGTGCGCGCGTGGCAAGCGACTGGACCATCGTGCTGTTGGCTGCCGCTGGAGCCCGTAGCTTCGCCATCTGACCAAGGGTCAGATCCAGGCTGAAATCAGGTGCGAGGAAGCCCTTCGCGGCCTGAGCGCGCTGAACCTCACTATCCTGATCCAGAGCAACCGCCATCTGCGTCAGACGATCCAGATAGGCTTCGCAATCCGCCTGGTTAGCGATGGTATGGGCATTGTTGAGAAAGTCGGGAACCGAATAATAGGCCCCGCCCTGCTGATAGATTGGATAGGGCCGCTGCGCACTGTTGATGCCGAACTGATCGTAGGCGAAGTTGCGGCTCTTCATGGAATAGAGGATGACGTCGCGGTTAAGCGCCGCTGGTTCGGAAAGCGTCGACGGACTGATCGCCTCCAACCGGCCGATCCAGACCCGCGTCCGGGCGGCATCGCGCGCCGCTTCCGCTTCCGATCGATCCGACAGGCGATGCTTCGCGGCGGCGTACTGGCCCTTGTCCAAACCGAGCGATGTCACCAGTTCGGGGGAGTTCTGCAGAAGATCCGCGAAGATCGCGTCGAACAGGGCATTGAGCGAGGCATCGCCCGCTTGCGCCGCGGCCCGCATCGGCATCGCGGCGATCGCGACCGCCGCCGCGCTGGAACCAAGAAAAGCGCGACGATTCATAAGGCACTCCAAGAATCAGGGTTGATCGAAGCCTAGCCGGGACAGGCAGCACCCGTCACTGCGTAACAAAGGCGCGGGTCAGGACAGGCTTTTCCCCTGACGTCCGGCCAGTTCCACGACATATTGCCAGGCGACCCGACCGGATCGGCCACCGCGCTGCGTGGCCCAACTGATCGCATCGTGCGCGTCCAGCGTCAGGCCATATTGGCGGGCATAGCCTTCCAGCATGGCGACATATGTCGGCTGATCGATCACGTGGAAGCCTAGGCTGAGACCGAAGCGATCAGCGAGGGCAAGCTTGTCGTCAGCGACGTCGCGCGGATTGATTGCCGCATCCTGCTCCGCCATGTCGCGGGCAACGATGTGACGGCGGTTGGCCGTTACGTGGAGGCGCATATTGTCGGGACGCGCCTCCGCGCCGCCTTCCAGCACGGAACGGAGCAGGCGTGGCGCCTCGCTGGGTTCGGCAAAGCCCAGATCGTCGATGAACAGGACGAAAGCGCGGGGTACATCCGCCAGCGCCGCGAATAATTGCGGAAGCTCCGCCAGGCCGTCGCCGGCAACCTCGACCAAAGCGAGCGCGCCGCCTTCTGCCTGGATCTCGCCGATCGCCGCCTTCACCAACGCCGATTTACCGGTGCCGCGCGCGCCCCAGAGCAGCACGTCATGCGCAGGCAGACCCTGCGAGAGCCGACGCATATTGCCGACCACCGCCTCCTTTTGAGCGTCCATCCCCTCCAGCAGCGCCAGTGGCAGTGGCGCAAAGGCACGGGCGGCGCGCAATGCGCCGTTACGCCAGACGTAAGCCGGATGCGTAAGGGCATCGTCACTGACAGCCGCCGGCGGTGCCATTCGCTCCAGCGCGCTCGCGATCCGCGCCAGCAATTCTTCGCTCATCGCGCCATCTCCACCAAAGCCTGACCGTCCAACCTCCAGGGTTGCCAGCCGCTTTGCGGGCGCGCGCCCACTGCGCGATAGAAGTCCATAGCCGGCGTGTTCCAATCCAGCACGGCCCAGTCGATCCGGCTATAGTTACGAGTGACGGCCTCTTGCGCCAGCGCCCGGAGCAGCGCCCTGCCCGCGCCGGTGCCACGCGCCGCATCGGCTACGAACAGATCCTCGAGATAGATGCCGGGCCTCCCGGTCCAGGTCGAATAGTTCAGGAACCAGATCGCAATTCCGGCGACGCCTCCATCGATATCGGCGACAAAGGCATATACTTTGGCATCCGCCCCAAAGAGGGTTTCGTGCAGCGACTGCTCTGTCGCGCGCACGGCGTCCGGCTCCCGTTCATAGGTCGCGAGTGCTATGATCAGCTGCAGGATCGCGGGAACATCGGCCGGCGTGGCCGCACGGACGATCATGCGGCCGCTTCCGTGGCTGGGCCCGGGGCGGCTTTGCCGCGCATCGCGATCGTGCATCCGCCGATGATCATCGCCGCACCCAGCATCGTCAGCGGCAGGACTTTCTCTCCGAACACGATCGCTCCCAATATTGCAGCCCACAGGAAGGCCGTGAACTCCACCGGCAGCAGCCGTTGTGCCTCCGCCCGCGCATAGGCCCAAGCGATCAGCAGCGACGATATCATCGCCAGCCCGGCCGCCAAACAGATAAGGGGGATATAGTGGAGCGGTGGCGCGATCGCCGCAACCGGCGCAGCCAAGAGGAACAGACAAGAAAAGACCAGGTTGGTGAAGAAGGTGATTTCGATCGCATTGGCCACTAGCGCGGAACGGCGCAGCAGGACCAGATTATAGGCATAGAATAGGCTGGCGAGCATGATCGCCAGCGCCCCGTGGAAAGCTTGCGGCCCCCCGCCCTCGCCCGTCTTGCCGATGACGATTACGATGACGCCGGCAAAGGCAAGCGCGCAGGCCAGAATTGCGCTGCGGCGGATCGTCTCGCCCAGCATCGGTACCGCGAGCAGAAGGGCGATGATCGGCGATAAAAAGGTCAGCGCGATCCCCTCGGCCATCGGCACGCGCACCAATCCCCAGAAGAACAGGAAGACGGAGATACCCGCAGCGCCGCTCCTTTTGATGTGGAGCAGGATGCGGTGACGATCCGGCCATTTCTGACGCAGGGCAAAGAAGGGAATGATGCTCATGGCGAGACCGACGAGCGATCTCCACAGCATCGCATTGTAGGCGCCGATGCCGATCGACACCTGCTTCATCACGGCATCCATGGCCGAAAAGATCGCGATGCCAAGACATGCGACGACAAACGGGACGACGGGCCTGCTGCTCAGGGCCGGCATGGGGTTGCGTCGCGACCGGGCAGCATCAAAAGAATAGCGCGGTCGACCCGCGATGGGCTGCGATCACTCCGCCGCCACGGGCAGTGCGGCGTTGGCAGCTTCGATCTCGGCGGCCTTGGCTTCCACCAGGCGGACAATGTGCTCGATCATATCCTCGTCTTGCACCGTATGATCGGTCAGGCCCGACAGATAGACCATATGCTTGCCATTGCCGCCGCCGGTGAGACCGATGTCGGTCTCACGCGCCTCTCCCGGTCCGTTGACGACGCACCCCAACACCGACAGGGACATCGGCGTACGAATGTGCGTGAGGCGTGCTTCCAGCGCCTCGACGGTACGGATGACGTCGAAGCCCTGGCGCGCGCAGGACGGGCAAGAGATGACGCGGACGCCACGCTGGCGCAGCCCGAGTGCCTTCAGCATCTCAAATCCGACCCGCACTTCCTCCTCCGGCTCGGCCGACAGGGAGACGCGGATCGTGTCGCCGATCCCGAACCACAGCAGGCTGCCCATGCCGATCGAGGATTTGACCGTGCCCCCGATCAATCCACCCGCCTCGGTGATGCCAAGATGGAGCGGGCAATCGACGACCTCGGCAAGCTGCTGATAAGCGGCGACCGCCAGAAACAGATCCGACGCCTTCACCGCCACCTTATATTCGTGGAAGTCCAGATCCTGCAGATATTTGATATGGTCGAGCGCGCTCTCGACGAGTGCCTCAGGACAAGGCTCGCCATATTTTTCGAGCAGGTCGCGCTCGAGGCTACCGGCATTGACGCCGATACGGATCGAGCAGCCATTGGCCTTGGCCGCGCGGACAACTTCTGCGACGCGGGCCTCCGAACCGATATTGCCGGGGTTGATGCGAAGGCAGGCCGCGCCCGCATCGGCTGCTTCCAGGGCGCGCTTATAGTGGAAGTGAATGTCGGCCACGAGCGGTACGCGCGCGGCCCGTGCGATCTGCTTGAATGCCGCGGTCGAGGCTTCGTCGGGACAGGACACCCGGATGATGTCCGCCCCCGCCTCTTCACAGCGGCGGATCTGGTCAACTGTGGCGCGCACATCGTCCGTCGGCGTATTGGTCATCGTCTGGACCGTGATCGGCGCGTCTCCGCCGACAGGGACATTTCCGACCATGATCTGGCGGGACGGACGGCGCGTGATATCGCGCCAGGGGCGAATGGAGGACATACACCCCTTATAGGCGCTCGCGCTTACGGTTCAAAGACGCTGCGCAACAATCGCTGCCGCCGTCGCAAGCCACGTTGCCCAGTTTCGAAAGCTCCGCGACTGGGCTAGGGTCGGTAGATGACCTTTGCTTTGCCGAAATGGACCCTTGTCATTCACGGGGGCGCGGGCAGCATGACCCGCGACAATCTCCGGGCGGAAGAGGATCAGGCCGCGCGCGCCGCGTTGTCCGCCGCGCTCGATGCTGGCGCCTTCATCCTGCGCGACGGTGGTGCTGCGCTGGACGCCGTGCAGGCGGCGGTCCGGGTGCTCGAGGACGATCCTCATTTTAACGCGGGCCGGGGGTCGGTTTTCACGGCAGAGGGCCGGATCGAATGCGACGCCGCGATCATGTCCGGATCCGATCTGAATGCGGGCGCGGTTGCAGGCGTGCGAGCGACAAGGAACCCGATCGCATTGGCCCGCGAAGTGATGGATCGTTCAACCCACGTCTTTCTAGCCGGGGCCGGCGCGGACTCCTTCGGTCGAGCGCATGACATTGAAGCGGCCGAGCCGGAATGGTTCGAGACGGCCGAGCGGCGCCGTCAGCTCGACGAGATCCTGGCGGATCCAGATTTGCCGTTCGACAGCGCTATGAAATACGGGACTGTGGGGGCGGTGGCGGTCGATGCTGACGGGCATGTCGCTGCGGCGACGTCGACGGGTGGCCTGACCGGCAAGAAATGGGGGCGCGTCGGAGATTCCCCCCTGATTGGTGCCGGGACCTATGCCGACGATCGCGCCGCTGCGGTTTCCTGCACCGGGGCGGGCGAATATTTCATCCGGCTGGGCGTTGCGCATGAAATCTGTGCGCGGGTGCGGCTTGGGGGATGGAATATCGAGGATGCGGCGGACACGTTGATTGCAGAATTGGGCGACATGGGGGGCAAAGGCGGCGTAATCGTCGTCTCGCCGGATGGGTCCGGCGGCTGGGCCTTCAACACAAGGGCGATGTATCGCGCCATGGCGACCCATGAGACGGCGCCGGAGATCGCTATCTACGGCGATGAATGATCTTGCGCTGGTGCGCTCGCGGCCTAGAGCGGGGCTCCCTTCCCGCTCAAGCTGCCAGGCATGATCGAGCGGGCCAAGCTGTTTCGTTTGGATGCGTACATGAACCGCCTTCGCCTCTCCGTTTTCTTGGCTGCGCTGTTGCTTGTCATCCCCTCTCCTGCCTCGGCATGGTGGGAATATGGGCATGAGACCACCGCGGAAGTTGCGATGAAGCTCGTTCAGCCGCGGACGCGACAATCCATCCAGGCGTTGTTGCGTCAGCAGAAGGTCCTGGAAACGCCCACTTGCCCCGTCCGCACGATCGAGGAGGCTTCGGTTTGGCCCGATTGCATCAAGACGTTGGGCGATCGCTTCAGCTATGCCTATACCTGGCACTTTCAGGATGCCGATATCTGCAAGCCGTTCGATCTGAAAGAATGGTGTGCGGATGGCAATTGCGTTTCCAAACAGATTGCGCGGACGCAACGAATGGTGGCTGATCGCCAGCTGCCGGTGCGTGATCGATTGATGGCGCTGGCTTTCCTGATCCACTTCGTCGGTGACCTGCATCAGCCGCTTCACAGCGCCGAGCATGATCATGATCAGGGCGGCAACAAGCTCAAGCTGCGCTACGGCTTCATTCCGCGCACCAATCTCCATGCGGTGTGGGACGGGCTGCTGGCGGATCGCGCCATCTCGTCGCCGCCGCCCGGCCCCGACGGGATCCTGTCGCAAATCGCGCCAGCCGAGCGGGCGACCCTGGCGCAAGGATCGATCGAGGATTGGAGCCGGGACAGCTGGCAGGTCGCGAAGACAAGCGTTTATGGCACGGTGTTGCCGGACCCGTGCAACGCGCCGGTGCCCCAGGATGCGCAGCTTGATCAAACCAAGATCGACGAACTCATCCCCGTGCTGCGGCTGCAAATCGCCAAGGGAGGCATTCGTCTCGCACGCTTGTTGGACGAGGCGCTCGACGGCAATCATCCGGAGGTCGCCCACCCGCCCAAGCCGGCCAAGGCCGCGAGCTGATTGGCACGCGTGTTCCTGGTGGGATTTGCCCGAACACATTATCGCCCCGCTATCGTCTTGACGGTAAAGGAACAGGATGCGTTATTTCCTCGATACGGAATTCAACGGGTTCGGCGGCTGCCTGATCAGTCTCGGCCTTGCCGCTGAGGAAGGCGATCAGGATTATTATGTCGTCGTCCCGATGACGGAAGAGCCACTGCCGTGGGTCGAGAAACACGTCATTCCGTACCTCAAGAGCGTACCCAATCTGCTCTACAACCAGCTCGATCCGATCGCCGCCGCGCACGATATTGCGGCCTATCTGCGTACCGATCCGGACCCAGAAATCGTGGCCGACTGGCCAGAGGATATTGCGCTATTCTGCCGCCTGCTGCTCACCGGCGATGGAGAGATCGTGGATGTCTCAAGCCTGCGCTTTCATTTCCTGCGCACGCCTGGCTTCTCGACCTCGCGCAACAGCAAGGTTCCTCATAACGCCCTGCACGATGCGCGCGCGTTGCGCGACTTCGTACTGTCCACCGAACGATAGATGCCGTAACGCAAAACGACCGCCATCGCGTCTTGCGATGGCGGTCGCCCGAGAAGATTTCCCTGTAGCGGGAAGATGGACTTATTGCGGCACCACCGTAACGGCACGGCGGTTCTGCGCCCAGCTATCCTCGTCGGAACCGGTAGCGACCGGCCGCTCCTTGCCATAGCTGATCACGCTGATCCGTGACGGGCTGACACCTGCATTGACGAGGAAGTTCTTCGCCGCATTGGCACGACGATCGCCCAGCGCGAGATTATATTCGCGGGTGCCGCGCTCGTCGCAATGGCCCTCCACCGTCACGCGGACGTTGGGATATTTCTGCAGCCACGCAGCCTGGCGCGTGAGGATCGCCGAAGCCTCGCTATCGACATCCGAGCTGTCGGTCGCGAAGTGGACTGTGTCAGTTCCCGCCTGCGCGAGCATGTCGGCACGCGAGCCCGGGACGACGCCGTTGGTTGTATCCGTCGAGCCGGTGCCGCTGTCCGGCGCCGTAGTGGTCGAAGTCGGCGGCGGCGGCGGCAGGTTGGCCGGCGGCTTCTTGCTACAGCCAGCAAGGGCGATCAGGGCTGCTGTGCTCAGCAACATGGTCGTCTTGTTCATCGTCGCGCTCCTTTTTGTCTTTAGTCACAGTTGATCATGTAAAAGGTTGATCAGGGTCGTAACGGTCCCCAGGCCGGGTCCGATCCATCCAGCGGCGTCGGGACACGTCGTTCGTTGACGCCGGTCAAGTCAACCGACCAAAGATCGGCCCGTCCGGACCCTTGCGCTGTTCGAAAGAACATCAGCACGCGACCGTTAGGCGACCATGTCGGCCCTTCATCTTGCCAACCCTTGGTCAGATCCTTGGCGCCGGAGCCGTCGACACCCATTGTACCTACCGAAAAGCCGCCGCCAATGTGCGTATAGGCGATGAGATCCCCGCGCGGGCTCCATACAGGTGTCGCATAGCGTCCGCTGCCGAAGCTGATCCGACGCTGGCCCGACCCGTCCGCGTTCATCACATACAATTGCTGCGTTCCGGAACGATCGCTTTCGAACACGATCTTGCTGCCGTCCGGCGAATAGCTGCCGCCGGTGTCGATGCCCGGCGATGTCGTCAGGCGCGTTGCGGCGCCGCCGCTGGCCGACACGCGATAGATGTCGGCATTACCGTTGACGATCATTGAAAACAGGATCGAGCGTCCGTCCGGCGAGAAACGGGGGGCGAAGGTGGTGTAGGGCTGGTTGACCACCAGTCGCTTCCGGCCCGAGCCGATGTCGTAAACATAGACGCGCGGCTGGTTGTTCTCATACGACATGAAGACGACGGTCTGCTGGGTCGGCGCGAAGCGCGGCGTCAGCACCAGGCTCTGCCCGTTCGTGATGAAGCGGTGGTTCGCGCCGTCCTGATCCATGACGGCCAGCCGCTTCGTGCGGTTCTTCTTCGGCCCGGTTTCAGACACATAGATCACTTGGCTATCGAAATACGGCCCCTCGCCGGTCAGGCGAGAATAGATCGTGTCCGCACATTTGTGCGCTGCACGCCGCCATTCCGCTGGCTTCACGACAAATCCTTGGCGCGCCATCTCGCTCTTGGCGAACACATCGAACAAATAGCAGCCGACAGTGAGCGTTCCATCGCCATTGGCCTGCACATAGCCCTGAACAAGCGCCTGAGCGCCTGTCGGCAGCCAGGCGCCATAATCCGGCGCCGAGGCCTGGGCGAAGGCAACCGGCTGCAGCTGGCCCTTGGGCAAGGGCGAGAATAGACCGCTATTCTTCAGATCGTTGGTGATGACGTCGGAGATCTGGCTGCCCAGAGCATCGGTCGACCCGGCGGCCGTGTTGGCCGCTGCGGGCGTCGGCATTACCGGGATCGCTATCGGCATCGGCTGCGAAATGCCGCCGGTGATATCCACCGTAAGGCGTTGGCCAGGAACCGGCCCCGCCCCGGCCGCGGGCCCGGGGCCGGGCTGTACATCCGGCGCCTGTGCCACTGCCGCACCCGGCAGGGACAAGAGGCTCAGCGAAAGCAGGAGACGCAGGCTGTTCATCCATCCTCCAACGAAATGTGCATTCGGCATTATTGCATTTGCCCAGGGGTGAAGCGGAAATCGAGATCGTCCCAGCCGCCTTCGTACAATTCCGCAGGCAGCCGAACCGGCGCGCAGCGTAGCACGGCACGACGCGCCACATCAGCAATCTGTTGCGCATAAGCACGGTTGCCCGCGTTCACGCCGGTTTGTTCGACCATCTGCGGGGTTCCCGCCACCGATCCGTCCTTGTTGTAGCGCAGACGAAGTGTCGTCACGATCTGCATGGCCGGCGTGCCGCCAAGCCCTCCCAAATCGTAACAGGGCTGAACCTGCCGCTTGATGGCCGCAGCCAGGCCGTTCATCGCGGCCCCCGATACGGTCGCGCGCGCCTTTTCGCCTTTGCCTTGTGAGGCGTTGAGTACGCCCTTGAGCAGGCTGCCGACCTTGGCTGCAGCGGCGCGATCCGCCTTCGCCTGCGCGTCGCTGCCCTGTTTTTCGGCGCGCGCGGTCGATTGCACGTCCTTCAGAATGTCCGAGATCGGCTTGGCGGACGGTTGCGCCTTCGCCGGAGGGGACGGCTTTGTTTTCGGTTTGGGGGGCGCGGGCTTTGCGGGCGTCGGCAAGGGTGCGGGTGCCGGTGGCGTCGGCTGCGGACGTGCAGGCGCGGGTACCGGCGCCGGAGGCGTGGGAGATGGCGTGGGTGGCGGCGCTTCGACGGGCGCGCCCTGGTCCGGCGCCTGCATCTGCTGCGGCGCCTCCGTTGCCGGCTGCGGCGCGGCCGACTTCAACCCGACGGCGTCGACCAGTTGCACATCCATCGTCTCGACCGGAGGCCGCACCGGGGGAACGCGATGCGCAATGCTGAGCGTCAGCACCGCAAACAGGATCAGGTGGCCGACAATCGCGACCGCGAGGCCCCGGCCATCGGTGCGATCCATCAGGGCGTATCCTGGCCGCCGTTGGTGACGAGCGACACTTTGGTCAGCCCGGCGCGGCTCAACTCACCCATCACGGTCATGACGCGGCCGTAATCCAGCCCGCGATCGGCACGCAGATAGATTTGCGGTGCAGCCTCGCCATGCGGAATGGCCGCGAGACGATCCGGCAGTGCCGCCATCGGCACTTCGACCTCGTCGATATAGGCTTTGCCGGATTGATCGAGGCTGATCTGTATCGGCTTTTGCTGCTGCTCGAGCGGCTTTGCGCGGCTGTCGGGCAGGTTCACCGGCACGCCGGCGACAAGGAGAGGCGCGGTCACCATGAAAATGATGAGCAGAACCAGCATGACGTCGACGAGCGGCGTCACGTTGATCTCGGCCATCGGTGCGCGACGTCGGCCGTGCCCGCGGCGCGGCATGCCACCCATCGCCATCAGATTTCGCCATCCAGTTCGCGGCTGAGCGTCGCATGGAAACGATCCGCAAACCGGTTCAAACGCGCTTCGACCCGATCCAGGTGGTGGACCATGCGGTTATAGGCGATGGTCGCCGGGATAGCGGCGAACAGGCCCAACGCGGTGGCAAAGAGCGCCTCGGCGATGCCGGGTGCCACCGCGCCGAAGCTGGTGTTCTGCGAGGCTGCGATGTCGGCAAACGAGCGCATGATGCCCCAGACCGTGCCGAACAGGCCGACGAACGGGCAGACGCTACCGATTGTTGCGAGGATGTTGAGCCCGTTGGATAATGTCTCGACCTCGGCGGCGCTGGCGGACGCCATGGCGACACCAAGACGATCACGCGCGGCCTGCCGATCGACGCGGCGGCTGGCTGTGGACTGGCGCCATTCATCGATCCCGGCGGAAAAGATGCGCGCCGCCGGCGCATCGGCCTTGCCGCGTTCCTGATGGAAACGATCGATATCGGCCGCCTTGAGATATTCGGCCTCGAACGCGGCACTTTCCCGATCCGCCTTCCGCAACGCTGCGCCGCGACCGAAGATGATCGTCCAGGTCCAGATACTGGCCAGCAACAGGCCGATCATCACGATCTTCACGACAATATCGGCGTGCAAGAACAGAGCGACCGGCGAAATCGCCGCCTGCGCGGTAGTTACGGTGAGGTCGTTCATTGTGGCTGATCTGCTCCCTTGAATAGACGAAAGGCGTTGAGCCATGCGGTCGGTTGCCGCTTCGGACGGCCGTCAGGGCCGACAAACGCTACGGTCACCAGCCCTTCCACCAGACTCTGGTCGTTGCGCATGACTCTCTGCTGAATGGTGCACGCGGCCGCCCGGATGTCGACCAGCCAGCTGAGGATAACCAGCGTGTCGCCCAAATGTGCCGGTCGGACGAAATTCAACTCCGCCTTCGAAACAACGTAGCCGCCCTGCCCCGCCTTTTGCATGGCAGCTATGTCGGCGCCGGCCAGCGCCAGCATATCGGTCCTCGCCCGCTCGAAGAAGCGCAGGAAGTTGGCGTGATACACATAACCGCCAGCATCGGTGTCTTCATAATAGACGCGCAAGGCAAAGCGATGGCCGCCATCGAAGAAGCGCCCGGTATAGGGCTGGTCGGTCGCGTCATAAGTCATTGAGAAGGGCCTTAAGAGACGCGGCCTTTAAAAAAAACCCTTGGCATGTCGTTCATGCCGCGCGCGCTTCCGGCGCTTAATCCTAGCCACCGATCATTGCCGTTCCGAGACATGCGTTTCATCTGTTGCCGGATCGTAACCGTTGTGCCCGCCCGTGCGTTTACAGCAATATCGTTCAAGCGCAGCACCGACACGCCTTGCCGCAGTGCAACAAAGATGTGCGGCAGGGAATGTTCCCTGCAGCCAGTCTCTGGCCGCGACGTGAGGTTAGAGTCGATGCGCAATCCCTTTAGCAAGTTGCTGTCCGGCGGTTCTGTCATGTCCTTGGCATCCTGTCTGGCAGCGGTGTTCGTCGCCGCGCCCTCCACCGCGCAAATAGGTTCTACGGCCTCGCCGCCGGGTCCGAACGAGACGCAGGCCGATCCCGCAGAAACTGCGCGCAACGCTGCCGTCGCGACGGCAGCAGCGCCTGCGTCGGACGAGGTGGTCGTTACCGGCACCATCTTCCGCAATACCAACGCCAATGCTGCAGCGCCGCTGACCGTTCTCAGCTCGACCGATCTCGCGCAACGCGGCATCACGAACGTCGCCGATGCCATCCGCTCCGTTTCCGCAGATAATAGCGGCTCGATCCCGTCGGCTTTCACCAGCGGGTTCGGACAGGGTGCGGCGGGCGTGTCGCTTCGGGGCCTCTCCGTTAATTCAACGCTGGTCCTGATCAACGGCGTTCGAACGGTCCAATATCCCTATGCCGATGACGGCCAACGCTCCTTTGTCGACCTGAACTCCATTCCACGCAGCACCATCGATCGTATCGAAGTCCTGAAGGAAGGTGCCTCTTCAACCTATGGCGCTGACGCGATTGGGGGCGTCGTCAACATCATCACCCGCAAGGAGATACAGGGCGTAGAAGGCACCGCCGAAAGCGGGATCAGCCAACGCGGGGACGGCGGCGAGCAGCGGGCGACCCTGTCGGCCGGATGGGGCAGCCTCACGCGGCAGGGTTTTAACGTCTATCTGAACGGCGAATATGAACATGACAGCCGGATCCGCGGCTCCGAGCGTGGTTTTCCTTACAATACGGAAGATCTGACATCGATCGGCGGTGACAATAACAATCCCGGCGCGCTTGGTGCTTTCGGCACTCGTTACGGCGCCAACACCGCCGTGGTGCGCCCCGCCAGGGTCGCCACCGCCGGCGACATCTTTTCAGGCGTGCCGATCGCGCAAGGTCTCACCCAAATCCTCGGCGCCAGCGGATGTGGCGCGGGACAGGTGGCCCACAATGACGATAGCGGCGCCTATTGCGAGCAGAACAACGTTTCCTATGGAACGATACAGCCTTCACAGACCCGCTATGGGGCCACTCTGCACGGCACAGTCGACTATGGCGGCAACGGCCAGGCGTCCTTGGAGGCCACCTATTATCATAGCCGCGTGTTCAGCACGCTGGTGCCGTTCAGCGTCCGTCAGCGCAACCCTATCAATACGACCAACGTGGTGCTGCCGGCCTTGTTGGCCAACGGGTCGCCTAACCCCTACGATCCCTATGCCGTAGCCGGCTGCGTAGAGGCGGTGACGTGTGTGGACGCCCAACTGTCCTACGCATTCGGCGATCTGCCGGTCACGACGGAGACCCGCAACAACCTGTTCAGGATCGCGGCCAACGCCCATGGGTCGTTCGGCGATGGCTGGAACTACACCGTCGACGGCACCTATGCGCATAGCCAGCTCAAGGGAACGAACAGCGGCTACATCAACATTGCAGCACTTACGGACGCGGTGAAGAACGGCACCTATAATTTCGCCGATCCCAGCGCCACCGACCCTGCCGTAACGCGCGCAATCCTGCAGCCGGTTTCCACGACCGCCAAGAGCGAGCTCTACATGGCGCAGGGCACGATCACCAAGGATGTGCTGGAACTTCCCGGCGGCGCCTTGCAAATCGGTGTCGGTGGATCGGTTCGCCATGAAATGCTGGATAATCCGAATGCTAACGCCAGCCAGGCGACGCTCGGCCTAAACGCCGTGACCGCGTCGGGCAAACATTGGGTAGAGGCGGCCTTCGCCGAAATCGACGCGCCCGTGCTGAGTGTGCTCGATATCAACGCGTCCGGCCGGTACGACCATTATTCCGAAGGCTACAGCCACGTCTCGCCGAAAGTCGAAGCGCGCTTCCACCCGATCAAGCAGATTTCGCTTCGCGGCACCTATTCCCGCGGCTTTCGGGCACCGACCTTTGCCGAGATCAGTCAGGGTGCTGTGATCGGATATACGTCGGCCACCCCGCCCTGCTCCGTTATCATCCAACATGGCGGCACCGGAAATGCGGAATCGTGCTCGGGCGGGGATGCCTACGTGAAGCAATATTCGCTTGGTACGAACAGCTCTGCCAACCCGAACATCAAGCCGGAATTGTCGCGCAGCTTCACTTTCGGCACGGTGGTCCAGCCAGTCCGCTGGTTCACCCTTGCGGTGGATTATTACAACATCCGCAAGACTCGCGTCATCTCCTCCGGTCCGCTCTCCAGCGCGGCCATTGCGGCCTTCTATTCCGGTGCGGCGCTGCCCGCTGGCTATTCGGTCATAGTCGACGACCCCGATCCGCAATTTCCGAACGCCATCGGCAAGGTAGTGCAAGTCAACTCGCCATACGCCAATGCGGGCGCGCAGCTCACGACCGGCTTGGACATCCAGGCTACGGCTCAGATCCCCTTATCCTCCAACCTGAAGTGGACGAGCAGCGTCGATGTCACCGACATCTTCAAGTTCAACTTCAATGCGTGCGCGGACAAATCCGACCCGAATTGCGCAACGCAGCATTGGGTCGGGACCCAAGGCCCCTACGCGCTGTCGTCCGGCGCGGGAACGCCGAAATGGCGCGGCAGCTGGCAGAATACGTTGCAATATGGCCGAACCACCATCAGCGGCACCGCTTATTATACGAGTGGATATAAGGCCGTCGCGGAGGATCAAAATGGCGTTGGTGCAACCAGTTGCTCGGACAATCTGTACGATGGCGGCCTTCCGGACTTCTACTGTCACACCAAGCATTTTATCGATTTCGATCTGACCGGGTCTTATGCCGTCAGTGAGGATTTTACCTTTTATGTAAACGTGCTCAACTTGTTCGACGCAAAGGCGCCGCTAAACCCGGCAAATTATGCAGCCACGAACTATAACCCGACCTGGAGCCAGCAGGGTATCATCGGGCGTTTCATTCGCGTCGGCGCCAACTTCAAATTCTAATAGTCCGAAGAGAGCGACATGGGGGGGGCGGCTTCGACAGCCGCCCTTTTTTTGTACGGATTTGCGCCCATTTAGGCCCTCGGATCAGGATCAACTATGATCCTACCGATCTTCGACATGCATGGTAGCTCCCTGCTGCAAGATGCACCTTGCTGGATGAGCATGCCAGGCGATTGGCCGACAGACGGAGGCCTCTCGCTCTCCTGTCCGCATTGCGTAATAAAATTGCGCGGAAGCCCTCGTTCTGGCTCAACGATATGTTTCTGTTGCGTAAATGCGACACGTAAGCACGGATGGCCAGGCAATTTCCGAGACATGTTTACAGTAGGTGAACGAGCAATCATGCCTCGTGCATACTTTGCGGCGGCCGAGAATCAGGGCTGCCGGAAAGCAACCTGTTTGGCCGAGGCAAAGCCCGGCCGGACCATTGGGGGCTCAATCGCATGATGTTGAACAGTTCGCTCCGACGCCTGCTTAGCGGCTCGGCCCTTCCCAGCCTTGCCGCGGTTGCCATCGTTTCCCTGGCGATGCCGGCAATGGCACAGACTCCGCCGGCCACCACCTCGCCCACTCCGCCCGTGGCGTCCGAAGCGACGGGGCCGAATAGCCCTGCAGCGGTGGATGCAGCCACCGGAACGCAGCAAACCGGTACGCAGGGGGATGAGATCGTCGTCACCGGATCGCTGCTCCGCCGCACGTCGACCGAAACGCCGTCGCCCGTCACGGTTCTGACTGCCGACAATCTTGTAAAAGGCGGCATCACCAACGTGAATGATGCGATACGTTCCGTATCCGCCGATGGTGCAGGCTCCATTTCCACGGGCTTCCAGTCAGGGTTTTCGGCGGGTGGCGCTGCGGTGTCGCTGCGCGGACTCGGCGTGTCGTCGACGCTGGTCCTGATCGATGGTCTCCGCTCCACGAATTTCCCGCTCAACGATGACGGTCATAACGCCTACACGGACCTCAATTCGATCCCGTTCAGCGCGATCGAGCGCGTTGAAGTTCTTAAGGATGGTGCATCGTCTACCTATGGCGCCGACGCTATCGGGGGCGTGGTCAACATCATCATGAAGAAGAACTTCCAGGGCGTTGCTGGCACGATCGAAGGCGGGATCAGCCAAAAGGGTGATGCCGCGCGGCAGCGGGCCAACCTGAGCGTTGGCTATGGCGATTACGAAGCCACCGGCTGGAATTTTTACCTAAATGGCGAATATCAGCATGACGGCCGGATCTCGGGCAAGGACCGCGGCTTTCCGTTCAACACGAATGACTTAAGCTCGATTGGTCTTGCGGATCAAAACGCCGACGACAGCTCCATGACGGGGACAAGCAATAACGGCACCGTCACGCCAGTCGTTGTGCGCACCAACCAGACGGATCTGAACAATCCGTTCACGGGCGGCACCACGCTTGCGCCGAGTGGGACGTACATCAATTCGGCCGGCCAGGTGGCCAATTACAGCAACTATACTGCGCTAAATCTCAACTGCGCCAACGGCACCTTCACGGTTGCCACCGGCGCGGCGCGCGGCACGGGATGCCGGCATGACACGACCGCGGAATATAGCCAGATCCAGCCGTTGCAGGAGCGCTATTCCGTCACTGGGCGCTTGAGCATTCGTCTGTCGGACAATGTCGAAGGCTATATCACCGGTAGCTATTCGCACAACGAGGTGCGGATCAGGGCTCTGCCGGCCAGCATTCGTCAGCGGCAGCCTTATGGCGGCTCGCCGGCCACTGCGTCCAATAATCCGGGCGTCGTCCTGCCGGTTTACATCTGCGCATCAGGCGTGAATTGCGCGACGGCCTCCGACCGTCAGCTGAACCCCAACAACCCTTACGCTGCCGCCTTTGCCGCGGATCCCGCCAATGGCGCTGCGCGCATCTACTATCGTTTTGGCGATATCGCGGCGGGCTCGCATCGTAACAACGAACTTATCCGTGGTGCTGCGGGCCTTCACGGCTCCTTCGGCGACGGTTGGTCGTGGCGGGTCGACGCTGTCGGCGCCAAGGACAATCTGAACTATACCGCGTTCGGCGTGCTCAACATTGCTGGCCTGAAGCAGGCCATCAATACGGGCGCCTATAATTTCATCAATCCGTCCAGCAATACCGATGCCGTGCGTAATCTTATCTCGCCCGACATCACTGCGCTGTCGCATACGTCGATGGTTTCGCTGGATGCCTCCATCTCCAAGGATCTGCTGGAGCTTCCCGGTGGAACGATGCAGTTGGTGGTCGGCGGTCAGGTTCGCCGCGAGGTCGAGGAAAATAACAGCCTCAACCCGGATCTGGAGAATTACGCCAACACCGCTGCTGCCTTCGGCAAGCACACCGTGTCTGCCGCCTATTTCGAGCTTGGTGTTCCCATTCTCCAGTCGCTCGAAGTCGACGTGTCCGGCCGCTACGACCATTATTCCGAAGGTTTCAGCCACTTCTCGCCGAAATTCGCCGCCAAGTGGACGCCGATCAAGGAAGTCGCGCTCCGCGGTACGTTCTCCAAGGGATTCCGCGCCCCGACCTTCGCCGAGAGCAATCCACGGTCCAGCTATCCGGGTTTCGTGACGTTCCAACCGCCCTGCAGCTTCGTGCTAGCGCACGGCGGTACCGGGACGCTCGACTCCTGCAGCGCGAACGGCAATTCCTATGCGCAGTCGTACAGCATCGGCGGCGGTTTCTCGGGCAACCCCAATCTGAAGCCGGAAACCTCGCGCAGCTTCACAGCCGGCGTCGTTGCCCAACCCGTGCCCTGGCTCAGCCTGACGGTCGACTATTATAACGTGAAGAAGAACAAGGTCATCGTGGCCGGCCCGGATGCGGGCACTGCCCGAGCGAATTACTTTGCTGGTCTTCCTCTTCCTGAAGGATATACGATCGGTGCCGTGGATGCTATCGATCCGCTCTTCCCAAATGCATTGCCCCGCGTTCTTGTCATCAACGGTCCCTATGTAAATTCGGGATACTTCAAGACGCAGGGCATCGACTTCTCGGCAACGGCGAACGTGAAGCTGTCGGACAATGTCCGCTTCACCAGCCGCCTCGATGTTACCGATGTCCTCAAGTTCAACGTCGATTTCGGCGATGGCTTCGTTCGCAAATATGTCGGTACGCTTGGGCCGTATGAGCTTTCGTCGGGTGCGGGCACGCCGAAGTGGCGCGGCAACTGGCAGAATACACTGCAGGTCGATAAGTTCAGCCTGACTGCCACCACTTATTATGTTTCGCACATCAAGCAGGTTGCAGCAGACGAAGAACCGGGTGGAGCCGATATGTCATGCTCGGCGGTTGCGGGTGATCTTTACCCGTATCCGGACGGTGCAACGCAATGCTACATCAAGAAATTCATTTATGCAGATCTGCATGCACAATATGATGTCAGCGACAAATTTTCGTTCTACGTCGATGTCGGTAACTTCACCAATGAGAAGGCGCCTTTGGCTCCGACCTCCTACTCCGGTGTCAACTACCTTCCGACCTGGCATTATGCGGGCGTTATCGGCCGTACATTCCGGGCAGGCGCAAGCTTCAAGTTCTGATCATAAGGTTATCAACAAAGAAGGGAGCGGTTCGCGAGAGCCGCCCCTTTCGTTTGGGTTTCTAATCAGGCGCTGGCATTAACTCGGCCTCAACACCAGCTTGCCGTCGGCATCCTCGACCAGCACGGTCGACCCATCCGGTACCTCGCCGCGCAGGATTTCTTCCGCCAGCGGATCCTGCAGATATTTCTGAACCGCCCTCTTCAATGGCCGCGCTCCGTAGACAGGATCATACCCCACCCGGCCCAGCCATTCGCGTGCACCCTCAGTCAGCTCCAGCGTGATTTTGCGATCCGTCAGGAGCTTCTGAACGCGCCCGACCTGGATGTCGACGATCGGCCCCATATGCGCCTGACCCAGGCGATGGAACAGGATGATCTCGTCCAGCCGGTTCAGGAATTCAGGCCGGAAATGCGCGCGGACCACCTCCATGACCTGCGGCTCGACAACGTCGGTGGATGCATCCTCGGGCAGGTTGGCGAGGAATTGCGAACCCAGGTTCGATGTCAGGATGATCAGCGTATTGGTGAAATCGACCGTGCGCCCCTGCCCATCCGTCAGCCGGCCATCGTCCAGCACCTGCAGCAGGACGTTGAACACGTCGCCGTGCGCTTTCTCGACCTCGTCGAACAGCACCACCTGATAAGGACGCCTACGGACCGCCTCGGTCAGCACGCCGCCTTCCTCATAGCCGACATAGCCCGGAGGAGCACCGATCAGCCGAGCGACGCTGTGCTTCTCCATGAACTCGCTCATGTCGATGCGCACCATCGCGCTATCGTCGTCGAACAGGTAGCCTGCGAGTGCCTTCGTGAGCTCGGTCTTGCCAACGCCCGTCGGCCCCAAGAACAGAAAGGAACCGAGCGGCCGATTGGGATCCTGAAGGCCGGCGCGGGCGCGACGAACGGCGCGTGAAACGGCCGCGACCGCGTCGGCCTGGCCGATTACGCGCGCACCGATTACCTCTTCCATCCGAAGCAACTTTTCGCGCTCGCCTTGCAGCATGCGCTCGACCGGGATGCCGGTCCAGCGCGCGACCACGCTGGCGATGTCCTCGGCCGTCACCTCTTCCCGAACCATCGCGCCTTTGGCCGCGCCTTGGGCCGCGGCGAGCTGCTGCTCGAGTGCCGGGATCGTCCCATAGGAGAGCTCTCCTGCCTTGGCCAAATCACCGGAGCGTTGCGCTTGGTCCAGCGCCGTGCGCGCCTGATCGAGCTGCTCCTTGATCTTGGTCTCGGCGTTCATCTTCTCCTTTTCGCTCTGCCAGCGCGTCGTCAGCTCGGACGATTGCTGTTCAAGCTCGGCAAGATCGCGCTCAAGCGTGTCGAGGCGGTCCTTGGAGGCCTGGTCGGTCTCGCGCGACAGCGCCTCGCGCTCGATCTTCAGGCGGATGATGCGACGGTCGAGACCTTCGATTTCCTCCGGCTTGCTCTCGACCTCCATGCGCAGACGCGAGGCGGCTTCGTCCATAAGGTCGATCGCCTTGTCCGGCAGGAAGCGATCGGTGATATAGCGGTTCGACAAGGTCGCCGCAGCCACCAGCGCCCCGTCGGCAATGCGCACGCCGTGGTGCAGCTCGTATTTTTCCTTGAGGCCGCGCAGGATCGAGATCGTGTCCTCGACCGTCGGTTCGCCCACGAACACCGGCTGGAACCGCCGCTGCAACGCGGGGTCCTTCTCCACATATTTGCGATATTCGTCGAGCGTAGTTGCGCCGATGCAGTGAAGCTCACCCCGCGCCAGCGCAGGCTTGAGCAGATTCCCCGCATCCATCGCGCCTTCGGACTTACCGGCGCCGACCAGTGTGTGCATCTCGTCAATGAAGAGGATGATCTGCCCTTCGGCACCCTTCACCTCATCCAGCACGCCCTTCAGCCGCTCTTCAAACTCGCCGCGATATTTCGCGCCCGCAATCAGGCTGCCCATATCGAGCGCCATCAGCTTGCGGTCCTTCAATCCATCCGGCACGTCGCCATTGGCGATACGCAGCGCGAGCCCTTCGGCGATCGCGGTCTTGCCGGTGCCAGGTTCACCGATCAGGACGGGATTGTTCTTGGTCCGGCGCGCGAGGATCTGGATGGTCCTGCGGATTTCCTCATCGCGGCCGATCACGGGATCGAGTTTACCGTCGCGCGCTGCAGCCGTGAGATCGCGAGCGAACTTCTTGAGTGCGTCGTACCGGTCCTCCGCCGAAGCGGTATCGGCCGTGCGACCGCCGCGCAGCTCATTGATGGCGCTGTTCAGTGCCTCTGCCTTCACGCCGGCATCGGCCAGCGCCTTGCCGGCGGCGGAGCTCTTGGCGAGCACCAGCGCGAGCAGCATCCGTTCGACGGTGACGTAGGAATCACCAGCCTTCTGGGCGATCTGCTCGGCCTGATCGAGAATGCGGACAAGATCGTTGTCGAGGCCGGGCGTCTGCTGTGCGCCGCCTCCGGACACAGCCGGTATCTTGGCAAGCGCGGCATCGGTCGCTCGCAAGGCGACGGCGGCGTCCCCGCCGGCGGCACGGATCAGGCCGGACGCCATGCCCTGCTCGTCTTCAAGCAATGCCTTCAACAGATGTTCGGGCGCAATCCGCTGATGGCTCATGCGGATTGAAACGGTTTGCGCGGCTTGCAGGAAACCCTTGGCGCGCTCGGTAAATTTTTCGAGGTTCAATTCAGCCTCCCTTTCCGCCGCGATATGGTGTTGTATTTCAGCAACACAAGCCGCCCCTTGATCTTTTTCCTGCCACCCGCATAGCGCGCCGCGCGTATTGGATTGCGTATCAGGAGATTGGCATGGCCGACGTCGACGGCAAGTGGAACTGCACCGTGGAAAGCCCGATGGGCGCACAGGAATTCGTACTGACGGTGGTCAGCGCAGGCGACAGCTTTTCAGGGTCGGCCGAAGGCGAGATCGGGCGAAAGGAAATCGGCGACGGTTCGGTGGATGGCGATACGCTGGCGTGGACGATGCACGTGTCGAAGCCGATGCCTGTCACGCTGACCTGCAAGGCAACGGTTTCGGGCGACACATTGGAAGGCAAGGTCAAGGCCGGCATTTTTGGCAGCTTTCCGATTACGGGCACGCGGATCGCATAAGTGCGAACGCCGCCTCTAGGTCGGGGCGGCGTCAGCCTACCTTGGTGACGTGTCCCATCTTGCGGCCCGGTTTCGTACCCGATTTGCCATAGAGATGGAGATGCGCAGCCGGGTCTGCGAGGATTTGCGGCCACTGATCGATGGCGTTACCGATAAGATTGCGCATTTCGGCACCTGCCCCCACGAGCGCGGTGGAGCCGAGCGGCAAGCCGCAAATGGCGCGAATATGATTTTCGAATTGCGAGGTCACCGAACCCTCGATCGTCCAATGCCCTGAATTGTGCACACGCGGGGCCATTTCATTGAAGATCGGCCCGTCGGCACTGGCAAAGAATTCGCAGGCAAGCACGCCGACATAGTCCAGCGCGGCGGCAATGCGTTCGGCCAACATGGCGGCTTCGCTCGCCTGTTCCGCCACGATTCCCGATGGCGGAACGGAAGAAATGTCGAGAATGCCATCTTTGTGCTGGTTGGTCACCGCTGGCCAATGGACGACATGGCCATCCTGGCCCCTGGCAAGCAGTATCGAAAATTCGGCGTCGAAGGCGATCATCTTCTCCAGCACCGCGGGCTGCTTACCGATAAGCGACCATGCCGCCTCGGCCCGTGTCAGATCGGGAATGCGCGCTTGGCCCTTGCCGTCATAGCCGAACCGTCGCGTCTTGATAATCGCGGGCGCTGAGAGGTCTTTTATCGCCGCTTTCAGCCCAGCGAGATCGTCCACCTCCCAGAAGGACGCGGGACGGCCGCCGACAGACTCGACGAAGCGCTTCTCCGCAATGCGGTCCTGCGCGACTTCCAGCGCTTTCACGCATGGCCGCACGCCGCACAGGCCCTGGAGGGATGCGACGTCGACATTCTCGAATTCGTAGGTGACGACATCGACCTGCGTCGCAAAGGCAGCGACAGCGGCCACATCGTCATAGGCGCCATGCGTCCAGCGGGAGGAAACCTCGCTCGCTGGCCCGCTGATGCCCGGCGCGTAAATGTGGGTGCGATAGCCCAGGTTGGCGGCGGCAATGGCCAGCATTCTCCCCAGCTGGCCCCCACCGAGGATGCCAATGGTCGATCCGGGCGGGATACTCATTCGGGCCGTTCATCCACCGCATTGGTCTGGTTCGCCCGCCAGGCGTCGACCCGCTCGGTCAACGCCGGATCGGACAGGGCGAGGATCTGTGCGGCCAGAAGGCCAGCGTTCAACGCCCCTGCCTTGCCGATCGCCAACGTGCCCACCGGCACGCCACCCGGCATTTGCACAATCGACAGCAGGCTATCCAGGCCTGACAGAGCCTCGGATCGCACCGGTACGCCCAGAACGGGCAAGGACGTCATGGATGCCGCCATGCCTGGCAGATGCGCCGCGCCTCCTGCCCCCGCGATCAGGATCTTCAGGCCGCGACCGGCAGCACTCTGCGCATAATCGTACAGGCGTTGGGGCGTGCGATGGGCCGAAACGACCTTGGTTTCATGTGCCACGCCAAGCTGATCCAACATTTCGGCAGCATGGCGCATCGTCGCCCAGTCCGACCGGCTGCCCATGATGATGCCGACAAGCGGGGCGCTCACGCTCAGCGCTCGCTCAGATAATAGCGATCGAGCGCGGTGAGCGCATCGTCCAGCTCGTATACGATCGGCTGGCCGGTCGGGATCTCAAGGCTTGCAATATCGTCATCGGAGATATGCGAGAGATGCTTGACCAACGCGCGCAGCGAGTTGCCGTGCGCCGAGATCACGATCCGCTTTCCGGCCTTGAGCTCGGGCGCAATGCGGCTTTCCCAATAAGGGAGGACACGCGCGATCGTGTCCTTCAGGCTTTCGGTATTGGGGATGTCGATCCCGGCATAGCGCCGGTCCGCGGACAGATCATATTCGCTGCCCTTGTCTTGCACCGGCGGGGGAATGTCGAAGGAACGCCGCCAGATCTTGACCTGATCGTCGCCATGAAGCGCGGCCGTCTCCGCCTTGTTCAGACCGGTAAGGCCGCCATAATGGCGCTCGTTCAGCCGCCAGTCCTTTTCGATCGGCAACCAGAGCCGGCCCATCGTCTCCAACGCGATATTGAGGGTCTTGATCGCGCGTGTCTGCAAGCTCGTAAAGCACAGATCGAAGTCGAGCCCCTTCTCCGCCATCAGCGCACCAGCGGCGCGCGCCTCTTCGATCCCAAGCTCGGTGAGATTGACATCCCACCATCCCGTAAAGCGGTTTTCCAGGTTCCAGGAGGACTGGCCGTGACGGATAAGCACTAAGGTCGGCATACGGATCTGGGCTTCCTTCGGCGATGATCCGTGGGCGTGTAGCGGCCTGAAGTGCCAGCGTCACCCCTCTCGAGCATCCGTAATGCATGCTTAGCCATTGCAAGGCTCCCCGCACTGCCGCACTCATCGATTTGCGCACAAGGGGGAAACGGAATGGGGCATTGGAGCAAGATGCTGGCGGGTGTCGCTGCTATGGCGATTACGCTCGAGACTGAAGCGAAGCCGGTGGATCAGACGGCCGTGGAAGCGGCATTCGATGCGGGCGTCAATTCAGCCGATCAGCTCGAATGGCTCAGGACGATGTCAGCGGCGCCGAACCATGTCGGCGCCCCGCACAACAAGGCAAATGCCGATTACATGCTCGGCCTGTTCCGATCGTGGGGGTGGGACGCCCATATCGAGACCTTCCAGGTGCTCTACCCCACGCCTGTTTCGACAGTTGTTGAGTTGATTACGCCCGACCATGTCGTGCTCGGCGGCCAGGAACCGCCGGTTGCGGGCGACGACACATCCGCGGTGCCGGGCGCATTGCCGCCTTACGTCGCCTACCAAGGCGATGGGGATGTCACGGCGGATCTGGTCTATGTCAATTACGGCATGCCCGACGATTACAAGGCGCTGGCGCGGCGCGGCATCGACGTGAAGGGCAAGATCGTTATTGCCCGTTACGGCGTGGGCTGGCGTGGGCTGAAACCGCTGCTGGCGCAATGGCATGGCGCCGCCGGTTGCATCATCTATTCGGATCCTGCGCAGGACGGTTACGGCCGGGATGATGTCTATCCCAAGGGCGGAATGCGGCCGCCTTTCGCGGTTCAGCGCGGGTCGGTCATGGACATGCCGATTGCCCCGGGCGATCCGCTGACGCCCGGCATCGGCGCCACTACGTCCGCCAAACGCCTCACCCGCGAGGCGGCAGCGACGATCCTCAAGATCCCAGCCTTGCCGATGTCCTATGCCGATGCATCCAAGCTGCTGGCCCGGCTTGGCGGCCCGAATGTGCCCGATGGCTGGCAGGGCGGCCTCCCCTTTACTTACCATATGGGCGGCGATGGCGGCACCAAGGTGCATCTGGCGGTCAAATCGGATTGGTCCCTGAAGCTAGTCTATGATGTGATCGCCATGATCAAGGGCGCTACCCTGCCCGATCAATGGGTGATCCGTGGCAATCATCATGATGCCTGGGTGCTGGGTGCGGCAGATCCGCTGTCCGGCAACGTTGCCATGATGTCCGAAATGAAGGCGATGGGCGGGCTGTTGAAGCAAGGCTGGCGCCCCGCCCGCACGATCATCTACGCCAGCTGGGACGGCGAAGAGCCGGCGCTGCTGGGATCGACCGAATGGGCCGAGCAGCATGCCGACGAGCTGAAACGCAAGGCGGTCATCTACATTAACTCCGACGGGAATGGCCGCGGCTTTCTGGGTGCGGGCGGCAGTCCGGATTTCCAGCATCTCGTCAACCAGGTCGCAGCGGACGTTACCGATCCGGAGACGGGCGTGAGCGTGGCCCAACGCGCGCGTGCGGCGGTGCGCGTCGGTGCTTATGCCGGGGAGAAAACGGATGCCCGCGCATTGGCTGCGGCGCAAAGCGGCGGCGATCTGCCCATCTCAGCGCTCGGCTCCGGCTCGGACTATTCCGCCTATCTCCAGCATCTCGGGCTGCCCGCGCTGGACCTTGGATTTGGCGGGGAGGATCACAGCGGCGGCGTGTATCACTCGCTGTATGACAGCTTCCATCACTTCACGACATTCGATGATCCAGGCCTGAAATATGGCGCAGCCTTGTCGAAAATAGCTGGCCGGGTGGTGCTGCGGATCGCCGATGCTGATACCCCATCGATGCGCTTTGGCGACTTTGCCGACAGCGTCGCCGTCTATCTGACCGAAGTCGAAAAACTGGCAGATCAACGGCGCGAACAGGATCGCCAACGGGACGCTTTGACGTCCGATCAGGCTTTCCGCCTCGCGGCGGACCCACTCAAGCCGGTAGCTCCTCCAGCACCCGAGGTTGCTACCCCCCATATCGAACTTGCGGCACTGGCCAACGCAGTGGATGTGCTCAAGCGGTCTGCATCGGCCTATGACAGCGCCTATGCCAGCAGAGGGGCGCAGCTGTCCGCGTCTCAACGCGCCCGGCTCAATGGGATGCTACGCGATGTTGACCAGCTGTTGCTGGACGACCGCGGGCTGCCTGGCCGTCCCTGGTACAAGCATATGATCTACGCCCCGGGGCGGCTTACCGGTTACGGCGCCAAGACGCTGCCGGGCGTGCGGGAAGCGATAGAAGATCGCCGCTTTGCGGATGCCAATCTTTATGCAACGCGGATTGCAGCGGTGCTGGAGAAATATGCGCAACGGCTCGACCAGGCCCGGGCTGTGGTCGAGGGACAGTGACCGGATCTTCGACGGCAAACCGCCTGGCTGATCAGCCGCCGCTGCTTACCCGGCCGCGATCTCGTGGGGAGGATAGTCTTCCGCGGCTGAGGGGCACTTGCCCAATTTCATAATGCTGCCCTGACCCGGTTCGAACCATTGGGACGACGGCGTATCATCGTCGATACCGATCCCTTCATAGACGCACACCTCCGGCTTCGATCCGTCGGGGGAGATCACCACCGCCCAATTATGCACGTCTTCGGAGCGCTTGGCGCCGCCCCAGGCGAGGAGCCGACCGTCGCGGACACGGACGATCGGAACCTCCACAGAGCCGTCATCATATGCAATCACCGTGTTTACCCGAGCCTTGCCCATGGCTTTGGCCACCGCTGCCTTGACCTTCGGGTTGTCGAAAAAGCGGTATCCGCCGACAACATCATACGGGTATTTGCCAACATAGGCCGACAGATTTCCCCCTGCCTGCTTTGACGGCGTTGCCGCCTGCGCCGCAACCGCCAACCCAATCAGTGCGAGACCTGCCAAAGCATGCGTGTTCATTGTGTGCCTTTCGATTCCTGTTGCGGCATCCGCAGATTGCGGGTGCCCTCCACCCGGGCTGATCAGTAGCCGCGTATAATTTTTCTGAACATTGCACAATTGTTTAAATGGGATCTTCGCTGCGTATATTTGTCGGCAGCGTCTTGACCCCGCGCGCGGTGTGGTGGAGGGGCACTGAACCATGAAGACGCGCATCTATGTGACGCTGAAGAACGGCGTTCTCGACCCGCAGGGCAAGGCCATCCACCATGCGCTGGAGGGGCTTGGCTTCACCGGCGTGGATGATGTCCGCCAGGGCAAGTTCATCGAGCTGGAACACGGCGAAGGTGTCACGGACGCCGATCTCGACGCGATGTGCCGCAAACTGCTCGCCAATACCGTGATCGAAAATTACCGGATCGAACGAGGCTGAGGCGATGAAATCGGCAGTGATCGTATTCCCCGGATCGAATTGCGACCGGGATCTGGCGGTGGCGATCCAGGAAGTTACCGGCCGCGCGCCGACGATGGTGTGGCATCGTGAGACCGAATTGCCCGAAGGAACCGATCTGATCGCGGTGCCGGGCGGCTTCTCCTATGGCGACTATCTGCGCTCAGGTGCGATGGCGGCACGTTCGCCGGTGATGAATGCTGTCGTGCGCGCCGCGGAACGCGGGGCACCGGTCCTGGGTGTATGCAATGGCTTTCAGATCCTGACTGAGGCGGGGTTGCTGCCGGGTGCGTTGATGCGCAACGCGGGCCTCTCCTTCGTGTGTCGTCCGGTCGCGCTGACGGTCGAGAACAATCAATCGATTTTCACCAACCGCTACGATGCGGGCGAGCAGATCACGATACCCGTCGCGCATCATGACGGGAATTATTTCGCCGACGCCGAGACGCTCGACCGTCTGGAGGGTGAGGGTCGCGTGGCTTTTCGCTACGCCGAGCCGGTCAACGGATCGGTGCGCGGCATTGCCGGGATCGTCAACGACGCGGGTAACGTCATCGGTATGATGCCGCATCCCGAACGGATGATCGGTCCGGAGCATGGCGGTAGCGACGGCCGGCGCCTGTTTGAAGGCCTGCTGGAAGCAGTCGCCTAATCTGCCGAGTGGGCGAGCGTTGCATTGGCGCGCCCGTCAGACTTGCGCCCGGAAGGGCGAGAAGTTGGTGCCCTCGTCAAAGACGTCGATCCCTTCGCGCCGCTTCAGGAAGCCGACGACGATGTAGGTGACCGGCGTCAGCACGACTTCCCACGTTACCTTCAGCGCCCATTGCGTGAGCAGGACGATCAGCACCTGGTGGGCGGTCCAGCCAGCGGCGCCAAGGAAAGCGAGCGGATAGAAGATGAGGCTGTCCACGCCCTCCCCCACGATCGTCGATCCGATCGTGCGCGTCCATAGCCACCGGCCGCGCGTCAGGATCTTCATCTTGGCGAGAACGAAGCTGTTGGCGAATTCGCCCGCCCAGAACGCGCACAGCGAGGCCAGCGCGATCCGCCATGCCTGACCGAACACGGCTTCATATGCCGCCTGACCGGTCCAACCCGCGTCGGGCGGCAGTGCGACCACGACCACGCTCATGAACACCATGAACAGCAAGGCGGCAAAGCCGGCCCATACGCACCGCCGCGCACGACCATAGCCATAGACTTCGGTGAGAACGTCACCGATCACGTAGGAGACGGGAAAGAAAAGAATGCCTGCACCGAACGGCCAAGGCCCGAGCAGTGGCAGATCGATGACCGCACGCTTGCCCGCGCCGATGATGTTGGAAAGCAGCAGGATGGTGACGAACGCCGCCATCATGAAATCGAAATATCGGAAGGAGCGCCCGCCTAGCGCTCCTGCATCGACCGCAACAGGCCGCCCTTCCCCGCTCACGTCCATGATCGGCGACTAACCCGGTTCGTCAGCTGTGAAAATGGTGTCGCGCATGCAGATGCGCCGCATTGGTAGCTTTCCGCTGCGATTTTACCGCGCAAAGCGCTTCCACCGCCGCCGATCTGACTTTAACGCCCTTTCCGGGCGCCCGTAGCTCAGTTGGATAGAGCACATGCCTTCTAAGCTTGTGGTCGCAGGTTCGAATCCTGCCGGGCGCGCCACTCTCCTAGATTTAGGTCCGACGCAGAAAAGAGAGGAGCGTGTATCCGGTCGGCGATGCGCTTGCCGCTGGTGGGATAAGCCGACTCAGTGATGGGAACCTGCCTGATATGAAGCAGTTTCTGATCGGTGGCCGGCGCTTCGGGGCATGCCCTCCTCTAGTTCCGGACCCTCATGGCTAACCCTACCCCAGAGACACCGCCCGTCGCTCCGCCGCCGCATCTGGCCGGCGGCGCTAATCACGACATGACGGACGATAGCAACAGCATCTTCTTCGCTGCCGTGAAGACGACGCGGATGCCGATGATCGTCACGGACCCCAATCAGCCTGACAACCCGATTGTGTTCGCCAATCCTGCCTTCATCAACATGACGGGTTACCGGTGGGATGAGCTGGTCGGAAAGAATTGTCGCCTGCTCCAAGGCCCCGATACGGATCCGGATTCAATTGCCGAGGTCCGCCGCGCGATCGAGCAGCGGCAGGAAACCTCGGTCGAAATCCTGAACTACAAGAAGAACGGCGCGGCATTCTGGAACGCGTTGTTCATCTCTCCCGTGTTCGATGCAGCAAACAAGCTCATCTACTTCTTCGCGTCGCAGCTGGACGTGACGCGTCGTCGCGATGCCGAAGAAGGTTTGCGCCAGGCACAGAAGATGGAAGCGGTGGGTCAGCTGACCGGCGGTGTTGCCCACGATTTCAACAACCTGTTGACGGTTATTCAGGGCTTCAGTGACGTTCTGCGTAGCCAGATCGAAAGCGATGGGGAACTGGATCGGAAAAAAGCCGCGCGCTCGATCAATGCCGTTATGCAAGCCGCGGAGCGTGGTGCGACCCTTACACAGCAGCTTCTAGCCTTTTCGCGTAGACAAAAGCTGCAGGGGCGCGTCGTCAACCTTGTCGATCTGATCGACGAGTTGCAGCCGCTGATTGAACGTACCGCCGGTGGCTTGGTCAAGGTCGAGATCGTTCATCGCGAGACCACCTGCAATGTCCGCATCGATCCCACTCAGGCGGAATTGGCGATCATCAACATTCTGCTGAATGCGCGCGACGCCATGCCTGATGGCGGCACGATCGTGATCGAAGTCATGAACCGACTGATCGAAGCGGGCGACCATGGGTTCGGTGAGTTGGCGCCAGGGAATTATGTGGCGGTGACGATCACGGATGAAGGTGTCGGTATGTCCCCCGAAGTGCTGAAGCGCGTGACGGAGCCATTCTTTACGACGAAGGATCAGGGCAAGGGTACGGGCCTCGGCCGATCCATGGTCTACGGGTTCATGAAGCAATCTGGCGGCTCGCTGCGCCTATATTCAGAAGAAGGTCACGGCACGACCGCGCGAATGCTATTCCCGTGCGAGAATGCGGAAGCCGAAGCGATTGGCGGCCGCAAGGCGCGGTCCCTCGCAGACAAGCGGGGCAATGAGACGATCCTTGTCGTTGAGGACCAGGTCGACGTGGGCGATTATGCCGAAACGGTGCTCACGGAGTTTGGTTACAAGGTCTTGCGCGCGGAAAATGCCAATGAGGCGTTGGCGGTCCTCGACGGTGCGGGGCAGATCGACCTTCTGTTCAGCGACCTTATCATGCCGGGTGGCATGAACGGCGTGATGCTGGCACGAGAAGTGAAGCGCCGTCGGCCCAAGATGGCGGTGCTGCTCACGACCGGCTACGCAGAATCGTCGATCGAACGGGTCGACGCCCGCGGCGCCGAGTTCGAGCTTATCCAAAAGCCATACAAGCGCAGCGAACTGGCCACGAAGGTGCGTCAGGTGATCGACGGTCCGACCGGGGTCGGTACGCACGGGGGCTAGGGGTCAGCCGCGATTATCGTGGCGGTGAGCACATTCCGTAGACAATAGTACTGAAATGGAGAGGGCAGCCGAATTTGTGGCGAGCTGCGGAACAGTTGCATGTCATTCCGGTTTCCAGTTTCAGCGATAACATAGCTTAACTCCGCTGGGCGCGGCGTCGTGATGCCGCATACAGAGACGGGGAATGATCGCGATGAAGCGGGTGCTGCTGCTGGTGATGCTGTTCTTTGGATCGTCCGCTGCCTTTGCACAATGTGCTCCGGGCGTGCCCTGCGGGGGCAATCCGATGGGTGTTCCGCCCGATCAGCCGAACTCGCCCTATAATAACGGAGGATATGGGGACGCAGGGGCTGCTTATGGAAGCCAGTCAACCGGTGCAGGTGGCACATGGGCCGCCTTCGCTATCAATGCCACCGGCCGCGTTGTCTGGACCTACAACCAACGCGACGCGCGCAGTGCCCAACGCGCGGTCATGGCAGCCTGCCGGCGCACGGGCGAGGAGCGGTGCGAATTGATCGACAGCTTTACCGAGGTGTGCGGAGCGCCGTCAACGGACGCACAACAGGACATGTATATGGACTGGGGTAGCTCACGCGGGATCGCGGAGCAGAGTGCTATCGAAACATGCGAGCGGAAGAGCCAGGCTCTTCCCTGCCGCCTCGTCAGCCTGGCCATCTGCGATAGTTCCGATCTGACGCAACAATATCTTGAAGAAACAAGCCGGCGGGCGGCAGCGACGTCAACAGCCGCGCTCGAGAGGATCTCGGCCGGCTTCCGTGCCAAGCGTGGACCTGCGCGCCCATAACGGCGGGCCCGATCGTGCGCTAGCAACACTCACCACTCCCCATATGGCGAATGGCAATCGCCTGCGGCTGATGTGTTAGACCTCCGCTCCGCAGTGCATCCAAGAGGGATGCGGATCATCTTCTCGTACGAACCGCCCCGATTTGGACTTTGTTCTTGTACCGCAGCCGTGCTGCGGCAAAAAGACTGCAAGAGGCGTTACGAACAGGCATTGATTAACTGAAGATGTAAAAAAAGGCGGCAGCACATCGCCGCTGTTTAAATCTATGTTATGGACCCTGCTGCCGTGCTCCTTCCTAGCTGGAGGCTTGCAGGAGATCGAGCATGAACTTTGCCAATGCGCAAGAGGCGCTAAAGCTGTTCT
>NZ_JBMDXN010000020.1:0-35041 GCF_048595155.1 Sphingomonas sp.
CCGGGGGTTGCAGGCCCTGAAGCGCCCCTGTCAGGTCGTGCTGTCCACCGACAGCCGCTATGTCATGGACGGGCTGACCAAATGGCTGGCGGGCTGGCAGCGCAATGGCTGGCGCACCGCCTCCAAACAGCCCGTGAAGAATGCCGACCTTTGGCAGGACCTGATAGCTGCGGCGGCGCCGCACAAGATCAAATGGCAATGGGTCAAAGGACATGCCGGCCACCCCGAAAACGAGCGAGCCGACCAATTGGCGAGCGAGGCGGCACTGCGCGCGGGTCGCCGATAACGACCAGCCGTGTCGATCGGATCATGGCGTGCCTTGGCAAGGCTTTGACAAAGGCCGAGAAGCGCCGCGTTGAGGAGAGATAAGATGCGTGTGATCGATCATTTCATCACCGGCCACGCCGGCGGGGGCGCCGGCCGTGAAGGCGATGTGTTCGATCCCAATACTGGCGCGGTGCAGGCCCGGGTTCGGTTGGGCACGCAGAAGGACCTGGATGCTGCCGTTGCCGCTGCCCAGGCCGCACAGCCCGCGTGGGCCGCTACCAATCCACAACGCCGCGCCCGTATCATGTTCAATTTCAAGGCGTTGGTCGAAGCCCATATGGAGGAGCTGGCTCACCTGCTCTCGTCCGAACATGGCAAGGTGATCGCCGATGCCAAAGGCGACATCCAGCGCGGCCTGGAGGTCATCGAATTCTGCTGCGGCATACCGCACGTGCTTAAGGGCGAATATACCCAGGGCGCGGGACCGGGCATCGACGTCTATTCGATGCGGCAACCACTCGGCATCGGCGCCGGCATCACGCCGTTCAACTTCCCCGCCATGATCCCGCTCTGGATGAGCGGTGTCGCCATCGCGAGCGGCAATGCCTTCATCCTCAAGCCGAGCGAGCGCGACCCGAGCGTGCCGGTCCGCCTGGCCGAGTTGATGCGCGAGGCCGGGCTGCCGGAAGGCATTCTTCAGGTCGTCCATGGCGACAAGGAGATGGTCGATGCGATCCTGGATCATCCCGCCATTGCGGCAGTAAGTTTCGTCGGATCGTCCGACATCGCCCATTATGTCTATCGCCGCGGCGTCGAGGCCGGGAAGCGCGTGCAGGCAATGGGCGGCGCCAAGAACCATGGCATCGTGATGCCAGACGCGGATCTGGACCAGGTCGTCGCCGACCTCGCCGGCGCGGCCTTCGGATCTGCGGGCGAACGCTGCATGGCCCTGCCCGTCGTCGTGCCCGTCGGCGAGAAGACGGCAGATGCTTTGCGCGCCAAGCTCATCCCTGCGATCGAAGCCTTGCGTGTCGGCGTCTCGACCGATCAGGAGGCGCATTATGGCCCGGTGGTCACCGCAGCGCATCGCGGGCGGGTGGAAAACTGGATCCAGGCGGGCGTCGACGAGGGCGCGGAACTGGTCATCGATGGGCGGGGCTTCGCGCTGCAGGGGCATGAGCAAGGTTTCTTCATCGGCCCGTCGCTGTTCGATCGGGTCACGCCCGAAATGCAGGCCTATAAGGAGGAGATTTTCGGGCCGGTGTTACAGATCGTCCGCGCCGCCGATTTCGATGAGGCCGTACGCCTGCCCAGCAGCCATCAATATGGCAATGGCGTCGCGATCTTCACGCGTAACGGCCATGCCGCGCGCGAATTCGCCGCCCGCGTCAATGTCGGCATGGTCGGCATCAACGTACCCATCCCGGTGCCGGTCGCTTACCATACATTCGGCGGCTGGAAGCGCAGTGCCTTCGGCGATACAAATCAGCACGGCATGGAAGGGGTGCGCTTCTGGACCAAGGTTAAGACGGTCACACAGCGTTGGCCGGATGGGTCCGCGTCCGTTGCCGAAGGCGGGCGGACACACGATGCCTTCGTCATCCCCACGATGGGGTGAGCCCGTGTCGTGCGTCGCACAATGGCTAAGGTGACGATGGGAGAATTAGCACCACGCCGGTGATCGCACGGAGATCCAGCAAAGCGGATCGGCCGACACCGCGTGGTGCGCTACGCTACTCGTACTGAGATGCTAACGGCTCACCATAGCGCAAAGTTTCGTGAAAATTTGGTTACAAACAGAGGCGGACATGGGGGATGGTGTCGCGCGACGCTTATTGCTAATAAGTCGCACGAACATCTGAAGGCTCTATCGTGCGTCTGGATCAGCTTCCCCTGCGTACCGCCTCGCGCATTGCGACCATCGATTGGGACGGGCTCGGACCGCGCGAAGCGCGACGCCTGCGCGAGCTCGGCTTCGATGATGGTGTGCCGATCGAGGCGCTTCATCGCGGCGCCATGCAGGGGCCGCTCGCCTGCCGCGTCGGCCGCATGATCGTGGCGTTGCGACGGACGGTCGCGGCGTCCGTCATTGTCGAACCGGCATGAACGGAAGACGGCTGATCGCCACTTTCGGATCGCCCGCGTCAGGTAAGGTAGCGTCGTGAACCCCTCCCCCATGGTCGCGCTGGTCGGCAATCCCAATGCGGGGAAGTCGGCGCTGTTCAACGCGCTCACCGGTGCGCGCCAGAAGGTCGGCAATTATCCGGGCGTGACGGTCGAGCGGAAGGTCGGACGGATGTCGCTTGACGACGGCCGCCCGCTGGAGCTGGTCGACCTGCCGGGCACCTACAGCCTCGATCCGCAAAGTCCGGATGAACAGGTGACGCGCGACGTCCTGTTCGGCCGGCAAGCGGGCGAGCGGACCCCGTCGGCGCTGGTGATCGTGGTCGACGCCACCAATCTCGATAATCATCTGCGGTTCGTTCTCCAGCTGGTGGCCTTGGGCCTGCCGACCGTGATTGCCCTCAACATGGTGGACATGGCCGAACGCGACGGTCTGGAGATCGATATCGCCCGCTTGTCGGCGGAGCTCGGCGTGCCGGTGGTCCCGACCGTAGCCGTGCGCAAGCGCGGTCTCGACGATCTGCGCGACGCGCTGGGGCGCGCCGTCGGCGGCGGCGGCAAGCCCGCCTTCGCGGCCGAACGCAGCGGCGACATGCCCACCCTGCAGCGGGAGGCGCGCCGCATTGCCGGTGCGGTGACGGTGCAGCGGCGCAGCGACGGCGGATGGACGGAGCGGCTCGATCGGATCGCGCTGCATCCGGTGATCGGACCGATCCTGCTCGCCGGACTGATGTTCGTGATGTTCCAGGCGGTTTTCTCGTGGAGCCAGACGCCAGTCGAGTGGCTCGCCTCCGGCCAGGCCTGGCTGGCCGACACGGCGGTCGCGACGTTGCCGGACGGCTTCATCCGCTCCTTGCTGGTCGAAGGCGTGATCAACGGCGTTGGCGCCGTCGTCGCATTCCTGCCGCCGATCCTGATCCTGTTCACCTTCATCCTGATCCTCGAAGCCTCCGGCTACATGGTGCGCGCGGCCTTCCTGATGGATCGGATCATGGCGGGCGTCGGCCTGTCGGGCCGGGCTTTCATCCCGCTTCTATCATCTTTCGCCTGTGCCATTCCGGGCATCATGGCGACGCGATCGATCGACGATCCGCGCGACCGTCTGACCACGATCCTGATCGCGCCGCTGATGACCTGTTCGGCGCGGCTACCCGTCTATGCCGTCATCATCGGCGCGTTCATCCCGGCGCGCAGCGTAGGGCCCGGTATCGGCCTGCAGGGCCTCGTCCTGTTCTGCCTGTATATTACGGGCATTGTCGGCGCGATGGTGGTTGCCGCGGTGCTGAAGCGCACGATCAGCAAGAGCGGCAATGGCGGCTTCATGATGGAGCTTCCCAAATATCAGATGCCGGTCTGGCGCGACGTCGCGATTGGGCTGTGGCAGCGCGCCCTTATCTTCCTGCGCCGCGCCGGCACGGTCATCCTGGCAGTGACCGCAGGCCTGTGGCTGTTGACCTCCTACCCGCAAGCGCCGGAAGGCAGCGGCATCAAGCAGAGCGAATATTCGATCGCCGGCCGGATCGCCTCGGGACTGGAGCCGATCATGCGGCCGATCGGCTTCAACCACGCCATGTCGCTGGCGATCATCCCGTCGATGGCGGCGCGCGAAGTTGCGGTATCGGCCTTGCAGACGATTTACTCGATCGATGGCGCCGATGACGAAAAGCAGGGCCAGAAACGGCTGGCGCAGCGGCTGCGCGGGGCCTGGTCGCTGCCGACGGCGCTGGCTTTCCTCGCCTGGTTCGTGTTCGCGCCACAATGCCTGTCGACGATCGCGGTGATCCGGCGCGAGACCAATGGCTGGCTCTGGCCGTCCTTCACGCTGGCCTATCTGTTCGTCCTCGCCTGGTGTGCGGCCGGCATTACGTTCTGGACCGCAACCGCTCTGGGGCTCTAATAGCCGCGCTCAGCACTTATGAGCGGAGAGAAGTAGAATGGCCGGCAGCGTCAACAAAGTGATCCTCGTCGGCAACCTTGGCCGGGATCCGGAATCGCGCAGCTTCCAGAATGGCGGCAAGGTCGTCGAACTGCGCATCGCCACGTCCGAAAGCTGGAAGGATCGCAACAGCGGCGAGCGCAAGGAGAAGACCGAGTGGCATACGGTCAAGGTTTTCAGCGAAGGCCTCGCCAACGTCGCCGAGCGCTACCTGCGCAAGGGCAGCAAAGTCTATCTTGAGGGCGCGCTGCAGACGCGCAAGTGGCAGGACCAATCCGGCGCCGACCGTTATTCGACGGAGATCGTGCTGCAGGGTTTCAACGCGACCCTGGTGCTGCTCGACCGTCGTGAAGGTGAAGGTGGCGGCCGTAGCGGCGGCTGGGACGACGACGGCGGCAACGACTTCAACTCAAGTTATGCCGGCAGCGGCAGCAGCGGCGGAGGCTCGCGTGGCGGTGGATCGTCCGGCGGCCGCCCCGCGGCGTTCGACAGCGATCTGGACGACGACGTTCCGTTCTGATCGGGGGCATGGGCGCGGCGTTTCGTCGATCCGTCGCGCCTGATCCACTAAGTATCGGACATATCCCTGCTTTTCCCGCAATGGTGGGAACCGTCCTTCCGCCGAGTTCTTGTTAGCAGGCGGCCCGCCACCCTGACGCGTCGCGACAGCATCAGGATCTGGTAAATGGCCAAAACGGCTTTGGTGGTTGGCGCAAGTGGTATCGTCGGGAGCGCCACCGCGACGCTTCTCGTGGAGCATGGCTGGACCGTCTATGGGCTGGCACGCCGCCCCACCGCGCAGCAGGACGTGCTACCGATTGCCGCCGACTTGCAGGACCGGGCGGCGACCGCAGACGCGCTCCGCGATGTGCACCCCGACGCCGTGTTTATCACGACGTGGCTGCGACAGGACAGCGAGGCCGAAAATATCCGGGTCAACTCGGCCATGGTACGCCACCTGCTTGACGCGCTGCCTGCCCCCATCGGTCCGCGCCATGTCGCGCTGGTAACGGGGCTTAAACATTATCTCGGGCCGTTCGAGGCCTATGGCAAAGGCACCCTCCCGCAGACGCCGTTCCGCGAAGAACAGGGCCGCCTCGACGTCGACAATTTCTATTATGCGCAGGAGGATGAAGTTTTCGCCGCCGCCCAGCGCGATGGCTTCAACTGGAGCGTCCATCGCCCGCACACCGTGATCGGCAAGGCAGTGGGCAATGCCATGAACATGGGCACAACCTTGGCGGCTTACGCCACGCTGTGCCGTGAAACAGGCCGGCGCTTCACCTTCCCAGGTTCCGCCGCGCAGTGGAACGGCCTTACCGACATGACCGACGCGCGGCAGCTTGCACACCAGTTGCTGTGGGCGGCAACTACGCCGGAAGCCGCCAATGAAGCGTTCAACATCGTCAACGGCGACGTTTTTCGCTGGAGCTGGATGTGGGGACGGATCGCCGACTGGTTTGGGGTTACCGCCGCCAGCTTCGACGGAACGGTCCGTCCGCTGGAACAGCAAATGGCGGGCGATGCGCCTTTGTGGCGGCAAATTGCCGAGCGCGAGGGCCTGGCCGAAGCGAATCTGTCGCGACTTGCCTCGCCCTGGCACACCGATGCCGATCTGGGCCGGCCGATCGAGGTCGTGACCGACATGTCCAAAAGCCGGCAGCTCGGCTTCCTGCGCTATCAGGCCACCGACGAAGCCTTCTTCGACTTGTTCACGCAGCTGCGGGCTGATCGGCTGATCCCATAAGACGGCCGATCAGGGCAGTTTCGGGATCTGTGCCACCGATTGCGCAATGGCGTTACGCACCGCTTCCAGATGCTGGCGGTTGGCTGCATCCGGCATCGCATCGAGCATCGGATTATAATCGTCGGCGGTAATGCCCTGCCCGCTCATCACCGCAAACCAGCTGGCGTCGCGAAACAGATCCTCCGGACCGAGCATGATCCGCCCAGAGGCGCGGAATTGTTCGACCTTGTAGGCCAATGTGTCGGGCAATGGGGTGGCCTGGCAGTGCCGCCACAGCGGCTCCTCCCGGCCGTGCGTGAAATGGTAATGGAGGACCAGGAAGTCGCGAACATCCTCCATCTCACGGGTGAAGACACGATCATATTGTTCGGCAAGCTGGGGCGAACAATCGGCGCGCGGGAAGAGCGAGAGCAGCTTGCCGATACCGGTCTGGATCAAGTGGATACTGGTCGATTCCAGCGGCTCCAGAAAACCGGACGACAGGCCGATTGCCACGACATTCCCCACCCACGCGCGTCGACGCCGGCCGGGCGTGAAGCGGATCAGCCGGGGCTCGGCGCTGGGCGTCCCGATGGCGCCGAGCAAGGTTTCGCGTGCCGCTTCAGGCGACTGGAAGCGGCTGGAGAAGACATAGCCGTTACCCACCCGATGCTGCAGCGGAATCCGCCAACGCCAGCCCGCCTCCTGCGCGTAAGCGCGGGTGAAGGGTGGCGGGGCTGTTTCGGCGGCGGTCGGAGCGGCCCAGGCGCCATCGCACGGCAGCCAATCAGCCCAGGATTCGAATTCCGCCTCCATTTTCTCGGCGATCAGCAGCCCGCGCAGGCCGGAGCAGTCGATGAACAGGTCGCCCGCCAGCGTGACGCCCTTGTCGGTGGTCAGGCTGCGCACGAAGCCGCATTCGCCGTCCTGCGCGATCGCGGTGACCCGGCCTTCGTGGCGCCGAACCCCGCGTGCTTCGGCCTGCCCCCGCAAGAAGGCGGCGTAGAGCCCCGCATCGAAATGATAGGCATAGCCCAGCGTCGACAGCAGCGATCGCGGGTCGCCCACCGGGCGGGTGAACCGCCGGGCACGGGCCAGTTGGGACGTGAGGGAATAGGCCTCCGGGGACTCCTCCAGTCCGCTCTTCCAGGCGCGGATCAGGCGATGTGGGAACATGGTGGCATCACCCGGCCCGCCATAGGTGCCGAAGGGATGAAAATAGGCGCTACCGTTGCCCTGCCAGCCCTGGAATTCGATCCCCAGTTTATAGGTCGCCCTGGTGGCGGCCATGAATTCGGCTTCGTCGATCCCAACCAGCTGGTTGAACCAGTGGATGGTCGGGATCGTCGCTTCGCCGACGCCGATCGTGCCGATCGCGTCGGATTCCACCAGATCGATTGCCACATCCATGCCCGCGAGCGCCTTCGACAAGGCGGCAGCGGTCATCCATCCGGCGGTGCCCCCGCCGAGGATGACGACCCTGCGAACCGGCGGAGCGCTCATCGGCAGGCCGGCGCCCCTGGCACGGGACGTTTCAGCGCAAGGAAGACCGTGCTCCAGAGCTGCGCCGCATTGGATTCGTCGGCGTCGCCCGCCCCAGCCCCAAATGCCATCACGCGATAGCCGCCGTCGGTATAGCGCCACGACCAGAGTTCGGAGCTCTGCACCGCGCGCGTCGCCTCGATACCCCGCCACAAGGCATCCCGTGCGGACAGCAGCCGGCGGCACGTCTCCGCCGGCAGATCCCGCCGCTCGAGCTGCCGGGCCAGGCCGGCCGCGGCGAGCGCCTGGTGCCACGACCAGATCACGGTGCCGTGATAGGCATCGGGGCCGAACCGTCCCTGCTGGGCGGCATCGGCGAAGACGGGATTGGCGACGAGCATACCCGCGCCGGTCATCAGCCCCGCGGGGAAAGGCCGCTCGATCGTGTCGGCGGCAATATCCAGCTGCCGCACATCGGGATGTGCGAACAGCAGGGCGAAGCCCTCATCCGAATTAACGATCGGCACCGGCTTGCCTCCGGCATCCAAGGCGATGGCGTGATATCGCGTCGGCGCGCTGCCGGCCGCAGCCACGGCCGGCGCGGCCGGGACCCCCATCTTGGCGGCGTAACGGGTGATCGCCGCCCGCGCGTCGGGCGCATCGACGGACTGGAGGAAGAGCGCGGGCGCGTTGGCGCGCCATACGGCCGCGGTGCGCCGAAGATCCGCCATCAGCGCCGCGTCGTCGGCCTGCATATAGGGCTTGAGCAGCCCCGCACGCGCCATGGCATCAGCCGCGTCCAGCGCCGCGGGCACCAGGATGGCATTGACGTCGTAAGGGTAGCGGCCGCCGCCCAAGCCCTGGTTGCTATCGCGCCATTCGCCCGCGTCCATGCCTGGCTTCAGCGCAATGAGATTGTTCCAGCGGGGATCGGCGCCGAACGCCGCTGCCGCCTGCGCGACGAAACGGATGTTGCGCATCAGCGCGTCGCCCATGGTCGTGCCGTCGACCTGCTGGGCCAGGAACTGGCCAGCACGGGCGCGCCCGCGGGCATCGTCGAGCATCCACGCGCTGGCGACCGGCGCAAGCAGGAACGGGCTGTCGATCATGTTGTAGTTATAGACCGGAGCGGCGCTCTTGCCCTCGCCAGCCTTCAGATGATCGAGGATCGCGAACTCGCCAATATCCTCCTCATGCGCCACATTGCCGTCAGGGGAGAGGCGTACCAGCACCGAACGTAGCCCGGTTTCCACCGCCTGTGGCTGCAGCGCCGGCATCAGCAACCGCACCGACATCAAGGTGTCGCGCCCGAAATAGGTGTTGAACCGCCACGATCCCGCCATCAGCTTTTCGTGGTAGCTCAGGAAATTGAGCGCAGTACGCGCGCCAGGGTCCGCAGCTGCCCCACGCGTCAGCAGGTCGGCCTGCCGATAGGGGGTGAGAGGTGTCTCGCCGGTGAGCGCGGTTACACCCAAGGCGATTTTACCGTCGCTCCCGGCCACGATATGGCTGCCCTTCAGGGTGCCGCGCTGGACCGTCACCGTGAGCCGATAGCCCAGCGCGCCATCCAGCCGGTCGCGCGCCCAATCCAGCTGGTTGCCCTGCACCCGAACCTTGGTCAGCACCTCCGCCGGAACCGTGCCGAGGCCCTGATAATCGCGCAGCACGCGCACACTCGACAGCACGGCCTGCTTCACATCCAGCCGCCGCGCCCGGATCGTGGCGCTGAACCGCACACCGTGCAACGCGCGCCCCTGCCCGTCCACGGTCGAAACCGGCGACGGAGCAACCGGCATCGCCCATTCAGCGCCTTGCGGCAGATGCGCGAACCACAGGCCGACCCCGCTATTCCCCGCCGGGAAGGCGACGATCAGCCGCGGGTTATTGCCCGACCGCAACACGACATGCGCGGCCACCGGCCCCTGCTGCACGAAGCTGTTGAGGTTGAGACCTTCGCGATGGGCAGGCGTACGCATCCCCCCGCTGGCGGCTAAGGCCGGGATCGCAAGGGCAAGCAGCCCCACGCCCGCAAGAATGTGGCGCACCGTCATACCCCTCCTTTAGATCAACCGGCGGCCAGGCATAAGCACCGGGCCGCCGTGCGGGGCTCACATCCTGAACGTGACCGTGGCCAAGGCGTTGCGGCCGGCGATCGCGCGACCATAAAAGAAGCCATCGACAATCTGCTGGGTCTGGCCCTGGCGGGGGTTGCCTTCGGTAAAGCCCTTGGCGTTCGTCAGGTTATCGACGCTGATGCCGACCGCGATCTGCGGCGTAACGTTCACGTTCGCGCCGATCGAGAAGACGTTATAGCTGGGCAGCGCGATGCCATTGCCGGAATCGGCAAAGACCTTCCCGATATATTTCCACCGTCCATACACTTCGCCCAGACCATTGGGCAGCACGAACGACGGCGTGACGGTCAGCAGCTTCTTCGGAGTACGTTCCGGGGTATTGCCCTCAAAGCCAGGCTGGGCGACGCCATCGAAGCGCAGATTGTTGAGCTTCGGATCCTGGTAGACGCCGGTCACGTCCAGGCTGAAGAAGCTGACCGGCTTGAAGGTCGCGTCGACCTGGACACCGTTGGTCTTGTTGTTGGCCAGCGCATTGCCTTGCACCGCCGGATTGGCCGGATTGATGAACTGGTAAGACTGGTTCTTGAAGATGGTACGGAAGCCTACCACCGACGCCGAGATACCGCGCGTCTGGAACCGCACGCCGCCTTCATACAGCGTGAGATCGGTCGGCGCGTGCGTGCCCCCGGTGTCGCCTCCGTTAGTCTGGAAACCACGTGCGCCGCGTACATAGAGCGATACGTTACGCGTCAGCTCATAATTGATGCCGGCCGTGTAGGCGGTATCCTCGTAGCTGCTCTCAAGATGCGTATATGTGCCGTCGAAGGTACTGCCCACATCCCGGGCCAACCCTGGCGTTCCCGCAGGCACGCCCTGATTGACTGGAGCAGTGTTGCCGATGTTGACCGACACATCCTGCCACTCGTGCCGGACGCCAAAGTCGATGTGCAGCTTGTCGCCGATCTTCAACTCGTCATTGAAGTAGGTCGAGTAGCTGTTGACGCGATCGTTGAAGAGGCCCTGCCCCCAATTTCCATAGCTAAGCATGCCATTATTGGTCAGCTGGCCGAGTACGGTGCCAGAACCATTCAGGGCAACCAGATCGTAGATATGCGAATTGTTCGACACGCCGTTAATCAGCGTGGCGACCGCCGACTGATCATTCTTGCGGCGCACATTGTAGAACATCGCGCCGACGGTCAGCGAATTGTCGAGATCGCCGCCATGCGCATCCCAGCGGAAGCCGACATCGCTGCCGAAATCCTTGGTGGCGAGCGTCTGGTGGTTGAGCACCGTCTGCTGGAGGAGGCCGTTGCCGTTCAGGCCATTGAGCGTCGCCGTGTCAGAGCCCGGGATCACCTGCCCCGTCAGCGTGTCGCGCAGACCGAATTGGGTGGTTCCAGCGAAAGTGCTGCGTCCCAGCGCGAGCGTGTCTTTAACCGGGGACGTGGCTTCGTTCAGATAGGTTGCGGCAGACGCCAAGCCTGCCGTGCCGGAGCCGCTGCCCGGGAAAATGCCGTTGAAATCATACTTACCGTCGAGATAGCGGGCGCGGCCAAACAGGGTCAGCCCTTCGGTCACCGGCTTCTCGATATCGACGCGATAGGTGTTGGACGTCGTGTGGATCCCGCGATCGCCACGGAAGGTGCGGAGCGTCCTGCCGGTGAAAGACGAAACCGGCACGTCGATCCGCTCGAACCCTTCGCCCAGCACATTGTCACGCTTGAGGTTGAGGCCGGGAACACTGCTGATCTTGCCGCTGGAGCTGACCGCGAACGGCATGTCCGCATAATAGGGATCCTTCTCATCGCGGCGCTGGTAGCTCACGCGGATGAAGCCGTCGTCGCCGAGCTTCTGCTCCAGCGCGCCCTTGATCTGATAGCTGTTGTAGCGGAACGGCGATTTGCGCTGGCCCTTTTGCGACCAATAATAGCCGCTCAGGTTGAAGGCGAGGCGATCGGTCAGCGGCGCCGAGACATAAGCGTCGCCGCGATAATCGTTATAGGTCGTGCCCTGGACCCGCGCCGCGACGACCAGCTTATCGAAACTGGGCTTTTGCGAGATGAAGTTGATCGTCGCGCCCGCGCCGTTGGGCGAGAGGATACCGGACGTACCGCCCTCGACGGCTTCCATGCGATCGACCGAAATATCCTGCTGGAAATAAAAGTCCGCGCCGCCGCCGCCGTACAGGATCGGCATGCCATCCTGCTCGATCTGGATGAAGGTCTGCGCACCGCCGCGCAGGCCGCGTACGGAATAATTGTTCGATGCCGGACCCGCCGTGCCCTCGACATAGATGCCGGGCACCAGTTCCAACGTCTCTGCAACCGAACGCGGCGCCTTGCGCTGCAGGTCAGCGCTGCTGGCGAGCGTGACGTTCGAGGACGAGTTGAAGAGGGTGCGCTTGCCGGACGTGTTGCCGGTGACGACGATCTCTTCCAGCGCGGAACCGTCCGCTCCAGCCGGTGCGGCCGCGGGATCAACCGGTGCGGCCGCCGCCGGCGCAGCTTCGGCTGCCGCCTGTTGCGCATAAGCCGGCGCGCAGATGAGCATTGCGCTTCCGGCCAACAGCATGAATTTCGGCAATGTGGTCACGACGGCCTCTCCTGAACTTTGTTCTCGATGATCCGATCGCCGCGCGTGCACGAAACCGGTTCCTTCACCTTCACGCCGGGTCATCGCCGCCGGGACTCATTCATCCCATAGCGGCCAACGACGCTGCGATTCCGCCACCGCTAAAATTCTATGAAATGCTTTTCAAGGACAATTTTCAGACACCTCTAGGCTGAGCGCTTGCGACTGCGGGGGGCGCTGCTACCAACAGGGAATGACCGACGCCGTAACTCGCACGAACAGGAAGAGCTCCGCCGGCGAGCAGCGGCTGACGATGCAGGACATCGCGCGGCTGGCGAACGTCTCGACGCCAACGGTTTCGCGAGTGTTGAACGATAGCCCACTCGTTACCGGCGAAACCCGCGAGCGCGTGCTGGAGGTCGCCCGGCAGCATGGCTATGCGGTGAACCGCAATGCGCAGAAGCTGCGCCAGGCCCGTACCAACACGATCGCGGTGATGCTGGATTTCGGGTCGCATCGTCACGGCGCGATCGGCGATCCCTTCGTGTTCGAGCTGTTGGCCGGCGTGTCCGAAGCCTTGTCGATCCGCAATCAGGAATTGCTGTTGTCGCCTCCCGGGCTGGAGGATGCGCGCTCCTTCGCCGATTTCTTCCAGGCACGTGGCGCGGATGGCTTCATCGTTCTGGGGCAAGGCACGCGCCACGCCATGCTGAGGGCGGTATCGCGCACCAACGTGCCGCTGGTGGTCTGGGGCGCGGTATCGCCGGACGCAGGCTATTGCGCGATCGGCAGCGATAATGTGGCGGGTGGGCGGCTGGCGGGCGAGCATTTCCTGGCCCGCGGCCGCAAGCGCTGGCTGTTCATCGGCGACACCCGGCACGAGGAGCTACGTCTTCGCTCCGAGGGCCTGCGCCTTGCCGCCAAGGACCAGCCGGACGTCTCGATTGACCTCCTCGCGATTGCGTCGATGGCGTTCACCGCAACCGCCGAGACCGTCACCGATTATCTGCGTGACGCCCCGCCCCCGGATGCCGTCTTCGCTTTCTCGGACACTGCCGCCATGGCCGCGATCGGCGCGTTCAAGGCGCGCGGCCTGGTGGCGCCGCGCGATTTTTCGCTGGTGGGTTACAACAACATCCCGCCGGCGGCCCATTTCAGCCCGGCCTTGACCACGATCGAGCAGAAGACGGACGTGGCTGGCGCACTGCTTGTCGAGAAATTGATGCAGCTGATAGATGGCGGCCGGTCCCGTTCGGTGATGCTGCCGACGCGGATCGTCGTCCGGGAGACCTGAATTCGTCTTCTGACGTTGCCGTTGAAAAGCATTTCATAATCGGTATCAAAGCGCCGACGGATGCTGCAATCCGCGAAGGCGAGGATCCACCGACATGATGCCGAGGTTGCCACGATGGCGGTGATCCGCCCCGCGAGCTCACGGATCTACACGATCGCGATCCTCGCCTTCGCCTATGCCATTCTCGGCATTTTGATGAACAGCGTCGGCGTCGTGATCTTGCAATCGATCCAGCATCTCGGCGCAACCAAGCCGATGGGTTCGCTGCTGGAAGCCTGCAAGGACCTCTCGGTCGTGGCGGCATCCTTCTTCCTGGCAACACGGGTCGCGGTCTTCGGCTTTCGGCGGACAATGATCGTGGCCTTGCTTATAATGGCGGCCGCCTGCCTAACGGCATCGTTCGTCGGCACCTTTCCGGCGATGCAGCTGCTGTTCGTCGCCACCGGCCTGTGCTTCGGTGTCGTGAAGGTCGCCACCTATTCCACCATAGGCCTGCTGGCACGGGATCGGCAGGATCATGCCAGCATCACCGGCACGATAGAGGGCGCATTCATGGTCGGCGTCCTGGCCGGCGTGTGGATCTTCTCCGTTTTCATCGCCGCAGATCGCAATGGCAGCGGATGGCTGCACGTCTATTGGCTGATCGCAGGCTTGTGCCTCTTGAGCGCTCTATCGTGGGCGGCCTTGTCGCTGGACGAGCGCGGCGCCGAGGGGTCGCACACACAGGCGGGCTGGCGCGAAATGGCGAGCCTGGCGGTGCTTCCGGCGACCATCGTCGCCCTCGCCGCGCTTTTCCTCTACGTGCTGATCGAACAAGGCGTTGGCAGTTGGCTGCCCACCTTCAACAGCGAAGTCCTGCATCTGCCGGCGGCGATGAGCGTGCAGATGTCGACCATCTTCCTCGCGTCGTTGGCAGTCGGCCGGCTCGGCTCCGGATTGGTCCTGCGCCAATTCCACTGGCTGCCGGTACTTCTCACCTGCCTCTTCGCGATCGCGATCCTGATCCTGATTTCGCTACCGCTTGCACGAGGCGTGATGCCGCGCGCCGATATCGGCTGGGCGAGCGCGCCGGCCGCCGCCTACCTCTTTCCGCTGCTTGGCCTGTTCCTCGCGCCGATCTATCCGACCCTCTGCTCCGTCGCGCTGAGCGGGCTACCCCGCCCTAGCCATCCTGCGATGGTGGGCCTGATCGTCATCTTCTCGGCCTTAGGCGGCACCTTGGGCTCCTTCATCACTGGCATGCTGTTCCAGCATCTTCCGGGCGCGATCGCTTTCTATTTCCTGCTGGTTCCTATGACACTGATTGCCCTGATCCTCCCCATGATCCGCCGCCGTAGCCGCGGGACCGCCGCAGCATGACCGCCTCCTCCCCCTCGGCGTTGTTCGGCCCGATCTTCCGCGCCGTGCAGGCGCACGGACTTTATCCGGATTCCAAGTCCTTTGCGGACGCCATACCCTTACGTCCGATCGAAGAGATATTGGCAGAATGGCATGGAGGCTGCCCGCGCGAACAGAGCGATCTGGCGCGGTTCGTCGGGCGGAACTTCGCCTTGCCCGGCGAGGGGCATGAGGGCCTGTCCGGCACGGCCGGCATGGCCGATCATATTCATGCCCTTTGGTCCGTGCTGACGCGACGCCAGGAAGATAGCGCGGCAGGATCGTCGCAAATCGCCCTGCCCCGCCCTTTCGTGGTGCCCGGCGGACGCTTTCGCGAACTCTATTATTGGGACGCCTATTTCACGGCACTCGGCCTCGTGCGATCGGACCGGCACGATCTGGTCGAGGACATGATCGCGAACTTCGGCAGCCTGCTTGATCGCTTCGGGCATATCCCGAATGGAACCCGCAGCTATTATCTAAGCCGCTCGCACCCGCCGCTCTTTTACCTGATGGCGGGCCTCTCCCAGGATCGAAGCGACGACAGTCGGCGCAACCGGCTGCGTTGGATGCTGATCGAACACCGCTTCTGGATGGACGGGGAAGATGGCCTTGCGCCGGGTGGCGAAGCACGGCGGGTCATCCGTTTGCCCGACGGCACGCTGCTCAACCGCTCCTGGGACGATATCGACCAGCCCCGCGATGAATCGTGGCGCGAGGACATGGCGCTGGCTGAGGGGCTGCCGGAAGCCAGCCAGCGACGTCTTTGGCGTGACCTGCGCGCCGCGGCGGAAAGCGGCTGGGACTTCAGTTCGCGCTGGCTTGGCGACGGCCACAATCTTGCATCGATCCGAACGACACGCCTCGTTCCGGTCGACCTCAATTGCCTGCTTCACGGCTTGGAGCAGACCATTGCCGAGGAAGCGCTGGCTCTGGGCGAAGGGGATGTGGCGCGATCCTTCGCGGTTCGTGCCCAGCACCGCGCCACTGCGATCAACCAGCACCTCTGGAACGCGACTGCCGGCTTCTTCGCGGATTACGATCTCGATCGCCACACGGTTGCGCAGCAGCTCACTGCAGCGACGGCTTTTGCCCTTTTCACAGGTATTTGCCCACGGGATCGGGCAGCGGCCGTAAAGAACGCTATTGACCAGATGGTCCGCGACGGCGGGCTACTCACCACCTTGAACCCGAGCGGCCAGCAGTGGGACGCCCCAAATGGATGGGCGCCGCTGCAATGGATCGCGATCGCCGGGCTGCGGCGTTACGGCTTTACTGGTCTTGCCGACACGATCGCACATCGTTGGGTGACGATGGTGGAAGACCATTATCGTGCGAGCGGCGTCTTCCTCGAGAAATATGACGTCGAGCGACGCGGCGCCGGCGCGGGCGGTGAATATGTCACCGAAACCGGGTTCGGCTGGACCAATGGCGTGACGCTCAAATTGCTGGCCGGCATGCCGCAATAACGGCCCGCCGCCTCGTTAGCCCTGCGCGGGCGCCGGCGTGCCCAGAAGGCCGTCCAGGATCGGATCGACCCCGAACCGGTATGGATCGGAACAAGGCAAGCCCATCTGGTCGGCTGTTTGCGCGCAAAGAGTCCGCGCCTCCTCCTCAGCAAGCGTCGAGGTGTTGAGTGCGATGCCGACCGCCCGTACCGCCGGGTTGGTCAGCCGCGCGACTTGCAGATTGGCCGTCAGACACTCAGCCATATCGGGCAGCTGATAATGTGGCAGACCGCGCATGTGCGGTCGTCCCGGCTCGTGGCACAGCACCAGCGCGTCTGGCTGTGCGCCATGGAGCAGCCCGGTCGACACGCCGGCGAAGGAGGGATGAAACAAAGACCCCTGCCCCTCGATCAAATCCCATCCGCCATCGGCCCGCTCGGGCGAGAGCTGTTCGATTGCGCCGGCGATGAAGTCGGCGACCACCGCGTCGAGCGGCACGCCGCCGCCCGCGATGAGAATTCCGGTCTGGCCGGTTGCGCGAAAATCCGCCGCAACGTTGCGCCGGCGCAGCCCCTGGGTGAGGCACAATGTGGCGTACATCTTCCCGATCGAACAATCCGTTCCGACGGTGAGGAGGCGATTGCCCGCCCGTTTCTTGCCGTTGCCGACCGGGATGTCGGGACGCGGATCGCGGACATCGTGCAGCGTCCGTCCAAGCCGCTGCGCCGTTGCCACCAGCCGCGGCTCGTCCTTGAGCCGTTGATGCAGGCCGGACGCGACATCCAGCCCGGCTTCCATCGCTGCGATGGCGTCCAGGATAAGATCTTCGCCCAGCGTCCCGCCGGCATTGGCGATGCCAAGGACCAACGTCCGCGCACCCGCCGCGACACCGGTGCGGAAGTCCATGCGCTCCAGGCCGAGCGTCAGGCCGCTATCGTCGTGGCGGAACTCGCCCACGCAGACTTCCGGCCGAAAGACGGCAAGGCCGCGCGAAGTCTTGATACCAGCCGGATCGTTCGAGTGACCCAGATAGAGAAGATAGGGCGTAGCGATCATGGAGCGGTCCGCAATGTCAGGGCTTCCCGCTTTATCGCCGCGCCTCGCCAAACCCAATTCTCTGCGCCACACGCCCTATAGCGCGCGGCTATGGTTCATCGATCAGGATCGCCAGCCGATCGAGAAATTCCGACGCCATTCGCGTCGGTGGCCGATCCTGCATATAGACGGCGTTGATATCGAAGGTGATAGCCGGCTGCAGCGGGCGGGTCGCCAGGCCTTCGCTCATCGATGCCTGCGCCGTGAAATTATCGACGATCGCCATGCCGACACCGGCACGGACGAGTGCGGCCGCGACATAATATGTGCGCGCCGACGCGACCTCATCGAGCACGACATCCAGGTGGTCGAGTTCGCTCGACAGGATCCGACCGATCGGGCCGCCTTGGATCGGGCTGATGAACTTCTGGTCCTGCAGGCTGGAGAGATGGACGCGCGATGGCGCATTGGGGAAATCCTGCTCGCGGTAGAGCACGACCAATTCGCCCTCGCCGATCACCTGATGCCCGACCGGCGCCGTTGCCGGCACCTCGAAGCTGATCGCGATGTCGGTTTCGCGCTCATACAATTTGCGCACCATCTCGTCGTGATGGAGCGTCTGAAGATCAAACAGCATGTCGCGGTGGTCGCGCATGAAGGCCGCGACCGCTTCCGGTATCGCCCGCAGCCCGAGTGACGGCAGCGCCGATATCCGCAGCAGGCTGCCCCGGCCCAGACGCAGATTGTGACAGGCTTGCCGCAGTGACCGCACCCGATCCTGGATGTCTGACACCTCCGCGAACAGCGCGCGCGCGTCATCGGTCGGGATCAAACGACCGCGGGCACGTTCGAACAGGGGAAGCCCGATGGAGCTTTCGGCATGGCGCAGCACTTTCGTGACCGACGGCTGGGACACGTTGAGCGCCCGCGCAGCCGCGCTGACGGTGCCGTGCAGATAGACGGCGTGAAAGACTTCGATCTGGCGCAGGTTCATTCAGGACCCTCGGCAACGACGCCCGCTACATGGCCGCCCGCCGATCAGCCTACCGGCCCCCGCGTGCATTGTGCAAAATATCCGGGCGCCGCGCGGCCGCCAAGCCGCGCGACGCCCCCATTGGGTTCAGGCGAAACGATCAGCGCAACTCGAAGCGCACACCGACGCGGAAGGTTCGTCCGAGCAGATCCGAATAAGTGCTGTTCGCCGCGAGACCCGTTTCCGGCAGCAACATCGGCCCCTTGTTGAAAAGGTTGGTAATGTTGATGAAGAATTCGGCGTTGGACCCGCTGCTCACCGCAACCTTCTGCGTCAGGTTGAGATCGACGTAGAACAGACCCTTGATGTGCGTGTCGTCATAGGTCGGGAAGTTGACGGTCGAAAGCGGGCATCCCGTCTGACACTCGATCGCGGTAGCACTATATTTGCCGGCGCTGACGCCGCGACCCACGGCGGTGATCGACGTCGTCGGCGTTTCGAAGCTCAGGCTGCCGCGGAAGATCCACTTGGGCGTACTATACTGGCCGCCATTCACGCCGACCGTATTGACGACAACCGTTCCGGCCACACCGTTATCGAGAATATTGTCGATATAGCGGGTGGCCATGCCACGCAGCGTGATGTTGGCCGTGTTGCCAACCGGCTGGCGATACGAGGCTTCAAAGTCGACGCCCCGCACCAGCTGGCTGGCCGCGTTGAACGGCTGGGTGCGGAACAACAGGTAAGGCTGGCCTGGCGCCGAACGGCTGGGATCCGTCGTGAAGGCATCGCAGAATTGCTGCTGGCCGACGGCACAAAGATTGATGATGTCCTGCGCGCCGAAGGTGGTGATGCCCTTCGTGATGCGCATGCGGAAATAATCGACCGATGCGTTGAACCGCGACAGGAAGCGCGGCGACAGCACGGCGCCGATCGTCCAGCTGTTGGAGATTTCCGGCCGGAGATTGGTATTGCCGGTCGCGGTGGCCGAGTAAGAATAAGAGGCCGGGCCGTTATTTCCATCTGCCGTGTAGAGCGGATTGCGCACGGAATCGCTGTTCGCGGAGCCGGCCTGATATAATTCATTTAGGTTGGGCGCGCGGATATCGCGCGACCGGACCACGCGGAAGCGGATATCCTCGATCGGCTGCCAGGTCGCACCGGCCTTCCACGTGGTGACGTAGCCCGCCGTCGAATAATCGGTCGCACGTACCGCACCGTTGAATTCGACGCCGAGGCCCAATGGCACGACGGTTTCGAGATAGGCTTCCTTGACGCTGTAATGGCCATTGGTCGGCAGATAATTGCCCACCGACCAGGCGTTGGCCGTGGTCGGCCGGCCATTTGCGTCCACCGTGATCTTCGGCTGGAATTCGGCGGGTACGAAGCCCTTGATCCGTTCCTCGCGCCATTCGCCGCCGATCGCGACGCTGACGTCGCCGGCCCACGTCGCGAACGGCGTCAGCGACAGGTTCACGCCGGCATTCTTCTGCTCGACGACTTCCTTGCGATAGGGCGAGCCCAGCACATAAGCGATCGCAGCCGGATCGGCGACGCCAAGGCCGAGCCGGTTCAACGGGACGCAGGACTTGTCGTCATTGGTGGTGCTGGCGTCGACATTGATGCGGCACTGGATCGAACCCGCCGCATAGCCGCCGCTATTGCCGGCCGGTGCGAATACCGCATCTGTGGCATTGTTGATGCGCGCGATATTCTGGATGTTGGTCAGCTGCTCACGCAACTCCGCCCGGCCATATTGACCGAAGACGTTCCAATGCGCAGCCTTGCCAAAGGCATCGAACTGGCCCTCGGCACCGACCACATAACGCTGCACCTTGCGGCGATTGTTCACGCCACGGAACGGAAGATCCGCCGATGTCGTAGCCAGCGTCGCGGTGCTGATACCCGCCAGGCGCGCCGCACCCAAGGTGTTGATCAGAAAGGCGTTGTCGTTCCGCAGCGTGATGCCCGTCTGCAGGTTCGGACCCGCATTGAACACGATATGCTGCTGGTTATAGGAGGCCTCGCCGAACAGCTCGATGCTGTCCGTCACCTCGTAGCTCAGGCGGCCATAGAAGCCGTAGCGATCGTCCCTTGGATCCAGGCCGATCCGGCGGCCGGAATCGTTGACCTGCCAGCTTCCGCCCTGGGTCAAACTCGGCGCCGCACTGCCTGTCGGCGACGGGAAGGTCAGGTTGCCATATTGATATTGCAGCACCTGCCCGCTTTGACCGAAATAGAGGCCGCGCAGCGAGTTGGCAGTGGCACCGACGGACCCGGTGATCAACCCGCCCGGCGTGGAATTAGCCGCCCCGACCCCACGGCGGATCAAGAATTGCGGCGTTGTGCTGGTTGCGGTCCAGTTCGGATCCTGGATGCGGACATAGCCGGTCGCGTTCCAGTCGCGATCGACATTGAAGATGCCGTCGCGACGCGCGACTTCGCCATTGAGCAAGATGTGGCCGCGGCCGCCGGCGAAGGATTTGCCCAACGTCGCGTCGAACGAATAATTGCCGCCGTCGCCATAGGTCGTGATGCCAGCATCGCCGGCGAGCTTGATCCCTTCATATTTCTTGTCGAGCACGAAATTGACCACGCCGGCCACCGCGTCGGAACCGTAGGCAGCCGAGGCGCCGCCGGTGACGATATCGACGCTCTTCACCAGCGATTGCGGAATGGTGTTGACGTCCACCAGCCCGGTGATGGTCGACGCGACGGAGCGCCGCCCGTCGATCAGCACCAGCGTGCGAACCTCACCCAGATTGCGCAGATTGAGCGCATTGATACCTGCCTGGCCGCTGCTGAGATTGAGGCGCGAATTGGCCGGCCGGGTTGATCCGGCCAACGCCGGCTGCTGATTGATGAAATCGGCGATATTGTTGGTCGGCGACTGATTGAGGATCTCCTCGCTCGTCAGAACGCTGAGCGGTGTGGGAGAACGGAAGCCGCTACGCGCCACACGCGAGCCGGTGACGACGACATCGCTATCTCCCGCGTCCGGCAGCGATGCGCTCGTATCCTGCGGTGCGGTGGTTTGCGCTGCCGCGGGCACACTATGGATCAGCGCCAGAGCCGTCATTGCGACGCCTGCTCCAGAGAGACGGCCGACACGCGCGAAAAGTCTTCCGGAACTACGCATAATCAATAACCCCCTTTTGCGCGCGATAAGCGTGCCGCTGGAAAGGACTTTCCAACTTGGGCGATGCGCTGCATCGCCAGAGCTTGCCGCGAGCTGCTCAGCCTATGTTCCCACCCGCCGTATCGGGATAGTGTTCGGACGCCCCATTGAGGCTTATACGCCCGCCATCCCTGTCTTTTTTGGGACGCGATCTTTGCGATCGTGTCAGTTTCAAGACAGGGAGGCTACAGGGCCGCGAAAGGCGGTCAATAGGACAGCTCTAATATAATTTGACTGTGGTATAGCCTGTGGGAATGGCCTGCGCGGCCAACATCCAATAACTCGCGGTTATGGCGCAGCCCCGGCTTGCTATGCGTGCCGTCGGCCAACTCCGATAGGGTCGGCAGGTGATCACCTCCAAGGGGCCCAGATGATACGACGTCGCGCATTCCTTCTGGGCTCCGCAGCCGCAGTCGCCCTGACCGGCAGCGGCTTCGTGCGCGGCCAAGTCGCAGCCGTCAACCGCGGGACGCGCACCTTGCGGCTGACGGGTGCGCGAGCACCGATCGAGATCCTCGATGATGAGATGGGGGTTCCCCACATCCGGGCGCAGTCGAAGCATGATGCTTTCTTTGGCCAAGGCTATCGCATCGCCTGCGACCGGCTGTTCCAGCTCGATCTGGCCAATCGGCGCGACCTGGGTCGCATGGCCGAGGCATTCGGTCCTGGGTTCGTCGCCGCTGACCGCGCGGCGCGGTTGTTCCACTATCGCGGCGACATTGACGCGGAACTGGCCGGGTTGCCCGCGGAGGTTCTGGACTGCGCCCGTGGCTATGTGGCCGGCATCAACGCCCGGATCGAGGAGCTGGAGCACGATCCAACCCTGGCGCCGCTGGAATATGCCATGTTCGGGATCAAGCCGATCCGCTGGGACGTGCGCGATATGATGCGCGCGCGGGGCGGCGGCATGGGTGACGCGGATGATGAGGTGCGACGCGCGCGGCTGCAGGCGCGGGGCCTGCTCGACTATGATCAGTTGCTGGACCCGCTGCGTCCCGCTTGGCAGTTTACCGTCCCGTCCGGGCTGGACTGCGCCGCTGTCAGTGACGCCGACCTCGGCTATCTCCTGGATATTGTCCGCCCCCTGCCCTTCGCCGACCTCAAGCTTCCCGAATTCGATCGCGATCTCGATCGGGTGGAACGCGCGGCGCAGGGCAGCAATGCCTGGACGATCGCCGGCGCACGGACCGCGAGCGGCCGCCCTATCCTTGCCAATGACCCGCATTTGGGGATCGGCAGCTGGAGCCCACGCCATATAAGCCACCTCACCGCACCCGGGCTGGACGTCATCGGCGGCGCCGCCCCCGGCCTTCCGGGCATCATGCAGGGTCACACCGATCGCTTCGCCTTCGGCCGGACCAATTTCCACATCGATCAGACCGATCTGTTCATCCTTCAGACCCATCCCGAGGACCCGGAACGTTACTGGCACCAGGGGACCTGGAAACGCTTCGAGGCGTTCCATGAAAAAATCACGGTCAAAGGCGCGCCAACCGAAAGCGTGACCCACCGCTATGCGCAGGGGCGGCCGATCATCTCGCAAGATCGCGCGCGGCATCGGGCGGTCGCCCTCGCCACCGTAGCGATGCTGCCTGGCGCCAACATGCCGTTCGCAATCCTCGCGATCAACCTGGCCCAGGATTGGGCTTCCCTGCGTGAGGCATTCAAGCTCCATGTCTCGCCGACCAATATCCATTATGCGGATGTGGACGGAAATACCGGCTGGCATGCCGTCGGCTTCACACCCCGGCGCCCTCGACATGACGGTCTCTTACCGGCGCCAGGGGACGGCAGTTTCGATTGGCAGGGCATTCTCAAGGTTGAAGAGATGCCGAACGTCTACAATCCCGAGCAGGGCTGGTTCGCCTCGGCCAATCAGATGAACTTGCCTGCCGACTATCCGTACAAGGAACGTGTGATCAGCTTCAGCTGGACCGATTCCTACCGGTATGATCGCGTGGCCGAAGTGCTGCGCGCCCAGCCCCGTCACCGGTTGGAGGACAGTATCGCGCTGCAGCACGATGTGCAGTCGCTGCCCGCTCGCGCGCTGGTGCGCCTGCTCCCTGCAACGCCGTCCGCGGCAGCCGCGCCCGCCGCAGCCCTATTGCGCCGTTGGAATTGCGGGATCGAAGCCGACAGCGCGGCAGCCTTGCTCTACGAAATGGTCATGCCCGAATTATCGGCCGCCTTCCGGCAGCTCGTCATACCCGCCGCCGCGCAGGATCTGATCCGTTCGGTCAACTTGTCCCAGATGCTGTCGCTGCTCGCCGCCCCGGATGCGCGGTTGGGCACAAATCCCATCGCGGCGCGCGATGCGCTGATCGATCGCGCCTTGGCGGCAGGATGGGACAAGGCGCTCAAGCTGGGCGGATCGAACCCGGCGCAATGGCGCTGGGGCGATCTGCATCGCGTGGCGATCGCCCACCCGCTGTCGATGCTGCCGCCGATCGCGGCGGCCTTTCCCAAGATCGACGGCGGACGATCGGGGGGCGACGGCACGACCGTGATGGCCCGGGGCGTCAGCCCGGCGCGAGGCTATAATGTGACGCACGGCGCCAGCTACCTCTTCGTCGCCGACGTCGGCGCATGGGACAATACGCGCTATCTGCTTCTGCCCGGCCAGTCCGCGGATCCGCGTTCGCCGCATTATCGGGATTTCTACAGCCCGTGGCTGGCCGGTGCGATGCGACCCTTATGGTTTAGCAAAGCAGCGGTGGACAAATACAGCGTGAGCCGGACTGTTGTGATTCCAGCAAGTTGAGGCCGATTGTGTGGGTCTTGGCGCGGTGACTGTCATCGTCCTGTCATGTCCTCCGACCAAGGGGGAACAGGCCGGGGGGCGACCAGGAGACGTCAATGGCCAGCAGTGCGCTCGCGACGGACAATTCCACCAGGGCGTCCGGCAAGCTTGAGCATAAGGTTCATCCCCTCGCGGCCAGCCTGTTCATGGCCGTGCTCGCCGCCGGCCTGCTGTTCGCCGGCTACAACATCTTCAATGACACCGCGCATTCGGGCCAGCCCCTTGCTATTGGCGCCTTCCTCTTTCTGGGGCTGGCGCTGATCATCGCGCTGGGTTTCGAATTCGTGAACGGCTTTCATGATACCGCCAATGCCGTGGCGACCGTCATCTATACGAACTCGCTCGCCCCGGTCGTGGCGGTGATCTGGTCGGGATGCTGGAACTTCATCGGCGTGATCGTGTCGACCGGCGCGGTCGCTTATTCGATCATCACGCTGCTACCGGTCGACCTGATCCTCCACGTCGGCAGCGCGGGCGGCTTCGCGATGATCTTCGCGCTTCTGCTGGCTGCGGTCATCTGGAACCTCGGCACCTGGTGGCTGGGCTTGCCGAACTCATCGAGCCACGCGCTGATCGGATCGATCCTGGGCGTAGGCCTTGCCAACCAGTTGCTCGCGAGTGGCGCCGGCGGCACCTCCGGCGTCGAATGGAGCCAGGCGGAAAGCGTATTGCTGACCCTGCTCGTCAGCCCCGTGATCGGCTTTGTCGGCGCGATGCTGCTGCTGTGGGGCATGAAGCGGGTCGTGCCCGATCCCGCTTTGTACAAGGAGCCTGCAGGTGAAACGCCGCCGCCGTGGCACATCCGTTCGCTGCTGATTTTCACCTGCACCGCCGTGTCCTTCGCCCATGGCGGCAATGACGGTCAGAAGGGCATGGGGCTGATCATGCTGATCCTCATCGGCGTGGCGCCGACGGCCTATGCGCTCAATCGCACGATGCCCGACAGCTCGACCCCGGCCTTCATCCAGGCGGTCCAGGGTGCGCAGACCATCTTCGCGCCGCGCGCGGAGGGCGTCGCACCGATGACGCCGCAGGTTGCCGCGGACACACTGACAACGGCATTGCGCACGCATCAGGCGGAACGGCCGCAAGTCTATGCCGCGCTCGACCGCGTGTCCGGCGACATCGTGCAGGAACTCAAAAATTATGGCGCGATCGCCCATGTTCCGGCGGCAGCGACGCCCAACCTGCGCAATCAGATGTATCTCGTCTACGATACGCTGCGCTTGCTGACGAAGGATGCCGAAAAAGCGAAGAACGACTTCCCCAATGGTGGCGACAAGACGCTCAAGACGTACGAGACGTTGCTGGAGAAGGGCACGCGCTTCATCCCGACCTGGGTCAAGATCTCGGTCGCCCTTGCCCTGGGCCTGGGGACGATGGTGGGATGGAAAAGAATCGTCGTCACCGTTGGCGAAAAGATCGGCAAGACCCACCTGACCTACGGCATGGGCGCCGCCGCCGAACTGATGGCGGCGAGCACGATCCTGCTCGCGCAGTTCAAGGGTATGCCCGTCTCCACGACGCACATCCTTTCGAGCGGCGTCGCCGGGGCGATGGCGGGCAATGGGTCGGGCGTGCAGGTCAGCACGGTGCGCAACATCGCACTGGCGTGGCTCACCACCCTGCCGGCAGCCATGGCGATTGCCGGCATACTTTACGTGATCTTCCTGCAGATCGCGAAGATGATCGCGGGCTGACCGCCTAGAGCTTGTCTTTCAGGGCCTTCAATGCCGCAAAGGGGCCGGCGTCTTCCTCCGGGAGGACGCCGGCTTCGCGCAACGCCGCATCGGCGTCGGGTGCACGCGGAAAAGGATCCAACGCCAAGGCCAGTGTCTGCGCGACGGCCTCGCCCAGATCGATCGCGCCGCCCTCGTAGAAAATCTCGTCGAGATCGCCCTCGTCCAGTTCCATTTCCTCCTCGGCCTCGCCGCCCGCAGGCGTCGGCACGAACCGCAGGGTGAAGGCCTCCGCTACGGCAGCCGGCACCGGACCGCCGCTCGCGACGCAAATCTGCACCACCTCTGCATGAAGACGGCCGGTCGCGATCACGATATCGCCATCCCGCACCAGATCCGCATCGGCTTCCAATCGGCCGATTTCCATCAGATCGAACCGCTGGGCCAGCGCAGCCCGCTCCGATTCGTCGGCGGCGAGTGTCAGGGACCGGGGCGTTCCACCAAGCTCATCGAGCCGCACCGGGCGGGAGAATTCAGGTGTCATGCGGGCCAACTCCCCTGGATCAAAGCCGTTGCCGGCGTCGCCGCCAGCTTTGCGCGCAGCGCGATTAAGCCTTCACGAACCACAGCCTTAGCAGCCAGATCAGGCGTCACACCCCGATAGATATTGCGCTGGATCGCCTCGTCCAGCTCGCCATCCTGCAAGGCCTGCCGCAACGCCCCCAGGCGACCACCCAGCGCCCCCATCATCCGGCCAATATGCTTTCCCACGACGATGTCGCCAATGCCACGCTCACGCAATTGGCCGTCCATATCCTCCACGAACAACTCGGTCAGATAAGCTAACGCGCTCCGCGCATGCTCGTCCGCCTCCGCTTCCAGCCGCAGCAGCACCAAGCTCAGAACCGCCGCCACCATATCGAAGCGGCCGTCCAGCGTGTCGGGAACGCTGCCCTCGCGATACCAGATCGGGCGGCGGGCTTCGGCGATGATTGCGCGGTAAAGTGGCGCCAGTTTTTCGCGCTCTGCGCGGCCGAACAGACGACGCCATAACCCGATCATTCACCGCATCTCCTTGCCCGCGACTTGCGGAGCCTGTTGGCGCCGCATATTGAGGCGACCGCGCGCGGTTGCAATCCCGACGCGTGAGACTGATCGCTCAGGCTGAGTTCAGCCACAGGCGGACAGGATCAGGGTTCGTCGGAAAGGGTTTTCGTACATGGCAGCATCGATCAAGCGCAGGGCGATCGCTGCGCTGGCCGTGGTGGCGCTCGGTGGCTGCGCCGAAGTGCGCGATCATAAGGGCTATGTGATCGACACCACGCTGATCAACAGCGTGCAGCCGGGGGTCGACAACAAGGACTCGGTCATGAAGACACTTGGCCGTCCGACCTTCGACAGCCAGTTCGACCAGGGAAATACCTGGTATTATCTGTCCCGCACGACCCGCCAGCTTGCTTTCAGTACCCCGCATCCCACCGAGCAGACGCTGCTTGCCGTGCGCTTCGCCTCCAATGGCGATGTCGCGTCGGTTCAGAAGACGGGTGTGGAAACGATCCGTGATGTGCCGATTTATGGCAAGAAGACGCCGGTTCTGGGCGCGCACCGCACCTTCTTCTCCGAACTGTTCGGCAACATCGCCGCTGGGTCCAGCGATCGGGCGAGCACGGCGGACAATCCTGGCGGCTGATCCGCCGGGCTCAGCGCTCCGCCACCTACAGCTTTATGCTGCTAATAGCCCTGGATCCCGGCGTCAGCCAGGATCCAGGGATCGTATCAGTGCGCGATTCCGGCTGCCGCCAGCACCGCCAACGTCATCAATTCGGATGCCGTGGCCGACATGGTGGCGATCTGAACCGGCTTTGCCATGCCGACCAGCATTGGCCCGATCACGGCATCGCCGTCGACCTCCCGCAGCAGCTTGGCCGAAATATTGGCGGATTGGAGCCCAGGCATGATCAGCACGTTGGCCGGCCCGGAGAGACGGCTGAACGGATAAGCTTTGCGCATATTCGGGTTCAGCGCGACGTCCGGTGCCATCTCGCCTTCGAATTCGAAGCCGGGATCCTTCTCGTCCAGCAACGCAACCGCGTCGCGGACATTGTCGATCCACTCCCCGGGCGGATTGCCGAAGGTGGAATAGGACAGAAACGCAACGCGCGGCTCATGTCCCATCCTACGCGCGACGGCGGCCGTATGCTCGGCAATCGCCACCAGTTCCTTCGGCGTCGGCCGTTCCGTGACCATCGTATCGGCCATGAAGACGGTGTGCTTCTTGCCGACGATAACGTGGATCCCGCAGGGACGACGGCCTTCGATCGGGTCGATCACACGACGCACCTGGCGGAGCGTCTTGCCATAAGTCCGGGTGATCCCGGTTATCATCGCGTCCGCCTCACCCAGCGCCAGCAGCAGGGCGCCGAAGATGTTGCGGTCCTGATTGACCATCGCCTCGACTTCGCGGCGCAGATAACCGCGCCGCTGCAGCCGCGCGTAGAGATATTCGACCATCTGCGGGACCAGCGGCGAGTGGCGGCTGTTGTGCAATTCGAAGCTGTCCGGATCCTCGACGCCGAGCGCACGGAGCTTGTCCGGAACCTCATCGCGGCCGACCAGCACGGGCGTACCATAGCCGCCGTCCCGGAAAGCGATGGCAGCGCGCAGCACTACCTCTTCCTCCGCTTCCGCAAACACCACCCGCTTGGGATTGGCCCGCGCATTGGCATGCGCCAGCGTCAGCACCGACGTGGCCGGGCTCAGGCGACCCTTCAGCTGCTCCCGATAGGCATCGAAATCGTCGATCTGCTTGCGCGCGACGCCGGTCCGCATCGCCGCCTCCGCCACCGCAGCTGGGATGATCTCCATCAGGCGCGGGTCGAACGGCGCGGGAATGATATAATCCGGGCCGAAACGCGGAGCATGGCCGCCGTAGGCGATCGCCACTTCTTCCGGCACCTGCTGTCGCGCAAGACTGGCCAGCGCTTCTGCGGCGGCGATCTTCATCTCTTCGTTGATCGCGGTGGCGCGCACATCCAGCGCCCCCCGGAAGATGAAGGGGAAACCCAGCACGTTATTGACCTGATTCGGATAGTCCGAACGTCCCGTCGCCACGATTGCGTCGGGACGCGCCGCCTTGGCTTCGGGTGGCGTGATCTCCGGGTCCGGATTCGCCATGGCGAAGATGATCGGCCGCTTGGCCATGGTCTTGACCATCTCCGGCTTCAACGCGCCTGCGGCTGAAAGGCCCAGGAACACGTCGGCGCCCTCGCAGGCTTCGGCCAGCGTGCGACGGTCCGTGGCCGCGGCATGGGCCGACTTCCACTGGTCCATCTGCTCGGTCCGGCCCTGATAGATTACGCCGGAGCGGTCGCACATCAGCACCTTGTCGGCGGAGACGCCCATCGCCTTGATCAGCTCGGTGCAGGCGATCGCCGCCGCCCCCGCGCCATTGACCACGACATTGATGTCCTTGAGTTCGCGCCCTGTCAGATAGCAGGCATTGATCAGCCCGGCCGCGGTGATGATCGCGGTGCCATGCTGGTCGTCATGCATGACGGGAATGTTCATGCGTTCGCGCAGCGTCTGCTCGATCACGAAGCATTCCGGCGCCTTGATATCCTCAAGGTTGATGCCGCCGAACGATGGCTCCAGCAGCGCGACCGCGTTGCAGAAGGCATCGACGTCTTCCGTCGCCAGCTCCAGATCGATCGAATCGACGTCGGCGAAACGCTTGAAGAGCACCGCCTTGCCTTCCATCACCGGCTTGGACGCCAGCGCGCCAAGGTTGCCGAGGCCCAGGATCGCGGTTCCGTTCGAAATCACCGCGACCAGGTTGCCCTTGGCGGTATAATCATAAGCCGCCTCCGGGTTCTCCGCGATCGCGCGCACCGGCACCGCGACACCGGGCGAGTAAGCCAGGCTGAGGTCCCGCTGCGTCGCCATCGGCTTGGATGCGACGATTTCGATCTTGCCCGGGCGGCCCGACGCATGAAAATCGAGCGCTTCGCGCTCTGAGAATTGGATGTTGCTGCCTTCCGACACTCTATTTCTCTCCGCTCCCGAACAGCCTCCACCTAACCAGCGTTTTCGCTGCCGTCACCCCATTGCGAAGTCTACATGCTACCGGCTAGTCGGCGCGCTCACCAGAATCACGAGGACACGCAATGTCAGATACGGTTGCAGCGGATCAGCTGCGCCTCTTCATCGAGCGGATCGAACGCCTGGAAGAAGAGAAAAAGGGCATGGCGGACGACATCCGCGACGTTTACGCCGAGGCAAAGAGCCAAGGTTACGATAGTAAGACGATGCGCGCGATCGTCCGCCTGCGCAAAATGGAAAAGCATGCTCGCGACGAAGCCGAGGCGCTGCTGGAAACCTACAAGGCCGCGCTCGGCCTGAATTGAGGTGCGGGCCGGCGCCACGCCGGGCCTGAGTTGATGCCGGAGGTGCCGCGCGCTAGAGGTGCGGCCCCTCCCTCCACTCGAGAAAAGAAGAAGCGGGCGCCATGGCCGGCCATAGCAAATTCAAAAATATCATGCACCGCAAGGGTGCGCAGGATAAGAAGCGCGCTGCGCTTTTCTCCAAGCTTTCGCGCGAAATCACGGTTGCGGCCCGCTCCGGCCTGCCCGATCCGAACATGAATGCGCGTCTGCGTGCCGCGGTGATCACGGCGCGCAAGGAAGGCTTGCCGAAGGACAATATCGACCGCTCGATCAACAAGGCGGCAGGCGGTGACGCCGATGACTATTAAGAAATCCGCTACGAGGGCTTCGGTCCGGGTGGGGTTTCGCTGATCGTCGAGACGTTGACGGACAACCGCAATCGCACGGCCACCAACGTACGGCTGGGCTTCTCCAAGAATGGCGGCAACCTGGGCGCGCCCGGTTCGGTCAGCCATGCGTTCGATCGGCTTGGCCTGATCAGCTATCCGGCCACCGCGGGGGACGCCGAAAAGGTGTTTGAAGCGGCGCTGGAAGCAGGCGCCGAGGATGTCGAAAGCAGTGAAGACGGTCATTCCATCTGGACCGCGCTCGACAGCCTGCATGAAGTGGCCAAGGCGCTCGAACCGGTGCTTGGCGAGGCCGAAGGCGTGAAGCTCGCCTGGCGTCCGCAGACCCAGGTTGCGGTCGACGAGGCACAGGCGGCAACGCTGCTGAAGCTGATCGACGCGCTGGACGACGATGACGACGTGCAGACCGTCTGGGGCAATTACGACATTTCCGACGAGATCATGGAGAAGCTGGGCTGATCCTGATCGGCCTGGATCCCGGCCTTGGCACAACCGGCTGGGGCGTGATCCGGGCGGAGGGCAATCGTCTCAGCCACATTGCCAACGGCCACGTCCGAACGGGGAGCGCGATGCCACTGCCCGCGCGTCTTGCCGCACTGCATGACGGGCTTCATGATCTGTTTGCCCTTCATCGTCCGCAGGCGGCGGCGGTGGAAGAGGTGTTCGTGAACATGAACCCGCAGTCCACGCTGAAGCTTGGCCAGGCCCGCGGCGTCGTCCTGCTTGCCGCCGCACGCCATGGGCTGGATGTCGGCGAATATGCCCCCAGCCTCGTGAAGAAAGCGGTGGTGGGCACCGGCGGGGCCGAAAAGGCGCAGGTCCACGCAATGGTGGCACGGCTTCTGCCTGGCGTGAAGATTGCCGGGGCGGATGCTGCCGACGCACTGGCCGTGGCAATCACCCATGCCCACCATCTGGCGAGCGCCAGGCGGCTGGGCTAGAAGCCTCTCTCAATGATCGCCCGCCTCTCCGGAATATTGGCTGAGATTGCCGCCGATCATGCGGTGATCGACGTGAACGGCGTCGGCTATCTCGCTTATGCATCGAGCCGGACCCTGTCCGCGATCGGCGCCACGGGGGGCACGGTGCTGCTGCTCACGGAAATGCAGGTGCGCGAGGATGCGATCACACTGTTCGGGTTCGGCTCCGCTGCCGAGCGTGACTGGTTCCGCCTGCTCACCAGTGTTCAGGGCGTCGGCGGCCGGGTCGCGCTCGCCATTCTTTCGGTGCTCGACACGAACGATCTGTCCCGGGCAATCGCGAGCGGCGACAAGGCGATGATCGCCCGGGCCAATGGGGTCGGCCCCAAGCTTGCCCAGCGAATTGCGATGGAGTTGAGGGACAAAGCCGGCGGCGTCGCGCTGGGTGTGGCGGGAACGGCGCCCGCGCCATCCGGAAGCGCCCAGGCAGACGCGCTTTCGGCTTTGGCCAACCTGGGCTTCCGGCCAGCCGAGGCGTCGGCGGCGGTCGCTGCTGCCAGCGAGGAGCTGGGGCCAACGGCAACGCTCGACGCCCTTGTCCGTCTCGCTCTCCGCAAGGCCTCGCGCTAACCCCTTCCCCGCGCTCGCGATCAACCTAGATCGGCGTAAGCAGCGGCTTGCCGGCGAAAAAGGCCGCAAGATTGTCGAGTACCAGCTTCCCCATGGCAGCGCGCGTTTCCCGCGTGGCGCTTCCCTGGTGCGGCACCAAGGCGACATTCTCCAGCCGCAGCAGCGCTTCGGGAACATTCGGCTCATGCGCGAACACGTCCAGCCCGGCCGCGCCCAATCGCCCGTCGGTGAGAGCGGCGATCATCGCAGGCTCGTCGACGACCGAGCCACGCGCGATGTTGATCAGCGTCCCGTCCGGTCCGAGCGCCTCGATCACGGCATGGCTTACCAACCCCGCGGTGCCCGGGCCGCCCGAGACGGCGACGATCAACACGTCAGCCCACTCCGCCAGCGCCAGCGGACTGTCCCGATAGATATACTCCTTACCTTCGGCGCGGGGCTGGCGAGAATAATAGCCGATCTCCGTGGCAAAGGGCTGCGCGCGCCGCGCAATGGCTTGGCCGATCCGGCCGAGCCCGAGGATGCCGATCCGGCGTCCGCTCGCCCGCCGTGCCAGCGCTGGCGGACCTTCCAACGGCCAGCGCCCCTCCCGTACGAACAGATCCTGCTGCGGCAGCCGCCGCGCGACCGAGATCATAAGGCCGATGGCAAGATCCGCCACGTCGTCGGTCAGCACGTCCGGCGTGTTGGTGATGGCAATGCCCCGCGCGCGCGCCGTCTCAACGTCCACCTTGTCATAGCCGACCACGCTCAGCGCGATCATCTTGAGATCGGGTGCGGCCTCCATCATCGCGGCATCGACGCCATTACCGCTGCTGACCGCCGCGACGATTCCCGGTGCCGGCTGTGACCGGAGATCATAATGCTCCCCGATATGATGCAGCCCGAACAAGTCCGGCTGCTCGACCAGCATCAGCAAAGGCGGTTTGGGCATGGGCAATCCTGTCGCTATGGCGGAGAGGCGAACCTCTATCATGAGCGCGTAACGCGTGAAGGGGGGTAAGCGGGTGCACTGCCGCCGCCCGCCCCGCTTCCACCGCCGCCGAACAGGCTCTATGCCGATCGCATGAGCGAGCCCGAACGATTGATCGATCCTGCCCGCGCGCCCGACGATGCGGACGCGGCGCTGCGCCCGCGCACGCTCGAGGATTTCGTGGGCCAGAAAGCGGCGCGCGACAATTTACGGGTCTTCATCCAGGCCGCCAAAGCCCGCGGCGAAGCATTGGATCATGTGCTGTTTTTCGGCCCTCCCGGGCTCGGCAAGACCACGCTGGCGCAGATCGTCGCGCGCGAATTGGGCGTCGGGTTTCGCGCAACGTCCGGCCCCGTCATCGCCAAGGCCGGCGATCTGGCGGCTCTGCTCACCAATCTGGAAGAAGGCGATGTCCTTTTCATCGACGAGATCCATCGGCTCGCGCCGGCGGTGGAGGAGATCCTCTATCCGGCGATGGAGGATCGGGCGCTCGACATCATGATCGGCGAAGGCCCCTCCGCGCGCAGCGTGCGGATTGATCTGCCGCGCTTCACGCTGGTCGGCGCCACCACGCGCCAGGGTCTGCTGACGACACCGTTGCGCGACCGTTTCGGCATTCCGATCCGGCTCAATTTCTATACAACCGAGGAGCTGGAGCAGGTCGTCCGCCGCGCGGCCCGGCTGCTTGGGTTCGCCATGGCGCCGGACGGGGCCGCGGCAGTGGCGCGCCGCTCGCGCGGCACGCCCCGCATCGCCGGTCGCCTGCTGCGGCGCGTGCGCGATTTCGCGCATGCGGCTGGCCACGATGTGGTCGACGCCAGGGATGCCGATGCCGCCCTCAATCGGCTGGAAGTCGACGCGCTCGGGCTCGACGCAATGGATCGCCGCTATCTCACGATGATCGCCGATCTCTATCATGGCGGCCCCGTGGGCGTCGAAACGCTGGCGGCCGGCCTGTCGGAGCCGCGCGACACGATCGAGGAAGTGATCGAGCCCTATCTGATCCAGCTTGGCCTATTGGCGCGGACCGCGCGCGGACGCTGCCTGAACGGCCGCGCCTGGACCCATCTGGGGCTTACGCCGCCCGCCACGGCGGGTCAGGCCGGGTTGTTCGACGGCTGACGCATCGGCAGATGATCGATTTCCGCCTCCATCCCGCGATCGACCCGGCAGCCTTGCGGGCGCAGTTCGCGGAAACCGGGATCGTCCAGATCGACCCGTTTCTTCCTGATGCGCTGGTTCGGGGGTTGGCCGAGAACCTTTCGAACCGGCGCGACTGGAAGTGGATCTTCAACAATGGCGAGAAGGTCTACGAACTGCCGCGTCAGGGATCGGACGCGCTGACGGCCGAGCAGGAGGCGCGATTGCGGGGCGCGATCGTCGCGCAGGCCCGCGACGATTTCCAATTCTGCTTCGAATCGGTGCGCGTTCCCGACGCGCGCCACGCACGCGATCGATCGGATACGCTGCACGCCTTCGCCGAGTTCATGTGCGGCGCTACCGTTATGGAGTTGATCCGTCACGTCACCGATGTCGCGGCGGTCAGCTTCGCCGATGCCCAGGCCACCCTCTACCGCCCGGGCGATTTTCTCACCGCGCATGATGATGTCGTGCCGGGTAAGCAGCGCCACGCCGCTTACGTCATGGGGCTGACCGAACATTGGCGCGCCGAATGGGGCGGCTTGCTGCTGTTCCATGACGAACACGGAGATGTTCGCCGCGGCTTCACCCCGCGGGCCAATGTACTGACCTTATTCTCGG
>NZ_JBMDXN010000021.1:0-12503 GCF_048595155.1 Sphingomonas sp.
ACACGCGCTCGGCGGAACGCGTCCGCGCCGACCGGATCGATCATTTCTATGTCAATTTCCATTATCGCGGGCGCGCTCGTGTCGACTGCGAACCAGACGGCGCGACCGGCGGGCCGGGATCGCTTATGGTGCTCGACATGCGGCGGCCATGCCGGATGGAGGTTTCGGCGATCGACCAAATATCGCTCGCCATTCCGCGCCACCGCCTGCTCGATCGCCTCGAAGGCTTCGATCTCCACGGTCTGGTAGTACGCGACGGATTGGCGCCGCTGCTGGGGAGCACGCTACGCGCGGTCTGCGCCACATTGTCGCGCCTGCGTGCCTCGCAGGCCGCCGCGATCCAGCGCATGCTGATCGATCTGGTCGTCGACACGTTGCTAGATTCGCTGCGGGCGGCGGCGGTGCGCACCGCTCGCGAAGAGGAACTGGCCAGCCGCATTCGGGCCTATATCGATCGCCATCTGGGCGACGAGCTGGATGTCGCGACCCTGTGCGCGGCGCTGGGCGTATCCCGTTCCAACCTGTATCGCGTGTTCGGCGCGCAGGGCGGCGTGCTGCGTCAGGTGCAGATGCGGCGGCTGAAACGGATGGAGAAGCTGCTTTCCGATCCGGCCGAGGGTCGCTCGATCGCAGCGCTGGCGCATGCCACCGGGTTTCGCGACAAGTCGCATTTCAGCCGTATCTTCAGGAAGGCCTTCGGCGTGACCCCGCACGAGTTCCGGACCGCCGCGCTCGTTCCGGCGTACCGCCCGGAGGCAATTGCAGCTTCGGATCACACCGCGCCCGCTACCTATCAGAGCTGGCTACGCGGCATCAATTGACAACGGTGGAACGGCGAGCCCCCTTCAAAGGAATGCGCAGCCAATCGACCTCAGCCCGGCCCGACCGCTAGCCTCCAACAGTCAAAAAGCGTGGGTCGGACGACCAGCTTTGGGGATTGGCAGGCTGTCTCATCCAGCCCGAGTGAACATTCGGCAGGATAAGCGTCAAAGGTCCGAGCAGCGCCTCCCCAAGCGAAACAGGGAATTGGGGCGTAACGATGATAATTCGCGCAGTGTCGGGCCGCACGGTCCGGGCCGGCCTACGGCATTCATCGGCCTTGCTGTCGCTCGCCGTCGTATTTCTCGCTACAACGCGTCTGCTCGCGCAGATACAACCGGAAACCTGCCGGATCAACCAAACCGGCCGGCTTGCTTGCGGGACAAATTCCACCTCGTTCAATTCGTCCACGTCCTATGGGCTGGGTGCAAGCAGCACCAATCGCGGGACATCGATCGGTTCGACCGCATTCGCATCGACCGACGCCGTCGCGGTGGGCGCAAATGCCTCGGCCGGCAGTTCGTCGATTGCAATCGGCCGAGGTGTGCAGGCTTCATCCGGGATCGCGATCGGGCTCTGGATCGACTCCGACAGCGACGGGGTCAACGATTTCGATGAAACCACGACCGCTGTGTCCAATTCGATCGCCCTTGGGGCGCAAGCACATGCGCTAAGCAGCAGCGTTGCCGTGGGATATTTCGCCAAGGCACAGGATTACAGCCTGGCATTCGGCACCAATGCTGATGCCCAAGCAAGCGACGGGATCGCACTTGGTTATTCGGCCGTCGCCCAAGCCAATCTGTCCGCCGCGATCGGCTACCGGGCCGAGGCGCAAGCGACGAACGCCGTCGCTATCGGTTCAAACTCCGTGGCGACCGAGGCCAATTCGGTTTCGATCGGCAATGGCACACTCAAGCGTCGCATTATGAACGTCGGCGAAGGCACGCTGAGTGACGTGAGCAGCGACGCCGTCACCGGCGCTCAACTCTACGCGACGAACCAAACCGTAAACGCGGTGCAGGCTACGGCTGACACGGCGCTGATCAACTCAGCTACCGCGCAAGCAACCGCCGACGCTGCAAAGAGCCGTGCCGATGCTGCGCTTACCAATGCCGCGACCGCGCAAACGGCCGCCGACGGAGCGATGGCGACAGCCGATACCGCCGTGTCCGCCGCTGCCGCCGCCCAGGGGAGCGCGAATACTGCTTTAGCCAACGCAGCCACGGCTCAGACCAGCGCCGAAAACGCGCAAAACCGTGCAGATGCCTCGTTCACCAAAGCCGGAAGCGCGCAGCAGAGCGCGGATGCGGCGATGGCGAGTGCGGGATCAGCGCTGACCAACGCCAGCGTAGCGCAGACCACCGCCAGCAGCGCGCTTGCCAACGCCGCGACGGCGCAGGTGAGCGCTGACAGTGCCGGCACAAAGGCGGATACCGCGCTGACCAATGCGGCCGCCGCGCAGAGCAGCGCCAATAGTGCGCTTGCCAATGCCCGGACCGCGCAGGGGACAGCGGACACCGCGCTGACGCGCGCGACTACCGCCGTGACCGATGCGGCGACGGCGCAAGGTACGGCGAATACCGCGCTGGCCAATGCCGCTGCTGCGCAAGGCACCGCGGACAACGCCTTGAGCAATGCCGCCGCGGCGCAAAGCACGGCTGATACGGCGCTGGCCAATGCCGGAAACGCCCAGGGCACGGCCGACACAGCGCTGACCCGGGCCGATGCTGCGATCAGCAATGCCGCGGCGGCGCAAAGCACCGCGAACAGCGCGCTGGCGAATGCCGCAACCGCGCAAGGCACCGCCGACGCGGCGCTGACCAAGGCCGATACCGCGTTGGTAAATGCCGCAACGGCGCAGGGCACGGCTGATAGCGCGCTGGCCAATGCGGCGGTCGCCAAGGGCACGGCGGATACCGCTATCCTCAACGCCGCCGCCGCCCAAGGGACGGCCGATACGGCACTGGCGCGTGCGGATGCGGCGCAAAGCGGCGTGGCGGCGGCACAAGGCACGGCCAATGCGGCGATGACCAAGGCGGACAGCGCGTTGACCCAGGCGAGTGTGGCGCAAGGCACGGCGGATACTGCGCTCAGCCGCGCAGATACGGCTATTACGACGGCCCGCGCTGCGCAGACGACCGCCGATGCCGCGCGCGGCGATGCGGCGGCGGCTCAGAATACTGCGGCAACCGCGCAGAACAATGCGGCTGCGGCGCAGACGCGGGCGGAATTCGCCGCGAACGAGGCCGCGGCCGCGCGCAGCGAAGCGGCCTCCGCGCAGAGCCGCGCCGATGAAGCGCGCGTGCTAGCCAATCAGGCGATGGCCAGCACGGCGGCGTCGACCGAGACGGCGCAGACCGCACTCGCCAATGCCGACAATGCCCAGCGTGCCGCCGACTCCGCGGGCCAGCGTGCCGACATTGCGCAACAAGCGGCAAGCAATGCCGCGGCCGATGCACAGCTCGCACGATCCGTTGCGGACAATGCGATCGCCAATGCCGCAGCGGCGAAGACCACCGCCGACAAGGCGATGGCGCGGACCGCTTATTTCGAGGCCAATATGACCGGCCCGCTCGCACAGGCGAGCGGGGCTAATGCGATGGCGATGGGCAGCGGCTCGGTCGCGAGCGGGGACCGATCGGTCGCGATCGGCACCGATGCGGTGGCGGAGAACGGCGCGGCGGTCTCGATCGGCGCGGGCAACCGCGCCTCCGGGCCCGGCGCGGTAGCGATCGGCGATCCGAACGTCGCAATCGGCCGGGGCGCGGTAGCGATCGGCGCGGACAACAAAGCCGCCGGTGACGGCGCCCTCGCGCTGGGCTTGGACAGCGTTGCCAATGGCGCATCCGCGATCGCGATGGGGCGCGGCGCGCATGCCAACGGCGCGAGCAGCGTCGCGATCGGGGACGGCGCGGTCGCGAGCCGCCCGGGCCAGGTCGCACTCGGCGGCGCAGCATCGACCTATACGTTAGCCGGCGTCGGCTCCGCCGCCAGCCAGGCCGCCCAATCGGGCCCGACCCGCTTCGTGACGTCGGACGCCGCGGGCAATCTGGCGGTAACAGGCTTCGGGCCGGAGACGATCGGCGCCCTGGACCAGGTGATCCGGCGCGACCGGCGCCAAACCCGACGGGGTGTCGCCACCGCCATCGCCATCGGCACCGCGCCGATCCCGTCACAGCCGGGCCGAACCTCCTACGTTTTCAACGGCGCGACCTTCCGGGGCGAGCAGGCGATCGGCGGCGGGATCGCGCACCGGCTCAACTTCTCCGATCCGGTCGCGGTGACGGCGGGCTTCTCTTATGGCGGCGGCCGCAACACCGCCGTCAAGGTCGGCGTGGCGGGGGAATTCTGAGCGCCGCCCTGCCTCGGAAGACGCGGCGAGATGCGGACAATCTTTGGCGGCCATCGGCGGCGCCGGGAACGACCTCGCTTAATTGACCACGGGCCTCAGGCGATAGCTCAAGGCTTCGGCGATATGGACACGGCCGACATTCTCCGCGCCCGCCAGGTCGGCGATGGTCCGCGCCACGCGCAGGACGCGGGTATAGCCGCGGGCGGACAGGCTCATCGCCGCGGCAGCCTGCGCCAGCAGGGCGCGTCCCGCCTCGTCGGGGGTGGCCACCGCCTCGAGCAGTTCGCCGTCCACCTCCGCATTGGTCCGCACGCCGCGACCAGCATAGCGCGCGGTTTGCGCCGCGCGTGCCGCCTCCACTCGCACCCGCACCTCGGCTGAGCCTTCGGATGGCGGCGGGAGGACGAGATCGGCGGCGCTCACCGCCGCTACGTCGACGTGAAGATCGATCCGGTCGAGCAGCGGACCGGACACGCGGGCTTGATAATCTTGCGCGCAACGCGGGGCACGGCTGCAGGCGCGCGCCGCATCCGCAATATGTCCGCAGCGACACGGGTTCATCGCAGCCACCAGTTGGACCCGCGCCGGGAACGTCACATGGGCATTGGCGCGCGCAACCTGGACCCTGCCGGTCTCGAGCGGCTGTCGCAGCGAATCGAGCACGGATCGCTGAAATTCGGGCAGCTCATCCAGAAACAGAATGCCGAGATGGGCGAGGCTGACCTCCCCCGGCTTGATCCGCAGTCCGCCGCCGACGAGCGCAGCCATCGACGCCGAATGGTGCGGACTGCGAAACGGGCGCGTGCGCGACAGCCTGCCACCTTCCAGCGTGCCCGCGACGCTTGCGACCATCGACACTTCCAGCGCCTCGGCCGGGGTCAGATCGGGCAGGATGCCGGGCATGCATGCGGCCATCAGCGATTTGCCCGCACCCGGAGGACCGACCATGAGGAGATTATGCCCGCCGGCGGCCGCGATCTCCAGCGCGCGCTTGGCGGTTTCCTGGCCCTTTACCTGCGCCAGATCTGGGCCGCGCACCGCCGCATCGGCCTCGCCGGGCACCGGAGTCGCCAGCGGACGAACGCCACGGAAATGATCGAGCAGCGCCATCAAATCGGGTGCGGCGACGACTTCGATAGACCCCGCCCAGGCGGCTTCCGATCCCTGCGAGGCGGGACAGACAAGGCCGAGTTCCCGCTCGGACGCATGCAGCGCCGCGAGCAGGACGCCCGGTGCGGGCGCGATACGACCGTCCAGCCCGAGTTCGCCCACGACGGCATAAGCCGCCAGCGTTTCCGCATCGACGACACCCATCGCGCCGAGCAATCCCAGCGCGATCGGCAGATCATAATGCGATCCCTCTTTGGGAAGATCGGCGGGGGAGAGGTTCACCGTGATGCGTTTGGGCGGCAGCGACAGGCCGATCGCGCTGAGCGCACCACGGACGCGCTCGCGGCTTTCCGCGACCGCTTTATCGGCGAGCCCGACGACGACGAATGCGGGCAGACCCGGCGTGACCTGAACCTGCACCTCGACGGTGCGCGCCTCAAGCCCCAGAAAGGCGACTGTCTGTACCAGCGCGACCATGTTTACCCCTGTTCCCCGCCTGTTCTTCTTAGCGGCGCTTTCGGGCCCCTGTCGAGCTTGATCCGAAGTCTATGACAGACGTGCAATTGCCCCACGCCAGTTGCGCCATCTATTGCCGCCGCCGGCAGCAGTTCATTCCTCTCAGCGCAGGGTCGGATGATCTGCTTTGCCTTGAAGAAGCAACATTGCGTAGGCATGTGAAGGGGATGGACGAAAAGCCCCGATCTCGCTGGCGACTGCCCCTGATGGCGCTTGGCTGGCTGCTCATCGTGCTGTCGCCGGTGATCGGCGCCATTCCAGGGCCGGGCGGCATCTTCGTATTTGCGGGGGGCGCGGTTCTGCTGATCCGCAACTCCTGTTGGGCGAAGCGTCGCTATGTGATGATCAAGCGGCGCTGGCCCAAACTCGGCCGGGCCTGCGACACGGCGATGCGCCGGCGACGGGCCAGCCCCGTTCCGGCCAGCCCCGTTCCGGATTGACTTTAGGCCTGTCTCCGCTTAGTGGCGCAGGCCTTGACGGCCGCCGCTCGCTCGGCGGCCTTTTGCATTGCAGATCCAGGGATACAGACGATGAAGCGGACCTTTCAGCCGAGCAACCTCGTTCGCAAGCGCCGTCACGGCTTCCGTGCGCGTACCGCGACCGTTGGCGGTCGCAAGGTGCTCGCCGCTCGCCGGGCGCGCGGCCGCATCAAGCTTTCCGCCTGAGCGACAGCGTCGTGGTGCGCCGTCTCGTACGGCGTTCCGAATTCCTTGCCGCCAATTCCGGCAAGCGCGTGCCCATGCCGGGTTTCGTGCTGCTCGTGCGCGCGCGTGAGGATGGTGACCCGGCGATTGGCGTCGGCTTCACCGTTACCAAAAAGATCGGCGGCGCCGTGGTCCGTAATCGGATGAAGCGCCGCTTTCGTGCGCTTGCCCAGGACATCCTGCCGGAGGCGGGCCATCCGGGTGCTGATCATGTCATGATCGGGCGTGCCGGTGGGCTGGAGCGGGACTTCGCCTTGCTCGGCAATGAGCTGCGCAAGGCGCTCGCCAAGGCGCAGGGAGCGGCCGGGCGATGATCGCACGCCCCCTCATCTGGGTGGCGCGCTTATGGCAGATTGGCCCGTCCCGCCTGATTCCACCGACCTGTCGTTATACCCCCTCATGCTCGGCCTATGCGATTGAGGCATGGACGCGCTATGGGGCGCTCGCCGGCTCCTGGCTGGCGATCAAGCGTCTCTTACGATGCCACCCCTGGGGCGGGTGCGGCGTCGATCCGGTTCCTTAAGACCTCAAGGTAGCAAGCACTCGTGCAAAATCAGCGCAGTTTCGTTCTGGCCATCGCGCTTTCGCTGCTGGCGTTCGTGGCGTGGACCTTTGTGTCGAGCCGCTACTTTCCGGCAGCCGCGCCGCAATCGACGAAGATCGTCAACGGCAAGCAGGTGCCGCTGCCGACGCCCGAATCGCGCGCCGAACAGCCGAGCCAGGTACGGGATCGTACGCTGGTCCTGCGCGAAACCCCGCGGGTCGCGATCGTCACGCCGCGGGTTGCGGGATCGATCAATCTGAAGGGCGGACGCATCGACGATCTGGTCCTGTCCGATCATCGCGAGACGATCGCGAAGAACTCGCCGCCCGTACGGCTGCTGTCGCCTGGCGGGACGCCCGATGCCTATTTCGCGCAGTTCGGCTGGAGTGGCCAAGGTGTGGCCCTGCCCGGCCCGAACACGGTCTGGACCGCCGACAGCACGCAACTGACGCCCGACAAGCCGGTGACGTTGAGCTGGAATAACGGCCAGGGCCAGCTGTTCCGGATCGTGATTGCGATCGACCGCAATTACATGTTCAGCGTCCGCCAGAGCGTCACCAACGCCGGGCCGCGCGCGCTTTCGCTGAAGCCGTATGGCCTCGTGAGCCGCGTGGGTGTCTCCAAGGATCCGTCGAGCTGGACGATGCACACGGGGCCGATCGGCGCCTTCAACGGCTCGACCGATTATTCGATCAGCTTCAAGGATCTCGACAAGGCCGGTGCCGCTGGAACGCGCTTCCAGACGACGGGCGGCTGGATCGGCTTTGGCGACAAATATTGGCAGACGGCGCTGGTGCCCGGGCAAAATCTGGGCGTCGATGCCGGCTTCCGAGGCGCGGGCAATCTCTATCAGGCCGATGTCGCGTCCCCTGCCCTTTCCGTCCAGCCGGGCGCGACCGTCAGCGCCGACCAGCGCTTCTTTGCGGGCGCGAAGGAAGTCGCGGTGCTTGACGCCTATGAGGCGAGCGGCGTCGTCGGCTTCGATCGGGCGATCGACTGGGGCTGGTTCGTCTGGTTCGAGAAGCCGATCTTCTATCTGCTGGATTGGCTGTTCCGCCATATCGGCAATTTCGGTGTCGCGATCATCTGCCTAACGGTGATCGTGCGCGCCCTGCTGTTCCCGGTCGCGCAGCGGCAGTTCGCCTCGATGGCGTCGATGCGCAAGGTGCAACCCAAGATGAAGGCGCTGCAGGAGCGCTATAAGGACGACAAACCCAAGCTGCAGCAGGAGATGATGCAGCTGTACAAGACGGAGAAGATCAACCCGCTTGGCGGCTGCCTGCCCATCTTCATCCAGATGCCGATCTTCATCGCGCTCTATAAAGTGCTGATGCTGTCGATCGAGATGCGCCACCAGCCCTTCACCTTGTGGATCAAGGATCTGTCCGCGCCCGATCCGCTGACGCCGATCAACCTGTTCGGCCTGTTGCCGTTCACGCCGCCGCCGATGCTGCATCTGGGCCTGCTCGCGATCGCGCTGGGCGTGACGATGTGGGCGACTATGCGCCTGTCGCCGCAGCAGATGGACCCGGCCCAGCAGCAGGTCATGAAGTTCATGCCGTGGCTGATGATGCTGTTCTTCGCGCCGCTGGCGGCCGGCTTACAGCTTTACTATGTCGCCAACAACCTGCTCAGCCTGGCGCAGCAGCAGTGGCTCTATTCGCGCACGCCGGGCATGAAGGACGACCCCGCGAAGTGAGTAACGAAGACCTGAACGGGGACAAGGCGGAGCTCACGGAATCCGCGCGCAAGCTGTTCGCGGGCCCTGTCACCTTCCTGAAGTCCGCGCCCGGGCTGCAATTTCTGCCGCCGGCGGACGTGCCGGAAGTCGCGTTCGCCGGTCGATCCAACGTGGGCAAATCCTCGCTGTTGAATGCATTGACCAACCGCAACAGCCTGGCGCGCACATCCAACACGCCCGGCCGCACCCAGGAACTCAATTTCTTCGATGTGGGCGAGCCGCTGCGGATGCGGCTGGTCGACATGCCAGGCTATGGGTTTGCGGAGGCGCCCAAGGACGTCGTGCGCAAATGGCGTTTTCTGGTGAATGACTTCCTGCGTGGGCGCGCGACGTTGAAGCGTGCCCTGGTCCTGATCGACAGCCGGCACGGGGTGAAGGACGTCGACCGCGAGGTGATGGAGATGCTGGACAAAGCAGCGGTTTCTTACCGGCTGGTCCTCACCAAGTCCGACAAGGTGAAGGCAAGCGCACTGCAAGAGGTGCGCGAGGCCACGGCCGCGGAAGCCCGCAAACATGGCGCGGCGCATCCTGACATTCTTGCGACGTCCAGCGAAAAAGGCGGCGGCATTGCCGAACTGCGCGCGGCAGTGCTGGACGCTATTCTGTAAAGACCGCCAGGGCGGAACGCAGCCGTTCGACACGCCTGTCCGACAGGATCTCAAGGTGATCGCCAAGGACGATTGGCCGGCACCCCTGGACTTGAACCGGGTGCAGAAATTTTAGGTTCACGCTGACGCCGGGCGGGATTATTCCCGAGCCATGCTCAAGATCATCGTCGGCAACAAAGCCTATTCCTCCTGGTCGCTTCGGGGATGGCTCGCGGTCAAACAGTCGGGTCTTCCCTTCGAAGAAGAGGTGGTATCGCTTTACGACGACCGCTGGGCGACACGCCGGGCGGAGCCGGATCTTGCCCCATCCGCAGGCAAGGTGCCCGTGCTGTGGGATGGGGACAGCGCCGTTTGGGAAAGTCTCGCCATCATCGATTATCTGGCCGACAAGGTGGGTCCCGAGCGGTTCTGGCCGAGCGACCCCGCCGCCCGCGCCTTCGCCCGCTCCATCGCCAGCGAAATGCATGCGGGCTTCGTCGATTTGCGTCAGGAATGTCCGACCAACTTCCGCAAGATCTTCCAGCCCAGGGCGATCGGCGCCAATGCGCAAGCCAATGTCGAGCGCATCGTGCATCTATGGCAACAGGCGCTCACCCGGTTCGGCAAGGAAGACGGCTTCCTGTTTGGGGCGTTCGGCGCCGCGGACATCATGTACGCGCCGGTGACGACCCGCTTCACCAGCTACACGCTGCCGGTACCCGAATTCGCACTCGATTATTGCCGACGCGTGCAGGCCCATCCCTTCTTCCAGGAATGGCTGGAGGGTGCCCGCGCCGAATCGGCCATCATCGCGAAATTCGAGCAAGAGGCATAATGTCCGTACGTGCCGGCCTGCGCGCGGCGCCGGGCGGCGATGTTCAGGAATGCAGATAGATGGGTCGCGTACAACCAGGCATGGCGGGAAGGACTGCCGCGGCCGACAGCAAGCTGCTGGACGAGGAGGCACGCGTCGCCGCCTTGCAACGCTATCGAATCGTCGACACGCCGCGCGAGGAAAGCTTCGACAAGATTACCGCGCTGGTCCGCGACATTCTGCAGGTGCCGATTTGCGCTGTCACCCTGATCGACAAGGATCGGCAGTGGCTGAAGTCGATCCAGGGCCTCGAAGGCGATCAGACACCGCGCGAAATTGCCTTTTGCGACCACACGATCCGCGCGCGCGAGCCGCTGGTCGTGTCAGATGCGATGGCGGATGACCGTTTTTCTTCGAACCCGTTGGTCGTCGGGGATCCCGGCATCCGAAGCTATGCCGGCGTGCCGTTATGTTCGCCCGACGGCTATAATCTGGGATCTTTGTGCGCGGTCGATACGGCGCCGCGCGAGTTTACGGCAGCGCAGATCGCCATTCTGGACAAGTTCGCCGAGCTCGTCGTCGACGAGATGGAATTGCGGACGATCGCGCAGCGGGATTACCTGACCGGCGCATCCAGCCGCCGCGCCTTCACCGAGCTGGCGCGAAAACTGCTCGACCGGTTCGCGCGTGACAACCGGCCGAGTTCGCTGATCCTGTTCGATCTGGATCACTTCAAGAGGATCAATGATCGCTTCGGCCATTCCTGCGGGGATGAGGTGCTGAAGGCGGTGGCGGCGTCCTGCGAGGGCGTGCTGCGGTCTAACGACATGCTCGGGCGTCTGGGTGGCGAAGAGTTCGGCATCCTCCTGCCGGAGCTGGACGCGAACGGCGCGTGCGTGATCGCCGAGCGCTTGCGTCTGCACATATCCGCCACGCGCTTCGACTGGGCGCCCGATCTGGCCGTCACGGCCAGCTTCGGCGTATCGAGCCTGCGCGCCGGCGCGTCTGTGGAAAGCTGGCTCCGGCTGACGGACGAAGCCTTGTATCGCGCCAAAGGGCAAGGCCGTGATCAAACGGTGCACGCCGAGGACGTGGCGGATCGTGCCGCAGCTTACTGACCCTTTCGCCGGTTAGGTTCCACATTGGCCGACATGAAGAACCTCAACTGGGCGTTGCTGCGCTCCTTCCTGGCCGTTGCCGAAACAGGGTCGCTCTCCGCCGCCGCCGCACAGATTGGCACGACCCAGCCGACGCTCAGCCGGCACATGCGGGAGCTGGAGCTCCTGTTGGGGATGCCCCTGTTCCACCGTTCGGTACAAGGTCTGGAGCCGACGGAAGCGGCCCTGGGGTTGATCGACGATGCGCGCGCGATGGGCGAGGCGGCCCAAGCCTTGGCGCGGAAGGCCCAAGGTCGATCGCAACGCCTGACCGGCACGGTCCGCATTTCGGCTTCGGTCGTGGTGGCAAACCTGATCCTCCCGCCGATCCTGCGTGCCTTGCGCGAGGCGGAACCGAACATCCAGCTTGAGCTGGTCGCTTCCGACATGGCCCAAAACCTGCTGCGGCGGGACGCCGATATTGCGGTGCGCATGTTCGACCCGACGCAGAAGGCGCTGATCGCGCGTCGCCTGGGGGATACGCCGCTGGGGTTCTTCGCCACTCGATCCTTCCTGGACCGCCATGGGCCGATCGAAAGCACGCAGGCGTTGATCCAGCGGGGCATCCTCGGCTTCGATCGCAGCGACGCCATCGTCAAGGCCTTCGCCGCACAGGGGCACCCCGTAACGCGCGAAGACTTCCCGATCCGATGCGATGATCAGATGGTCTACTGGAACCTGCTGATGGCGGGCGCGGGTATCGGCATCGCGCAGATCCTGCTCGCACGGCGCCACCCGCACCTCGTGCAGATCGAGACCGACCTGCAAATGCCGGTCCTCCCCGTATGGCTGGTCATGCATGAGGAGGTGCGCAACAGCGCGCGTATCCGCCGGGTCGCAGATTTCCTGGCGGACGCCCTGCGCAATTGGCTGGAGACAATGCCCGCGCAGCCATACGAAAACGCATAACGACCATCCGCTATTCGCCAATTTCAACAGGCATTGCCGATCGTCATGTGTCGCTTCCGAGCAAAGGAGCACGCAAGATGAAACAGCGATCGATCGCGTTGGTACTCGGAGCGACGGGCGGCATCGGCGGAGCCGTGGCACGCACGCTCCAGCGGCGGAATTGGGTCATCCGGGCGCTGCACCGTCACCCCGCAGCGCTTCAGCAGCGCGATCCCGACTGGGAGTGGATCGAGGGCGATGCGATGGACCC
>NZ_JBMDXN010000022.1:0-8496 GCF_048595155.1 Sphingomonas sp.
CCGATCGAGACTCATTGGAACGGCATAAGTTTACCGAGCACCCGACGCCTTGAAGCCGTCGGACCCGGGGCCGCCGCCCACATGTCCCTTCATCAATCCAACAATGAGAAAGAGCAAACCGCTAACCGGCAACTTTCCATCTCCTCTTTTGCAAGAGAAGGAGGAGTGTTACCGATTTGGCGGTAAACCGCGTTCCGCTGAAGAGCGAAGCGCCGTTGACGAGGGCTTATCTATGCGGGGGCTCGCCGACCGTCAACTGCAAAATGGCAATTTTGTTGCGCAAAATCTGAAGCGCCTCAAAAATCACCGGAAATCCGCCAATTTCCATGTGTCATTTCCGGGTCTAGGCGGCCTCGGTGGCGCCTCGCGGCGGCCGCCCGGCATCAGAATCATCCGCCCCGCTCCCCAGAATCAGCTGGCGATGTAGGCGCGCATGGCCTCCGCCTCGCTCTCAATGCCCTCAATCCGCATCTTCACGAGGTCACCGATCGATACGAATCCGATCAGTTGCCCATTCTCGACAACAGGTAGGTGACGAATCCGACGCCGCGTCATCAGCGACAGACCAACCAGGGGGCTTAGCGAGGAGTCTACGGTGATCGCCGGCTGCGTCATCACGCGCTCCACCGGCCAATCAAGAACGTCGGCTCCATCCTTGCGGAGCGAATAGATCACGTCTCGTTCGGACATGATGCCGATCACCTCATCATTCTCGATGACGGGGACGGCGCCGATACGGTTATCGGCAAGCAGCTGGATCACGGATCGGACCGGTGTGTCGGGCGTGACCTTGATCACATCGCCCGAGCGCTGCTGGAGAATAGTCGCAAGCGTCATGCCGCCTCTCCTTCACTTGCCCGATCTGGAGTCGGGTCGAAACCCGATGATTCCACTTTAGGCAAGTGAAGGGAAGCGACGTTACATCCTATTGGGCGTCTACCGGTGCGGTCTCCGCACGGGGGCGACGCGTCCGCCGCGGCTTCGGCGCGGGTGCCTCCGCCTCGGCAGCGGCTTCGGCCGCAGGAGCCTCTTCCGCTTCCGGCGCGTCCAAATCAAAGCGCGGCGACAAAGGCGCGTTCAGGAAATCGGGGGCGGCAAAGCCGTTCGATCCGACATTGCCGTTGGCAGCCGCCGCATTGCCGCCGCCGCGCCGGCTGCGCGTACCACCTTCGCGGGCCGCACGCGGCGCCGCCTCACGCGGGGCATTCTCGCCGCCCTCGTCATTGCCGTCGGCCTGAACCATACGCTCCTGGCGATCGGACCGATCTGGACGATCCTGCCGTTCGGCGCGCTCCTGACGCTCGCCCCGGTCCTGACGGTCACCACGGTCCTGACGGTCACCGCGATCGGAACGCTCGCCGCGATCCTGGCGGTCACCCCGGCCCTGGCGATCCGTGCGGTCGCCGCGCTCCTGACGTTCGCCGCGCGGCGCGTAGGCACGCTGCTCCGGCTGCTGATCGCCATCTTCCCAGCCATCGTCGGCATTCTGATCGTCGCGGCCCTGATAGGCGCGCGGCGCCTCGCTACCCTCGTCCTCGCCGCCGAAATCGTCACGATTGTCGTTCTGGCGCGCAGGCGGGCGCTGCTCTTCGAAGCGGGCGCGATTCTCGCTGAGCACGCGGAAATAATGATCCGCGAACTGGAGATAATATTCGGTGTTTACGCGGTCGCCCTGCATCTGCGCATCGCGCGCGAGGGTCTTGTACTTCTCGAGCAACTGGGCCGCGTTACCACGCGCGCGGTTGTCGAGACGGCTACCACGATCGGGAGCACCAGGCTGACCATTACGCGCCTGTTGCCCGCCACGGCCGCGTCGGCGACCGTTCTGACGATTGTTGATCAACTTCGTCTAATCCTCGTCACTGGTGGAACTATCACCACTCCAAACCGGAACTTCCCCGGCGGTTATCCCGGACACTCTCGTCCGCGAACTCGATCACCACTCCGTTCGGTGAGTCCGGGGCGCGCAGATGAATGCGCGGCATCCCGTGTCTCTTGCCCGAGACGCCGCGACCGGCGGCCAAGCCCTGGGGAGTGGTTTCGGGGGGTCTGCGTCATCGCGACGCCCCAATTCCTAAGTCCATTTAGACACTCGCCTGCCTAATTCCAAGGGGAAATCACCCAATGTTTGTCACGACGACGCATCGGTCATGCCCGGCAAGATCGCGCTTAACATGGGTCAGGAAGCCTTCCGCTTCGAACAAACCACGGACGGCGCGCGCCTGCGTCGCTCCGATTTCGATACAGGCAACACCGTCTGGCGGAAGCGCCAGGGCCGGTGCGATATGGCGATAATCCTCCAGTCCGTCCGCGCCCGCGAACAGCGCGGATGGCGGTTCGTGGCCGACCACCTGCGCGGGCAGTTCGGCCCCGGCTTCGATATAGGGCGGGTTGCACAGCACCAGATCATAGCCGCCGTCGGCCGCGGTCTCCCATCCCGCCTCTGCGAAGCGCGCCCGTGGCGCAAGGCCGAGCCGATCGGCATTGGCGCGCGCCACCGCCAGCGCCGCTACGCTCTGGTCGATACCCAGGCCCTGCGCCTGCGGCCAATGATCCAGCGCCGCCAGCAACAGCGCGCCCGATCCGGTGCCGAGATCCAGGATGCGCTGCGGCGCGCGCGTCCCGAAATGCGCGATCGCAGCCTCGATCAGCGTCTCGCTATCGGGCCGCGGGATCAGCACCGCCGGCGTCACCAGGAGCTCGATCGTCCAGAAGGCGCGGTGGCCGACAATGTAGGCGACCGGTTCGTCCTTGAGGCGCCGTGCGACCAAGTCACGAAAAGCTTCCGGCACCGTCGCATCGGGCGGACCGAGCAGCAGCGCTTCCCGGCTGATTCCCATGGCATGCGCCAATAGCAATTCCGCATCCAGCCGCGGCGTATCGCTCACCCCCGCCAGATCGCGCGCTGCCTGCTGGAGCGTTTGCGCGACGTTCAATTGGGGTCCTGATAGGCGCGCTCGGCGGCCTTCCGGCGGCGCTGCTCTTCGGCCCAATTGTTGATCCCGCGCAGCGAGCACCCCGTCGATCCGCCCGCGCCCGTGGCCGAACAGGAGCCGACTCCGCCTGCCCCCAGGCTGCGGTCGGTCAGCGCGCCACGGCCCTTCTGGTCGACCGTCATGTCGAAGCGCGGATCCAACTTGGGCAGGCGATAGCCCTCGGCGATGCCGCGATCGTTGGAGCAGACCACGATCTCATCCTCGGTCACCGCCTCCGGGCAGCCGCGCACCGCGTCGACCACCATCTTATGCTCTTTCTCGATCGGCCCCATCTTGGGCTTAGTCGTCGGCGGCCCCTCCACCCCAAGCAGGGCGAACAACAGCAACGCTATCATCGCTTGGGCCCACCCGAGCGCTCTTGATAGCCATGCTGCTGGTTGGAACGCTCCCAATCCTGGAGCATGCAGCCGGTCCAACCGCCGGCCCCGGTATTGCTGCAGGAATGGATGCCGGACTCGCCGCCTTCCATCAATTTGTGGCGCTCGCGTGAGACGCTGTCGACGGGGCCATCGGGGTCGAAACCCTGGTCGCGCAAGGCGCGGGGAAGGCGGTAGGGCGACTCCCGGTCACGCTGGCCGCAGACGATGATCGCACCATCGGCGGGCCGATCGCAGCCCCCGGTCACATTGCGCCAGACGTCCTGCAGGCGCGGCTGCGCGGGCGGGGTGGAGGCGGCCGCGGCGAGGAGGGCCAACGTCACCACCTGCACTCTATTCGGACAGCTGGGCCAGGCGGCTGGCCTCATCCTCCGCGATCAGCGCCCCCAGCAATTCGTCCATCTGCCCTCCCAGAATTTCCGGCAGGCGGTGCAGTGTCAGGTTGATGCGGTGGTCGGTCACACGGCCCTGCGGGAAATTGTAGGTGCGGATACGTTCGCTGCGATCGCCTGAACCCACCATGGATTTGCGCGCCCCCGCCCGCTCATCCGCCAAGCGCGAGCGTTCCTGTTCGTAGAGCCTGGCGCGCAGCACTTTCAAGGCCTTGGCCTTATTCTTGTGCTGCGACTTTTCGTCCTGCTGGATCACGACCAGACCGGTCGGCAAATGGGTGATGCGGACCGCGCTGTCGGTCGTGTTGACCGACTGACCGCCCGGGCCGGAGGAGCGATAGACATCGATCCGCAGATCGCGCGCCTCGTCGATCGCGACATCGACCTCCTCCGCTTCGGGCAACACCGCGACCGTCGCGGCCGAGGTGTGGATGCGCCCACCGCTCTCCGTCACCGGCACGCGCTGGACGCGGTGAACGCCGCTTTCGAACTTCAATTTGGCGAACACGCCCTGCCCCGTGACCGAGGCGACGACCTCCTTATACCCGCCCATTTCGGCGGCGGAGGCGGAGATCAATTCGACCCGCCAGCCCTGGCTATCGGCATAGCGCTGGTACATGCGGAAGAGGTCGCCCGCGAACAAAGCCGCCTCGTCGCCGCCAGTGCCGGCACGGATTTCGAGGATGGCGGAGCGCTCGTCGGCCGCATCCTTGGGCAGCAAAGCGAGCGCCAATTTGCGGTCGGCGGCTTCCAGGCGCGCGCGCAAATCGGTCAGTTCGTCCGCCGCCATCGTCTTCAATTCGGGGTCGCCGCCTTCCTCTTCCAGCATGCGGGAGAGGGCTTCCTGCTCCTGGCGCAGCTCGCGGACGGCGGTCGCGGCCTGCGCCACCGGCTCCAGTTCGGCATAATCCTTGGAGAGTTTGACGAACTGATCGGCGGCCAGATCGGAGCGCGCCATCGACGCCGACAGCTCATCGCGGCGCGCCTCGATCTGGCGAATGCGGTCGAGCGGAATCGTGATCATGCGCGTTTGGCCAGCACGCCTTCGACGTCGCCGACATTGCCGCCGAGCGATTTGAACCGCTGCGAAGGCCCGGTTTCGGTGCGATCCAAGGACAGGATAGCCCCCGGCGACAGCTTCATGGCGCGGTCGTACCGCTTTTTGGGCGACCCCGAAGCGACCAGTTCGACGGCGATTCCGGCGCGCCGGAGTGTGGCGGCGGCGGCAATTCCGTCGGTTTGCGCGGCGTCTTTCTCGACCACGATCGCGACGAAATCGCGTACCTCGGCGGGCTTTTCGATCAGCATGGCGAGGCGCTCAATGCCCGCGGCCCAGCCGACGGCGGGGGTGTGGGGGCCGCCCAACGTCTCGATCAGACCGTCATAGCGGCCGCCACCCAGCACGGTGCCCTGCGCGCCAAGGCGATCGGTGACAAATTCGAAGGCGGTGTGACGGTAATAATCGAGGCCGCGCACGAGGCGGGCATTGCGCGTCCATCGGACGCCGGCGGCATCCAATCCCTTGGTCACCGCCTCGAAAAAAGCGCCCGCTTCGGACGACATATGCGCGTCGATTTCCGGCGCCGCATCGGCGATCGGGCGGTCGCGCGGATCCTTGCTGTCGAGGATCCGCAGCGGATTCTTGGCGAGACGATCGACGCTTTCCTCCGACAGGGCATCGCGCGCGCCTTCGAAATGGGCGATCAAAGCCTGGCGCCAAGCCTCGCGTGTGGCGCTGTCCCCCAGCGTATTGAGCTGCAACGTCACGCCCTCGGCGACGCCCAATTCGTGCAAAAGCTGGTCGGCGAAGGTGAGAAGTTCGACGTCAAAAGCGGGTTCGGCAGCGCCGATAATCTCCGCATCGAGCTGATGGAACTGGCGGAAACGGCCTTTCTGCGGGCGTTCATAGCGGAACAGAGGGCCATGCGTGGCGACCTTGAGGGGGGCAAATTGCTGCCAACCCTCGGTTAAAAAGGCGCGCGCAATGCCCGCGGTGAACTCCGGACGCAGCGTCAGACTGTCGCCACCGCGATCCTCGAACGTGTACATTTCCTTGGAAACGACATCGGTGGTCTCGCCCAGCGAACGCGAGAAGACGGCGGTCGCCTCGAACACAGGCGTCTCAACGCGGCCGAAGCCGTACAACTTACGCACGCGATCGAAGGTGTCGACGACGTGGCCGAAGCGCGCTGCCTGTTCGCCGAGCATGTCCTGAGTGCCGCGAATGGGCCGGGGAGTTTCGATCTTTGCCATTGGATCAGGGCTCTAATGGATAAGTTGGGAGGGCGCGATACCCATAACCAAGGGGTAGCGCGCGAGGTCTTGCCGATGCAGCCCCGGCCATGCCGGGGGCGGCTACAGACCGAACTGGCGGGCGAGCAACGCCGTGAGGCCGGTGCGCGTCGGCGCCTGGGCGGGCTCGGCCGCGCCGCATTCGATGCAGCGGACCTGGATCGCCGGGCCATAAGCGAGCGCCTGGGCATCGACGAGCGCACGGGCCAGCAATTCCTGCGGCCGATGCGCGATGCGCGTCCACGGATCGACCGCCGCATCCCCGCCCGCCTGATCCTTCTGGGTGAAGTCGCGTAGCAGCGTCTTCCAGCTTGCGGCATCCTGCTCGATCCAGCGCGGGCGAGCATCGGCCCCCTTGAGCTTGGCCAAACCGGCGGCGAAGGCGACGGCATCGTCGAGCGTGCCGAAACGATCGACCAGGCCGATCTGGCGCGCGACGCCGCCCGCCCACACCCGGCCCTGGCCAATCTCATCCACGCGCTGCGGGCTGAGGCGACGCGACTGGGCGACCAGGCCAACGAAGCGGCCATAGACGCTCTGGATGCCCGTCTGGATCAGCGCATCGAAGGCGGGCGAGGTGCCGCGATATACGTCCGGCTGACCGGACAAGGGCGTGGTCGCGACACCGTCTGCGGACAGTCCCAGCTTCTGGAGCGAGCCGGCGAAGGTCGGGATGATGCCGAACACGCCGATCGAACCGGTGATGGTGGAAGGTTCGGCGAAGATGGTAGCACCCGGGGTCGAGACCCAATAGCCGCCCGACGCCGCCACCGAGCCCATCGACACGACGACCGGGATACCACGTCCCCTGGCAGCGAGGATGGCGCTGCGGATCCGTTCGGACGCCGTGACCGATCCGCCGGGCGAATCCACACGGACGACCAGCGCCTTGATGCGGCGCTTGCCGAGCTCTTCGCCAAGCAGGCGCGCGATCGTCTCGCCGCCGGCCTTGCCGGGGCCGGTGGTGCCGTCGACAATCTCACCGGCGATGGTGAGCACGCCGACGCTGCCGGCCTGTTCGGGATGGGCGGCGAGATAGCGATCGAGCGACAAGGTGGTGAAGGCGCCGGGCTGGCCGGTGCCGTCCGCGCCCGCCAGGGCGATGACGCGCTGACCGAAGGCGATGCGATCGCCGAGCTTGTCGACCAAGCCCGCACGCAGGGCAGCCTGGCCGCTATCGCCTGCGGCCGCGGTCAGGGCGGCATTGGGATCCGCCGAATAGGTGGCGACCTGCGCGCGCGGCCGCGCCTGGGTGACATCCTGCTGCCAACTACCCCACAAGGCATCGACGAGCGCCTGATTGGCGGCGCGCGCTTCCGGCGACTGATCGGTGCGGGTATAGGGTTCGATCGCGGACTTGAACTTGCCGACGCGATAGACGTGGGTGGTTACGCCGATCTTGTCGAGCAGGCCCTTATAGTAAAGCTGCGGCGCACCAGGCCCGGTGAGCAAAACCGCGCCGAGCGGGTTGAGCCACACCTCGCTGGCGTGGGCGGCGAGCTGATAACTGTCGTCGCTATAACCCGTGGCATAGGCCAGCACCGGCTTGCCGGAGCCGCGGACCATGTCGGCCGCCTGCCCCGCCGCGGCGATCGCCGCCTGGCCACCGCCGACGAAGGAATCCAGGTCGAGCACGACCGCCTTTACGGCAGGATCCTTGGCGCCGAGCTGCATGGCGCGCACGACGTCGCGCAGGCGAAATTCGCGCGTGGCCGGGCCATCGCCGGAGACCAGAGCGAGCGGGCTTGCCTCCGACGGCTGTTCCACCAGCGTGCCATTGAGCCGCACGAGCAAGGCGCCGCTGGTCGGCAGTTTGGGGTTCGGCCGCACGCTGAGCAGGGCCGACAGGAAGCCGAAGAAGATCAGAAGCAGGAGCAAGGCGAGCGCATCCTTGACGCCCACCAGCAGCTTCCACAGCCCACCCAAAACCCGCATCGCCCGTATACTCCTGCGGCGCAGGAGGCGCCGCCGCTTCGATAATGGCTCCTTCTGTAGACGCTGTGGGGGCGGCGCGCCATTGGCTGTGAGCGGCGGCGCCGGGCGGTTTCTGTTCCCCCGGCGGCTGGGCATGGTGTAGAGTTCGTGGACCCCAGCCTGCGCTGGGGTGACGCGGGTGGTGCAAGCGCCGTCGTGCCAGCGGAGGCTGGCATCCATGAACCTTTCCGCGGGCGATAGTTAGGAGGCTAGGGGTGGCGGAGGGGTCGGGCGGTTTCTGTCCCCCGGCGGCTGAGCATGGTGTGGGATCGTGGACCCCAGCCTGCGCTGGGGTGACGGGTGTGGTCCAAAGCCACCGTCATGCCAGCGCAGGCTGGCATCCATGAGCCTTTCCGCGGGCTGTGGTTAGGAGGCTGCGGGGGCGGAGGGGTTGGGCGGTCGATCCCCTGGCGGCTGGGCGGGGTGTGGGGTTCGTGGACCCCAGCCTGCGCTGGGGTGACGGGT
>NZ_JBMDXN010000023.1:0-15414 GCF_048595155.1 Sphingomonas sp.
GCGGACGCGTTCCGCCGAGCGCGTGTAGCAAGCGGGATCGGCCACCAGTCGTGCGAAGACGAGCGACTCAATCCGCCAGATCAACGCGCGCGCGGCGAACGCGCCAGTATCGGGACGCGAGACGTCGAAATTGGCAATGCCGGACGCATAGGTCGCGAACTGATTCTCGATCGGCAAAACCGAACTGTCGAAGCGGAGCGGCTCCATCAGTGATCCGCCGGCCAAATGCGTCTCTCCCGGATCCATGCTAGCTCCGACGATCTGCGGATCTAACGACGGTGGCGCAAAGCAGTTGCAAGCACCAACCGGCATCGGCGCGCGGATCGCTCGTTAGCGCCAAGCAGCCAAAAATGCGTCCGGCATTGGCGCTGGCTGGCAGGGCCGATGTGCTGTCTTGCAGGTCCCCCCGATGCATATCATCGAAGGGCGCACCCGTCGGCGAAGGCGTCCGGTCAATTCATCGGGAGCGCAGAGGTGCGACTTTGTTATTACGTGCCCAGACGTAAGCTGATCGTTGTGGACAAAACAGGAACAAGTGTATATCGTCCGGCGGGCGGGATGCTGTGCGCCGGGCGCCGCAATTAGCGAAGCTCTTTGAACTGTTAATCGTTGAACAGATCGACCGGGGGGCGGCTTGTGGCCTGACGAACCATATCGGTGAAATCATCAAGTTCGAATCTGATGTTTTTTCATTTTAGCCCAAGGTTCCGGCCGGTCTGATGGCAGGCGGCGCAGCACAGCAGGGCGCGTATTAGCGACGCTTTGGACTATCGCCTTCGGCCTGTCGTCAACTAAGGTGATGCCATGAGCGGTACCACCGAACCCGAAGACGACATGTCCAAACTGCCCGTGCCGACCGAGGTCGCGGACGCGATCCGAACGCTGTTACGCTGGACGGGCGACGATCCCGAGCGGGAAGGGCTGCTGGACACACCCAAGCGCGTGGCACGCGCGTGGAAGGAATATTGTATTGGCTACGATGAGGATCCGTCGCACCACCTGACCCGCACCTTCGAGGAAGTCGGCGGCTATGATGAGATCGTGCTGCTGAAGGACATACCGTTCCAGTCGCATTGCGAGCATCATATGGCGCCGATCGTCGGCAAGGCCTCGATCGCCTATCTGCCCGTGCATCGTGTTGTCGGCATATCCAAGCTCGCCCGCGTGCTCCACGGCTTCGCGCGCCGGCTCCAGGTGCAGGAGCGGCTGACCGCGCAGGTCGCCGATTGCATCTGGGAACATCTCCAGCCCCAGGGCGTGGCGGTGGTGATCGAGGCGTCGCATGGCTGCATGACCGGCCGCGGCGTCCGCACGCACGGCGTCTCCATGACGACAAGCCGCATGATGGGCGCGTTTCGCGACGATGAGCGCAGCCGTCGCGAAGTGCTGGCGCTGATGGGCTATTGAGGGCTGCCGGCGGCGTTCCGCTTTTTCCCGATCCCGAAGCGAAGGCCTCTGTTCACAGCGGAAAATGCTGGTGGCCAGCTGTTACGTCATCGCAGCATAGCGGATTGCTCTGCTGCCGTTCATCGGATGTCGTGCAGTGGCAGCCAGGCACGCGCTCGTGACGTTGCACTGCCTTCGTCCCGGCTTATTGGATGATTGAATGAACTGGAAATTCTGGCGTTCTCGAAAAGCTGCTGAGGCGAGGAACGCGCCGATCGCGTTGACCGGTGAAGATTATGAGAAGCTGCGGCTGATCATCGAGATCGTGAATCCGCAATCGCAGCCGAATCTCAACCACCTTGGCGAGCTGGTGCGCAACATCCGCATTCTCAGTCTGAACGTGAAGAGCCTGGGATATGAGCTTGCCGGGCAATTGGCGGCGGCGCTCCCGCCCGCCGGCGACACGACGGCACGGCATGTCGGCCTCCAAACCAGCCTGTCGACCCAGGCGGATCTGGAAAGCGACTGGACGGCGCATTGGTGCGGGCAGCTCAAGGTGCCGGTGTTGTTCCACCGTAAACTCTGGGAACTCGCCTACATCCTGCAGGCCTTTCACGAGAATGATTGCTTCCGTCCCGGCTTGCGCGGTCTTGGCTTCGGCTCAGGCTCGGAGCCGTTGTCGAGCTATCTCGCTTCGCGCGGGGTCGCCTCGACCGTCACGGACCTGCCGATTGAGGAGGCGGCAGGTCGGGGATGGGTCGAGACCAAGCAGCATGCCTCTGGCCTGGAAAATGCCTTCCATCCGCAGCTCGTATCCCGCGCCGATTTCGATCGGCTGGTCGATTTCAGGCCGGTCGACATGACGGCCATCCCGGCGGATCTGGTTGGTTACGATTTCTGCTGGTCGGTCTGTGCGCTGGAACATCTCGGCACGATCGAGAAGGGGCTCGAGTTCATCGAGCGCTCGCTCGACACGATCAAGCCCGGCGGCATCTCCGTCCACACGACCGAGTTCAACATCGAAAATGACGGGCCCACGATCGACAATTGGCCGTCGGTGCTGTTCCAGCAGCGTCACATCGAGGAATTGGCCGCCCGGCTGCGCGCCAAGGGCCATTTTGTCGCGGAGCTGAATTTCGATCCCGGCAACAAGGTTCTGGATCGCTTCATCGATCTGCCGCCGTGGCAGCATGATGGGCTGGTCGGGCTCGATAGCTGGCTACAGCCGGGGCACCATATCAAGGTCGCGACGGACGGCTTTATCGCGACGTGCCTCGGCATTCTGGTCCGCAAGGCACCTTAGTCGAACAGGCGCGCCTTGCGTGCGACCAGGCCGACCATCGTTCGCCGGGTCGCGCCATGGTTGGCCCCTTCGGCGAGGATGCAGTCCTTCGCCTCGAACTTGAACTGGGCGACCTCATGGCCGCGTGAGACGAGGACCAGCGAAAGACGTTCGACGTCATTCTGCTGCAGCAACACGCGCTCCGTGGAGGGGGTCGATCGGCCGCCCGGCGCGAGATCGTAGCTCATCGTGTGGACGGCGAGGCCCCCGGGCCGGAGGCATGCCATCGTCTCCTCGACGAACTTTGCCGCGGCCGCGACCGAGTAGAGCCGTTCGTTCGCGCGGGCCGACCAGAGGAAGTCGAAATTGACCAGATCGTTCGGAATGATGCGCCACGAGGCGACACGCGCGCTGACATTCTGCGTGAATAAGTCTTCGTCGCAGGGCGCCCGTCCGCGCAGATCCTGGAGAAGCTTTTCCGCCGGGGCAGGGTGACCGGGACGCGCGGGAAAGGCCACGCAGATGCGGGTCTGCAGTGCCGCCAGTGCGGCCGGCACACCGCTGGGCGAAGGCTCGAAGCCCAGGCCCATCGCGCCGGGCTCCAGCATACCGTACCGCCGCAAGACCTGCAGCGTGTACACCTTACGCCAATGTTCGACGCCCTCGTCGCCCTGGGGGCGTAGCCGCGCCATCCAGTCGGCCGCCGCGGCTTCCCGTAATTGCGATGCGGTCGCCAGTTGCGAAACCGGGCTGGCGAGGGTCGGGGCGCTCATCGACAGCAGCGTTGGCACAGGCGCCAAGGCTGTCTTGCCGTAGGCGGTGCTCTTGGCCTCGGCGCCCTGGGTCGGTCGGGCGGACGGATCCGCGGGCCGATCCAGCGTAACCGTGACGCCGCTTGCTCGTGCGTCCGTTTCGCCGGGCAGGATTGCGACCAGCGCATAGACGACGTTGTGGAAGCCTTCGAAGCTGACCGACACCTCGCCGCCCTGCTGGATCAGCCGGTTCAGCGCGATCCGCTCGCTATTGATCATGCTGGAACGGCTGCCCGGTTCCAGGGGGAGCATGTGGACGCGCAGCATGAGCGTCCCGCTCTTCGCGCTGAGATCATGGAAGCGGGCGTGGAAAGTGACACGTCCCAAGGCCGTTTCGACATAAGGCGTGTGGAACACATATTCCGGCGTCGGTGCCGGTTCCGTTCCACCCAAACCCGTGATGCGGCTGGAGGCGCCTGGGTGAAAGGCGAAGGGATCGAGCTCTACCGGCCCGGGGGCCTGAGTCTCGGCGATATCTGTGTCGAGCAAGGCTTCGTCGTCCGCCTGTATATTCTGCCGTGCGATCCCCAAGGGAAGCTGAGCCTTTGTCTGTCCCGGGGCGAAGCCGCCACCGGCGAGGTGTAGCGCCTATATGCTTGTGCGCCGGGTCAAGCAACCGGAGGTCGTATCGGTTACAGGTCGGGCAGCCGCTGATTGGCCCGCCCCCAGCCTTTCAGATCACGCGATCCGGCCCGTTCCAACAACGTTTCGGCATCGGCGATCGTGAAGTGGCCGGCCGTTTGGATGTCTTCCAACTCGGCCCAGGTGATCGGAGCGGCCACGGGCGCATTAGGCCGTGCGCGCGCCGTGTAGGGCATCACTGCGGTCGCCCCGCGCTGATTGCGCAGCCAGTCCAGGAAGATCCGCCCGCGCCGTTCCACCTTTTTCATGTTGGCGGTGAAGCGTTCGGGATGCGCCTGCGAAATTGCCTTCGAAAAGCGGCTGGCGAAATCCTTGACCGCCACCCAGTCGCGGCTGGCGTCCAGGGGCGCGACAACATGCACGCCCTTGCCGCCCGACAGCATCGGCCACGTGGCAAGCCCGATCTCGCCGAGCACGTCGCGGAGCTGGAATGCCGCTTTCTTGACCTCGTCGAAGCCCAGACCTTCATCCGGATCGAGATCGAACACGAGCCGGTCGGGCCTCTCCACATCGGCAATCTTCGATCCCCACCCGTGAAACTCGATCGCGCCCATCTGGACGCAGGTCAGGATGCCGCGCGCATCATCAACGTAAAGATAAGGCTCTTCATGTCCGTCCTTCTCACGGATGGGAACATGTTTGACCGCCTCGCCGAAACTGCCGGCATCATGCTTCTGGAAGAAGCAGGCTTTCGCACGCCCCTGCGGGCAGCGCACCAGGCTGACCGGCCGGTCGGCGACCCAATTCAAGATCGGATCCGCCATCACGGCATAATAATTGGCCAACTGCCCCTTGGTGATGCCGCTTTCAGGATAAATGACTCGGTCGGGATTGGTGATCGTGACCCCGGCATGATCCGGCGCCGCCTTCTTGGATTTTGGCTGCGCCTTGCTCTTGGCGGCTTTCGCGCCCGGCAGCGCGGCCGGCACCTCGCGTACGACATCCTCTTCCGACTTGTCCTCCCGCAAGGCGATAAAGCTCGGATGACGCAGGACGCCTTCGTCGGTCCATTCAGTGAAGGCGATTTCCGCTACCAGTTGGGGCTTGATCCAGTGCGCGCCGCGCACCGCTGCCCGCGGGGCCTTGACCGTTGCTGCTTTCTGTTCGAGCGGCGCCATCTTCGCCATCAGCTCGTCGATCATTGCCATGCCGAAGCCGGTGCCTGCCTTGCCGGCATAGCGTAGCGCACCCTTTTCATGCACGCCAAGCAGCAGCGACCGAAACCCACGCCCCTTGTCGGATGGCGTCCATCCGACGATCACCAATTCCTGACGATGGAGGCATTTGATCTTAAGCCAGCTCTGCGTGCGGCGGCCCCGATAAGGCGCGTCTACACGCTTCGAAACGATCCCCTCCAATCCCTGCTTGCACAGGTCGGCAAACAATTGCTCGCCACTTCCGACCACGTGCTCGGAATATTGGATCGGCGCAGGCGCGTCGGTCAGATAGGCTTTCAGCCGCTCCTTGCGGTCGAGGTTTGGCAGCCCGGTCAGATCTTCTCCGTCCAGCGTAAGCAGATCGAAGGCGAAATAGGCGTAGGTGCCCGTGCCTTCCTTCAGGCTCGCCTGGAGTGCCTGGAAGCTCGGCTTGCCGTTGGCATCCAGCGCGACAACCTCTCCGTCCAGTAAGGCCGATCCCGGCAGCTGGGCCGCTCCCGCGACCACCGCCGCAAAGCGATCAGACCAGTCCAGCGCATTGCGGGTGAAGGCCTTCGCCTTGCCGCCGCCCACGGCGACCAGGGCGCGGTAGCCGTCATATTTGATCTCGTGCAGCCAGCCGGAGCCTGAAGGGACATGATCCACCAGGGTGGCAAGCTGGGGCGGCTGGAATGGCGGCATCTTTCCGGACGCGCGCTTTGCCGGCTTCCGCTTTACCGGCTTGGGCGGCGGCGTCGCTTGCGCGGCATCGCCGCTGGAACGATCGGATTGCCATTCGCTCTTGCCACCTTTGCCCGCAGCGATCTCCGTCATCGTACGGCCGGTCGCGACACTCGTCAGCGCCCGATCGACCAGGTCGCCGCTACCACCGGCATATTCGTCCTGGATCTTGCGCAGCAGCCAGTTCTCGGTCTTCTCATTCCCGCGCGGCTTCAGGCGGATCATCAGCCATTCGCCCTTCATGCGCTCACCTTCGAGCGTGAAGTGGAGATGACCTTCCTTGATCGTTTTGCGCGGGTCCTTTTCGGGATGCGGGATCCAGATGCCGCGATCCCACAGCATTACGGTGCCGCCGCCATATTGACCCTTGGGGATTGTGCCTTCGAACGTGGCATAGGCAAGGGGATGGTCTTCGGTCCGCACCGCAAGCCGCTTGTCGTCCGGATTGAGTGACGGGCCGCGCGTCACCGCCCAGCTTTTCAGGACGCCGTCCAACTCCAGCCGGAAGTCCCAATGGAGCCGGGTGGCATCATGCTTCTGCACCATGAAGATGTTGCGGCCACTGCTGTCGGTGACGCCCGCCGGCTCGGCGGTCTGCTTGAAGTCGCGCTTGGCATTATATTTGGCGAGCGGATCGGTCGCGGACTTGGTCGATTTGCGCGCCACTCAACACTCTCCCGCGATGGGGTAGGGCGCACGTGCCGACACGATCATGCTCGCTTCCTGGCGGGCGCCTTTCTTGCGGGCGCCTCGTCGTCTTTGGTCGCCGCCTTCTTGGCTGCTGAAGCCTTGGCGGACGCCCTGACCGGCTTGGTCTTCACGGCGCCATCGTTCGCCGCATTGGGTTTTTCGAGGCTGCGTTTCAGCGCCGCCATCAGATCCACCACGTTGGATCCGCGCGATTGTGTCGGCTCCTCGTCCTCGGTCTCGATCGTCTTGCCCTTGCGCTTGCGCTCGATCAGGGCCTTCAATGCGTCGATATAGCGATCGTGATAATCGTCGGCGTGGAAGCGCGCTGTCTTCTTGTCGATCAGCGAGGTGGCGAGGTCGAGCAGATCCTCGTCCGGCTTGGTCTCGGCGATGTCACGGAAATAGGATGCGGCCTTGTTGACCTCATCGGCGTAGCGCAACGTTTCCAGGACCATGCCACGCCCGCATGGTTTCAAGCTGACCACATATTCCCGCCCGCGTAACGCAAGCTGGCCCAGCCCGACTTTTTTTGCTTTGCGAAGTGCCTCCCGCAGGACGACGAAAGCCTCCTCGGCCAGATCGTCTGCGGGCACCACGAAATAGGGCTTGTCATAATAAATGGCGTCGATCTCGCTCGCATCGACGAATTGGGTGAGCTCGAGCGTCTTCTTGCTCTCCAGCTTGACCGCCTCAATCTCCTCGTCACTGATCAGGACATATTTGCCCTTCTCATATTGGAAACCTTTGACGATCTCCTCGGGATCGACCGGGCCGATGCCGGGGGCTACTTTCTCATATTTGATGCGCTTGCCCGAAGGCTCGTGGATCTGATTGAAGGCGACCGTCGCGCCGCTTTTCGTTGCCGAGTAGATTTCCACCGGGATGGATACCAGCGCCAGCCGGATCTGCCCCTGCCAATAGGCGCGCGCTGCCATTGCCTCGTCCTTCGTTACGAAGCCGATTCAAAGCGCGAGGCGGGGCCGGGTTCCAACGATCTTAAGCATTTGCAGCGGAGAGGTGGGACTAGTCGACCCAGTCCAGCCCGATATCCTTGTACAGGTCGCGATCCTCTTCCCACCGGGGATTGACCTTCACGTGGAGGAACAGGTGGACCTTCTGGCCCGTGATGCGCGCCAGCTCCTCGCGCGCTTTCTGGCCGATTTCCTTGAGTCTCGCACCGCGATGGCCAAGAATGATCGCCCGCTGCGTATCGCGTGCGACCAGGATCTGCTGGTGGATGGCAACCGATCCATCCTTGCGTTCTTCATATTTCTCGGTTTCGACGGCGCTGTCATAGGGCAGCTCCGCGCGCAGCTGCAGATAGAGCTGCTCGCGTGTCACCTCCGCCGCCAGCATGCGTTCCGACGCATCGGAAACCTGGTCGTCGGGAAAATGCCAAGGTCCTTCGGGAACGCGCCTGGCAAGCTCGGCCTTCAGCTGGGGAAGGCCATCGTTCGTGAGGGCGGAAACGAAGTAGATGGCCTCGGGATCGAGCATCGCTTGCAGCTCGGCGGCGAGACCGAGCATCGGCTCCTTGTCCGCCACATCAACCTTGTTCAGGATCACGATCTTGGCCTCAGGACGCGCGGCAACTGCATCGACAACCGCGCGTGCGGCGCTGTTGAAGCGACCCTTGGCGTCGATCACCAGCGCGATCAGGTCGGCACCGTCCGCACCACCCCAGGCCGCGGCGACCATGGCCCGGTCCAGGCGGCGGCGCGGATCGAAGATACCGGGTGTATCGACCAGCAAAAGCTGCGACTCCCCCTCCATCGCGATGCCCAGCAAGCGCGTACGCGTCGTCTGCGCCTTGGGGCTGACGATCGCCACTTTCTGGCCAACGAGCGCATTCACCAGTGTGGACTTGCCTGCATTGGGGGCACCGACCACGGCGATGAGACCGCAACGCTGCGTCATGACAGTTTCTCCAGCAAAGCGGCCGCTGCGGCGGTTTCGGCCTCCTGTTTGGAAGCCCCCTCGGCCGTCGCGCTGCCGCCTTTCTTGCCGCCGACATCGACCTTGACGGTAAAGGACGGGGCATGATGCGGACCTGATTGGCCGACCAGTGTATAGACCGGCGGGCGGCATTGGCGCGCGGCCGCCCATTCCTGCAGCGCGGATTTGGGATGCTTGGGGGCGGCGGCGCTGCGGTCGAGCTTACCCTCCCACACCCGCCGCACGAAGGCGGATGCGCCCTCCAGCCCGGTCTCCAAATAGAGCGCGCCGATCAGCGCCTCGACGGCATCTCCAACGACGTTGTCGCTGAGCTGCGCGCCGTCGTCGCGCGCCTGCTTGCCGAGAATGAGATGCGCCGGCACGCCCAACTCGCGGCCGACCTCGGCGCAGGCCTCGCCGCTGACGACGGCGTTGAGCCGCGCCGATAATTTCCCCTCTGGATCGTCCGGGAACAGCGCATAGATCCACGTCGCGATGGACAGGCCCAGGACGCGATCGCCCAGGAATTCCAGTCGCTGATAGCTTGGGCCGCCCTGGCTGCCATGCGTCAAGGCGCGTCGAAATAAGGCGAGGTCGCGCGGCGCGTGGCCGAGCGCCTCCTGGATCCAAGCGGCAAGGGCGGTGTCTGGCGTCATTGCGGCACGCCTTAGCCGAGCTGGCGCCCGCGTCCAATTCCTGGAGGAGCGGTTCTTTTGCTGCGGCGTTGAGGGGGCTCCAGCGGAGAAAAGATGATGGCTCAGACGGTTGCGGAGTTGCTTGTCGATACGCTTGCGAAAATCGGTGTGACGCAAATCTTCGGGATCGTTGGGGACGCACTCAACCCCTTTACCGATGCTCTCCGCCGCGATGGACGGATCGAATGGATCGGCGTCCGTCATGAAGAGGGTGCCGCGCTGGCTGCCGCCGGACAGGCCAAGCTGACCGGCCGCCTCGCCGTATGCTGCGGCACGACCGGTCCCGGTGCCAACCATCTTGTGTCGGGCCTCTATGAAGCGCGCAAGGATCATGCGCCCGTGCTCGCCATTTCCGGGCATGTGCCCAGCGAATTACGCGGGACCGACTATCTGCAGGAGGATGATCCGGTCGCCTTGTTCAATGATGTGGCGGTCTATTCTCAGCTGATCGCGAGTCCTGCGCAGGCGCCCGCCGTGTTCCATCAGGCCATTGCGGAGGCCTATGGCGCACGCGGCGTGGCGCATATTTCGCTGCCGCCGGACGTCTTTGCCGCGAAGGCGGCGGGACCGGTTCCGAGCCTCGCCACACTGCGTGAACGGCCCGAAGTCGCGCCTGCACCGGCCGATATCGATGCCGCGCTGGCACTGATCGGCGGTGCCGAAACGATCGCGGTCTTCTGCGGCGATGGCTGCCATGGGGCCAAAGCGGAGCTGTCCGCGCTCTCGGAGCGGCTGCACGCACCGCTCATGCACACGTATCGTGGCAAGGACATCATGGCCTATGACGATCCCCATTGGATCGGCGGGGTCGGCCTGATCGGGGGCCAGCCGGGCGTCGATGCGCTGCAGGATGCGGACCTGATGCTGATGCTGGGCACCGATTATCCGTATTCGGATTTCCTGCCGAAGAAGGGCAAGGTCGTCCAAATTGACGAGCGCGCCTTTGCGCTCGGGCGCCGCACCCCGATCGCGCTCGGCGTGATTGGCTCCGTCCGGCCCGCGCTGCAGATGTTGCTGGAAAAACTGCCTCAGCGCAGTGACACAGCCTTCTTCGACAAGGTGTCGTCCGATCGGGCGAAATGGGACGCGATGCTCGACGGGAAAGCGGACCCGACACGGAGCAAGGATCTTGTCCACCCTCAGGCGGTGGCGCGCCTCGTCAGCGATCATGCGGCGCATGATGCCGTCTTCGTGACCGACACGGGCGAGATCACCCTGTGGGCCGGCAACTGGACGCGCCAGCGTGGTACGCAGCGCATCTCCGGATCGTTCAACAATGCGGCGGTGGGCACCGGGCTCGGCATGGCCAACGGCATCCAGGCGCTGGACCGCAATCGTCAGACCATCCTCCATGTCGGCGACGGCGGGATGGTGATGCTATTGGGTGAATTCATGACGACCGTGGAACACAAGCTGCCCGTCAAGGTCGTCGTCTATGACAATGCCGGCTGGGGTCTGGTTCATTTCGAGATGGAAGGCGCCGGCAACCCCGCCACCAAGGGATCGACCTTCCCCAACCCCGATTTCGCCGCCTTCGCGCGCGCCTGCGGTGCGGAGGGTTTTACGGCGCGCGATCCGGCCACGCTGAGCGAAACCGTGCGCGCCTTCCTGGCGACGCCCGGGCCGGCAATCCTCCATGCGGTTGTCGATCCAGCCGAGATCCCGACCATGCCGCATATCGAAATCGGCAAAGCGTGGAAGTTCGGCATCGCCAAAGCCAAGGAAACCTGGGCGCATCTGACCGGCGGAGAAGTCGCCTAAGCCGCTGCTCTCTTGAGAGTGTTCTGATCAGGCGCGGATCAGTTCTTCCAGTTCCGCCGGCTTCAGCTCGCGGGCCAGCTGATCCATGCCGCATTGGCCAGGCGCCTTGTCCGGCCGCCAGCGCAGAAAGGTCGTGCCGTGGCGGAAGCGGCAGCCGGTGACCTGATCGTAACGGACCTCGACCACCAGTTCGTGGCGAAGGGGTTGCCATTCGACCGATCGCTCGGTCGACCAACGGCTCGGCCCACCGGGAGCGTCGCCGGTAAATCCGGGCGGACCGATCAACGGCTTCAGCACATTGAGCAGGCGCTTTTTCTCGGCGGCATCGAAGGAGGATGTGAAGCCGACATGGTTCAGGAGGCCCGCATCATCGAACAGCCCAAGCAAGAGCGACCCGACGGCGCTCTTCGCGGTCCCGGCATAGCGGAAGCCGCCGACGACGCAGTCGGCGCTCCTGTGCTGCTTCAGCTTGGCCATAGCGCGCACGCCTGGCTGATAAGGCAGATCCAGCCGCTTGGCGACAACCCCGTCCAGGGCCGTGCCCGCACGCGCGAGCCATCGATCCGCTTGGATGACATCCGTGGTGACGGGGGAGAGGAGAAGCCGGTCATGCGCGGTCTTGCCGAAGAAGGCCGCGAGCGTTGCCCGACGTTCCGCGAACGGCAGCGACGTCAGGTCGCGCCCGCCGAGCGCCAGGCAATCGAACAGGATGAACTGCGCCGGCGTTTCCGCAGCAAGCTTGCGGATGCGGCTTTCCGCCGGGTGCAGCCGAGCCTGCAAGGCGGCGAAGGAGAGCGTGTCGCCGGTCGCGATCGTCAGCTCTCCGTCCAAGACGAAATGCCGCTCGGCCAGCGCCTCCAGCATTTCGACCACTTCGGGAAAATAGCGAGCAAGCGGTTTGCCGGACTTGGACGTCAGCGTGACCTCGCGTCCGTCGCGCCGCGCGATGCAGCGGAAGCCATCCCATTTAGGTTCGTATATCCATTCCGCGCCCGACGGCAGCGCGTCAACCAGACGCGCCTCCATCGGTGCAATGGTGGGTTCCGCGTCGGCCATGCCATGTCGAACCTTGGCCGCACGCCACGGTTCCGCCTGCGACGCATTTACCATTGCGCAGCCTTAAGATGCGCGAGTAGCTTGACCGAAGCGCCAGCGCGCCCGTAAGGGGCAGCGGCGCGTTTGCCGTGGCAGCGCGGTCAGCGTGGCGGTCGTAGCTCAATTGGTTAGAGCGCCGGTTTGTGGTACCGGAGGTTGCGGGTTCAATCCCCGTCGATCGCCCCATCTTTCAGGGCTGGCGAAGATCGGCTGACAAGATTATTGCGCTGATGTGCAATTTTGTTAGCGAGCCTTGATCATGCCAGCCTTGTGGAACCTGCCCGATTTCGACGCGCATGAAGGCGTCCATTTCTTCTCGGACCCGGCCTCCGGCCTGCGTGCGATCGTCGCGATCCACTCCACCCACCTCGGCCCGGCCGCCGGCGGCACCCGCTTCTGGCATTATGCCGATGGCAATGATGCGCTGACGGATGCGCTGCGCCTGTCGCGCGGCATGAGCTTCAAGAACGCAATGGCGGGCCTTCCGGTCGGCGGTGGCAAGGGGGTGATCCTGGCGGACGAAGCACGCACCAAGACGCCGGCGATGCTGGCGGCGTTCGGCCGCGCGGTCGAATCGCTCGGCGGCCGTTACGTCACCGCCGAAGATGTCGGTATGGGCGAAGCGGACCTCGTGGCGATCGGGCGCGAGACACGCCACGTCTCCGGCCTGCCGGTCGATGAGGGCCATGCCGGCGGCGATCCCGGCCCGTCGACGGCGATGGGCGTTTTCCTGGGTGTGAAAGCGGCGATCCGCCAGGCACTTGGCAAGGATAGTTCGCAAGGTGTGCACGTTGCGATCCAAGGCGTCGGCTCAGTCGGCGGCGGGCTCGCCCGGCTGCTCGCGGCGGAAGGCGCCCAGCTCACGCTGGCGGACGTCGACATGGGCCGTGCTGCCAAATTGGCAGGCGAACTGGGTGCTGCCACCGTTGCGGCGGCGGATATTCTCACCACGGAAGCGGACGTGATCAGCCCTTGCGCGCTGGGCGCCGTTCTGACTGCCGAGTCGATCGCTGCCCTGCGCGCGCCGATCGTGGCGGGTGGCGCCAACAACCAGCTGGCGACGCCCGACGACGGCGATCGCCTGCATGCGCGCGGCATTTTGTACGCCCCCGATTATGTCATCAACGCAGGCGGCATCATCAACGTCACGCTGGAATATCTGGGGCAGGGCGACCGCGCCGAGGTGGAAGCCCGCCTGACGCAGATCCCGGGGCGACTGGAAAAGATCTGGGCGGAGAGTGCATCGAGTGGCGAGACCGCCGCCCGGGTTGCCGATCGCATGGCCATGGCGCTCATCGGGCGCTGAGGCGCAACGCGAAGGTTGCGGTTAACTGGATTCGGGCATGGAGCGGGCTTCGGCAGGTTCCTTGCCCCGGGCCCGTTCCCGATAGGCGGTGTAGATCCCACTGGCGGCGATCAGCGCCGCCCCGGCGAAAACCAGCGGCGTCGCTGGTGTCAGGAAAATAAGCCAGCCGATCGTGATGCCCCAGACGATCTGCAGATAGTCGAACGGCACCACCACCGACACCGGCGCATAGCGCAGCGAGGCGGTCATGCTGAGCTGCCCGATGCCGCCACCGAGGCCCGCGAGCGCCAGCAGCAGCATCGTCGTGCGATCATGGCTGCTGCCGAAGAAGGGCAGCATGGCGGCACCGGCAATGGTGGTGAAGATGGTGAACCAGAAGACGATAGCGGCGACGTCTTCGGTCCGGCTGATCTGGCGCACGGTGATCATCACCGCCGATTGACCGAAGGCGGCGGCCACTCCGACAAGAATGCCGATCGGCGCCCCGCCATTGCCGGGATGGGCGATCAGAAGCACACCCGCAAAGCCAACGGCGACGGCGGCCCAGCGCCGGATCCCGATCTGCTCCTTCAGGAAGACGGCCGACAGCACGGTGGCGATGATCGGCGCCGCATAGGTCAGGGCGGTCGCTTCTCCCAGGGGCAGCAGCGCCAACGCCCCAAAGGTTAGCAGCATCGATACTAGCCCGATAGCGGATCGGGTCAGGTGCGCAGCCGGCGCCCTGGTCCGCACGGCCTTCCATCCCGGGCCCAGCGAGAGCCAGGTGGCGACAACCAGCAACGCCCATCCATTGCGATAGAAGATCATTTCGGGCGTCGAAACGCCCCGCGCACTGGCTGCCTTGAGCAGCGCGCCCATCAGCGCGAACGATGTGGCCGAGGTGATGCGCATTGCGATACCGCGCAACGGGCGTTCGGTGGGTTGGGGCGTCATAGGCTGCGCTTGGCCGCTTGAACCGAACGGCGCAACCCGCCTTTCCTCCGCGCGATGTGTCGAGTAATGCTGCAGGAATTCCGATGCATCGTTTTGCCAATCCCGCCCGCTTCACACGCATTGCGCGCCCGCTAACCGTCTGGTTCGGTTGGTCTGGCCTCGTGTTGACGCTGATCGCGCTCGCCGGCGGGCTCTTCGTGACGCCGCAGGATTATCTGCAGGGCGAAACGGTTCGGATCATCTATATCCACGTACCCGCGGCCTGGCTCGGCATGGCGGGCTGGGCCGGGATCGCGATGTCGAGCTTTGCTCAGCTCGTCTGGCGGCATCCGCTGGCGCATGTCGCTGCACGCGCGGTCGCGGTGCCGGGCGCGACCTACGCCGCCATCTGCCTGATCACCGGTTCGATCTGGGGCCGCCCGACCTGGGGGACGTGGTGGGAATGGGATGGGCGGCTGACATCCATGCTGGTCCTGTTCTTCCTCTACCTCGCCTATATTGCTCTCGCCAACGCGGCGGGGCGTGAGGAAGGGGGGCAGCGGATCGCGGCCATTTTCGGGATCGTGGGCGCGGTGAACCTGCCGGTCATCCACTATTCCGTTCTCTGGTGGCGTACCCTGCACCAGGGCGAGAGTATCGGCTTGCGCGGGTCCAGCATCGACAACACCATGCTGTGGCCGATCCCGCTTGCGGTCGTCGGGTTCAGCCTGATCTTCCTGAGCGTTGTCCTGATGCGCATGCGGACCTTGCTGGCGGACGCCAAGGCGGAAGCGCGGATGCGCCGGATGGCGGCGGCATGAGCGCGATCGTGAATGCCTGGCCGTTCGTCGCCGCCGCTTATGCCGTAACCGCCGCGGGAACGGCCGGTTTGATCGTCTCGAGCGTCTTGGCAATGCGCCGCGCGGAGGCGCGCGCCAATGCGCTTGCCAGCCGGCGCGACGATTAACTCATGAAGGCCAAGAACCAGCGGCTGACGCTGGCCATCCTGGCGGTGGTCGCC
>NZ_JBMDXN010000024.1:0-11044 GCF_048595155.1 Sphingomonas sp.
TTTTTGATACTGTTTGTCGGGGGTTGGGGGGGGGGGGGGCCACAGAATTGCCTGTTGGGGGGCTAACGCCGACTGGGCCGGCGCGGACCATGTGATCGACCGTAATCTTTTTCGGCAGAAAATGGCCGCGATCAGCCTAAACGACGCCGAACTCATTCCGGACGGCATGTCGCCGCTTTTCCTGGCCGAATTCACCTGGACCAATTTGTGGAAGGACGTGCAGAAGCCCGCCATCAGTTCCGGCCGCAAACTTACGCCAGCCGAGCAACAGGCCTTCAACGCTCAAGTGGCAACGTTCCGAAAGAGTATGGACGACGCCCAGGCCCTGGTTGGAGGCCGGCTGAAGGAGATGAACACGAGAACGGACTTTACCGCAGCGGCCGCCAGATATCGCGCCAATCGTCGATTATCGCGGAGTGAATCAATCCTGTTGCAAGTCTGGCTGGGCAAGACCGAGCAGGACGTGGTCGCTGCCAACGGCAATCCCTCGGTTCGCCAGGCGGGCGCGCGCTTCCTGTCTTATGGGCAGGCGTTTAACAATCAGGTATTGTGGCAAAACGTCGTCACCGGTGCGACCATGACAGGTGGGGGCTATGATACGTGCAACGTCACTTTCGCGCTGATCCCGGATAGCGCGGGTACGCTGCGGGTGGCCGACGTATCGGTCTTCCATGACAAGGATGGCGACACACGCAACCTCAGGAACGCCTGCAGCGATATCATGAACGTGCCCGCCTCCTGAGGTGCCGCCTATTCCGAAATCGACTTCATTTGCCGGCAGCGCGCATACAGTTGCCCAGCACGCGATAGGCCTGCTGCAGCCCGATCAGTTTGGATCGGAATACTTCCTTGCCCTGCATCTGGACGGCGATGTCATTGCTGTCTGGTTTTTCCAGCAGCGATTTCTGAACATCGATCGTCAGCACCAAAGCGCCGCTGGCCGCACCTGGCATACTGACATGCCCTGCGGGAACGGCGGCAGCAGGGCGATTGCCGGTTAAGCTGACCTGGACGGTTTCGGGCTTTGCGGCCGGGGGGATTGCCTTGCCGACGAACCAGATCGAGCCGTAATGCTTTCGCGCCATGTCGGCATCGTCGGGCCCGCGCATCGAGAATGTATTGTCCGGCGCGATGAAATTGACCGAGCAATGATATCCGGTGTTTTCACGGTCCCGGAACAGCACCCAGAACCCCTCCTTTCCTTTGTAGAAGGGCTCGCTGTACATCGGCGCGGCGGAGGATCCACCGCCAAGCAATTCAGGTGGAATTTGTGCCGAAGCGGAAGACGCCAGCATCGGCGCTATAACCGCGCCTGCGAGCCACAGCTTCATCAAAGACCCTTTCCGTTAACCGATAAGGATGGCTAGCAGAGGGTCCGGCCCGCGACAATTATCGTTCCTGAAGCTGCACGGTCTCGGCAATTCTCCTCTTAACCCACCCAGCCGCTTTCATAGCTGTCGGTGGCCGAGAACTTGGCAAACCTTTGAGATAGGCTCAAGACATCCGCCAACGGCGGCCCCTAGCGCTATCGGATGGCGCTATCCCTCGATCCAGGGTCGGTGGCACGCAACGGCAGCGGCATGGCCCCGCAGCTCGGGCGCTGGCGCAACCCTGGGACGTGCATCCAATAATCCCTCCAGCAGGTCCTGACCTTCGCGCCATGCGCCCAGCCCCGAGTCCGCGTTGATATGCCCGACATGATCCAGAAGCACACACTGCGCACCCCACGCCCCCGCCAGCTCAATCGCACGGTCGGCATCGCACCACGGATCGTCACTGCTCGCCACTGTCATCGTGGGGAACGGCAGCATGCTTTGTGGAGCAGGCGCAAACGGCGCCAGCCGTGCGTCCACCCCCGGACGATCGACATCCGGCGGCGCGACCAGCATGGCACCCACCACGTTTCCGCTGACATCCTCGCCGAGCAGGCCGGCCCACCACAGGATGGCGTGACACCCCAGACTATGTCCGACCAGCACGACTGGGCCGTTGGCGGCCGCAACCGCCTGATCGATCCTGCTGATCCAGATATTGCGGATCGGATTATCCCACATCCCCAGTTCCACCCGAACACAATCGGGACGTTCGGATTCCCAGATCGTTTGCCAGTGACCAGGGCCGGAATTGCCAAGTCCCGGCACCATCAGGCACAAGGGCGAGAGGCCAGATTCGCTGGATGCCATGCCGTGCACTCCGCAATGGACGTGCGGGCACCTTAATCCCTATTTAACAAGTAGGAAATATAGCAAGCGTTGGCGCGCGCGTAGCTTGGCTTGGACGCTGCACGCTTGAACCGCCAGCCCGGCGAGCGAACGATGTGTGCACCGCCCGCCCGCTAGTCGGAGTTCAGTATTTAAGCGCAGCGCGCCCGGCATATCGGCCGATCGCGCCAAGTTCTTCCTCGATGCGGATCAGCTGGTTATATTTGGCAAGCCGGTCGGACCGCGCGAGGCTCCCCGTCTTGATCTGTCCGCAATTGGTCGCGACCGCGAGATCTGCGATCGTCGAATCTTCCGTTTCGCCGGAGCGGTGCGACATCACGGCGGTATAGCCGGCCCGCTGCGCCATGCTGACCGCTTCCAAGGTTTCGCTCAGCGTGCCGATCTGATTGACCTTCACGAGCAACGAATTGGCGACACCCTTCTCGATGCCCTCCGCCAGAATGCGGGGATTGGTCACGAAGATGTCGTCGCCAACCAGCTGGCAGCTTGCGCCCAGCCGGTCGGTCAGCAGCTTCCAGCCCTCCCAATCCTGTTCGGCCATGCCGTCCTCGATCGAGACGATCGGATATTTGCCGGCCAGTTCCGCCAGATAATCGACCATCTCGGCCGGGCTCAGCTTCCGGCCTTCGCCTTCCAGATCATAGACGCCGTTCTTGAAGAACTCGCTGGCCGCGCAATCCAGCGCAATGCCGACATCCTCGCCGGGCGTGTAGCCGGCGGCTTCGATCGAGCTCATGATGAAATCCAGCGCATCGGACGGGCTGGCGAGGTTCGGCGCGAAGCCGCCTTCGTCGCCTACGGCCGTCGCCAATCCCTTGTCGTGCAGCTTCTTCTTCAGCGTGTGGAAGATCTCGGTACCGCAGCGGACCGCTTCGATCAGGCTGTCGCTACCGGTCGGTACGATCATGAATTCCTGAAAGTCGATCGGATTGTCGGCATGGGCACCGCCGTTGACAATGTTCATCATCGGCACCGGCAGCAGGTGCGCAGCGACGCCGCCGACATAGCGGTAGAGCGGCAGGCCTCGCGCCTCTGCCGCTGCTCTCGCGACGGCAAGACTGACGCCGAGGATGCCATTGGCGCCCAGCCGGCCCTTATTCTCGGTCCCGTCCAGCTCGATCATGATGGCGTCGACCTCGCCCTGATCCTCCGCCTCCAGCCCTTCCACCGCCTCGGCGATCTCGCTGTTCACGGCTTCGACGGCATCATCCACGCCCTTCCCCCCCCAACGGCTCTTGTCGCCATCGCGGCGCTCGACCGCCTCGCGGGTGCCTGTGGAGGCGCCGGACGGAACGGCGGCGCGGCCGAAGCTGCCGTCCTCCAACGTGACGTCGACCTCGACGGTGGGATTGCCCCGGCTGTCGATCACGGTGCGGGCGTGGACGTCGACGATCGCGGTCATGGGGGTTTTCCTTGCGCTATGCTGAAACAGATGCCGCGCCTCTATCGGCGGCAAACGCATCAGGCAATAATAACGGAAACGGAACGAAATAGTGTATTAGGATGATGGAACGCAGCCGCAGTGCGGCGGTTGAATCATCGACACCCGTCAACCCAGGAGACGAAACATGGCTTCCCCCGACGATCAGCTGCCCGAGGGCACCGATGCCATCATCGAGGGCGCGAGCGTGAGCGACGATAGCGACGGTCCGGATCAGGGTTTCGCCTCGATCGGAACGGCCGAAACGGGCCGGGACGATGCAGGCGCGCGGCCGAACGTCGGCACCGACAGCGCGACCGGCGCAGACGGCGCGGCACCCCTTTTTGGCCGGTTCGACGATCTGCGCGGCCAGGCGACCGACAAGGCGCGCGATTTTGCGCAGGCCGGTAAGGATCGCGCGACCGCGGCATTGGACAATCTGGTACAGACGGTCGAGGATGCCGCTGCCGAAATCGACGACAAGCTGGGGCGCCAATATGGTGATTATGCACGTCGCGCCGCGCAGGGCATTGGCAGTTTCTCGGATACATTCCGCGACAAGGACGTGGACGATCTGTTCCAGGATGCGCGCGCGCTGATCGCCCGATCGCCGGCCATCGCCGTCGGCACGGCGGCCGCTTTGGGCTTCGTGGTCGCGCGGCTGGCACGTGCCGGGCTGGCGGACGGCGGCACCCGCGAAGATACGCCGAAGGCGTGACCCAATTGAAGACCGGCGAGGAGCCTGTGCCGCTCCGCGAGCTCGCCGCGCGCCTGATCGATAATGGCAAGGCCTATCTCCGGGCCGAGGTGAATCTCGTCAAGACGACGGTCTCGACCAAGGCGGGCCAGGCTGGGCCCGCCTTGGCCATGATCGTTGTCGCGATCCTGCTCGTCCAGGCAGCCCTCACGGTGCTGGTCGCGGCGCTGGGCTTGCTGCTGGCGCGCTGGCTGGGGCTTGCCGGCGGGTTCGCCGTGGCAGCGGTCGCGGTGCTGGCGATCGCAGGCTTACTGAGCTGGATCGCCATAAATCGCATCAAGGGCATGGCAAAATGAGTGAGGCGGATGTCGCGCGGGCACGCGCCGAAGTTGCTGCGGCGCGAGAACGTTTCCTTGGATCGGCCCAGGCGCTGCAAGCCCGACTGAAACCGTCCGTGCTTGCAAATGACGCTTGGGAAAGCGCGCGGGACGCCGGGGAGAGCGCCGCCAACGGCGCCGCGCGCGTGATTAGTCAGCGCCCTGTGGCCGCGTCTGCAGCCGCAATAGGCGTTACTGCGTTGATAGCCCGTAAACCGATCGCGCGGCTGATCGCCCGGCTGCGTGGCAAAGATGATGATGGAGACAGTGATGAGTAAGCCGAAAGCCGCGGATAACGACACGAACAATGGCGCTCTCACCGATGCGTACGGCAAGGTGAGCGAGCGCGTCGCCTCTGCTTATGCGGCTGCGCGCGAGAAGACGTCGGGCGCTGGCCAGAGCCTGGAGGCGAGCCCGCTGGCGGCGTTGCTTGGCGGCATCGCGATTGGTGCGCTCGCTGGCGCCTTGCTGCCCCGCATCGAAAAGGAAAAGGAGCTGCTCGGGCCGCTGGGCGCCAAGATTGGCGATGCAGCCCGTGCCGCGCTGGAAGCGGGCCGCACCGCGGGCACGGACGCGCTGGATGAATCCGGCCTTTCGACCGATCAGCTGCGCGCCCAGGTGTCGAAGCTGGTCGAGCAGGCCCTGAAGGCGGCCGGCACCGCCGGCGCAGCCGCAATCCAGGCGGCACGCGAGTCGGCAACCCGCTAGAAGTTCAACGCAAGTTCAGACGGGCGGGCGCTTGCGTCCGCTCGTCGCTTTTTGGAGATAGGTATGATCAAGGTTCGTGGCGCCCTGCTGGCGCTTGGCATCGCTTCGGGCATGCTTCTTCCCGCGGTCACCGCGCCGGCGTCGGCGGCGGTGGACACCAGCGATCCGCAGCGTTTCATTCAGACCCTGACGACGGACGGCTTCGCAGCGATGCGCAGCGGGAGCCGCGAAGCAGCCAAGGCCAAGTTCCGGGCGCTTCTGTCGCAGAATGTGGCGGTCGATCAGATTGGCGACCGCCTGATCCGTGCATGGTTGCCGAAGATCACGCCGGCGCAGCGCGCGGCCTACAAGTCGGCCCTGCCCGGCTATGTCGTGGGCACCTATGCGGATCGCCTGTTCGAATATTCCAACGCCAGCATCCGTGTGATCCGGTCTCAGCCGACTGCCGGCGGTGGTGCAGACGTCTATACGCAGGTGACCAAGCCCGGCGCGCAGCCGATCGCGGCCACCTGGTCGGTGGTGAAGATTGGCGGCGCCTGGAAGGTGCTGAACCTGAACGTCGCCGGCATCAACGTCGCCATGGCCCAGGCCGCAGATTTCAACTCCGTCATCCAGCGCCAGGGCTTCGATGCGCTGGTTCGCATGATGAACGCGCGCAAATAATCAACGCGCACTTGCAACTCCCCCCCGCCGACGGCAGGAAGCTTTGCCCATGAGCAAAATGCACCTGGTGTTCGGCGGGCGGGTCAAAGACCCGCGCACGCTCGATTTCGAAGACCTCTCCAAGGTGGAGGTGGTCGGCTTTTTTCCGGATTATGCCAGCGCCGAAAAGGCGTGGCGGGCTGCTGCGCAGCGCACGGTCGATGACGCCGAAATGCGCTACGTCATCGTCCATCTTCATCGCCTGTTGAACCCCGACGCCAAGGACTGAACCGGCTGGCCGAATAGGTCTATCCGGAGCATCGGCCGCGAACTGCTCTCCAGCGAGCGCGACAGGCCTCAGCTGGTTTGTCGCCTCGCCTGCTTAGGCTTTGCGATAGCGCCAGCGCAGGAGGGGGCGCGCGATGATCAGTCCGACCAGAAAGCCGCCAACGTGGGCGGCCCAGGCGATAGCAAGCCCCTGGGTGCGGGACACCAGGCCCAGCATCAGCTGCACGGCGATCCACGCCGCTGCGAGCCGGGCAATATGCAACCAGCGCGCCACCTCCGGCGAGAATTTCGACGGACGGCGCTGGCCGTAGAGTATGGCATAAGCCCCGACGAGCGCCGAGATTGCTCCGCTGGCGCCGACCATGGGCGAGGTCGAATGCGGCCCCACCGCATAATGCGCGGCCGCTGCCCCATAGGCGCCTAGCACATAGAGCAAGACGACGCCGGGCCGTCCCAGCGCCACTTCATCGTCGCGTCCGCAAAAGTAGAGCATCAGCAGGTTGAAGCCGAGATGCAGCAGGCCGCCATGCAGCAACGTCGCGCTAAGCGGCGTCAGCCACACGGGTAGCGCATAAGGCACGGCCAAACCGGATAGCCGCGCGGGAATGAACCCGCCGAGCACAGCGGCATCGGCGAAGCGGTCCGTCGCGCTCAGCAAGGCAAAGCTGAGCAGCGTTACCCCGCAAATGGCGAAGGTTGCCTTGGGAGGAGCGGCTTTCATGGAACGACAATGGGCGCGGCGGACGGCGCCGCTGCCGCCCCACCAGACCGGGCATAAGATAGAAATCCGGCCGCCATGGATCGTCCAAAGCTACGGAAAAATGTCAAATCAGATGAATTCGATGCCGGTGACGACGTAATATTTATCGCCCGAGGGCACAGTGACCTCAACCTCTTCGTCGACCTTACGACCGATCAAGGCGCGGCCCAGCGGCGAGGAATAGGAAATGCGGCCTGCCTTGGCGTCCGCCTCGGTCTGCCCCACGATCTGATAGGTGATGGGCTTGTCGTCCTCGTCCACCAGATGCACGGTCGCGCCGAACACGACCTTGTCACCCGACAAGGTCTTCGGATCGACGACCAATGCGCGCGAGAGCTTGTCTTCGATGTCGGCGATCATCGCCTCGATCTGGCCCTGACGCTCCTTCGCCGCGTGATATTCGGCATTTTCCGAAAGATCACCGTGCGCGCGCGCTTCCTCGATCGCGTCGATGATCTGCGGCCGCTCCGTCTTGAGACGCGCGACTTCGGCGGTGAGCATGTCGTGCCCTTCCACCAGCATCGGCATCTTCTCGTCGCTTGCCATGTCTACCAAACCCCTTGTGCAGCGTAAAAAATACGAAGCGGAAAGCCTCAAGCGTCAAAAAACTACCCCGCGCCGCCACTTGGCGACGCCCGCATCTTCACGATGTCTGGGATCGTCAGCTAGCTATGATAGGATTGGAGCGAGCGCACTTCAAGGCTGTGCTCCCGCAACGCTGCAATCGCCCGTACCGCCGCCACGCCTGCGGCCGCCGTGGTGAAATAGGGGATGCGCGCCAGCATTGCGGACGCGCGGATCGACTTGGAATCCTGCAGCGACTGCCAGCCTTCGGTCGTGTTCAGCACCAGCTGCACGCCGCCGTCCTTCAGCCGATCGACGATGTGGGGCCGTCCCTGTGCGACCTTGTTCACGCGCTCCACCGCCAGTCCGCGTCCGGCAAGATATTCGGCCGTGCCGTCGGTCGCCACGATGTCGAAACCCAGGTCGATCAACATCCGCACCGCAGGCTCGATCACCGGCTTGTCGCTCGGCTTGACCGATACGAACACCGTTCCGGCCTGCGGCAGGACCGTCCCTGCCCCCAGTTGCGCCTTGGCGAAGGCCGTGGCGAAGTCGCGGTCGATGCCCATCACTTCGCCGGTCGACTTCATCTCGGGCGAGAGCACGGGATCCACACCGGGGACGCGCGCCCACGGGAATACCGCTTCCTTGACCGCAATATAATCCACGTCGAGGTCGATCCTGGGCAGATCCTTCAACATCTCGCCCGCCATCACGCGGGCGGCAATCTTGGCGATCGGCGCGCCGACGGCCTTGGCGACGAACGGCACCGTGCGGCTGGCGCGCGGATTGACTTCGATCAGATAGACCTGACCGTCCTTCACCGCATATTGGACGTTCATCAGGCCCTTGACCTTCAGCGCCCGGGCAAGCGCATCGGTCTGCCGTTCGATCTCCGCCACGATTTCGGGCGACAGGCTGTGGGGTGGCAGCGAACAGGCGCTGTCACCCGAATGGACGCCCGCCTCTTCGATATGCTCCATCACGCCGGCGATGACGACGTCGGTGCCGTCGGCGATCGCATCCACATCAACCTCGATCGCATCGCGAAGATAGCGATCGATCAATACGGGGGAGTCGCCCGACACTTGCACCGCGGTCGCGATATAATTGTCGAGCTGCGCCGGCGTATCGACTACCTCCATCGCCCGTCCGCCAAGGACATAGGAGGGGCGTGTCAGCACGGGATATCCGATCCGGTCCGCCACCGCGATTGCTTCGTCGCGGCTGCGCGCGATCCCGTTGGCCGGCTGCTTCAGCTCCAGCTTGTTCACCAAAGCCGCGAACCGCTCGCGGTCTTCCGCAAGATCGATCGCATCGGGCGAGGTGCCGAGAATGGGGATGCCCGCATTCTCCAGCTCCTGCGCAAGCTTGAGGGGAGTCTGGCCGCCAAATTGCACGATCACGCCTACCAGCTCGCCGCTCTGCTGCTCGACATGCAGAATTTCCAGCACGTCCTCGACCGTCACTGGCTCGAAATACAGGCGATCGGACGTGTCATAGTCGGTGCTGACCGTCTCCGGATTGCAATTGACCATGATCGTCTCGAAGCCCGCATCGCTCAGCGCAAAGCAGGCGTGGCAGCAGCAATAATCGAATTCGATGCCCTGGCCGATGCGGTTGGGGCCGCCACCCAGGATCACGATCTTGCGGCGATCCGACGGCTGCGCCTCATTTTCGGGCTCGCCGAAGGCCGGCGCCTCATAGGTCGAGTACATATAAGGCGTCTTGGCTTCGAATTCGGCGGCGCAGGTATCGATGCGCTTGAACACCGGCCGCACGCCCAGCTTGTGGCGATGGGCGCGGACCTCCGCTTCGGTGACGCCGCCGGCCATCGCGCGGATGACATCATGGACGATGCCCGATCCGCGCGCTTGCTCCCGCTGCATGCCGCGCAGGTTGGCGCTGTTCAGCGCGAGCCACGCCAGACGCTTGTCGGAGAAACCCATGCTCTTGAGCTTGCGCATGGCGGCCGGGTCACGCGGCAGCCCCTCGCGGCACACCTGCTCCTCCGCGCGGACGATCTCGGCCAGCCGCTCCACGAACCAGGGATCATATTTGGCGATGCGATGAACATCGTCGACAGTGAAGCCTTCGCGCAGGGCCTGTGCGGCGATCAACAGCCGGTCGGGCGTCGCTTCGGCCAGCGCGGCCTCGATCTCGGCGCGCGGCGCGCCCTTCAGCCGATCGACGACGTTCAGGCCGGACAAGCCCGTCTCCAGCCCGCGCAGCGCCTTCTGCAGGCTCTCATGAAAGTTGCGGCCGATCGCCATCACTTCACCGACCGATTTCATCGCCGTGGTCAGATGATCGGACGCGCCTTTGAACTTCTCGAATGCGAAGCGCGGGATCTTGGTGACGACATAGTCGATTGTCGGCTCGAAGCTGGCGGGTGTGGCGCCGGTGATGTCATTGTCGATCTCGTCGAGCGTATAGCCAACCGCGAGCTTGGCCGCGACCTTGGCGATCGGGAAGCCCGTCGCCTTCGATGCCAGCGCCGACGAGCGCGACACGCGCGGGTTCATCTCGATCACGACCAGGCGGCCGTCTTTCGGGTTGACCGCGAACTGGACGTTGGAGCCACCGGTTTCGACGCCGATCTCGCGCAGCACCGCGATGCTGGCATTGCGCATGATCTGATATTCTTTGTCGGTCAGCGTCAGCGCCGGCGCGACCGTGATGGAATCGCCGGTGTGGACGCCCATCGGATCGACATTCTCGATCGAGCAGATGATGATGGCATTGTCGTTACGATCCCGCACGACCTCCATCTCATATTCCTTCCAGCCGAGCACGCTCTCCTCGACCAGCACTTCGGTGGTCGGGGACAGATCGAGGCCGGAGGTGACGATCTCGATGAATTCCTGGCGGTTATAGGCGATGCCGCCGCCCTGCCCGCCCATGGTGAAGCTCGGCCGGATGATCGAGGGCAAGCCCACGAAATCCAGCGCGTCGAGCGCCTCATCGATGGAGTGGGCGATGCGCGAGCGCGGGCTTTCCAGCCCGATCTTGTCCATCGCATTGCGGAACTTCAGCCGATCCTCGGCCTTGTCGATCGCCTCGGCATCCGCGCCGATCATCTGGCAGCCGAACTTCTCCAGCGTGCCATCATGCCACAACGCCAGCGCCGTATTGAGCGCGGTCTGGCCGCCCATCGTCGGGAGCACGGCGTCAGGCCGCTCCTTTTCGATGATGCGCGCGACGACTTCGGGCGTGATCGGCTCAACATAGGTCGCGTCCGCCATGTCCGGATCGGTCATGATCGTCGCCGGGTTCGAATTGACGAGGATGATGCGGTAGCCCTCCTCGCGCAGCGCCTTGCACGCCTGCGTCCCCGAGTAATCGAACTCGCACGCCTGGCCGATG
>NZ_JBMDXN010000025.1:0-32642 GCF_048595155.1 Sphingomonas sp.
GCTGGAATTATTTCGAAGGGCTCGACGCGGAAGAGGCGGCTGCGCGGGAAGCGGCCGAGCGGGGCGAAGGCTCCGCCTATAGCTCCGCCTCCCATTATGCCTGGGGTGGCCCGGGCGACGGCACCCGCTCACGCGACGAGATGCGGGCCTTGTCGGTCCTGGAACTGGACAGCGATGCCGACTTTGACGAGGTCAAGGCTGCCTGGCGCAGGCTTGCCAAGGCCAACCATCCCGACACGCGACCGGGCGATACGGAGGCGGCCGAACGCTTCCGCGCCGTGCAGGCGGCGTGGGACGTGTTGCGCCAGGCCGAAGAAAGGCGCGCTGCATGATCCTGGGCGTGCGCGCGCAATGGCGCGCCTCCGTCCTGGTCTGCGCAAAATGCGAGAAGAAGCTCGACAAGAAGGGCTTTGGCGCGGACGGCAAGCAGCGTCTGTCCAAGCTCCTGCGTACGCGGTTTGCCGGCGGCAAGGGTCGTAAGGCTGGTATCGGCGTGATGTCGGTCAAGTGCCTGAAGGTGTGCCCCAAGCGTGCCGTCACGGTGGTGGATGGCGCCCGCCCGCGTGACTGGCTGATCGTCCAATCCGGTACTCCGATCGAACAGGTCGAATCGCGCCTGGGCCTGACCGAGGCGATCGCCGTCGCCGCCGAATGAGGCCGGGAGGCTTGGCGACGATTGGGAAACAGTGCGAAAACGTGTTGGGATGATTGCATCCGCATTGCCCGCGAGGTGCGTCATGGACCTCAGCCTTCGCTGGCGTGACGTGGCGTATAGAGGATAGGTCGCCAAACCCATTACCGTCATGCCAGCGTAGGCTCGCATCCACGGACTAGCCCCAAGCCGTTCCGCGAATGAGGCGCTTCAACGCGCCTCTGCCGACAGGTCGCTGAGGTTCCGCGGTCCCCGCCGCCTCAATCGCTTAAACGTAGCGGCCCGCCGTCGCCCGGATCAGGGCAATCATGTTGGGAATGCCCTGGGTGCGGCTGGAACTGAGCTGTCGGGTCAACTCGAACGGAGCGAGGGCCCCCTCGATGTCGGTCGCGATAATCTCCGCCGCGGTTCGATCCTGCACCGTCAGCAGCACCAGCGCGATGATGCCCTTGGTGATGGCGGCATTGCTGTCCGCTAGGAAATGCAGGCGATTCTCCTCCATGCGCGTGGGGTAGACCCATACCGAAGCGGAACAGCCGCGGACCAGGGTGGCGTCGGTCTTCAGCGCGTCGGGCATCGGTTCCAGGTCGCGACCCAGTTCGATCAGCAGGCGGTAGCGGTCGTCCGCGTCCAGAAAAGCATATTCGTCCAGCAATTCATCGATCTTGGCCATGGCAGGGCGGCTAGCAGACGGATTTGCGTGGAGGAAGGCTGGACGAAGGGGCCGCGGCTGCGCTAACGGCGCTGCAACGCGGGTGTGGTGAAACTGGTAGACGCGCGGGACTCAAAATCCCGTTCCGCAAGGAGTGTCGGTTCGAGCCCGACCACCCGCACCCTCTTTCAAGACAAAAAGGGCGGCGGATTACTACGCCGCCCATAATGATCTGTAGATCGGTAAGGCCGGTTAGTCGCAGTAACGCACCCGGACATATTGGCCGATATAGCCATCCCAGCGCCAGTCGCTGCGGCAAATCGGACCGCGCGCATAATAGCCGTCATAGTAAACCGGCGGAGGCGGGGGCGGCGCATAATAGACTGGGCCACCATAATAGCTCGGCGCATAATAGCGCGGATGGTTGCTCGCGATCGCAGCGCCGGCAGCCAGGCCCAGAACGCCCGCGCCAAGGATAGCTGCGGTACGCCCGCCACCATGATGATAATAGCCGCGGCCATAATAGCCGGGTCCCCAATAGCGCGCTTCCGCAGGAGCGGCCGCGCCAATGGTCACGCCCACCAACGCCAGGGCGGCGGCGGATGCAGTCAGAAGCTTACGCATTACCAATCTCCAATCCTGTCCGAGAGGTAACCTCCCGTATCAGCCCCATGACACGATTCGCCTGAACCGGTCTGGAATCAAGTGTTTATCAAACGTTCACGCGCCCTGAACGCTGCGCAATTCGTCGCAAAACCCATCGCAGTTGGCAGCAAGGCCGCCGATCCTGTAGAGGCGTCCACCTGATGCCGCGCACGCTGCTGAGACGAGCTCCTTTCTTCGAGGACAAGAACCGCGCCTTTTGGACGCTGCAGTCGGCTGGCTGGGCCGGCTATTTCGTGCTGCGCGCACTCAGCGGCATTGCGAACGCCATGGGCTGGCTGTTCATCGTGCCGACGGCGCTGACCACCGCAACCGGCTATTCGCTGACTTTGCTGATGTCGGCCGCCTATCGCCGCCTGTTCACCATGCGCCCGGCGATCACCTGGGGCGGATCGATCCTGATCCTGATGTTCTCCTCAGCGCTTTTCTCGTCGATCGAGACATGGGCGCACGCCACTTTCTACAGCACCGGCCCGATGCCGGAGGGCATTCAGTTCTTTTCCGCGATCCTGCTGGATTTCTCGCTGCTCGCGGCATGGTCGGCCCTCTATTACGGCATCAATTTCTACATCGTGGTGGAAGAGCAGCGCGATCAGCTGCTGCGCCTGGGCAGCCAGGCCTCGTCGGCGCAGCTCGCCATGCTGCGCTACCAGCTCAACCCGCATTTCCTGTTCAACACGCTCAATTCCATCTCGACGCTCGTGCTGCTGAAACAGACCGAGCGGGCCAATGCCATGCTGTCGCGCCTTGCCTCTTTCCTACGCTACACTTTGGTGAGCGAGCCGGAGGGGGAGGTGACGCTGGCGCAGGAGGTGGAGACGCTGAAACTGTATCTCGACATCGAAAAGATGCGGTTTGAGGAGCGGCTGCGCACCCGCTTCGACGTCGATCCCGCTGCGGCCCATGCCAATATTCCGTCGCTGCTGCTGCAGCCGTTGGTTGAAAATGCCATCAAATATGCGGTCACGCCGAAGGAGGAGGGGGCCGACATCGCCGTTGCCGCGCGCAGGATCGGCAATCGCGTTCACATCACGGTCAGCGACACCGGCCCAGGGAGCGGCGCCAGCGCGAGCGACGGCGGGGCGGCAACAACCGTTTCGACCGGAGTCGGGCTGGTCAACACGAGGGACCGGTTGGTTCAGGCTTATGGTAGCGAACATAAATTCGAGACCGAGGCCCGTTCCGACGGGTTCACCGTGACGATCGAAATTCCGTACCAGTCGAACACGACGAGGATCTGAACTCCATGACCATCCGCACAATCTTGGTCGATGACGAGCCTTTGGCCATCCAGGGGCTGGAGGTGCGGCTCGCACCGCACGAAGACGTCGAGATTATCGAAACCTGCACCAACGGGCGGGAAGCGATTCGCGCGATCAAGACCCACAAGCCCGATCTGGTATTCCTGGATATCCAGATGCCGGGTTTCGACGGATTCTCCGTCATTCAGGGCCTGATGGAGGTCGAACCGCCTCTGTTCGTTTTTGTGACCGCTTATGTCGATCATGCACTGCGGGGATTTGAAGCCGGTGCCGTCGACTATCTGATGAAACCTGTTGAGACCGATCGCCTTGCCGACACATTGGAGCGGGTGCGCCAGCGCCTCGCGGAGAAGCGCGCGGCCGGCGAAGTCGCGCAGCTGAAGGAAGTCATCGCCGAACATGCGCCGGAGGCGGCCGATGTGATGCCGGACACGGCCGATGCGCATGCGTCGAGCCGGTATGAGAAGCTGATCAACATCAAGGATCGCGGCCAGATCTTCCGCGTCGATGTCGATTCAATCGAGCGCATCGATGCCGCCGGCGATTATATGTGCATCTATACCGGCGATAACACGCTGATCCTGCGCGAGACGATGAAGGATCTGGAGAAGCGCCTGGACCCGCGTCGTTTCCAGCGCATCCATCGCTCGACCATCGTCAACCTGGATCTGGTGAAGCAGGTCAAGCCGCACACCAACGGCGAATGTTTCCTGGTTCTCGGTTCGGGCGCACAGGTGAAGGTATCCCGCTCCTACCGCGACGTGGTGGCGCGTTTCGTCCACTGACATTGGTGGGAACGGAAGTGCGCGTAGCGACTTAAGCAGTACGGAGGCGCACGAAGCCGTCTGCAATTTGGACGGATCGTTGCCTGAATTGACTTCTTCCTCGGCCGAACGCTGGAATGAGGCGGATCGGCTGGACGCACTGGTTCAGGCCGGCGTGCTCGACACGCCGCCTGAACAGGCGTTCGACGACATCGTCATGCTCGTGAAGACGATTTGCCAGACGCCGATCGCGCTCGTCAGCCTGGTTGATGCGGACCGTCAGTGGTTCAAGGCCAAGACGGGCACCGACGCGCAGGAGACGCCGATCGAGACGTCCGTGTGCGCACTCGCGATCCAGGGCGAGGGCTTGTTCGAGATACGCGATCTGGCCCAGGATCCGCGCACGGCAGGCATGTCGCTCGTGCGGGACGATCCGCATATTCGCTTCTATGCGGGCGTGCCCCTCGTCACCGCCAAGGGACTTCCGCTGGGCAGCCTCTGTGCCATCGACATAAAGCCGCGACCCGAAGGGCTGAACCAGACCCAGCGGATCGCGCTGGAGGCGCTGGCACGGCAGACGATTGCCCAGATCGAGATCAACGCGCTGTTCCGTCAGCGGGAGGTCTCGCTGTCGGCATCGCAAGGCATCGGTACCTGGGACTGGGATTTGCGGCGCGACCGGGTCGTCGCGGACGAACGGTTCGCCCGCATCTACGGCGTCGATCCCGCGCGGGCGGCGGCGGGCGCGCCGATTTCCAGTTTCTTCACCCGTGTCCATCCCGACGATCTGCCGCGGCTGGAGCAAGAGATCGCGCATACGATCCGGACCGGCGATCCATTCAACACGGAATATCGCCTCATCCGTGAAGACGGGGCCTCGCAATGGCTCGTTGCCCAGGGCAGGCCGATGCTGGACATTGACGGCACCGCGATACGCTTTCCCGGGGTCAGCTTCGATGTGACGGAGCGGAAAAGCGCCGAAGCGCGCGCGAATGCGCTGCTGGAATTGAGCGACCGGATCCGCGACATCGCCGATACCGCCGAGATCGCCTTCATCGCGTCGGAAATCCTGGGCAAGACGCTGGGTGTCAGCCGCGCCGGCTATGGCACGATCGATCCGGTAGCCGAGACGATCGAGATCGAGCGCGACTGGAACGCGCCAGGCGTGAAGAGCCTCGCCGGCGTTCTGAACTTCCGGGATTACGGATCCTATATCGAGACGCTGAAGCGCGGCGAAACGGTGGTCATCCCCGACGCAAGGCTCGATCAGCGCACCCGCGACAATGCCGCGGCGCTGGAGGCCATCACGGCGCGCGCCTTCGTCAACATGCCGCTGACCGAACAGGGGGGCTTCGTTGCCCTGGTCTATCTGAACAATGCCCGGACGCGTCAGTGGAGCACGGCGGAACTCGGGTTCATGCGCGAAGTGGCCGAGCGCGTCCGTAGCGCCACCGAACGCCGGCGCGCCGAGCAGGAACTGGCGGAGCTGAATGCGTCGCTGGAGGCGGAGGTGGAACGCCGCACGGCCGATCTGATGGATATGGAGGAGCAGCTCCGCCAGAGCCAGAAGATGGAAGCCGTCGGCCAATTGACCGGCGGACTTGCCCACGATTTCAATAATATGCTCACCGGCATTTCCGGCGCGTTGGAGATGATCCAGATCCGCATCCAGCAGGGCCGGATCGGGGAACTGGAACGCTATGCCACCGCGGCGCGCGGGGCGGCCAGCCGCGCGGCGGCGCTGACGCACCGGCTGCTCGCTTTCTCCCGCCGGCAGACGCTGGATCCGCGCCCGACCGACGTCAATCGCCTGGTCGCAGGCATGGAAGAGATCGTCCGCCGCACCGTCGGCCCGGCCATCATCGTCGAGACGGTGCAGGCGGCAGGCCTGTGGAGCACGCTGGTCGATCAGAACCAGCTGGAAAATGCCTTGCTCAATCTCGTGATCAATGCGCGGGACGCGATGCCGGACGGCGGCCGCATCACCATCGAGACTGCCAATAAGTGGCTGGATACCCGCGCCGCACGCGAGCGCGATCTTGCGGAGGGCCAATATCTGTCTCTCTGCGTCAGCGACACGGGTTGCGGGATGACGCCGGAGGTACAGGCGCGCGCCTTCGATCCATTCTTCACGACCAAGCCGCTGGGGGAGGGGACCGGCCTTGGCTTATCGATGATCTATGGCTTCGTGCGTCAATCGGGCGGGCAGGCGCGGGTCTATAGCGAACCCGGGCAGGGCACGACGATGTGCCTCTATTTTCCACGCTTCTATGGCGAAGCGGAGCGGGATGAAGACACGCACAGCAGCCAGGGCATGCCGCGCATGGAAGGCAATCAGACCGTGCTGGTGGTCGATGACGAGCCGACCATCCGCATGCTCATCGGCGAGGTGCTGGAGGAGATGGGTTGCGCGACGATCGAGGCGGCCGACGGGGCGACCGCGCTGCAACTGCTTCAGTCGGATGCGCGGATCGATCTGCTCGTGACCGATATCGGCCTGCCGGGCCCCATGAACGGCCGCCAGGTTGCCGATGCCGCCCGGGCGCTCAGGCCCGATCTGGGCGTGCTGATCATCACCGGCTATGCCGAGAATGCCGTCGTCGGCAATGGCCCGCTGGAGCCGGGTATGGAGTTGGTGACCAAGCCGTTTGCGATGGAGACATTCGGCGCGCGCGTGCGAGATATGCTCGCCCGCTGAAACCCAGCTGCATGGGATGGCGCCTTGGCCTAGATCAGCCGAACCGGCCCGTCACATAATCGCGCGTGCGGCGCGAACGGGGGTTGGAGAAGATTTCCGCTGTCGGCCCGAACTCGATCATCCGGCCCAGGAACATGAAACCGGTGTGATCGGAGATGCGGCTCGCCTGCTGCAGATTGTGCGTCACGATCACCACCGTGACATCCTTCTTCAGCTCGACCAGGGTCTGCTCCAGCTTGGCGGTGGAGACCGGGTCGAGCGCGGACGCGGGCTCGTCCAGCAGCAGGATTTCCGGCTGCACGGCGATGCCGCGCGCCACGCACAGCCGCTGCTGCTGGCCGCCCGAAAGACCCAGGCCGGACGTGTGGAGCTTGTCCTTGACCTCCTCCCACAAGGCGGCGCGCATCAGCGACTGTTGGACGAGCTGGTCCATCTCGGCCCGGCTCTTGCGATGATAGAGACGTACGCCGAAGGCGACATTGTCATAGATCGACATTGGGAACGGCGTCGGCTTCTGGAAGACCATGCCGACGCGGGCGCGCAGCGCTGCCGGATCGCCGCCCTTCAGCACGTCTTCGCCGTCCAGCAGGATTTCCCCTTCTGCCCGCTGGCCGGGATAAAGCGCATAGATGCGGTTCAGCGCACGCAGCAGCGTCGATTTGCCGCAGCCGGACGGGCCGATCAGAGCCGTGATCTTGTTCCGCTCGATCGGCAGGTCGACGCTGTGAAGCGCTTCGTTGGCGCCGTAGAAGAATTGAAGATTCTTCGCCTCCAGCACGAGACCGCCGGCGGGGCGGGTCATGAACTGCTCTTCGCCGGCCGAACTGCTGGGGGGCGACATCATGGCGGTATCGGTCATGGTCGATGCGTCTCCCGGGCCAATACGCGCCCGACGATATTGATGAACAGGACGGCCATCGCGATCAGCAGCGCGCCGACCCAGGCCAGACGCTGCCAATCTTCCTGGGCCGACAGCGCGAACTGGAAGATCGTCGTCGGCAGGCTGGCCATCGGCTGGGTCGGATCGGCATTGTAGAATTGATTGCCGAGCGAGGTGAACAGCAGCGGCGCGGTTTCGCCGGAGATACGGGCAAAGCCGAGCAGACCGGCCGTGAGCAGCCCGGAGCGTGCCGCTTTCCAGATGATCCTGCGGATCACGAACGCCCGGCTCGCGCCCAGCGCCATGCCGGCTTCGCGCAGCGAACCGGGCTGCAGCGTCAGGATATCCTCGGTCGTGCGTACTACGATTGGGGTCGCCAAAAAGGCCAGCGCCACGCCCCCGGCGAAGCCGGAGAAGCCGTGGAAGGGCGCCACCAACATCTCGTACACGAACAGGCCGATCAGGATCGACGGTGCCGAGATCAGCACGTCGTTGAAGAAGCGGACGATATCGCCGTAGCGCGTGCCGGCGCCATATTCCGCCAGCCACGTGCCGGCGAGGATGCCGATGATGAGCGCGAAGATCATGCCGATCCCGCACATGATCAGCGATCCGACGATGGCATTGCGCAAGCCACCGGGCGAGCCGGGGGCGGGCTGATCCTGCGTGAAGATCATGAGGTCGAGCCCGCCCAGGCCTTTGCTGAGCAAGGTCCACAGGATCATGACCAGCACGCTCAGCGCCAGCGCGGTCGCGATCCCGCACAGGACGACGAAGATGCCGTTGAAGGCGCGGCGGCGGGCGGCTCGGCTCATCAGACTTTCGCCTCGCGGAGCAGCAGGCGGGCGACCGCCAGCACGATGAAGGTGATCACGAACAGCACGAAGCCCAGCGCGATCAGCGCCGATGTATGCAGGTCGCCGGTCGCCTCGGCAAATTCGTTGGCTACGGTCGATGCGATGGTCGATCCGCTGTCGAACGGGCCCTTGGGAAAGCCGTGGGCGTTGCCGATGATGAAGGTCACGGCCATCGTCTCGCCCAAGGCGCGTCCCAGCCCCAGCATGACCACGCCGATCATGCCGCGGCGGACATAGGGGACGATCACCGCCTTGATCACCTCGAACGGGGTACAGCCCAGCCCGTAAGCGGCTTCGCGCACCTGCGGCGGCACCGTCAGGAACAGCTCGCGGAAGACCGCTGCCATATAAGGCAGGATCATGATCGCCAGGATCAGCGATGCGGTGAAGATGTTGGCGCCGTTGGGCGTGCCGCCGAAAAAGCGCCCGACCCAGCCGTCAGGATCGGCGTGCAGCGCGATCGGCATCTGCACATGCTCGGCAAACCAGGGCGCGAGCACGAACAGGCCCCACATGCCGTAGACGATCGACGGGATGCCTGCGAGCAGCTCGACCGCCACTGCAATCGGCTGCGACAGGCGCGGCGGGCAGAATTCGACCAGGAAGACCGAAACGCCGAGCGCCAAGGGCAGCGCGATCATCAGCGACAGGAAGGCTGTGATGAGCGTGCCGACGATCGGCCCGGCCGCGCCGTAAATCTCCGTCACCGGGTTCCAGGTGGTGGAGGTCAGGAAGCTCAGACCGAACTGATGGAAGGCAGGTAGGCCGCCCAGGAACAGACTGATGACCACGCCCGCCAACGCCGCCAGCAGGATCGTGGCAGCGGTTGCGCAGGCATAGCGGAAGATTATCTCGCCCACGGCATGGCCTGGAGGCGCGCCCTGCGGGCTGGCGTGTACACTGGTGGCCATGCTGAACTCGTGAAGCGGATGGCCGGGGCGGCGGCCGCCCCGGCGCTCCGGGTTTTACTTCGCGACGTAAACCGGCTTGCCGCCGGACGTTACGGAACGGGCCCACTGCTTCTTCAACAGGCCCTTCACATTGGCCGGCAGCGGCACATAATCCAGGCCGGCGGCGAGGCCGTCACCCTTGCTATAGGCCCAGTCGAAGAATTTCAGCACCTGCGCGCCCTTCGCGGCATTCGCCTGGTTGCGATAGACCAGGATGAAGGTTGCGCCCGTGATCGGCCAGGCGGCGGGGCTCGGCTGATCCAGCAGCAGGACGTAATTGCCCGGCGAGCGCAGCCAGGGGGCGCTCGCGGCTGCCGCCGCGAAGGCGGGTGCCGCGGGGGCGACGAACTTGCCGGCCTTGTTCTGCATCAGCGCATAGGTGGATCGATTCTGCTTGGCATAGGCATATTCGACATAGCCGATCGCGCCATTGGTCTGCTTCACGAACGCTGCGACGCCGTCATTGCCCTTGCCGCCCAGGCCCGTCGGCCACTGAACCGAGTCGCTTGCGCCCACCTGCGACGCCCACGCCGGGTTCTTCATCGCCAGATAAGAGGTGAACAGGAAGCTGGTGCCCGATCCATCGGAGCGATGTACAACCGTGATCGGCAGGTTCGGCAGCGGGACGCCCGGGTTCAGCGCGGCGATCTGCGGCGCGTTCCAGCGCGTGACCTTGCCCAGGAAGATGTCACCCAACAGCGCACCGGAGAGCTTGATCTGGCCGGGGCGGATGCCGGGAAGGTTCATGACGGGCACGACGCCGCCGACGACGGTCGGGAACTGATAGAGGCCGGACGCCGCGAGCTCGGCGGGCTTCAACGGCTTGTCCGATGCGCCGAAATCGACCGTCTTGGCCTTGATCTGCTTGATGCCGCCGCCCGATCCGATCGGCTGATAGTTCAGGCCAACGCCGGTCTGCCCGCGGTAGGTTTCCGCCCACTTGGCGTAGATCGGGGCAGGGAAGGTCGCACCGGCGCCGGAAAGATCCGCGGCAGCCGCAGTGGTAGCGATGGCGAGGCCGCCAATCGACGCGACGAACGTCTTGAACATCAGAGTCCCCTGGAAAGAAGGCGGTTTTGGCCGCCCCGTGCCTGTATGGAGGTTTCGTGACGCTTCTGTGACAGTGGTAGCGGTGGCGCTACTCCGGCAGAACGCGCACGGCGCCGCGCGACGCATTCCCCGCGAAGAGAGCATAGGCTTGCAACGCCTTGGAAACATTGCGCTTGCGACCGAGCGGCTTCCACGCCTTGGCGCCGCGATCCTCCATCGCCGCATGGCGGGCGGCAAGCGTGGCATCGTCCACCAGCAGGCTGATCCTGCGGTTGGGGATATCGATCTCGATCAGGTCGCCATGCTCAACCAGCGCGATCAGGCCGCCTTCCGCGGCTTCGGGGGAAACATGGCCGATCGACAGGCCCGATGACCCGCCGGAGAACCGCCCGTCGGTCAGCAAGGCGCAGGCTTTGCCCAGGCCCTTCGATTTCAAATAGGAGGTCGGGTAGAGCATCTCCTGCATGCCGGGCCCGCCGCGTGGCCCTTCATAGCGGATCACCACCACGTCCCCTTCCTTGACCTGATTGCCGAGGATGCCGACCACCGCCGCGTCCTGGCTTTCGAACACGATCGCCCGCCCGGTGAAGGTGAGGATGCTCTCATCGACGCTGGCCGTTTTGACGATGCAGCCTTCCGGGGCGAGATTGCCGAACAGGACTGCCAGGCCGCCATCCTGGCTGAAGGCGTGGGCTTGCGATCGGATCACGCCTTTCTCGCGGTCCAGATCCAGATCGTCCCAGCGTCGGGATTGGCTGAAGGCGGTTTGCGTCGGCACCCCGCCCGGGGCCGCGCGATAGAAGGTGCGAACCGCATCGCTGTTGGTGCGTGCCACATCCCAACGACCGAGTCCTTCGCCCAATGTCGCGGAATGGACCGTCGGCTGCTCGACATCCAGCAATTGCGCGCGGTCCAGCTCGCCCAGGATCGCCATGATGCCGCCGGCGCGATGGACATCTTCCATATGCACGTCGGACGTGGCTGGCGCGACCTTGCACAAGACCGGCACGCGTCGCGACAGGCGATCAATGTCGGCCATGGTGAAATCGACGCCCGCCTCGTGCGCCGCCGCCAGCAAGTGCAGGACGGTATTGGTCGATCCGCCCATGGCGATATCCAGGCTCATCGCGTTTTCGAACGCTTCGAACGTGGCGATGCTGCGGGGCAGGGCGGTCGCGTCATTCTGTTCGTACCAGCGCCTGGCGAGATCGACGATCACATGACCGGCTTCGCGGAACAGGCGCTCCCGGTCCGCATGGGTGGCCAGCGCCGATCCGTTACCCGGCAACGACAGCCCCAGCGCCTCGGTCAGGCAGTTCATCGAATTGGCGGTGAACATGCCGGAACAGCTGCCGCAGGTTGGGCAGGCCTGCCGCTCGATCGCATCGACTTCTGCGTCGGTGAAGCGCTCGTCGGCGGCGGCGACCATCGCATCGACCAGGTCGAGCGCGACTTCTTTGCCCTTCAGCACCACCTTGCCGGCTTCCATCGGCCCGCCCGACACGAAGATAGCCGGCACGTTGAGGCGCAGCGCCGCCATCAGCATGCCCGGCGTGATCTTGTCGCAATTCGAAATGCACACCATCGCGTCGGCGCAATGGGCATTGACCATATATTCCACACTCTCCGCGCTCAGCTCGCGGCTCGGCAGCGAATAAAGCATGCCGTCATGTCCCATCGCGATGCCATCATCGACCGCGATCGTGTTGAATTCCTTGGCAACCCCGCCCGCAGCCTCGATCTCCCGCGCGACCAGCTGGCCAAGATCCTTCAGATGGACATGGCCGGGCACGAATTGGGTGAAGCTGTTCACCACCGCGATGATCGGCTTGCCGAAGTCGCTGTCCTTCATGCCGGTCGCGCGCCAGAGGCCGCGCGCGCCTGCCATGTTGCGGCCGTGAGTGGTGGTGCGGGATCGATATGCTGGCATGCCATCACCTATAGAGCCGCGATAAGCAGGCGGCAACGAAGCGGCGCGTTGCTACAGAAGGCGGCTGGGAGCCAGACCATGATTCTTGGAGGGCGCACATGAAAGCTATTGTCGGCCTGGTCGCTGGTGTGATCGCGATGCTGCCCGGATCGGCATCGGCCAGGGATTTCGCGGTCAGCCCGCAATATGATTCCACCCACGTCTATGTCGCGCCGGCCGATATCAATGCCTTTCTGACGAGCTTCACCGCCACCTTCGGCGGCAGCGTGACCAAGCCCAATCTGGTTCAGGTAACGCCAACGCCTAGCAAGACGATCTCGCAACTGGCTCAGACGCCGGTCGGCACCTTGTCGGTCTTCGCCTTCCAGACGCCGATCCCGTTTCCCTTCGGCAGCGAACGGACCGGCTATCTCGTCACCGATCTCGATGCGGCCGTCGCCGCCGCCAAAGCCGCAGGTGCCACCGTGCTGGTCGAGCCTTTCCCGGATCCCATCGGTCGCGATGCGCTGATCCAATGGCCGGGCGGGGTCGGCATGCAATTATATTGGCACACCGTCGCACCCCATTATCCGGCGCTGGCAACCATTCCAGAGAACCGTATCTATCTGACCAAAGGGGCGGCGGACGCCTTCCTCCGCGCCTGGCTGCGCTTCTCCCACGGGCATATCCTGTCCGATCATTCTGTCATATCGGGCGCGGCGTTCGGCCGGTCCGAAAGCCAGGTCAGGCTGGTCCGCATCCAATCGCGCTATGGCGAGATGGTGGTGGTGGCAGGCGATGGCGCCTGGCCCTGGCCCTACGGTCGAGAAATCAGCGGTTATGGCGTGACGGATCTCGCCGCCACGCTCGAAAAGGCGAACGCGGCGGGGGCGGTGACGCTGATATCCGCACATGATGTCGATGGGCGGCAGGAGGCCATGTTGCAATTTCCCGGCGGCTATATCGCTGCGGTACACGGCCCCGCGGGGCGCTGACGGAAGGGGTTGGTGCCATTCCGCTCAACAGCAATCGCGTGAAAGCATGGGGCTAGGGGATAGGTCTTCCTCTCCATCGCAGGATCGGCACGGGTGGATCGATGCGCGACGCGTCGACGAGTTCGAATGCGTCGCGTCGGTATTGCTATCGATCCTCTTCGCCCACCTGATCGGCGCCAGCAACGTCTCCTGGGCCGCTTTCTCCGGCTATATGGTGATGCGAGGGCATGCTGCCGAAAGCTTGCTGCGGGGCATCCTGCGGATCGTCGGCACGGCGGCCGGCGCGGCGCTGGGCCTCGTGTTGACGCCGCTGGCGCTTGGGAGCCTTGCCGTAACCGCCGTGCTGCTGGCCGTTATCGGCGGGACGACGCTCTATGCCGCGCTGACGGGCAAGCGTGCCTATGCGTGGCTGTTCGTTGGGCTGACCTTCGTCATGATCCTGCTCGACAAGACGCAGCATCCCGATATCGCGCTGGTGAACTTTGCGCGAACCCGCTTGCTGGAGGTGGTCGCCGGAACGGTGGCCTGCGTCCTCATCAGCACAGCCTCGACCGTAACATTGCGCCGGATCTGGCCGGCGGAACGTGCCGCGCCGGCCAAGCGGATCGGCTGGACTCCCCGCGCCGTGCGCCATGCCTGCCAGGCCGGCGCGGCGCTTTTGATCCTGCCGGTAATCGGAGTTTACCTCCATCTGCCGTCGCTCGCGCAGGGCGCGGTGGCGATCCTGGCGGCGATGCTCGTGCCGGTGACGAGTATCGGCTCCAGCGGCTTCGTGCCGGTCAGCTATCGCCTGCTCAATCGCGTGATAGGCTGCCTCTGCGGCGCCATGCTGGCCGCGATCATCCTCTATGTGGCGCAGGGTAATGCGCCGATCCTGATCCTCGGCACGATGCTCGGCGTGGCTGCGGGACGGCATCTGGAAAACGGCAATGGCGGCATGGCCTATGCGGGGACGCAGTTCGTGCTGGCCGTCCTCGTGACTTTGGTGCCCGATTCCTATGAGGATGCGCATATTGGCCCAGGCGTGGAGCGGCTGCTCGGCACGTTGATCGGCATGGGCCTGCTGGAGCCAGTTCTGCTGCTGTGGCATCTGCTCGCGCCGGGGCGACGAGAGCAGGGCGTGCGGGCGAAGAACGAAGCGGGGGGCGTCTAAGTAAGTCCTGGTTCTCTTTTCGTTCCGATGCGGCTAAGGGTTGTGCGTGCCTCACAACCTCACCTTGTGCGTCGGCGGTAGCCTCTGATGGCGAAGCGTGCGGGCAGCGCCGATCTGCCGTTGCATGGCGGCCGCGTGCCGGCCTGGCTCGGCCAGCGCATGACGCGGTTGGGAACGGTGATCGCGCAAGCCATCATCCATGAATATGGGCGCGATGAATTCCTGCGGCGGCTGGCGCACCCTTTCTGGTTCCAGTCCTTCGGCGCGGTGATGGGGATGGATTGGCATTCGTCCGGCATCACCACCAGCGTGCTGGGTGCGCTGAAGCGCGGGCTGGCGCCACTGTCCGGGGAGCTTGGTATCCATGTTTGCGGAGGGCGGGGCCGCCATTCCCGCCGCACGCCAGAGGAACTCGCCACCGTCGGAGATCGCGTCGGGATCGATGGCACGGCCATGGCCAAGGCAAGCCGGCTGGTGGCCAAGGTCGACAGTGCCGCGGTGCAGGATGGCTTCGATCTGTATTTGCACGGCTTCATCGTCTGTGACGACGGCAGCTGGACGGTCGTTCAACAAGGCATGAATGGGGATCGCCGTCAGGCGCGCCGCTATCACTGGCTGTCCGAAAATATCTCGAGCTTTGTCGAGGCGCCCCATGCGGCGATCGACGGCCGCACCCAGGGCGTGATCGTCAATCTCACCGATCGACGTGCCGCAGCGTCGCGATCGGGCCAGCTCGATCTTCTTGCCAAGCTCGGGCCGGATCGTATCGCGCGCGAATATGCTGCCCTGACGCGAATCGATGGGCCAGCGGCGCCGGCGCCCCAATCGATGCTGCCGCACCTGATGTTGCCGGATCATCATGATGTGCGGGCCGAGGACGTGATCGTCCGCCGGCTGCATGGCAATCTTGCGGCGGCGGCGGAGCAGGGCCCGGTCGACTTTGCGGAGCTGCTGCTGGTGCCGGGCGTGGGCGCTCGCACCGTGCGTGCGCTCGCGATGGTGGCGGAAGTCGTCCACGGCGCGCCATGCCGCTTCAGCGATCCTGCCCGCTTCTCGCTCGCGCATGGCGGCAAGGATCGCCATCCTTATCCAGTGCCGATCAAGGTGTATGATCATACGATCGCGGTGATGAAGCGGGCGGTGGCACAGGCGAAGCTTGGCCAGAGCGAGGAACTGGCGGCCATCCAGCGCCTCGACGAGCAAGCCCGCCGGCTGGAGCGGGACACAACGGGGCCTTCGGTCGAGGCCTTCATCGCGCAGGAACGGGATGACAGCCATAGCTATGGTGGCCGCAGCGTCTTCGGGTTCGAGCCGGCACGGATCATTCCGCGCGCCCGCATGGGCTGACGTCCCGTCGGTTAGGCCGCGCCGGCGGCGCGTTCGCCCATCGTGACATAATCCAGCTTGCCCGTGCCCAGGACGGGCAGGGCCTCGATCACGCGCACGTCGCGGGGGATCGCCAGTTCGCTAACGCCATTGGTGCGCGCCCAGGCCTGGAGCGGCGCAGCCGTCGCGCCGGCGTGGGTGGTGAAGAGTACCAATTGCTCCCCCTTGCGCGGATCGGGCCGGGTCACGACCGCATGTTCCGCATCTGGCCAGACGGCGGCGGCGTAGCCCTCCACCGCCGGGAGGGAGATCATCTCGCCACCGATCTTGGCGAACCGCTTGGCCCGCCCGCGAATGGTGACGAAGCCGGTTTTGTCGATGGTGACAATATCGCCGCTGTCATGCCACCCGCCTTCGGGGGGCTGCAACAGGCCCGGCGCGTCCGCTTTCAGATAGCCTGCCATGATATTCGGGCCGCGAATGGACAGACGACCGCCCTCGTCGATCCCGGGCACAGGATCGATCTTCGCCTCGATCCCCGGCAGCAACCGCCCGACACTGCCGGCCTTGAAGTGCATCGGCGTGTTGACGGCAATGACCGGCGCCGCCTCGGTCGCGCCATAGCCTTCCAGGATGCGCAGCCCGAACTTTTCGGCGTAGGTCTTCCGCGTCTCGTCGCGCACCCGCTCGGCACCGGCGAAGATGTAGCGCAAAGCGTAAAAGTCATAGCCATGCGCCATCCGTGCATAGCCGCTGAGGAAAGTGTCCGTCCCGAACAGGATCGTGGCATCGGAATCATAGGCCAGCGCCGGGACGATCCGATAGTGGAGCGGGCTCGGATACAGCAACGTCTTCACACCGGACAGAATGGGCAACAAGGTCCCTCCGGTCAGGCCGAAACTGTGAAAGACGGGCAGCGCGTTCAGGACCATGTCGGCTGAGTTGAAATCGATCCGCGCGGATAATTGCAGGCAGTTCGCCAGCAGGTTGCGGTGTGTCAGCACCACGCCCTTCGGCACGCCTTCCGATCCACTGGTGAACAGGATGACGGCGGGGTCGTCGGGCGTCACGCCATTGCGCCGATGCCGCCGGCCGGCCCAACGCGTCGCGATCAGCGCGCGGAGTTTTGCGAACGTGCCAACCGCGGCGCCGATATCCTCAAGATACAGGATACGCACGCCCGCTGCGTCGAGGCCGTCGAGGACCGCGCTCAGCTTGGCCTGGGTTACGAACGCGCGAGCGGTGACGATCGTGCGGATCTGGGCTGCCGTGCAGGCTGCCTTCAGATTGGCCAGGCCCGCGGTATAGTTGAGCATCGCCGGCACGCGCCCGATACCCTGCAAGGCGAAGAAGCTGGCGACCACCGCGCTGACGTTGGGCAACAGCACGCCCACTGCCTCACGGCGGGCGGTGACGCCCGCGAATATACGGCCCAGCACGATGCTTCCGGTCAACAGCCGGCCATAGCTCAGCGGCTCACGCTTCACGTCCTCGACGATGGGCGCCCGCGCGCCGTGAATATCCTTCGCGTCGATTAGCGCCTGATAAAGCGTGCGGTGGATGTTCGACGTGGCGAAGATCATGTCGCTCATCACATCGTACAGCTTGGCGCCGGCGGCGGCGCGGCGCTGCCGGGCAGTGTCGCCTTCCACCGCGAAGCGCCGCGCGGGCAGGATGGTCAGGTCGATCTTGGGGAAGGGGCGCAGCCGCACCTTCCCGCGCAGGCGGGAGAAAGGCGTATATTGAGCGCCGGCGATCCGCACCGGGATGATTGGCGCATCGGCCTTGTCCGCGACCATGCCCGGTCCGTCGAACACCTTCATCAGCGCGCCGGTGACCGTGATCCGCCCCTCCGGGAAAATGACCAGCGTGCGCCCCTCACGCACAGCCTTGACCATGGCTTTCGCGGCCATCGGATTGGTCGGATCGACCGGAAAGGCATCGAAGATGCGCAGGAAAGGCTGGATCCACCACGCCCGCGCGATCCGCGTCGCCATGGCGAAGGTCGGCCGTCCCGGCAGGAAGGCGGCCAGCAGCAGCCCGTCGAGGAAAGAGACGTGGTTGACCACCACCACCGCGCGTTCGCCTGGCTGGGGCATATGCTCGGCACCGTGGACCTCGACCCGGTAGAGCAGGATCAGCAGGCGGCGGACCAGCCACTTGAACACGGTTTCCGGCAGCAGCCAGCAGGAGATTAGCGCCACCGCGAGCGTGGCAAAACCTAGCGCGCCGATCACCCCGGATATGCTCGTCCCCGCCGCCAGCAGGCCGCTGACCGTTGCCACGACCAGCACCGTCACGAAGGCGTTGACGATATTGTTGGCGGCGATGATCCGCGAGCGGTTCGCTGCATCGCTATGCACCTGCAGGACGGCATAAAGTGGTACGATGAAGACGCCGCCGGAAAAGGCGATGCCGACCAGCGCGATCAAGATATGCCAGCTGCCTGGATTGGCGAGGAAGCCCGCGATCGTTTCCTGCCCGGGCATCGGCGTGAAGGCACGCGATGCGATCCACAGATCGATCAGGAATATGGCGAGCCCCAGCGCCGCCACCGGCACGTAGCGCGCGGACACTTCGCCGCGCAGCAGCTTGTTGACGACCAGCGAACCGACCGCGACCGACATCGAGAATATGAGCAGGAACAAGGTCACGACGGACGGCCCAGCCTGCAATGTGCCGCTCACCAGTGGCGCGAACTCCGCCAGCAGGATCGCGCCGACCGTGAAGAACCAGCTGATCCCGAGGATCGCTAGCCAGACGCCGCGGCCGCCCCGCGCGACCGCGATGATCTGCCACGTCCCCCGGAAGATGTTGCGCTCTATCTTCAGCTCCGGCGCCGCGGCGGGTGCGGAGGGGATGGCCAGGCTCATCAGGAAGCCGACTACCGCTACGCCGATCGCGAGCAGGCCCGCCTGCCACGGTGGGAGGACGCCGCCCGTCAACTGGCCGGCGAGGATTGCCAGAAACGTGCCCGCTTCGATCAGGCCGGTTCCGCCCATCAGCTCGTGCGTGCCCAATTGCTGCGGCAGGATGGAATATTTGATCGGCCCGAAGATGGTCGAATGCACGCCCATCAGGAACAGGCAGGCGAGCAGCACCGGCACCGATTCGAGCCAGAAGCCCAGCAGGGCCAGCATCATGATGGCGATTTCGGCGGCTTTCACACCGCGGATCAGCCAGGCCTTGTTGAACTTGTCCGCCAATTGACCGGCGAGCGCCGAGAACAGGAAATAAGGAAGGATGAACAATCCGGTCGCGATCGTCGCCAGCATCTCCGCCTTGCCGGGCCGCCCCGCGTAGAGGGCGAAATTGGCGAGGAACAGAAGCGCGAACTTGAGCAGATTGTCGTTGAAGGCCCCCAGGAACTGCACGACGAACAGCGGACCGAAGCGACGCTTGCCGAGCAAAGAGACATCGGGTGCCGACATTCTTATCCCTTCAAAAATCCGCTGCGGTCAGATCGCAAAATAGCGAGACAGGCAAGTCACGCGCCACCGGGTCGGCGGCACGAACACGCATGGATGATGGGAAGTGCCCGGCGGGACGATGGTTCCGACAGCGACATGTCGGAAGATGGAGGCCCGAGCCGGAATCGAACCGGCGTGCAAGGATTTGCAGTCCTCTGCGTAACCACTCCGCCATCGGGCCTTAAACGTCGAGATCAGGCGGAATTCTGAAATCGGCGGTTGGAGCTTGCACTCCAGAACCTGGCAGCGACGTGCCAAGACGCAGCCCCATAGCTGCGGCTTTTGGGATGAACAACCCGTATCGGGAAGAAAGGACAGGAAGGCGGCGCGTCATGGCGTGCCGGCCTTGCTCCGCGATCAGCGAACCGCCGACACATACAGGATATGCAAAGCATGATCCCGGCCGGCCCGCACCGCATGTTCGCCTGCGGCATTCGTGATCGGCTGGCCATTGGCCCCGCACACCATCGTCAGGGCTCCCGGCGGCGGCGGGTTCATCCGCAGGCTGACCTGCGCCGATAGTTGGCCATTGATGCCGATTGGGATCAGATAGCGATCCATCGCTACCGTCCGGCCCAGGCTATACCCCTTCAGTAGAGCCGCCGCACGTGCCGGGGTCAGGCAGAAATCGGACCAGTTCGCGTCGCTGCCCGGTATCTGGGCCAGCGTGAGTGCCTGGCGCGCTTTGTATCTGAGCATCACGTCGTGCGGCCCGGCGGGCAGCGGCACGGCGATATGACGCTGCACGTCCCAGGCGGCGAGCATCCCCTCTGGCGCCCGTGTCACCACCCCCGCGGCGACCAATGCGTCGAACGCCGGCTGCTTGCCCGTGACCGGTTCGACGAACGGAGGCGTCTCGGCAACTGCGAACGGATCCACGTCCGCCGCCCGGACGAGCGCACTGACATCGCGCTGATCCTTCCATGCCGTGAACGACCGGAGTGGCGCGGCAGGGCGGCGGTCGACCGTGATCTCCAATTCGGGGAAATGGCGATCGGGATAGGTCTCCGCTTCTCCCATCCAGCCGAAGCGCGGCATACCCAGATGCAACGTCACCGGCCCCTGCGCGACTGCAACCCTGGTCACGACCTCGATCTGACGGCCGGCCAGTGCGACATGCACGGCCGACACCTTGATGCGCCCGGGTGGCGTCGCGGTCAGCGGCCCGGGCGATGCACCGGCATTCACATCGTCCGCCTTCACCGGCGTGGCCAGTGCCAGGGCAAGCATGAGGCTGGCGGTAAAGAGCCTAGCGGACATAGCGAAAAACCCTCGGTGCATCCTTGCGGAGATAACGGATCGCGCGCCTTCCTGGCGCGGCTGATCCGCCGGGACTTCGCGAAAGCGATGCGAACGTGTCACATAGGCCGGGAAACTACCCGTCGGCTGATACGCATAAGGAAGCCCGGCTTCCTTGTAGATCAAGTCAGCGGACCCACCACTATCATTTGCAGATCGGGCGCTGTCCGATCTTGGACGTTTGCAGACGAAGAATGACCGTTTCCGGACGGCGATTTGAGGAAGTTCTGACGCAGCCATGCAACGCGGCGGCTGGCATGAATCATGCTCCCTTGGCCTCGCCAATGGTGTTCGGTAAGGCCGTTGCCTTCAGGCGCAGTGTCTTGTATGAATAAGACACCTCAAGAGGGCGGCGACAGTGACCGAACATAATTTCGAACAGATGCGGCGTGCGATGGTGGACAGTCAGTTGCGGACGACCGCGGTAAATGATCCCAGGGTGGTTGCGGCGATGGGCGCCGTGCCGCGCGAGCGCTTCGTGCCCACCGCGCAGGCAGCGCTCGCCTACCTCGATACCGCCTTGTCGGTGGCGCCTGGTCGATCGATCCCGGCTCCGATGATCCTGGGGCGCCTGCTGACCGAAGCACGGGTGAAGCCGACGGATCGCGTTCTCGTGGTGGGCGCGAACACCGGCTATGCAGCGGCTGTCATCGCGACGCTCGCGGAGTCCGTCACCGCGCTTGAGGAAGATGCGTCGCTGCTCGCCGATGCGTCGCTGCCCGCGCAGGTCACCCCCGTTTCCGGTCCGTTGACGGCGGGTTGGCCCGGTGCGGCGCCCTATGATCTGATCCTGTTCGACGGCGCGATCGAGCATGTTCCGCCGGCGATTGTGGAGCAGCTGGTGGATGGCGGCCGTGTCGCCGCGCCGATCATCGAAAATGGCGTCACCCGCCTGGCGATTGGTCGGAAAGCGGGCGGCGGCTTTGGCATGATCACGTTTGCAGATGCCGAAGCACCGGTGCTGCCGGGCTTTGAGGTGAGAAAGGGATTCACTTTCTAATGCGTGTGGGGGGGAGGATCATCGCAGGATTGCTGGGGGGAGCGGCGCTGGGAACGCCGGTCCTGGCAACCACGCTGCAGGAAGCATTTATCGAAACCTATAATTCCAGCCCCGCCTTGAATGCGGCGCGCGCGCAATTGCGGGCGACCGATGAGGGCGTGCCCATCGCCAAGGCGCAGTCGCGGGTTCAGGCGTCGAGCACACTGGGGCTGAGCCAGAATACGAACGGCATCACCCGCCTCAACAGCGGCGGCCGCACGCTGACCGCACAGCTCAACCTCTCTTATCCCCTGTTCCAGGGCGGCCGGGTCAAGAATGCGATCAACGCAGCCGAGTCGCGGGTGAGCGGAGGGCGCGCCGATCTGCGCACGACCGAGGGCAATATCTTCACCCAGGTCGTCGCGGCCTACATGGCCGTGATCCGCGATTCCTCGATCGTCGATCTCAACAAGAAGAATGTCGCAGTCCTCAATACCAATTTGAAGGCGAGCCGCGATCGCTTCCAGGTCGGCGATCTTACGCGGACCGATGTCGCCCAGTCCGAAGCCCGCCTCAGCCTCGCGCGCAGCCAGCTGGCGACGGCGCAGGGCAATCTCACCGGCAGCCGCGAGAATTTTCGGCGCGTGGTCGGGATCTGGCCGGAGGCGCTGGCGCAACCGCCGGCCTTGCCCAAGCTGCCCGACACGCCGGATCAGGCGGTGGAGATCGCGCTCCAGGACAGCCCGTCGCTGCAGGCGGCCGGCGCCATCACGCAGGCGGCCGGCTTCGACGTGCGCGCCGCGCGGGCCCAGCGTCTGCCGACCGTGTCGGCGATCGGCGGGACCAACTACAACAATTATCTCGGCACGATTAACCAGATTTCCGGCGGCTTCGGCGGTGACAATTCGCAAGGATCGAACTCGGTCGGCGTGTCGCTGAACCTGCCGCTTTACCAGGGCGGTCTCGTCGGCGCGCGCGTGCGTCAGGCGCAGGCGGTGCAGAACCAGGCGGTCGAACAGGGCATCGATATCGAGCGTCAGGTCATCGCCAACACGCGGGCCGCCTTCGCCAGCTATCGCGCCGCGGCCGAGGCGATCACCGCCAACAAACAGGCGGTGTCTGCCAACGAACTCGCGCTGGAGGGCGTGCGGGCCGAAAACCGGGTGGGCACGCGGACCGTGCTGGAGGTACTCAACGCCGAGCAGGAATTGTTGAACGCCCAGGTCGATCTGGTCAGCGCGCAATATGACCAATATGTTGCCGGCTTCGCCTTGTTGAACGCGATGGGGGAGGCGGAGGCCCGCGATCTCGGTCTCGACGGTGGCTCGCTCTACGATCCCATGGCCAATTATAACCATGTCCGGAACTGGCTGGGCGACTGGAGCGACCAGCCGGCTTATACGCCGCGCGGCACCCACACGACCGGCCCGACGCCGGCCGATCCGGATGTGGCGCCCTATGATCCGGAAGCGCCCTCCAACCGGGCCGTGACACCGCCGCGACAATAAGCGATACTCGCCGCGTCATGAGTGAAGGGGCGCCCGAACAGCCGATGGAAGATGTGCTCGCATCGATCAAGCGCATCATCAGCGCCGATGTCGAAGCCGTTCGCCGGTTTCCCACCGGCCCGGCCGAACGGCCGGCGCCCGACGAGGATGTGCTCGAGCTCGGGGCGCCGCCCGCGGCCGATGCGATCATCTCGGGAGAGACCGCCCAGGCCAGCAAGGCGGCGTTGGCGGCTTTGTCCGGCGTTTCGATCGATCCGCGTGCGGCCGACAACACGCTCGACGGCCTCGTGCGCGAACTGCTCCGCCCGATGCTCAAGGAATGGCTCGACGCCAATCTTCCCGATCTGGTGGAGCGGGTCGTGGCGCGCGAGGTCGCTCGCGCGATCGGGCGCTGACGCCACGGTTGAGGTGCGGGGTCAGCAGCGGGAGCGGGTCGGCACCGTCCATTGCGCCGCCCCCGCCACTATGGTCGCGCTAAGCTGTCAGCCCGCATCAGGAATGCGCGCGACCACCTTGATCTCAAAGTCGAACCCGGCCAGCCAGGTGACGCCGATCGCTGTCCAGCTGGGATAAGGCGCGCGGTCGAAAATCTCGTTCTTCACCGCCATGACGGTGTCGAACTGCGCCTCCGGATCGGTGTGGAAGGTCATGATATCGATGATGTCGTCAAATCCGCACCCGCCCGCAGCGAGGGTCGCCTTGAGATTGGCGAAGGCCAGGCGGACCTGCGCCTCGAACTCCGGCTCGGGCGAACCGTCGTCGCGGCTGCCGACCTGGCCAGACACGAACAGCAGATTGTCGGATCGCACGGCCGGGGAATAGCCGTGTCGGTCGTATAAAGCGTGGCGATTGGGATGAATCACGGCGTCGCGTCGAGCCATCTTGCGGTCCTTTCTTGGCAGAGCGATGCACCGGCCCACTGGACTTGCCAGCGGAGACGAGGCATTCACATACGAGACGTATGTAAAGCATACTCACGGGTGGATGTCAATTTGACATACGTAACGTATGTGAAAGGGTAAGGGATTGGCGCCGAAGCGTCGTGCCGAGACGATGGAAGAGAATCGCGCCAAGCTGATCGCAGCAGGGCGTCGTGCCTTTGCCGCATCGGGCTTTGCTGCGGCGTCGATGGACGATCTCACTGCGGCGGTCGGTCTTACCCGTGGTGCGCTTTACCATAGTTTCGGCGACAAGGCCGGGCTGCTCGCGGCGGTCGTCGCGCAGGTCGACGGCGAAATGGCCGCGCGGGCTGAGCGGGCGGCGGCCACGGCCAAGACCGATTGGGATCGCCTGCTGGTGGAGGCGGAGGCTTATATCGAAATGGCGCTGGATCCCGAGGTGCGCAGGATCGTCCTGCTTGATGGGCCGGCCTTTCTGGGCGATCCGTCGACCTGGCCGAGCCAGAATGCCTGCCTCGACGGCACCAAGCAGACGGTCGCCAAATTGATCGCCAATGGCGTCATGCGGCGCGTGGATGTCGAGGCCGCCTCTCGCCTCCTCAGCGGCGCCGCGTTCAACGCCGCCTTGTGGGTGGCCGCCAGCGAAACGCCGGATCTCGTCCTCCCCAAGGCGCTCGCCGCCTTCCGGCTGATGGCGGAAGGCTTTCTGGTGGACCGGGGATGATCAGGCCGTCTTTGCTTCCAGCAGGGCCAGACCGAAGCCCACGAAGATCGCACCCGTAACCCGATTGAAGGCGCGCTTGGTCGCCGGCTTTCCGAGGAAGCGGGAGAGGGATCGGCCGCCGACGCCATAGATGCCATACCAAAAGGCTTCGACCACCGCGAACGTCAGCACCATGATCGCGAATTGCGGCGCCTGGGGCCGTGTTGGGTCGACGAATTGGGGGAGGAAGGCCGCGGCGAACAGGATCAGCTTCGGATTGCTGATGCCGATCATGAAGCCGCCGCGGAACACGGCCAGGCGCGAGAGGCTGGGCCGGAGATCGCCATCGCCAACGTCGATTGGCGCACTGTCCGCGCGCCAGGCTTTGACGCCCAGGAACAGCAGATAGGCCACGCCCGCATAGCGAAGCACTTCGAACGCGCCTGGCAGGGCCAGCAACAGGGTCGTCACGCCCGCCGCCGAGGCGGCAAGCACGCTCACGACGGCCAGCAGGCATCCCGCCATGGCCGCCATACTGCGCCGCAGCCCCATCTCCACCGATCGGGTCAGGACATGCAGCATGTTCGGCCCGGGCGTGCCGGACAAGAGGAATACGGCGCCGAAAAACAGCCACCAGCTGTGCAATGCCATCTGAACGCATCCTCCCACGTACGGGCCCATCATTGATAGACGCGGAAGAGGACAGCTTTGAGGCAAGGTCGCAGGCGGTCCGACGAAGCGGTCGAAATCAGAAATGCGCGGTCGCGGAAACCTCGAAGCGGCGGCGGCGCGGGTCGCCATAAAAGCTGTAGCCAAAATCCGATTGGCTCACGATCGGCGGCCGGTGATCGAACAGGTTCTGGATATTGAAGCCCAATTCCAGGCTGCGTGCCCTCCCGCCGGACACCGGAATGTCGAACCGGTACGCCATGGTAACGTCGAAATAGACTTGCGCGGGAATGCGGATGCCGGGCAGGTCGAGCGCGCCCTGATCCGCTTCGCCGGGCGCGCCATCGGCCGCTGCGATGGCGACATATCTGCCATAATATTGTCCGTTGGCGCCGATCGTGAACGGACCCTTCTCCCAATCCACGCCGGCATTGCCGCGCCATCGCAGCGGCCCGTCCACAAAGCCTACATAGTCGATGGCGCTGCGTTGCGGATCGGTGCGTCGCCGGAGGCGCGGCTGCCAGCTTGCGGCCCCGTAGATCCTGATCGCAGCCTCCCGGCCGACGCGGAAGTCGCGGTTCACGCTGATATCCAGCGCGTCGATAATGGTGTGACCGATATTGAAGGCGGTCGTGTCGACCTGCGTGACCACGCCTCCGGTAAAGCCCAGGGCGGCGTCCGCCGGCGTCAGCGCGGCCCGCACGACACGATCGGGATAAAGCGCCTCATTGGCCAGGAAATAATCGGGACGTCCGGGATGGAGGCGGACGATCTCACCGTGTTTGTCGATATGGGTGAAGTCCAGCGACAATCGCGTGCGATTTCCCCCTTCGGGATTGATGACGATCCCGGCCGACAGGGAGCGCGCCCGCTCCGGCCGCAGGCGGACGGATCCGCCTTCGTAGAGGGTGAAGGGCGCCTCGCTGCCCACCACGCGATCGCCGCGGCGGGGATCGATGGCGAGGCCGTACGGAAAATCGATACGGTAGGATTCGGAGAGAAGCTGCTGCGGCGTCGGCGGCAGAATGCCGGTGGAGATGCTCGCCCGCACCATCACATGGCTCTGCGGGAAAGCGCGCAAGCCGGCGGTATAGGCAGCCGCCGCCTGACGGGCCTTTAGATGGGCAGGTGCTTCGAAGAGGATGTCGGGAACATAGGAGCCAGGCTCCTTCGGCACCGATGTCCGGTTGTCATCATACCGCACTGCCAGCTGCAGCTCCAGCCCGCGCAAGGCGGCAAGCGAAGCGTCACGCGCCACGACCGGTGCTCGAACCTCGCCGTACAGAGAGCCGACCGTTTGCGTGAAAGAGGGGTAGAGAAAAGCCGGTCCGTCGCCGAGCCACCTCTTGCCTACCGGCATTTTCTCACGCCGGCCCTCTGCCAGCAAGGTTAGGTAGATTTCCCCCGCTTTCGTCGTCGCGAGCGGGCCTGCCAGCCGCAAGCTGGCATCATAGAAACGGTCGCGGATTACGACACGTTCATCATTCGGTATTTTCTCATAGGCGTGAAGTGCCGCCACGAAATTGTCCCAGTTGCCGAAGGGATCGGGCGTGGGTTTTCCGCCGGGGCCTGGGGTTCCGGACATGATGGCGAGATTGAAGTCGGTGCTCAGGAAGGAACTGGCACGATCGATGACGTTCCGCACCGAACCGAGGGTAACATTCACGTCCGCCTTCCACGCGCGCGGCAATTGAACGACAAGCCCCGCCGCCAATCTCGCCGTGCGCAGGCGATTACGCACCAATGTCTCGTCTCCCGGCAGCGGCAAGGTGACCAGCACTGGCTGTGCAAACGGGTTGTTGGGCGCGCTGGCGAGGACCGTCGCGATTTGCCCGTAGACCGGTCCTTCTCGCGCCCGGCCATCATTGTTCCAGCCGATCAGGTCGATGAAGGCTTCGACATTCTCGCCGAAATGATGGCGCACGTTGAGCAGGAGCGAGGTCGCCGCTGTATCGCTGTTGATGCTGCGCATCACGCCGCTGCCATCTGGCGCGAGGCCGCTTTGCGCCTGTCCCGCTCTGGCAGTGAGCGTCGCCACGCCATCCGTGGCGACCCCGCCATAGCCTATCGGCAATGAGGTGAATGCCGATCCCAATGTTGCGCCGCCGACGGCCGGTTTGAAGGTGAGGGGGCCGGTGAGCACATTCTGGATCAGTAGCGCGTCGGCGGGGGTATTGGTTCGGACCACGAGCAAGGGATTTTGGGCAATCGCAATCCGCCGCGCGGCGACCGCATAACCTCGATCGCCGAAGCGAAGGCCCTTGGCCGCTGCGTGGGAGGCAGCGATCATCACGTCCGTACGGCCTGCGTCGGGCGTAAAGCCCAGCCGCGCGTCGATCCTGCTGAGCGGAGCGTCGCCACGCCCGCTGACCCCACGCGTGATGCTGAGATCGCCCCCGCGATAGTCACGTCGAAGCACGACGTTGACGACGCCACCGGTTGCGCCCGGCCCGTATATTCCGCCAGCAGTCGCGGTGAGGGTTTCAATTCGCTCGATGGCGAACAGCGGGAGGCCGTTCAGATCGGGTTGCCGCATCGACAGATCGAATGCCGGCGAGGGGAGGCTGGGCATCCGTGCGCCATCGATCAGGATCAGCGTCTGGTTCGCGCCCAGTCCGTGCAGATCCGCCTCCGAACGATTGCTCGCGGATTCACTGATCGGATCGTGCGAGGCCGCTTGCGCTTTGGCATTGCTGGGCAGCCGTGTGCGCAAGAACTGATCGACCGTGTTGGTGTGGGAGGCGAGGATCTGGCGCCGTGTTGAGACCTGGTACGGCTGGATGTCGTTCTCGCTACGGCGGATATCCGAATTCTGGGTGCGGCGGCCTATCACCAGGATTTCAGGTATAGCCGGGGCGTGATCCGCGGGGGCGGGAACGATCAAGATCGCCCCTCCGGCGGTGTGGCGGAATGACAAGCCGGATCCTGCCAAGACCGCTCGCAACGCGTCATCCACGCGCAAGGCGCCGGATACGCGCGCGCTGCGGCGGGACGAGACGATGTCCGGCGAATAGAGCAGCTCGAGTCCGGTCTGCTCCGCCAGCGCGTCGAGCGCCGTGGAAAGCGGTCCGGCTCTCAACAGGATCGTGTGGACCGCGTCGGAAGACTGTCCGGCGGCAGTTGTCACCCACAGCGCCGCCGCAGCGACGGTCAGGCCGAATTTAAGCCATCTGTGCAAAGAGATCCCCTTGTGCACAGCCTATCGGTCCAAACATAGATTGCAACGTCGCCGCTAAAGCGGGCACGCGATCAGGGGGCAGCCGGGCCCCGCAGCTGCGCGGCAAGCGCTTGAACCTTTCTCAAGACCGCGCCAAGGTCATCCGCGGGGGACCTCATGATACATCTTGCACATCTGTGCATTGCACTGGCCATCCCGGCCCTGGCGACTGCTGCCGCCGCAAGTGATGTGTGCAGCGTGGCTGCCATTGCCGAGCTACCTGTTACCATGTCGGGTCTGCGCCCGCTGGTGCACGCCGAAATCAATGGCAAGACGGCGAAGTTCACGGCCGACAGCGGTGCCTGGTTCAGTGTGATCTCGCCCGGTAGTGCGGCAGAATATGGTCTCAAGCTGCAGGCTGTGTCGCCACGCTTCGTCCTCAAGGGCGTTGGTGGCTCAGTACGGCCCAGCGTGACGACGGTAGATACGTTCACCATTGCCGGGGCTCCTGTGCGCAACGTGCAGTTCTTGGTCGGCGGGAGCGAGTTTGGTTCGGTGGGGCTCCTTGGCCAGAACATCCTGGCGCTGGGCGATACCGAATTCGATCTCGGTAAAGGCATGATCCGCCTGATGCGTAGTCAAGGCTGCGCGGACGGCAATCTCGCTTATTGGGTGCCGGTCGGCGGCAACTACTCCATGCTGGAGACGGAACGGATCGATGGCGAGCGTCCGCATATTATCGCGACCGTCTCCATCAACGGCATGAAATTGCGTGCTATGCTTGATACCGGCGCCGGGACGTCCTTCGTGTCGCTTCGCGCCGCCGCGCGAATTGGCCTTAAGCCTGGTGGCGCCGGTGTGCGGCCAGCCGGTGTGACGCATGGCGTAGGACGTGTACCGGTGACCACATGGATCGGTCCGGTTGCCAGCATCAAGATCGGCGACGAGGAAATCCGGAACACGCGCCTGCGCTTCGGGGGCGATTGGGACGAGACCGATATGCTGCTTGGTGCCGATTTCTTCCTGTCGCACCACGTCTATTGGAGCAACCGGCTGCACAAGGTGTTCTTCACCTATAATGGCGGTGCCGTATTCGACCTGCGCTACCTCGATGATGAGGAGCAGGACATCGAACCTGACAAGAGGCCGGCAGCGGCGCCGCTGAAGACGGTCGCCGACGAATTGCAGCCGGAAGACGCCGCCAGCTTCGCCCGACGTGGCAACGCTCGCGCCTCACGCGGGGATCTCGCCGGCGGACTTGCCGATCTCGATCGCGCGGTGGCGATCGCGCCCGAAGACGCCGATCTGTTGTGGCAGCGGGCATCGCTCCACCAGCGCATGCGGCAGTCGTCCCTGGCGCTGGCGGACGCCGATCATGTTCTGAAACTTCGGCCTGACGATGTCGACGCGCTGCTGATGCGGGCACAACTCAGGCGCGCCGCAGACGAAGAAGCCGATATTCGGGCCGATGTCGATGCAGCATCAGCCGCCGCGCCGGCATCGTCCGATCGGCGGCTCAGCATCGCTCACTTTTACGAAGACCTGGGCGAATATGACCGTGCCGGCACCGAATTCGGACGCTGGATCGCCGCCCATCCGACCGACGTGCGCAAGGCGGACGCGTTGAATGGTCGTTGCTGGGTGCGTGCGCTCGCGGGGACGGAGCTGGATCGCGCGTTGAAGGATTGCAATGCGGCCCTGGCGTTACGGCCGCATCAGGCCGGCTTTCTCGACAGCCGGGGCCTCTTGCACCTGCGGATGAAGGATTATCCAAAGGCAATCGCGGATTATGATGAGGCGCTGAAGGGCGCGCCCGACCTGGCGTGGTCCCATTATGGCCGCGGTATAGCCCGGCTTCATCTTGGCCAGAAGGAAGCGGGCGAGGAGGATCTGGCTACGGCACACAAGCTGGATCCGAAGTTACGCGCGTTCGCTGCGAAACTGGCGATAATGCCCTAAGCCGGTCTGTCAGCCTGCCGGACCAGGCACCTTCGCACGGTCCATGCGTGGCGTCCGTCCCGACGCGCTGCAGCAATCGAGCCCGTGATTATTGCGGCACCGTCCTGGCGACGTTGTCGGCTCCGATGCCGAAGCGGCTCACCGATCTTGGCCCGACGGCTGCCGGCAGGTTCGCGATGCAATCAGCATTTCCGCGCGCTGGCCCGCTCCATATTCCGCAGTTGCGGCGAGGCGGTATCCGCGAACGATTTGCCGGACCTTATCCCGATTTCCGGCAGCGGTTAAAGCTAATATAGATCAAGAAAAGGTGCATCGCCCCATCCGGTGTCTGCGCGCCACGGCTGTCCAGCAGGGTTCGTCGATTGGCACCTCGGCGCGGTACGGCAACCCGGGGACAGGATATGCGTGTGAGCAGCGATGGGCGCCATGTGCCCCCGAAATGGCCGGCCGTCATGCGTGCCCCGGCTAGGGAAGGATGTCACGCTGCGCCGCTCACGCCCCTGATTGTGGGACCGCGATCGCCGACACGATCCTGTTGGATGGTCGCCGGTGAAATGCGGTGCTGGCGTTTTTCGCAGCCGTGCAGGCGGCGATCCGTATGACCAGCCGCTTCGCCAGTGCGATCTCGCTCGTTCATACGATACTCGAACGCTTGGCCATCTGCGCCTGTGGGACCTGCCCGACGGCGGCTTCGATAGAAGCGGCAGATCTGCTTGGCCAAGATCCATTGCGCGGCAAGAGCGGCGAGAATGACGCCTCTACCAATGCGGCGGCGAGCGGAGAGGGTGACGACGCCTAGATAAAGTCCGTGCGCTCCATGAGGAGGGATGCCTTGCCGTGAAGAATATGTTCGTCCGTCAAGCGGCCGGATCGGGCAATTGTTTCTCCATCACGATCAGTTCCAGATCTGGCCGCAAGGGGCGGCCGACCTCGGGATTGTCGTAGGGAAAGGGCAGGATCTCCCCGGTCGGCGCATAGCCCCGACGCTGATGCCATGCGATCAGCGCTTCGCGCTGCTTGATGACCTCCATCCGCATGCGGGTGACGCCTGCGGCCATTGCCTGCCGTTCCACCTCCTGTTTGATCGCCTTTCCGCTGCCCGCTGTTTGCGTGTCGGGATCCACGGCCAGCATCGACGTATGCCACGCGCCGTCCGGATCCACGGCGACATGGATGCAGCCGATGATGGCGCCGCGATGTGTCTCGCGCAGGATCACGATCCGCCCCCGCTGTAACATCTCTCGCACGCCGCCTTCGCTGATCCGCTGACCGGCGAGAAGCTCCCGTTCGTTGGTCCAACCATCCATGCCGTTCGAAGCACGATAGGCACGGTTCACCAAGTCTGCGATCTGGGAAGCATCGCTTGACTGCGCATCTTCGAAAAGCATTCGGATAACCTTGCAGATGGCGAAGCGATCATCGGACAACTCCACAGTTCGCGCCGCATGACGTGGGGACAGGACGCGTTTTCGCGGGCATCCTGCGTACGGCCGCTGTCTAACCTGAGGGACGACAAAGTCAGCCAGGGATCGGTCCGGATCGGATGCCGGGTGTGAGGCAGCAGGTGGGAACGTAGCGTTTCTGCTGAAGGCACATGTCGGTATCGGTCGTTGGCGGATGCGGCCGGTCAGCCTATGCCCCGCGTCGTGATGTCAGGAGCCGCAATGGATCGTACCGAAAGCCATCATCCAGCCAGGGGGCTGATCGTCGTACTTCGACTTTTGACGCTGCTGCCGTTCGCGACCGGTGCTGGCGATCTACTCGCTGGCACGACCCTGCTTCAGCAAGCCGGCGCCAGTCTCCCCGACGTCGCCGCGCGTGACGCCACGCTGAACAACCAGATCGCATTCTGGGGGACGATGTGGCTTGGCTACGGCGTCCTCCTATGGTGGGCCACGAGAGATCTTGCCGGGCGGGCACCTGTTGCACGCTTCCTGATTGCCGCATTGTTTGTCAGCGGGTTGGCAAGGGCATATTCTTCGGTGCGCTATGGGCTCCCGGCGATGCCGCTGGTTGCCGCGATGGTGCTCGAACTCTTTCTTTCGCCCATTCTCTACTGGTGGCTCAGCCGCACCTTTCCTCAGCGCAGCGTGCCTGTGCAGGGTTGAGGCAAGGCCTGAAGCAATCTCACTTTGTAACAATGCGATTGCTTGCTACGCGCAGGCCATGAAGAAGCTTCCTTTGCTCG
>NZ_JBMDXN010000026.1:0-5677 GCF_048595155.1 Sphingomonas sp.
ATCCTCACCCACCATGACGTTGAGCGACGTATCGCCGCCCATCGACATGCGACGGTTCATGGAGGTGACGTCCTCCTCGCTCACGCCCAGATCGGTCGCGATCTTGGCGACATGCTCGGGCTTGAGATCGCCATCCTCGAACGCGTCGATCTGGCTTTTCATGCGGCGCAGGTTGAAGAAGAGCTTCTTCTGGGCCGCGGTCGTGCCCATCTTCACCAGGCTCCACGAGCGCAAGATATATTCCTGGATCGAGGCGCGGATCCACCACATGGCGTACGTCGCGAGACGGAAGCCGCGATCGGGCTCGAACTTCTTCACGCCTTGCATCAGGCCGATATTGCCTTCCGAGATGAGCTCGGACGCGGGCAGGCCATAGCCGCGATAGCCCATCGCGATCTTGGCCACGAGCCGCAGGTGCGACGTGACAAGCTTCGCCGCGGCTTCCGGATCGCCATGTTCCTGGAAGCGCTTGGCGAGCATATATTCCTCCTCCGGCTGGAGGAGAGGAAATTTGCGAATCTCCGACAGATAGCGGTTCAGGCTCGCTTCGCCGCCAAGTGCCGGGATGGTTGCCACCGAATTGTTGCCGCTGGCCATGATGATCAATTCTCCCTGGACCCCATGGGTCCCAGTAGGTCGTCAGCCCTGACCTACCGTCTCAGTGATTTATACCAAAAGATGGCTGAACAGTTCCTGCATGTCTGCCGGCATGTTGCTTTCGAACGACAAAGTTCGGCTTGTCACCGGGTGGATGAAGCCGAGCCGTGCCGCGTGGAGCGCCTGACGGCGAAAATTGAGTTGCTCGAGCAGCTTGCGATGCGCGCGCGAGACGCTGCCATAGCTGGCGTCGCCCAGCAGCGAATGACCGATCGAGGACATATGGACGCGGACTTGGTGGGTGCGGCCGGTCTCCAGCCGGCATTCGACAAGCGCCGCACCGTCCAACGGGGTCAGCGTTGTATAATGTGTAACGGCATGTTTGCCCTGGCCCCCACCGACGATCGCCATCTTCTTCCGATTGGACGGAGACCGGCCGAGATTGCCTTCGATCCGTCCGTCGGCCGGACGGGGCCGTCCCGACACGATCGCCTTGTAGCGCCGATCGATCGAATGATCGGCGAATTGCGCGGCGAGCCCGGCATGGGCCCGATCGGTCTTTGCGGCGACCATCAGGCCGGACGTATCCTTGTCGATCCGGTGGACGATGCCGGGACGTTCAACCCCGCCAATGCCCGACAGAGAGCCCCGGCAATGGTGAAGCAGCGCGTTGACGAGCGTTCCGTCCAGATTGCCGCAGGCCGGATGCACCACCAGGCCGGCGGGCTTATCGACGACGATCAGATGCTCGTCCTCAAAAGCGATGACGAGCGGAATGTCCTGCGCCACATTATGGGCCGGCTTCGGATCGGGAACGGCAATGATTGCTGCACTGCCCCCCGTTACTTTCGTTGCCGGATCGCGGACGATCTTTTCACCAACGGTGACGGCACCCGCCGAGATAAGGGTCTTCAGCCGCTCACGCGACAGGGTGGGAATGGCGACGGCGAGCGCCCGGTCCAGGCGCCATCCGGCCATTTCCGGCGGCAGAGCCGCATGCTTAACTGACACCCCCGCGTCCACTGTACGCGATATGGTGCGTTGCGGCGCGATTTCAAGGAGGCAGGCTGCACGGTCAGATAGGATTTGCTAAGCCGTGCGCATGGACGTTTCGATCGCCGCCGACACGCTGTCCGCCTTGATCGCGGCCGAGGCTTCCAGCCCCGAGCGGGAAATATGCGGGCTGATGTTCGGGACGGACGATCGCATCGACCGGGTCGAGGCGGCGGCCAATGTCGCCCCCGATCCGCGCCGCGCGTTCGAGATCGACCCGCGCGCGCTTTTCTCGGCGTTGCGCGCGGTGCGGCGAGGCGGCGACCGCCTGATCGGCCATTATCATAGCCATCCCGGGGGCAGCCCGATCCCGTCGCCGACGGATCTAGCCGCCGCCGAGCCGGGCAAGATGTGGTTGATTCTGGCAAGCGGCACTGCCCGGCTGTGGCTGGCGGAGCCGGGCGGTTTCCGCGAATGCAGATTGGTCACAGCGCAGTGATGCGTTCAAGGCGTCACCAAGCCACCGTCATCCTGAACTTGTTTCACGATCCATTGTGCCGCAGGCGGTGCAGCTTGTGGAGAAATGGATGCTGAAACAAGTTCAGCATGACGACGGGGGAGCGCTCGAACGCTCGTCCATCCATTGCCCAACCTGAATTTGCTGGCGCGGCGTGGCGCAGCCACTATGCGTGTGCGTAATGATTGACGGCATCATCGAGCGCCCATCGCCCAATTTCGATGCGCGTAAACTGCCCATCACGCTGCTGGTGCTCCATTATACCGGCATGGTGGATGCGGCATCGGCAATCGATCGACTGACCGATCCTGCCGCAAAGGTCTCCAGCCATTATCTGATCACCGAGGACGGGCAGATCGTGCGGCTGGTCGATGAGGATAAGCGGGCATGGCATGCCGGCAACGCCCATTGGCGCGGGATCGACGACGTCAATTCCGCCTCCATCGGGATCGAGCTGGTCAACCCCGGCCATGAACATGGCTATCGGCCGTTCGCCGAGCCCCAGATGCAGGCGCTGCTGCCGCTGATGGCGGATATCGTTGGCCGCTACGGGATCACGCGCGGCAATATCGTCGGTCATTCGGATGTCGCGCCCGCCCGCAAGGACGATCCCGGCGAGTTGTTCGATTGGGAGCGGCTCGCCAAGGTGCGGCTGGCCCTGCCGCGGCCCCGCCGGCACCTGACCGATCCGCTGTGGAGCGATGCCAGCTTCCTGCTGGCGCTGGAGCGCTTCGGCTATCAGGTCGTCGACGACAAGGCCGCTGTGCGCGCTTTTCAGCGGCGCTTTCGGCCGGCCAATGTCGATGGCATCATCGACGGCGAGTGCCGCGCCATCCTGCTGTCGCTGCTGACCGGTGGCGACAAAGGCGCCGAGGCACGGCAGGGCCGGGGCTGACTCGGCGCGATCGGGCTGCTAGGCGGATCGCGCCAGAGGGCCGGGCGGCCGCCGGTGCAGCGATGCACGGGAGGAAAGTCCGGGCTCCGCAGAGTGAAGGTGCCGGGTAACGCCCGGCGGGGCGCGGGGAGACCTGCGCTTTAGGGACAGTGCAACAGAAAGCAGACCGCTCGGCCGGCCCACACGGCTCCGAGTCAGGGCGAAAGGGTGCGGTAAGAGCGCACCGCGCTTCCGGTAACGGCGGCGGCACGGCAAACCCCACCTGGAGCAAGACCGAGTAGGGACGGCATATGGGGTGGCTCGCCCCCGTCGTCCGGGTTGGTTGCTTGAGGCGGCGCGCAAGCGCCGTCCTAGAGGAATGGTCGCCCAGTTCCTTCGGGAATGGACAGAACCCGGCTTACAGGCCCTCTGGCGCATTTCCGCCGCGCGTGCGATCTTCCGCCACCTTAGTGGGGGGATTATCGAACAATGGTCGTAGCTTGGCTTCTCGCACAGGCGGCTGCCGCCGCCATGCCGGCGCCGGCGCCCGCCTCGCTCCAGGCGCAGTTCGAGCAGGCGAGCGCGGCGCTTGTCGCCAAGCAGTATGACGCGGCACTTGCCGGCTTTCGGGCGATCGAGGCGCGCCCAGGACTAGGCCTGCGTACGCGCGGCGTGGTGACCCTGCGCGAAGGCATCGCGCTTTATCGTCTGGGCAGACCGGAGGCGGCGGAGACGCTTCGCAAGGGGCTGGCGCTCGTGCCGTCGAACGACAAGAATCTGACCGACGACCGGGTGGATGCCTTGCTCGCGCTCGGTGGGATCGAACGCGGCGATTTCGACTTCGTGGCCGCGCGGCGCGAATTCGAGGCGGCCAGAGCGTTGTCGAGCGATCCGGTCGTGCAGCTGACCAGCCTCATGTCGCTTGCCGACGTCACGATGTTCGACGACGACGACGCGGCGCTCAACTACATCGACGAGGCGCTACGTCTTGCCGCCGGCCGCGAGGTGGATGCCGCGCTCGATGGCAATTTGCGCGACATCAAGGGCCGGGTGCTGCTGAACCGGGGCGATTTTGCTGGCGCGTTGACCGAGTTGAATATCGCGCTGAAGGATCGCGGCGGCATCACGACCAAGACCAGCCTGGACGATGTCGCCGTGCGTTCCGACCTGACGCTCGCTTACCTGCTGGCCAAGCGGAAGGACAAAGCACGCGATATCATCGGCATGACGGGGCAGGGCCGTCTGCCTGATAATGCGATGTTGCGTGGACCGGTCGATGCCGATCTTCCAACTTGCGGCGGCGATCTGAAGCCGGACGATGTGGCGGTGGTCGAGTTCGGCATCGGCGAAGATGGCACAGTGCTGTATGCCAGCCCGATCTATGCGTCGCGCCGCGGGCCGGTCGCTCTCGAATTTGCGCGCTCCGTCTATGGCTGGTCCTGGGATTCGAAGGCGCTCAAGGAAGTGCCGCCATTCTATCGTCTGTCCGCCCGCCTGGAGCTGCGCTGTACGACCGCGGCAGACCGTCCAAGCCCGATCGCGCTGCTCGAAAGCGACCTCGATCATTGGCTCGAAGCGCGTCATGTCGTGCCGGTTGCGAATGCGGACAGCCCGCGTGATCTCGCTGCGCTGCGGGTTCAATTGCGCGATCAGGAAAAGACCGGCCCCAACGATATCCGGTTGATCCCCATCCTGGTCGCGATGGCGAAGTCTTCGGGTACCGACTATCAGGAAACGCGTGAGCTTCTCGCGCGCGCGGATAAGATCGCGGCGGCAGAACAAGCGCCCCCGGCGGTGCGTACCTATCTCGGCGCACAAAGTGCTGCGCCGATGTCAGGTAAGCGCAAAGACGTGGAGGCTTCGAACGCGGCGCTGGCGCGGATGATCGCGACCACGGCCCCACAGGATGCACGTAGCAGCGCCGCCGTGCGTCTGACGCTTGCGCAGTCTCAGCGTATCCGAAACGCAGCCGGTGCCGCCGCCAACCTCGATGCGATCATCGCAGACACGCGACTTGATCGGCACGACCCCTTGCGCGTGGGCGCTCTGCTTCAATTGGCGGCGATAAAGGCGCAGCAGTCCGATCTTGTGGGCGCCCAGCAATTGTATCAGCAGACGGGCCTGAACGATCAGCAGTGCGCGCTGGTCGACGCCTCGCCTGTCCGGGTGCGCGGCCAGGCAAGCGAGCAGGATTATCCGGCAGAAGCACGCGCGTGGGGCATTTCCGGCTGGGCCCGCACCGAATTCGACGTGAAAGCGGATGGAACGACGGAGCACATCCGTACTGTCATGGCCTATCCTGCTTTCGTTTTTGGGCCGCCGATGGAGGGGGTCGCGAAGCGGCTGAAATATACGCAGAGCTATCGGCCACAAGGTGGCTTGGGATGTGGCGGCGCGACATACCAACCGGGATTTCACTACGTAACGCCCTGACAGTGGCGTTTCGGCGCACTCTCCCTATGTAGCCCCTATGGCACGACCCACCCGATCCTCCGACTGGGGTTTTCCCCGCTGGCGCGGCTATGGCAGCGAACGTGGTGCAACCAAGGTGCGGATATGCGATCGCCACAATTGCGATCAGCCGGGCGACTGCCCCGCGCCCAAATCCCCCAACAGCCCGGATCGCTGGTATTTCTGCCAGGATCATGCCGCCGAGTATAATAAGGGCTGGGACTATTTTCAGGGCCTGGACGAGG
>NZ_JBMDXN010000027.1:0-51193 GCF_048595155.1 Sphingomonas sp.
ACCAGGCGTGCGCGCGAAGCAGGGTTCGACATGCTCGAGCTGCAAGCCGGGCACGGCTTTCTGCTGTCGAGCTTCATCACGCCGTTGCTGAACGAGCGTCGGGATGCCTATGGCGGCACCCTTGAAAACCGACTGAGGTTCCCGCTCGAGGTGATTGGTGCAGTGCGTGAAGCCTGGGGCGCAGATCGGCCGCTGGCCGTCAGGATCTCGGCCAATGACTGGCTGGGGGACGCAGGCGTGACGCCTGCCGATGCAGTCCTCATCGCTGTTGCTCTGCGCAACGCAGGTGTCGATCTTGTCGACGTGTCGGCAGGCGAAACCTCCGCACAGGCCAAACCCCGTTATGGGCGTATGTTCCAGACGCCCTTTTCCGATCGCATTCGAAATGAGGCGGGCTGCCCGACCATGGCCGTCGGCAACATATTCGAACCGGATCATGCCAATTCGATCCTCGCCGCAGGCCGTGCAGATCTCGTTGCACTTGGCAGGCCGCATCTCGCGGATCCGCACTGGACGATGCGCGCCGCAGCCCAATCCGGCTACCGAGGGCTTGGCGTTCCAAAGGCGTACGTGCTTGGTCAGGCTCAGCTGGAACGGACGTTGCAGCAGGCAAACGCCGTATGAAGCAGCCGGCGGCTCGTGCCGAGCAGGATCAGGCGCCGATACGCGAAAAGCATGATGGCGCCCTTACGGGGCGCTCGGATGTGCGCGTCTGGCTGCGGCTGCTCAGCTGTTCGACCGTCATCGAGAAGCGGCTCAGGCGGCGGTTCATCGAGCAATATGACACGACCTTGCCGCGCTTTGACGTGCTCGCGCTGCTTGACCGCCACCCAGAGGGGGTGACGATGAGCGCCTTATCGAGCGGACTGTTGGTCTCGAATGGCAATGTGACGTCGCTCGTGCGGCAGCTCGAAAACGATGGTTTCGTCGTCAGCCGTCCCGCCGCCGAGGATCGTCGATCGTCCATCGTCGCATTGTCGGACAGAGGGCAGGCCCATTTCGTTGAGCTGGCGCGGGCCCATCATCGGTGGATCGAGGCCATGTTCGCCGGGATGAAAGGCGAAGACCAGATGGCATTGTACAGCTTGCTCGCAATGCTCAAGGAATCAATTGCAAGAGAGGGCGGGACACCTGAATGACGTTCGTTTCCGAGCAGCAGGTGCGGTTTGCGCACGTAGATCCGGCCGGTATCGTCTTTTACCCGCGCTACTTTGAGATGCTGAACGCAGCCCTAGAGGATTATTTCGCTGCCGTGATCGGTGTCGACTTCGAGACGATGCACTTTCGTCTGCGGCTGGGCGTCCCCACCGTGAAACTGGAGGCTGAATTTGTTGTGCCGAGCCGATTGGGTGACCTACTCGATTTCGCGGTCGAGGTGGATCGGGTCGGCCGCAGTTCGGCGGCTTTGACTGTGACCGTCACATGCAACGGTGAATTGCGCCTGCGTCTCAAGCCGGTGCTCGTGTGCATGGACCTGGCGACGGCGCGCTCGCATCCATGGCCTGCGGAAATGAGACCCGCGGAAACCGCTCAGGCCGCCTGATCGAAGTGTCAGGCGGCCTGCATGCGGCAGATCCTCAGGCTGCGATGATGGCGTGGCGTAGCTTACCGATGCCAGCGACCTCGGCCTCGATGATATCGCCCGGCCACAGAAATTCCTGAGGATTGCGCCCGGCGCCCACGCCCTCTGGCGTTCCCGTCGCGATGATATCACCAGGTTCGAGCGTGATGCCCTGGCTGATATCCGCGATGAGCTCGTCGACTTTGAACAGCATATGGCTGGTGTTGGATCGCTGTTTCTCAACCCCATTCACACTCAGCCACAGGTCCAGCGTCTGTGGATCCGGAATTTCGTCAGCCGTGACGATACAGGGGCCCATCGGCGCATAAGTGTCCTGCCCTTTGGAATAGATCCATTGGCCGGCCCGGCGATTGTCGCGCGCGCTCATGTCGATGCACACCGTATAGCCGAACACATGCGTTAGCGCATTCGTGCGCTCGACCCGCTTTGCGGTGGTGCCGATGATCGCAGCCAACTCCACCTCCCAGTCCAGCTGCTGCGTAATCGCGGCATTGTGCACAACCGGATCACCCGGGCCGACAACCGCCGTGGGGGGTTTGGAGAAGATAACCGGCTGCTTGGGCAGATCTGGCGAAGTGTCCAAGGCTGCCGCCGATTCCGCTACATGATCGATATAGTTCAATCCGATGCCAAAGATGTTCTTGCGAGGGCGCGGTATGGGGGCGAGCAGTCTCGCATTAGCCAGCGGCAGTGCGCCACCCACCGGCCAACGGCCGTCAGCCGCTTCGATCAGACGACCGAGTTCCATCACCGCTGTCGGTCCGAGCTCGATAAAATCGAGCATGCGGTGCGGAAATGATAGGCCGGCGCGTTCGCCAAGTGCGGCCACGTCGATCACCAGGTCGCCGACGATGACCCCCATCCGGCCCGCCGCTTCGATCGAGGCGCGGTAGGTTACAAGACGCATGGGTTTCCTTTCAAAGAGCTGGTCTATCAGTGATGTGTTGATGGCCGTCATTCTCGGCCAACCCTTCGGCACGATAGAGGCCGAGCGAACGCATCACCGGCAGATCGTGGAAGGAGAAAAGACAGGCGTCGCCGCTGTTCGAGCCGTTAACATGTTCGTGCCACATCCCAGTCGGCTCGCAAAAGATGTCGCGTTCTTTCCAGTCCAGCCGCTGGCCATTGACGATCGAATATCCCGACCCTTTGGCACATTGGTAGATGAAGCTGCCCACCTCCCGATGGGCTTTGGTATGCTCGCCCGGACGCAGCAACTGCATCGCAGCCCCGATCGTCGGCATCACCGGTCCGCCGGAGATCGGGTTCACATAGTCCATATGGACCCCGTCGTAGGGCGAGCCGGCGGTGACTTTGGAATAGCGCAGGAGGCCTTCATAGGTCGGCCCCCATTCGTATTTCAGGAGAGGCGAATAACGTCGCGACCAAGTCTCGCCGGCCGGGCGTAACGCCGCAGCCCCCCAGGTCGCGGTGGAATCGTCGATCGGGAACGAGACGGCCTGCTGAAGGTCCGGATGGACCTCGTAGAAATTGGCTTCGAGCGCGTTCATAAGGGGAATGTCGAGCCCGTCCTGCCAGATGCAGACCGTGCCATCCTCTGACACCCCATGTTCATGCCAGGTACCATTCGGCGTCAGGACGAAATCGTTCGCGCCGAGCGTCATCTTGTGGCCATCGACGTTGGTGAAGGCGCCGGAGCCCTCCATGATGAACCGCAGGGCCGATGCGGAATGCCGGTGGCTCGACGCACATTCGCCCGGTCCCATCACCTGTAGTCCCGAATAGAGCCAGCCAACCGCGGCGACGACATCGGTGCGGCCTGGGTTGGCAAGGTAGACGACGCGTCGTCCGGCCTGTTCAGGCGTGACAAGTTCGAGCGCGCGCAGGACGTGGTCGCGCAGCCGATCATAATGCCACACCATCGGACGGGAGGCAGAGACAGGCTCCCACGGCTCGATCTTGTTGGCGACCGTCCACAGGGCGCCCGTATGTTGCTGTTCGAGCGCGCGATAGAAGTCGACCAGTTCTGCCGTGTCGGCGACGTTCGCTCGCCCGGCCACGTCCTCGCGATAGTGATCGTAGCCTGCTGTCGCCATAGCACCCTCGGTTTTCGAGAACTGTTATAGGGTTAAAATAATTTGCGCCGAAGTGTCAATGCAGGGCATGAGAGCAGGAACGGGTTGGCGGAGATTTGCGATGACAGCTTACAGGGCAGCAGTGGTGCAGGCCGCGGCAATGCCATTCCAGCCGATCGCGTCTGCGGAAAAGGCGGCACGGCTTATCCGGGAAGCAGCAGCAGAAGGGGCACGATTGGCCGTATTCCCTGAGGTCTTCATCGGCGGATATCCCAAAGGCGCGTCCTTCGGTACGCCTGTCGGCATGCGCAAGCCGGAGGGGCGCGACGCATTTCTGCGCTACCACGAAGGCGCGATCGCTCTCGACGGTCCCGAGGTGGCGCTGCTCGAAGAGGCAACGGCCGCGACGGGACTTTTCGTCGTCATCGGCTGCCTCGAGCGCGACGGCGGCACGCTGTATTGCAGCGCCTTGTTCTTCGATGGCGAGAGAGGGCTGATCGGCAAGCACCGCAAGCTGATGCCGACCGGGGCCGAGCGGCTGATCTGGGGCTTCGGCGACGGATCGACGATGCCCGTGTTCGAGACTTCCCTTGGCCGAATCGGTGCTGTGATCTGCTGGGAAAATTACATGCCAGCGCTGCGTCTGGCGATGTTCGATAAGGGCGTGAGCATCTATTGCGCGCCGACCGCCGACGATCGCGATACGTGGGTGCCGTCGATGCAGCACATCGCGCTGGAGGGGCGGTGCTACGTGCTCTCCGCATGCCAGCACATCACGCGCGCAGCCTATCCGGACGATTATGAGTGTGCCTTGGGCAATGAGAAAGACACGGTGCTGCTGCGGGGCGGCAGCGTGATCGTCAGCCCACACGGCCAGATTCTCGCGGGCCCGGATTTTTCGGGCGAGACGATCCTATATGCCGAGATCGAATTGGGTGAGGTCGTGCGCGGCAAATATGATTTCGACGTGGTCGGACATTATGCGCGTCCCGACGTCTTTCGACTTCTCGTTGACGAGACGCCCAAGGCGGCGGTGGTTCGACAGGGCTAGGCCCATGCAGTTCGATATGCGCGCCATGCCGAAGAGCGACCGCTACAAGATCTTGGGATCCTGTGTGACGCCGCGGCCAATTGCCTGGATCACATCCCTGTCGGATCATGGGATCGTCAACGCAGCGCCTTACAGCTTCTTCAATATGATGGGGGACGATCCCCTGACGATCGCAGTGGGACTTATGGCGCATGACAAGGGCAGGTTGAAGGATACCGCTGCCAACATCGTGGCCAGCGGCGAATTCGTGGTGAACCTGGTCGACGTGGCCCATGGTGAAACCATGAACCTGACCTGCATTGATGCGCCGCCGGAGGTGAGCGAGGCCGAACTTGCCGGTTTGACGATGGCACCCAGCGTGATGGTCAAGCCGCCACGTATCGCGACGGCGCCAGCAAGCTTTGAATGCCGTAGCCTGCATGAGATCGCGACGGGTCAGAACCAGGTCGTGATCATCGCCGAAGTGCTATACGGCCATCTGGTCGATGCGTTCATCACTGACGCTGAGCGTCTCTACGTCGATGCGCCGGCCATGAATCTGCTCGGCCGCATGCACGGGTCCGGCTGGTACAGCCTTCAGACCGACCTGTTTCAAATTACGCGGCCCAAGTGGAAGGAAACCCACGAAAGCGCAGCCGGAAGGTAGGCCAGCGATGGGCGCTCGCTCCCGACCGTCTTTCAATGCTCTCACCGCAGCGTGATCAGCGCTCTGCAGCGAACCACCTGATCGGACCCATCACGGTGATAGTGTGGCTGTTATCATTGTCTGCGCGGATGCGACGACGTCCTCCGGGGAGGCGGAAAGCGGAATGCCTCACCAACCGGTCTTGGCACTCGGCGTCGGCTGGTTGGCCCTGTTTCCCGCGCAGGCAGGTCCAGAAGGGTCACGGGAGCTGGTAGCCCATCGCTCACCAGATCAGCCCAGACGGTGGCCAATTCGCGCCGCCGCGGCATATAGGCGGCGCGGTTATAGGCGCCCTCGACCTTTCCCTTCGGCAGATGCGCGAGCATGAGATCAATGACTTGCCGATCATGGTCCTTGCCGTGGCGCTCAGCCCATTCGTTCATGATGGTTGAGAATGCAGCGCGAAAGCCATGTGGCACGTGGTGGCCATGATAGCCGGCGCGGTTCAACAGATAGCCAAGCGCGTTCTCACTCATTGGTCGATGAGAGTGGCGTGCACTTGGGAACACGAGATCTAGGTTGCCGGACAACGGCCATATGGCGCGGAGCACTGCAACGGCTTGATAGGGTAGGGGCACCAGATGGTCGCCCCGTAGCTCCTCCTTGCGATCAAGCGCGCCTTTCATGCGGGCGGCCGGGATGCGCCATAGCGGCTCCGGCCCGTCGAGATCCTCGAATTCTGCCCAGCTCGCGCCGCGTATCTCGTTAGGACGGACCGCCGTCAGTGCGAGGAGACGAAGGGCCAAACGGGACACCGGCCGAGCATATTCCCCTTCGGTCGCTCGGATCATGGCGCGGAGAGGTTCGATCTCTGTGATTGCTGCCTGTCGGCCCCGGCGTAGTGGCTTCAGTACCGCACCAAGCTTCTCGGCTGGATCCGCTTTCACCACACCTTCTGCTATTCCATAGACAAAGACGGCTGAGATTCGCTGGCGCAGGCGCCTGGCGGTCTCGATAGCGCCTCGGCTCTCGACCTCGCGCAAAGTGCCAAGCACCAGCGGAGGGGTGATGTCGCCAACGGGTAGGTTGCCGATCGTTGGGAACACATCGCGTTCCAGGCTGCGGATAACGTCGTCCACATGGCGTGCACCCCACCGAGGTGCGGCGTTCGCATACCAAGATCGTGCAAGCTTTTCAAACGTTTGCCGCGCAGCTTGAAGATTTTCTTCGATCTTTAACTTCTTCAGGATCGCAGGATCTCGAGCCTCGCACAGTGCAGTATAAGCCCTATCGCGCTTGGCGCGTGCATCGCCCAGCGTGACGAGCGGATAGGCCCCGAAGGCCATGCTCTTCTGCTTGCCATCGTAGGTGTAATTCCACCGCCACAGCTTTCCCCCGTTGGGAGTGACAAGAAGATAGAGCCTGTGAGAGTCCGTTAACTTGTAGGGTTTGTCGCGCCCCCTCGCGGCTCGAACTTTGGCGTCGCTCAACACGATCAGTCCTCCTGGCAAAGTACCACGTTTTTGCTCGCCACGTACCACGTTTTGATACCACAAGGCCGTTGAGACCCGGTTGGACCAAACTGGACACGCGGAGCCAACAAGACCCGCCAAGGTTTTGATAATACGAGAAAATTCTTCAAGCCATTGGGACCTGTTAGGACCCCTTGGAATGACCCAATGGCGGACAGGGTGGGATTCGAACCCACGGTACGGTTCCCCGCACGGCGGTTTTCAAGACCGCTGCCTTAAACCACTCGGCCACCTGTCCAAGCGCGCGCTTATCGGGGCGGCAGCGCGTCGGCGCAAGCACTCCGCGCATCTTTAACAGGGTTTTCGATCTGCGGCCGAATGTGGCAGGGCAGGGCATGATGTTGTCGCTTCGCTTATCCGCCCTAGCCCTTGCGCTGTGCGCGGCGCCTCTGGCCGCTCAAACCGCTCCTCCGTCCTCGGGCAGCACTGTTACCGACACAGGCGGTAGCCTGACGCAGGACGCGGCTTTCACCAGCTTCGTTGCCGGTCTGCGGTCGCGCGCGATAGCGGAAGGGGTCAAGCCCGAGACATTCGATCGTGAGACGGCCGGTCTTACCTTCAACCCGAAAGTGATTCGCCTCGATCGTGCGCAGCCTGGGGGCACGCTCAACTCGGGGCCGCCGGGGCCGATGGAGTTTGCGGCCTATCGACGCAGTCATGTCGATCAGGCCCATATCGACAAGGGGCGCACCCTTTATCAGACACTCAGCGCCCAGCTGGCGCGTAACGAGGCGCGCACGGGCGTCGCGGGAAAGATCACGCTGTCGATATTCGGGCTCGAGACCGGCTATGGTGTCTATACCGGTGATTTCGATCTGATCCGTTCGTGCGCAACTCTGGCCTACGAGGGGCGTAGGCGAGAATTGTTCACCGCTGAGTTGATCGCGACGCTGAAGCTGATCGACCGCGGTTTCACGCGGGCCGAAATGAAGGGCAGTTGGGCAGGGGCTACCGGCTATCCGCAATTCCTGCCGAGCGTATACCTCCGTATCGCGGCGGATGGCGATGGCGATGGCAAGGCCGATATCTGGACCAACAAGGCCGACGCTTTGGCCTCGATCGCAGCTTATTTGCGCGAGGCGGGATGGAAACCGGGGGCGCCCTGGGGCGTGGCCGCTACCGTGCCTGCCAATTTCGATCGCGCCGCGGTGCGCACTCCGCTCGTATCGCCGCGCTGCCCTCGCGTGCACGCGCGGCTGAGCAAGTGGCTGACCATTGCCGAATGGAAGGCCAGAGGATTGGTGATCTCCGGATTTCCCGCTCCAGCGGATGACGAGCTCGCCCGTCTGCTGGAGCCCGATGGACCAGGCATGACGGCATATCTGCTGACCACCAATTACGGGTCGATCCTGGATTATAACTGCTCCAACTTCTACGCGATGTCGGTGGGGGTGCTTTCGGACGCGATTGCCAGATAGAGGCTTGGCGCCGCGCGACCGTGGGCGCTATCACAGGCAAAACCATCACGGGATCACCATGACGCGTCTTCGTTTCACCGCTTTCGCTCTTGCCGCCACTGCGCTTACCGCGCTGCCTAGCGAGGCGGCGGCCCCGCCGTTCGATACGCCGGCGACCGTGGCGTTCATGAAGGATCTGTCGTCCGGCGCCGTGCTGTATTCGAAGAATGCCGATCAGCGCATCCCGCCCGCGTCGCTTGCCAAGATGATGACGGTCTATGTCGCGTTCGACATGATCAAGAAGGGCGAGCTCAAGCTGACCGACATGGCGACGGTGAACCCCGAGACATGGCGCAAATGGCATGGCCCGGCGGCCGGATCGACCATGTTCCTGTCGCCCGGCGAGCAGGTCTCGGTCGCTAATCTACTGCTCGGCATCATCACCTTGTCGGGCAATGACGCTTGCGTCGTGCTGGCCGAGCGTATCGCCGGGACGGAGCCTGCCTTCGTCGCGATCATGAACCGGAAGGCGCAGGAGATCGGCCTGACGAACAGCCATTTCGGTACATCGAATGGCTGGCCGGACGGTGGCGTGACCTACGTCACCGCGCGCGACCTGACGACGCTCGCCACCGCGACGATCCAGAATTTCCCCACGCTCTATAAGCAGTTCTACAGCCGTACGAACTTCACCTGGGGCAAGACGATGGGGACGGGTGCGGATATCACCCAGGCCAATCGTGATCCCTTGTTGGGCCGCGTCGCCGGTGCCGATGGCCTCAAGACCGGCCACACCGAAGAATCCGGATATTCCTTCACCGGATCTGCGGAGCAGAATGGCCGACGGCTGGTCATGGTGCTGTCGGGCCTGACGTCGTTCAACCAGCGGATCGAACAATCGGTCGCGTTCATGAATTGGGGCCTGCATGCCTGGCAGTCCAAGCCGCTCTTTCCCAAGGGTAAGCAGGTGGCGACCGCCCCCGTGCAACTGGGCAATGCGCGTCAGGTCGGCCTGGTGGCACCGCGCGATCTGGCGGTGACCGTTCCGGCCGGCATGGGCTCCGACATGAAGCTGTCGGTCGCTTATGACGGGCCGATCAAGGCGCCGTTCAAGGCGGGAACCCATGTCGCGGATCTGATCGTCCGCACCCCCGATGGTCCGCCGCAGGTGATGCCGTTGGTTGCTGCCGCCGACGTCGTGGAGGCCGGCTTCTTCGATCGTGTCTGGGCCGGGCTGCGCCGGCTGCTTGGAATGGCATGAATCAAGGCACGCGCGGCCGCTTCATCAGCCTTGAAGGCGGGGAAGGGGTCGGCAAATCGACGCAGGCCCGCGCTTTAGCGGCGGCGTTGCGGGCCGACGGCCGAGACGTCGTTGAAACACGCGAGCCGGGCGGCAGCGCCGGTGCCGAGGCGGTGCGCGCGCTTTTGCTGGAAGGGAGCGCGGATCGCTGGGGGCCCCGGGCAGAAGCGCTGTTGTTCGCAGCCGCGCGCGCCGACCATGTCGACAAGACGATCCGGCCGGCGCTCGATGCCGGCGCTTGGGTGATCTGCGATCGCTTTCTCGATAGTTCGATTGCCTATCAGGGGGGCGCTGACGGATTGGGATCCGATTCCATCCGCGCCTTGCATGCGATTGGAAGTGAGGGCCTTTTGCCGGATCGCACGTTGCTGCTGACGCTGCCGGAGGAGGTGGCGATGGCGCGCGAGGCGGCGCGTGATGCCGGCCGCCCGGATCGCTTCGGCAAACGAGATGCCGCCTATCACCGCCGCGTGACAGCTTCGTTTCGCAACTTGGCCGACGCCGAGCCTGAACGGTGGCGGGTGATCGAGGCACGGGGCAGCGCCGATACGGTGACCCAGGCCTTGCTGGCGGCGCTCGAGGACCTGCTTTGACCCTTCGTCACAGCGAATGGCCTGAGGTGACTCGATGATCGTCGGTCATGACGACGCGATTGCGGCGTTCGTGGATGCAGCACGCTCCGGTCGGATGCACCATGCCTGGCTGCTGGCGGGTCCCCAAGGCGTTGGCAAAGCGACCGTCGCCTTTGCCGCTGCGCGCTGGTTACTGGCGAGCGCCGCGGGGCCAAAGCCGTCCGGCGATCGGTTGGACGTTGCAGAGACGCATCCTGTGGCGGCGCTGCTGGAAGCTGGATCGCATCCTGATTTCAAGCTGTTACAGCGGCTGCCACGGGCGAATTCTGAAGATCTGGCACGGTCGATTACGGTCGATCAGGTGCGTAGTCTGCAGCCGCTTTTTGCGACAACGCCCAGCCTGTCTTCCCGTCGGGTCGTGCTGATCGATGCGATCGACGATATGGAGCGTGGGGGCGCCAACGCGCTGCTCAAGAATCTGGAAGAGCCGCCGGCCGGTACCATCTTCCTGCTCGTCAGCCATGCGCCCGGGCGCCTGTTGCCGACCATCCGCTCGCGCTGCCGGATGGTGCGGTTCGGCCCGCTGGACGACGCGCAGGTCGGAATCGTCCTGCGCCGTGCCCTGCCGGAAGCCGAGCCAGGCGAGATCGACAGCCTTGTCCGTGTGGCAGCGGGGGTGCCCGGCAACGCCTTGCGGTTCGCCGGTCTCGATATTGCTGGCCTGGATCAGGCGATCGACACGCTCGCCGCGCGAGGTGATGCAAGCAACGCCCTGCGCACGGCCTTGGGGCGTACGCTGGCGACCAAGAGCGCACAGCCGCGCTATGAGGCCTTTCTGGAGCGCGCGCCCTCGCGGATTGCCTTGGCGGCCCGGGCGGGCAGGGCGGATATGGGGGCCACGATCGCGCTCTGGCGCCAGGCGCGGGACATTGCCGATCGCGCCGTGCGCCAGTCGCTCGACCCGCAATTGACGGTCGTGGAAATTGCCGGGCTTGTCGCAAAGCTTGCTCAGGCGGAGCCTCCCGCTAAAGGCTGAGCCATGGCCGAGCCTTTCTACATCACTACCGCAATCTCTTATCCCAATGGGCGGCCGCATATCGGCCACGCTTATGAAGCGATCGCTGCGGACGCGATCGCGCGCTATCGGCGGATGCAGGGGCGCGACGTCTTCTTCATGACGGGGACGGACGAGCACGGCCTGAAAATGGCCCAGGCGGCCAAGGCCCGTAATGTGTCGCCTAAAGCCTTGGCCGACGAAATGTCGGGCTATTTCCAGACAATGGACGAAGCTCTCAACATTTCCTTCGATCGGTTCATCCGCACCACCGAGCCGGACCATTATGCGGCCAGCCAAGCCATTTGGCGGGCTATGCAGGCCAATGGTGATATCTATCTCGGCCGCTATGAGGGCTGGTATTCGGTACGGGACGAGGCCTTTTACGACGAGAAGGAGCTTGTCGAAGGGGAAGGGGGCGCGAAGCTCTCGCCGCAGGGCACGCCCGTCGAATGGACCGTGGAGGAAAGCTGGTTCTTCCGCTTATCCGCTTATGCCGATCGCTTGCTCGCGCATTATGATGCCCATCCCGATTTCATCAGGCCGGAGGGCCGGCGCAACGAGGTGACCAGCTTTGTGCGCGGGGGCCTGTCCGATCTGTCCATCTCCCGCACCAGTTTCGATTGGGGCGTGCCGGTGCCGGACGCGCCCGGCCATGTCATGTATGTCTGGGTCGACGCACTGACCAACTACCTGACCGGCGCCGGCTATCCGGGCGAGGGGGGGTCAGGCTTCGGGCGGTGGCCCGCCGATGTGCATATCATTGGCAAGGACATCGTACGCTTTCACGCAATCTATTGGCCTGCTTTCCTGATGTCGGCAGGTCTGCCGCTGCCGAAGCAGGTGTTCGGCCATGGCTTCCTGCTCAACAAGGGCGAGAAAATGTCCAAGTCGGTCGGCAATGTGGTCGATCCGATCGACATGGCGACGACCTACGGCGTCGATCAATTGCGCTATTTCCTGTTGCGTGAGGTAAGCTTCGGCCAGGACGGCAGTTACAGCCACGAGGCGATCGTCACCCGGTGCAATGCCGATCTTGCCAATGGTCTTGGCAATCTCGCGCAACGCTGCCTGTCCATTATCGCCAAAAATGCCGGCGGCGTGGTGCCGGAGCCGGGGCCCGCGCACGACCAGCTTGGATTGGCTGCGCTGTTGGAGCGGGTCGACGGGGCGATGGAGGAACTCGCGCTCAATCGCGCTTTGGAGATCATCTGGGACGGCGTGGCGCTCGCCAATCGCTATTTTGCCGATATGGCGCCCTGGTCGCTCCGCAAGGAGGATCCCGCCATGGCGGATGGCGTTCTGTACTGGACGGCGGAGGCCGTTCGTATCCTGGCGATCCTGGCACGCTGGGCCATTCCGAAAAGCGCGGATGCATTGCTCGACCTGCTTGGGCAGGACGCAACCGCGCGCGATTTCGCTGCGTTGCGCGCGCCTATCGTTGCTGGCACGCCGTTGCCGGCGCCGCAGGGTGTGTTTCCGCGATGGGTTGAGCCGGCCTGATGCTGATCGATAGCCACTGCCACCTCAATTATAAGGGGTTGGTCGAAGAGCAGGCGGCGGTGCTGAACCGCGCGCGGGCGCGTGGCGTCACCGGCATGCTCAATATTTCGACGCGCGAACGCGAGTGGGCCGACATTGTCGCGACGGCGGAGCGCGAACCGGACGTATGGGCGTCGGTGGGCATCCATCCGCACGAGGCGGACGAGCATCCCGATGTCGATGCGGCCAAGCTGATCGCGGCGGCCCAGCACCTGAAGGTGATCGGTATCGGCGAAACCGGCCTCGATTACTTTTACGATCATTCCGATCGAACACAGCAACAGCGCAGCTTCCGTGCCCATATCGCCGCTGCCCGCGAAACCGCATTACCTCTGATCGTCCACACGCGCGACGCTGAAGAGGATACGGCTGCGATCATCGCCGAGGAGATGGGGAAGGGGGCCTTCCCGGCCTTGATCCACTGCTTCACCGCCAGCGCAGCGTTCGCCGACAGGATGTTGGAACTCGGCCTTTATATCTCGATCGCCGGGATCGTGACGTTCAAGAATGCTCAGGCGCTGCAGGAGACGGCATCCCGGTTACCGATCGATCGGATGTTGATCGAAACCGATGCCCCCTTCCTGGCGCCGGTGCCCCATCGCGGCAAGACCGGCGAGCCCGCCTTTGTCGCCGATACGGCCGCGTTCATCGCGAAGCTGCGGTGTGAGGAGGTGGGAGAGATCTGCTCGAGAACGGCACATAATTTCAAACGCTTGTTCACGAAAGCGCAGGCGTGAGGGTAACGATACTCGGCTGCGGGACTTCGTCTGGGGTACCGCGGATCGGGGGCGACTGGGGCGCATGCGACCCAAGCGATCCGCGCAACCGACGCACGCGGGCCGCCATCCTCGTTCGAAGCGAGACCACCACCATCCTGGTCGATACCGGGCCGGACATGCGGGAGCAGTTGCTCACCGCCAATGTCGGCCGCGTCGATGCGGTGTTATGGACGCATGAACATGCCGATCACACCCACGGGATCGACGATCTGCGCCAGATCTTTCACCTGACGCACCATCCAATTCCCGGCTTTGCCCGCCGGCAAACCCACGATCTGCTGGAGACACGGTTCCGCTATGTCTTTCATGGGCGTGGCGGTTATCCTCCAACCGCGAGCCTGCAGCTGCTCGAAGACGACATTGTTATCGGCGACATCCGCGTCCGCACCGTCGATCAGCCGCATGGCGGGATAACGTCGGCCGGTTTCCGGTTCGACGGGGCAGGCCGCGCGGCGGCCTATTCAACGGATTTTCATACACTTACGGAAGATATGGAGCGTCTGTTCAAAGGTGTCGATGTTTGGGTGGTCGACGCCCTGCGGCGGGTGCCGCATCCCACACATGCGCACCTTGCGACAACGTTGGAAGCCATTGGGCGGGTCAATCCCGGTCGTGCGATCCTCACCCACATGGACCAATCGATGGATTATGCCACGCTGGCAAGGGAACTTCCCCAAGGCGTGGAGCCCGGCTTCGATGGGCTTGAGGCCGTCATTTCATGAACGGCAATGGCGCCGACATCGCATTTTACCTCCTGGCATTGATCCTGCCATTATCGGCCTTGCTGAGCCGCCGGATACCGTGGCGCAAGGCGCTCGGGCTGGCCGGCATTTGGTTCGTGATATTCCTGACATTGTTCCTGATCGTGGGCGCGGGCACAAATGTCCCGAGCGATGTCTGGTCGAAGATTGGGGGCATCTTTCGCGAAGACGAACAGCATGTCACCGGCGGTACGATGCGGTTGGACATGGCGTCCGACGGGCATTTCTGGGCGACCGCTTCGATCAACGGGGTTTCGCGACGGATGCTTGTCGATAGCGGCGCTACGACGACGTCCTTGAGCCACGCGACAGCAAAGGCCGCAGGCTTGGATCTTGAGCAAAGTCCGTTTCCGGTCCAGCTCGACACCGCCAACGGCATGGTCATGGCGCGGACGTCGAGCATCGATCGATTGGTGATCGGACCGATCCAGGCCACCGATTTGCGCGTCGTCGTCTCGGATCGGTTCGGCACCGACATATTGGGCATGAACTTCTTATCCCGGCTGGGTTCATGGCGTGTCGAAGATCGCACCTTGATCCTCAATCCGGGCAGTCCAGGCTAGACGCCGTATTGCGACATCAATCCAATTTAACATAATATATATTATCAGACTGTGAGTTGGAGGTTAGATCGTCAGGCTGCGGCCCTACCGCCGGAGCCCAACCACGACCGCCGATAGATCGGCCAAGCGCCCTAATGCGCTTTCCAAGACGCGCCGTGGACGTCGACGGCAATGACATTCAAAACGCGCTCTCCTCTCGCTCGGTCGCTTTCGCCTTCGGTCGGCAAGACCAGGAGATCCGGCGAGATCCCCGCCTCCTCGTTTGTGCCGTCCGCGCGCAATCGCATGCAGTTCGGCAGTCTAAAACGGAGGCGCGAATGGCGCAGAACGATGGGTTCGTCTTCGGTCATGAATCCGCAGCCGTCGCCTCCCGTCCGCTCGCCAACGAGCTTGCCGATCCGGTTGTCCTGCACCACGGCCGCGAACATCTCGGCCGATGAATAGGATCGCTTGTCCGCGATCGCGTAAGTCGGCCCGGTCCAGGCGCCGTAGAATTGTTGGACAGTCGATGCTGAAGATAGCACGGTCGCTGCCGTCCCATCGCCATAGGCGCCGGGCGGCAGGCCCGCCCAAAAACCACCGGCGTAGCCGGCGTCGAGCAGCCGGTTGCAATTTGCCAAGGACCAGGCCCTCCTCTCCTGCCATACCCAGGACAGATCGCATCGCTGCTGCCCGATCGCGGTACTTTGCCGGGAGAAGAAAGAGCGTGCCTCGGCGAGCGCAGCCTTGGCCGTCCGCGACGATGTGGCGACCAGCGCCTGATCGATGTCCGCAACCTCGTCGCCAAAGTACCGGGCAGCGACGGGCGCATCCGCCATCATCAGGCGGGCGGAGCGCACAGAACGATCTGTCAGCAGACGAGGCGTCCAGTCGCCGCTATCGTCGCCGCCGCTGTTGTTGCCGATGTCGATCACCAGTGCCGTCGCGCCGGCCTGGCGAAGCGTTTCAATAGCGGCCGTCAGGTCTTTGAACCAGCGCAGGCGCGTCGCGTCGCGCACCCCGGCCGCCGTGATCGTCCTACCCGTTCGCCGCAGGTCTGCCCAAGCGTGGAGGCAGGCGGCCGGGAAGACACGAGCGCGGAAGTTCTGGATACGCAAGACTCCCATGGTTACCCCCGAGCGGGTTACGAGACCGCTTCGGAAGGTCCCGCTGAGCCCGTCCGATATCAGCTTGAAACCCGGGAGGCTCTCCAGCGGCAGCGAAAACGCGACTGGCCCGGTCGAGGCGAACCCCAAGGCGGCGCACCCCGCTACCGGTTGTGCTGGATCAAGCGCAGCTTTGGCAGGCTCCACTGGCGGTGCAGTCGCTGAGGCGAGATAGGGCACTTCAGAGAGGTGGCCGTCATGGAAAGCAGCAATGAAGGCACGGATCGCGTCCCCTGCCTCTGTGTCATTACTCGCAGACGCCAGTGCGGCGCTGGTCCTGCGGTCAAGCGCGGGCAGATCGATCCCACCGGCGCCGGAGGCCTTCCATGCTAGGTTGGCGTAACGGCTGACCAACTCTCCCTTGAGCTGGCCGTAATCCTGTTGCCAGGCCGTTCGGTCGAACGAGGCGGCAGCGGGCGCGGCGATCGTCAACCAGCTCAAGATGATCAGCGGGGCTATGCGCATCGACTCTCCAACGGCTTGCAAGGTGCCGTCATGCTATCGCGCCTGCTCGGTCCGCGCTTGGATCAGAGACGCGATGAGGACCTTACGCGCGCCTACGATATTCGGATGGGGAGCAACCCAGCACGGCCCGAAAGGATCGCGCGAGGTGCGCCTGGTCGCAGAAGCCGCAGCGTGTCGCGATTGCGGCGATGGGCAACGCCGTGGTCCGGATCATGTCGGCTGCCTTTCTTACACGCATCTCGCGCTGGTAGGCGCCGGGCGTGCAGCCATGCTCCCGGCGAAAGGCGCGCGTAAGCGTCGCGGGGTGGCAGTCTACGGAGCGTGACAGGTCGGTCATCGAAAGCGGCTCCCCGTCAGCCGCCACGATCATCGCGATTGTGTGACGGACGATTGTGGAGAGCGGTATGGAGCTACCGGACGAGCCGCGGCCCAGCTCGGCGGATGCCTGCCAGATCAGGCCTTCGATCGCGCCGCGGGAAAATTCATCGTTAGTGCGCTGTTCCGCGTCAATGCGCGCCGCCAACCTTGCGATCGCCGTTGACCGTGCGACTGAGGCGGATCGGAAAGGCGTCGTGCCGGTCAGATAATCGAGCAGATCACCGCCAGGTGTGACGATGATTTTGTATGCCCCACGCGCTCCAAATTGCTGGGAATGCGGCACGCCGGCAGGGCAGACCAGCGCGCTGCCCCGCCTCTCCATGCCGGACCTGCCCCCGATCTCCTCTTCGTAGCTGCCGCCTAGAATAATCGTCAGGCTTGAACATGCATGCGTGTGCGCCGCGATATGGCTGCCGGCGCCATAGGCTCGAAAGGTGAAATCGGTTCTGGCGCCTGGCCGCTCTTGCATCCTGCCGGCCGTACACCATTCATCGTCTAGACGATATCAGAGCTTCGCAACTGGACCCTTTCATGGAGAGGTGTCCAACCGTTTCCCGGATCGGCAGTGTCTAGCCAGCGTCGTCAAATCGGCTTCCGAACCGACCGCGACCACCGCTTCAGCGATTGTCGAAATATGCCTCCTGTGGCTAATCTCCGGGCGTGATGTCCCTCGAACGATCTACATGCCCCACCCCGCCGCCCCTCATCGGAGGAGGACGATCGGGAGACCTGATCCGGGCGAAGGATTGGAGCACGACCTCGCTTGGGCCGATCGAGTTCTGGCAACCGCAATTGCTCGCGGCCGTGCAGATGGTGCTTGCTTCGCCCGTGCCGATGACGGTGCTGTGGGGTCTAGACGGTATCCTGCTGTACAATGATGGCTATGCGGAGGTGTGCGGGCCGCGACATCCTGCAGCGCTGGGCGGGAAGCTGCTCGAGATCTGGCCGGAGGCCCGCGCGTTCAACATGCGCGTGATCGAGGCCGGCTTGTCCGGTCAGCCGTTGAGCTTTCAGGCCCAAGAACTGGAGCTCTGGCGTAAGGGCCATGCCGAGACGGTCTGGATGGACCTAGAATATACACCCCTGTTCGACGGCAGCGGCCGGCCGGCAGGAATGCTCGCCATGGTCTTCGACATCACACCGCGGGTGCGGGCGGAGCAGCAGCTCGCCCGGAGCGAGGAGCTGTACCGCTTCCTTGATGAATTGAGCCAGGCCGTCATGGGCCTTCATGACGCGGATGAGGTGCTGCAGGTTACGACCCGCATGGTCGCCTTGCATCTTGGCATCTCCAGCTGCGCCTATGCCGACATGGATGAGGATGAGGACGGCTTTACCATTCGCGGCGATTGGTACGCGCCGGGCTCCCGATCGATTGTCGGGCATTATAGCCTTGCTGACTTTGGCCAGCTCGCTGTCCAGGAGCTAACGGCGGGCCGCCCTCTCATCATCAATGACAACCTTGCTGAGATTGCGCCGCACGAGGCGAAGACGTTCCAGGATATCGGCATCTCCGCGACGCTTTGCATGCCGCTCATCAAGAATGGCCGGTTGCGCGCGCTGATGGCGATCCACGACAAGGCGCCTCACCGCTGGAGCGAAGACGAACTGAGCGTAATCCGCGAGGTTACCGAACGGTCCTGGGCGCATGTCGAACGTGTGGGCGCTGAGTCCAACCTTCGCTCCAGCGAGGAGCAGTTGCGCCTCGCGGTTGAAGCCGCGGAGATCGGCCTTTGGGATGTCGACGAAGTCAGGGGCACCCTCTTCTGGCCGCCGCGCGTGAAGGCGATGTTCGGCATTTCGGCCGACGTGCCCGTGTCCATGGCCGACTATTACGGCGGGCTGCATCCCGATGATCACGCGGCTACGGCAACTGCCTATGCGGCTGCCGCCGATCCAGCACAGCGCGCGCTCTACGACGTCGAATATCGCACGATCGGCAAGGAGGACGGTGTTGTTCGCTGGGTCGCTGCGAAAGGACGTGGTGTCTTCGAAGGCAACACATGCGTTCGGGTGATCGGCACTGCGATCGATATCAGCCGCAGAAAGCAGACGGAACAGGCGCTACGAGAGCTGAACGAAACGCTGGAAGAGCGGATCTCGACCGGGGTGGCCGAGCGCAAGCTGCTGGCGGACGTGATCGAGAATACGACTGCGATCATCTTTGTTGCCGATCTGCAGTTCCGCTGGCTTGCCATCAACAAGGCGGCCGAAAAGGCGTTCGAAACCGTGTTCGGCGTCCGCCCGATGGTGGGCGCATCGATGCTCGACGCGCTCGATCATGTTCCTGACCAGCGTGCGCACGTCGAAAGGGTTTGGAGCCGCGCCCTGCAGGGTGAAGAATTCACCCTCACCGAGGAGTTCGGTGATCCCAACCACGCGCGGCGGTCGTTCGAGATGACGTTCAACTCGCTACGCGACCAGACCGGCCAACGCATCGGCGCTTACCAGATCGTTCATGACGTGACGGAGCGGCGCGCGGAACAGCGGCGGCTGGCGGATGCGGAGGAGCAGCTTCGCCACGCGCAGAAAATGGAGGCGCTCGGGCAACTCACCGGCGGTGTCGCGCATGACTTCAACAATCTGCTTACGCCCATCATTGGCTCGCTGGACCTGCTGACCCGCAAGCAGGTTGGCAACGACCGTGAGCGTCAACTTATCGGGGGTGCTCTCCAATCTGCGGAGCGCGCAAGGACCTTGGTTCAACGCCTCCTCGCGTTCGCCCGGCGCCAGCCTTTGCAACCGACCGCCATCGATATACGCGCCCTTATCTTTGGCATGGGCGATCTGGTCGGCAGCACGACGGGGCCACAAGTGAAGGTTCTGGTTGAAGCGCCTGAAGATCTGCCGGCGGCCCGCGCCGATCACAATCAGGTCGAAATGGCGCTTCTGAACCTGACCGTAAACGCGCGCGACGCGATGCCGGATGGAGGAACGCTTCGCATCAGCGCCGCACCGCGGAGAATAGAGAGTGGGGATCACGATCTTCGCGCAGGCGACTATGTCATGATCTCCGTAGCGGATACGGGCATCGGCATGGATGCCGACACGATCAACCGCGCGATCGAACCCTTCTTCTCGACGAAGGGTATCGGCAAGGGCACCGGTCTCGGCCTGTCGATGGTTCACGGCCTGGCGCAGCAACTTGGCGGCGCTATCCGCATCTTCAGCCGGCCGCGCCTTGGCACCAATATCGAGCTTTGGCTGCCCGTAGCGCAGGATCCGGTACAGCTTGTTTCGGATGGCCATACGTCCCCTGCCCGACCGGGCTCGGGGCGTGGCCGCGCGTTGCTTGTCGACGACGAAGGGATCGTTCGCGCGACGACGGCGCATATGCTCGAGGAGCTCGGCTATGACGTCGTCGAAGCCGGCTCAGCCGAGGACGCATTGCCGCTCTTGCAAAAGGGCTCAGACTATACCCTGCTGGTGACGGATCATCTCATGCCGGGCATGGATGGCACAGAGCTGATACGGCGCGTGCGCTCCATCAATCCCCGCCTCCCGGTACTGGTTGTTTCCGGTTATGCGGATGTGGACGGCATTGCCCCTGATGTGCCGCGTCTCACCAAACCCTTCCGCGCCGAAGAGCTTGCGGGAGCACTCGCGACCTTGAGTGCTGACGTACCGTAGCAAATCCTCCCCTCTCCCCGCGTGAGACCGTCCTTGGTCCCAAACGAAGATCGGCGGGTGTCGCGATTTGACGTGTCCTGCTTGGTCTGCCAAAGCGCGACCTTCCCTGGGGAGTAGCCGTCCGCATCAGCGGGGTTTCCGTCAACATGCTCGGTCTTGGCCGTGGCGGAAACAGCGAGAGCTTGGCGAGACCATGGATCGGCGAGTGCCCGGGCCGGCACGTTGCCGGTTCATGTGCGTCTCACGCCGGCCCGGGATGTATCGATGCCCGTTATCTGGCTACATTTGGCGCTGCTGGTCGGTTCGGCAGTTGCCATTTATCTATCATGCGAATTGTTCGTGAATGGCGTCGAATGGGTGGGCCGTAAGCTTGCGGTCGGTCAGAAGGCGACTGGCTCTATCTTCGCTGCATTCGGAACCGCTCTCCCGGAAAGCGTGGTCACGCTGGTAGCAGTGGCGTTTGGCGCCAACGCGGCGACCAAGGCGCTAGGCGTAGGTGCCGCGCTCGGTGGGCCCTTGGCACTCGCTACGATCGCCTACGCCACTGTCGGCATCGTTTTGTTGGCCAAGCGGCAGAGCCTGCCTAAGACATCGGAAATCTGTGGCAGCTTTCGGATTTTGGCGCGCGATCAAGGATGGTTCCTTGTTTTGTTCGCGGCCAAGATCGCGCTGGGCCTGATCGCCTTTGCCTGGAAACCGTGGTTGGGCATTCTCTTCCTGGCGGCTTATGCCTTGTACGTCCGCAAGGAGATGGTCGGCGAAGCGATAGACGAGGAGGGCGAGGCCGAAGCACTGACCTTCGCGCCAAACAGCGCTGTTCCCGGTACGGCGGTCGCGCTCTTTCAGACGCTGCTGTCGCTGGCGATCATCTTTGTCGCGTCCCGCCTGTTCGTCTCGCAGCTGGAGGCGCTGGGCCCTGCCCTCGGCCTTCCGCCCCAGCTTCTGGCGCTGTTGCTGAGCCCGATCGCGACCGAATTGCCAGAGACGATGAACGCCATCATCTGGGTCCGGCAGGGAAAATATCGTCTCGCGCTCGCCAACATCTCGGGCGCGATGATGATCCAAACCACCATCCCCACGGCCTTCGCGTTGTTCTGGACGCCGTGGATGCTGGACACGCCGCTGATCGTCGCCGCTGGCATTACCGCTGTTGCAGTCACCATCATGTTCATCGCCTTCGGACGCGGCGTCGTTTCCCGCCGGCTGCTTGCCGCCATGGGATTGCTATATCTCGTTTTTGTCGCGCTGCTTCTGCTGCTTCATCTGGGATAAGCATTGCCCGCTCGCGCAATAGAACATATAAGGAACGCATGGCGCAGCTCGATACGCGTGAGAAACTTGCGATCCTGGCGGACGCGGCAAAATATGACGCCTCCTGCGCCTCTTCGGGAACGTCGAAGCGATCGTCGCGCGATGGGAAAGGCTTGGGATCGACCGATGCGGGTATGGGCATCTGCCATGCTTATGCACCCGATGGCCGCTGCATTTCTCTCCTCAAGATCTTACTGACGAATAGCTGTATCTTCGACTGCCATTATTGCATCAACCGAAAGAGCTCCAACGTTCGGCGGGCACGTTTCACCGTCGACGAAGTGGTGAACCTCACCCTGTCCTTCTATCGCCGGAATTATATCGAAGGTCTCTTCCTTTCTTCCGGCATCATTCGATCTTCCGATTATACGATGGAGCAATTGGTAGAGGTGGCGCGCCTGCTGCGTGAAAAGCATCATTTCCGTGGCTATATCCATCTCAAGACTATTCCGGATGCCGATCCCGAACTGGTTCACCAGGCCGGGCTCTATGCCGACCGCCTGTCGATCAATGTCGAGCTTCCCACGGAAAATGGCTTGAAGCGGCTGGCGCCCGAGAAATCCGGTGCGCGTATTGCGGGCGCAATGGGGGACCTCAAGGGCGCGATCGAAGACGGCAAGGATGCACGCAAGCGCTACCGGTCCGCGCCGAAATTCGCACCAGCGGGGCAATCGACGCAGATGATCGTGGGAGCGGACAGCGCCAATGATCGCGACATTATCGGGAGCGCGCGCCGGCTTTACGATCGGTACAGTCTCAAGCGCGTTTATTATTCGGCCTTCAGCCCGATTTCGGATGCGAGCGCCATTTTGCCGCTGAAGCGCCCGCCTTTGATCCGCGAGCATCGGCTATATCAGTCGGACTGGATGATGCGCTTCTATGGCTTTGCGGCGGACGAAGTCGCGGCGGCCGCAGGCGACGATGGTATGCTGCCGCTGGATATGGATCCGAAGCTCGCCTGGGCGCTGAAGTTCCGCGATCAATTTCCCGTCGATGTGAACCGTGCTTCGAAAGAGATGTTGCTGCGCGTGCCGGGGCTGGGCGTCAAAGCTGTCTCCGCGATTCTGAACTCGCGGCGTTCCCATGCTTTGCGTTTAGATGACGTCGCGCGATTGACTGTTTCCGTTAAAAAGATCCGGCCCTTCATTATAGCGGCAGATTGGAAACCCATCCTGCTGGCGGACAGTCTTTTATCGCCTCCGCCCCTTTCTTTGAAATCGCAACTTGAACTGTTTGGGGCATGAACATCGTTTCGCACATGCAAGATAAGCTCGGCGACGAGCCCAGCTTTTTGCTACCATTTCTGGGAAGAATAGCTATGTTGCTGTGCGGCAGAGATGAGCGAGGGGCGTTCGATGTCGACGTTGTTGAGCGTATTGGCCGTCATTTACGGCGGTTCTGTAATCATCGCTTTGGGGGGCGGAATTGTCTGGATGATCACATCCGGATCGGGCGACGCGGCGGGAGAAAATCCCGAAGTTCAATAATTTATGTCGGTCGCGGCTGATGCATCTCGCATCGCTTGCGGCGGAAGATGATTTTGACGGCTGGCGCAAAGAGGCGCGGCGGTTTGCCGCGTTGAACATCGCCCCAGGCGAGATCGCCTGGCGCGTGGGGGATGCTTTCGGCGATCTTCTGGCAGCGACGGCCGATTCGCAGCCTGCGGTCGGGGGAGCGACGCCTTTTTCGGTTCCCCGCCCCTTCGTCGATCTGGCGCGCATGGCGCTTCGTCATTTGGAGCCCGAACGGTTCGGTCTTCTCTACAGCTTGCTGTTGCGGATACGCGAAAATCCAAGGCTGCTGCAGGATCAGACGGACGTTCTCGTCCGCCGCGTCGAGTTGATGGCGAAGGAAGTCCGTCGCGATATTCACAAGATGCGGGCATTTGTGCGCTTCCGGGAAATTGGCGAAGGCGAAGAGCAGCGTTTCGTCGCCTGGTTTGAACCCGATCATCACATCGTTCGCGCAAATGCCGGTTTTTTCCTCGATCGGTTTGCATCCATGCGTTGGTCTATTTTGACGCCCGAACTATCGCTCCATTGGGACGGCGTCACCTTGCGCGAAGCACCCGGAGCTGTGCGCTCGGACGCGCCTGATGGCGATCCGCTCGAGGATACCTGGAAGACCTATTACGCCTCCATCTTCAATCCAGCGCGCGTGAAGATCGGCGCCATGGTGAAGGAGATGCCGCGTAAATATTGGAAAAATATGCCGGAGACCGCGTTGGTCCCGGAACTGATTGCAAGTGCGCAGGCGCGGGAGAGTGCGATGGTGGCCGCAAGCCGCGAAAATCTCGGCGCGAACGCAACCCGCTCCTGGGCGGCGCTGCGCGATGAAGCGATGGGGTGTACACGCTGCTCGCTGTTCAAGGATGCTACTCAGACGGTTTTCGGCGAAGGTCCCTTGGACGCAAGGCTGATGTTCGTGGGGGAACAACCAGGCGATCAAGAGGATCTGGCGGGTAAACCCTTTGTCGGCCCGGCCGGGCAGATGTTCGATCGGGCGCTGGCTGAGGCCGGATTGGACCGGCGGCTCAGCTACATCACCAATGCGGTCAAGCATTTCAAATATGAACAGCGCGGCAAGCGCCGGATCCATGCCAAGCCAAATGCAGGTGAAATCCAGGCCTGCCGCTGGTGGTATGGGCAGGAACGTGAATTGATCCGGCCACGCGTGACGGTCGCCATGGGGGCGACCGCGGCCCGGCAGATGCTGGGCAAGGCGGTGACGATCAGCGGTACGCGTGGGGCAGCGCATCGGCTGGAGGATGGCAGCGAAGGATGGGTTACGGTCCACCCAAGCTTCCTGTTGCGTATCCAGGAAAAAGAGGAGGCGGAGGCAGAATATCTACGTTTCGTCGCCGATCTCAAACGCGTGCGCGAACGGGTCGACGCGTTGAGCTGAATATCCCTGCCGCATCCGAGGCATCGACTCTGTCCGGGCCATCCGTCTAGGAGACAGGATGGCCTCGAACCCTGCGACCCGTCCTCCCGAAATCACGCTGCGTGGAATCCTGCTGGGGTGCTTCATCACCCTGCTGTTCACAGCGGCAAATCTTTATCTGGGCCTCAAGGTCGGGCTGACCATTGCGACATCGATACCCGCGGCGGTCATATCCATGGCGCTGCTGCGGAACTTCAAGAATTCGAACATCTTTGAAAATAATATCGTCCAGACGATCGCGAGTGCGGCCGGCACTTTATCGGCGATCGGCTATGTCCTGCCAGGCCTCGTCATGGTCGGCTGGTGGAGCGGCTTCAGCTTTTGGATGACGTTCGCGATCTGCGCCATTGGCGGCCTCCTCGGCGTGTTGTTCAGCGTACCGCTCCGCCGTGCCTTGGTGACGGGGTCGGACCTGCCCTACCCGGAAGGCGTCGCTGCCGCGGCCGTGTTGAAGGTCGGTTCCGAGACAGCCGCCGGTGCCGAAGAGAGCAAGGTTGGATTGCGCGTCATCATCGCCGGCAGTCTCGCGTCCGCTTTCTATTCCGCTGTCGCGGCCACGCAGGTGGCGACGGCGGAGATCACCAAATGGTTTCGTGTCGGGCCGGCGGGCACCGGCGTCGATGCGAGCATGTCCTTCGCGCTGATCGGCGCGGGACATCTCGTCGGTCTGACGGTAGGGCTGGCAATCTTCTGGGGGCTGGTCCTCGGCTTTGGCATTATAACGCCCCTGCTCACCTACCTTGCGGGTACGCCGGAAGCAGCCGAATATATCTGGGCGCATCAGGTGCGCTTTTTTGGCGCTGGTGTGATCGGCGTGGCGGCCCTGTGGACGCTGGCGACGCTCATCGTGCCGATCTTCCGCGGCCTGAAGGAGTCGCTTGCCGCATCGCGAGCGCGCAAGGCTGGTAACGAGCTGCTGGCGATCGAAGAGCAGGATTTGCCCGTGGCCGCCTTAGGCTTCGGCCTGATCGTCCTGATCGTGCCGTTGGCGCTCGTTCTGTACGAATTCCTTATCGCGGGTCCGCTCGTCACCCTCGCCTGGCCTCTTGTTGCGCTGGGGATCGTCTACGTGCTCGTCGCCGGGGCAATCGTGGCGGCCGTGTGCGGGTATATGGCTGGCCTGATCGGCGCCTCGAACAGCCCCGTATCCGGCCTCGGCATCCTGGGGGTTGTCGGCGCCGGACTGATGCTGGCGATCCTGGTGCAGCCGCATATTCCGGCCGGCGCACTCCAGCATCTGGTCGCCTTCGCGCTGTTCCTCACCGCGCTGATCTTTTCCACGGCGACCATCTCAAACGACAATCTGCAGGATCTGAAGACGGGCCAGCTCGTCGGCGCCACACCATGGAAGCAGCAGGTCGCACTGGTCATCGGTGTCATCGCCGGCTCGCTGGTCATTCCCGTCGCGCTCAACCTGCTGAACAAGGCCTATGGCTTCGCGCCCCTGGAAGGCACGGCGCCGCCGGCCCCCTTGGCAGCGCCCCAGGCGACCTTGATCAGCACGCTCGCGCGCGGCGTGTTGGGCGCCGGGCTGGACTGGCCCGTCATCGGCGCCGGCGTTGCGGTCGGCATCGCGCTGATCCTGATCGACGCCCTGCTTGGCAAGCTTGGCTGGCGGCGGGTTCCGCCGCTGGCCGTTGGCCTGGGTATCTATTTGCCGATGGGAGCGACGCTGCCGGTGGTGGTCGGCGCGATCATTGGTCGCCTGTATGAAGCGCAGACCAAGACGGAAGTCGCCGCGCGCAACGGCGTGCTGCTCGCATCCGGCTTCATCGTGGGCGATGGCTTGTTTGGGGTTGCCTTGGCGGGGTTGATTGTCGCGACCGGTAGCGGAACCCCGCTCGCCTTGGTGGGAGAAGGCTTCGCCACGCCCGCCATCTTCGTCGGCCTCGCTCTTTTCGGCGCGCTGTTGGCCTATCTTTACCGCTGGGTCTCACGCATCTCCGCGCGCTTATAAGACATCCGGATCCGGCCCGATCCGCCCATCCGGGCTGTCGAGGGCCGCGATCGCGCGCATGTCGTCCGCGTCCAGCGTAAAGTCGAAGACGTTGAGATTTTCCTCCTGACGCGCACGGCTCGACGACTTGGGGATGACCGTCAGCCCAAGCTCGATATGCCAGCGCAAAATGACCTGTGCGGGCGTGCGTCCATATTGGCGCGCAATCTCCGCGATCGTTGGATCCGACAGCGCCCCGCCGCGCCCGAGCGGGGACCAGCTGGTGGTAACGATGCCATTTTCCTCATGATAGGCGCGCAGTTCAACCTGTTGAAAATGTGGATGAAGCTCGATCTGGTTGACCGCAGGCACGACGCCTGTGTCATGGATGATCCGCTCCAGATGGGCCATCGTGAAGTTGGATACACCGATGGAGCGCACCCGCCCCTCTTCGCGCAGCCTGATCAGCGCCTTCCAGCTTTCGGCATACAGATCCTGCCGCGGGACGGGCCAATGGATCAGATAGAGATCGATGACGTCCAGCCCGAGGGCGGCATAGCTGGCATCGAACGCCCGCAGGGTTCGGTCATAGCCATGATGGTCATTTGGCAGCTTGGTCGTCACGAAAACATAGCGATCGGTGGCCCGTATGGCGCGGCCCACCGCGGCCTCGTTGCGGTATAATGTCGCGGTATCGACCGCCTGATACCCCGCATCCAGCGCGTCCCGGACCAGCTGTTCGGTCTCTTCCGGTGGTACTAGGAACACGCCATAGCCCAGTTGCGGCATCGATTTGCCATCGTTCAGAAGGATTTTTGGCTGTTCGGTCATCGCTTGAGCACCCGTAAAACATGTGATGGGGCAACGCGCCAGGCACCCATCGGGGCACGTTAATTCTCGAAACGCGGCGGAAACTTTGCCGCCGGCGGTTAAGAGACGGCGCGTTTAAGGCGGCCCACAAGCCGTTCGCGCGCGGCTAATATCTCCGAAACCCGCCCATGCAGCAGGTCGCGTTCCAGAAAATGACCGGTGAGGCGCAGCCCATCCAGGATGTCCGGCCAGGTGCCGGGGGCGCCATCGGTGAGGAAAGGCGGTAGCGGCAGCAGGCGATCGCGATAAAGTTCGCCCGCATTCCGGCTGACTGCACCGCCGCTTTTGGGGCTGACATAAGCAAGATCTACGCGACTGCCGGTTGCGACGCACGCCGACAGATCCAGCCCAAATCCCAATTCCGACAGCAACAACAATTCATAGCGGACCAGCGCCGCCGCCCATCCTCGCGCCGAAGGCGCGGCAACAACGGCGGCCAGAAGTCCGTCGAGAGCGGTGTAGAGGCGCGGATAAGGCTGGGCCTCGGGCAAGGCGCTGGCGGTAAGCGCAGTCGTCCACTCGATCGCCGCGACCGGCAGCGGCTCGCTCAGCATCGATGCGCGGCTTTCGGTGAGTTCCACCGTCAACGCCGGAAGCTGTTCCTCCGTTCGTGCACGATAGTCCGCGCGGATCAGATTGCCCGGCACCAATGTTGGCCGTAGCCGTCGCGAACGCCCGCCCCTCACATAGCCAGCCAACAGACCGTCTGCCCACGTCAGAGCGCGGACGATGGCGCCATGTTCGCCATGCCCCCGCACCGCGCAGACAATCGCCTCGGCTTCGACATGCATCCTAGCGCGCGCTCCAACGCACGATGGGCGCGTCAACCGCTGGGATGAAAATGGTCATAGATCGCGCGCGCCATGGCCGCGGACACACCGGGCGCCTTCTGCAGGTCCTCCAGACCCGCGCTTTTCACCGCCTTGGCCGTTCCGAAATGCATGAGAAGCGCCTTTTTGCGCGCCGGGCCGATGCCGGGCACGTCATCCAAGGGGCTGCTGGTGAAGGCGGCGGCGCGCTTGGTGCGGTGGGCGCCGATGGCAAAACGATGCGCCTCGTCCCGCAGGCGTTGCAGGTAAAACAAGACGGGGGAGTTCATCGGCAGCATCGACTCGCGCCCATCGGGAAGGTGGAAATGCTCGCGGCCGGCGTTGCGATCGGGACCTTTCGAGATGCCGACGACCGGCACATCGTGGACGCCCATCTCCTCCATCGTTTTGTAGACCGCCGATACCTGGCCCTTGCCGCCGTCGATCAGCAGCAGATCGGGCCACTCACCCGATTTGCGATCGGGATCTTCTCGCTCCAGCCGCGCAAAGCGGCGCTCCAATACCTCGCGCATCATGGCGAAGTCGTCGCCCGGGGCGGTCTCCGGCCGCTTGATGTTGAACTTGCGATATTGGCCGTTGCGGAAGCCTTCCGGCCCGGCGACCACCATCGCGCCCACCATATTGGTTCCCATGATGTGGCTGTTATCGTAAATCTCGATGCGGTTGGGCACCGCGTCGAGACCGAACAGGTCGGCGACCTCGCGCAGCAGCTTCGACTGGGTTGCGCCCTCCGCCAGCCGGCGATCGAGCGCTTCTTCGGCGTTGCGCGTGGCCTGGGCGAGAAGACGCCTTTGCTCCCCCCGCTGCGGCACCTTGATCACGACCTTGCGCTCAGCTTTCGCCGCCAAGGCTTCAGCGACCAACTCCGCCTCCGTCAGTGTGCGATCGACCAGGATCAACCGCGGCGGTGGCACCTCTTCATAGAATTGCATCATGAAGCTGGTCAGCACTTCGTCTTCCGGAATGTCCGAAGTGTGCGTCGGAAAGAAGGCGCGGTGACCCCAATTCTGGCCGCCGCGGATGAAGAAGGCCTGGATGCCGATCTGCCCGGATTTACAGGCGAGCGCGAACACGTCCGCGTCGTCAACGCCCTCGGCGTTGATCGCCTGGGTGCCCTGAATGAAGGTTAACGCCTTCAACCGGTCGCGCAGCACTGCGGCCAGCTCGAAATCCATCGCTTCCGCAGCTTCCGCCATTTGCGCGCTCAGTCGCTTCTGGACTTGGGTGGACTTGCCCGAGAGGAAGGCGGTCGCGTCCGCAACCAGCTCGGCATAATCCTCCTTGCTGATCCGATCGACACAAGGCGCCGAACAGCGCTTGATCTGATGAAGCAGGCACGGCCGCGTCCGATTGGAAAAGAAACTGTCGGTACAGGACCGCAACAGGAACAGCTTTTGCAAGGACGTCAGCGTCTTGCGGACGGCCCCTGCCCCGGCAAAGGGGCCGAAATATTGGCCTTTGGCGCGGCGTGCACCCCGGTGCAGCTGGGCGCGGGGAAAAGGATGATCCTCGCGCAGCAGGATGAAGGGAAAGCTTTTATCGTCGCGCAGCAGCACATTGTATGGCGGTCGGAACCGCTTGATGAGCTGCGCTTCGAGTAGCAGCGCCTCCGCTTCGGTGTTCGTGGTGACCACCGTCATGCCACGGGTTTGCGCAACCATGCGCGTCAGCCGTCGCGGCAGCCGCGACACCTGCGTATAGTTGGCGACCCGATTGCGCAGCGCGCGTGCCTTGCCGACGTAGAGAACGTCGCCACGCGCATCCAGCATCCGATACACGCCCGGCCGGACGGGTAGCGTCTTCAGCACATTGCGGATCGCGGCGATGCCGGTCTCAATGTCGGGCGCCCCCTCTCCGCCCGCCTCGCCGCGAACGGCATAGGTCGCTTTCTCTTCGCTAAAACGGTCGCCCAGGTCTTTGGTGGTGTCGCTCACATCCCTGATTTAGGAGCAGGAAGTGGATCGCGCCAGCAGTGGAGCAGGCAATGAGTGAAGCCCCCGAAATACCCGAAGCTCAGGATAAGCGATTGAACCGCGCCGTAGCCGCGACGGTGGTGGTGCTGTCGGTGATGATGGCGCTCGGCAACATCAAGGACGGGAACATCGTTCAGAATATGCAGGCGGCCCAGGCAACCCAGGTCGATTTGTGGAACGAATATCAGGCGACCCGACTGAAACTGCACATGGAGGAGATTGCCGTGGCTGGTGGGGGTGCCGATCTGCCGCGGGCCCAGGCCGCCCTGGCCAAATATACGCGCGAGTCAGCTGCGCTGAAGCAGCAAGCGCAGGCAGCCAAAGACGATTACGATCATAATAATTACCGCGACGACCAGTTCGATCTGTCGGAAGGCCTCGCCTCGATCGCGCTGGCAACGACGGCGATCGCGGCATTGACCGAGATCTGGGGGCTGCTTTTCTTCGGTTGGGGAGCGACTGCCTGCGCGCTGCTGTTCAACGTGGCCGGCTTCGCCCAGCTGCCGATCCACCCGGATGCGATTATCAGCTTCCTGACCTGACGCACCGCGGCCCGGCGCGGCGCGGCATCAACGGGTCAGTTAACGCGCTGGCCCAGATTGGCGATGGTCCGATCCACCAGACCCTTGTCGCTGCCGGCGTCCAGACGATTCGCAATCAGTGTCGCTGCAGCGCGGGCCGCTGCATCGGCCGCCTTGGCACGGACTTCTGCAATCGCAGTGCGTTCCGCCGCAGCAATCTTGTCTTCCGCCATACGGGTGCGACGCTCGATCAGTGCAGCTGTATGCTCACGCGCATCCGCCAGAATGACGTCCGCCTCAGCCCGCGCGTGGGCGAGGATCTGATCCGCCTCCTTCTGTGCAGCCGCCGCCTTCGCCTGATGCTCGGCACGAAGCGCCTCCGCCTCAGCACGCAATTGGGAGGCTTCCTCCAGCTGCTGCCGGATGGTGGCAATCTTGTTGTCCAGCGCGCGGCCAATAGCCTTCGGCGCACCCTTCCAGATCAGGATGGCGATGACCACCAACATCGAAAGCGCAACAAAGCCACCCGCATTGATGCCGTGAAAAGCCGCCTCGCCATGTTCCATGGCTTCGGGCTGGACCAAGGTGGTCGCGTTGAGAGGAGCCGTCATCCGATGCAATCCTTACGCGGCCAGGGCCGTCTTCACCGCCATGGCGGCATCCTGCTGGTCGACGCGCAGACCGGCGACCTTGGCAACGATCTCCTGAACCGCATCGACAGCGACATTTTCGATTTCCGCCAAAGCGGCGCCCTGCTGGGCCTGCAGCTGCGTCTCCGCCGCAGCAACCTTGGCGGCGATCGCCGCATCCGCCGCCTTGATCTCCTTCTCAGAGGCCGCGGCGGCTTCCGCCTTGGCCTTCGCGGCGGCAACCTGTGCCTCGTTCCGGCTGCTGTTCAGCTTGGTCTGATAGGCCGCGTCGGCCGCGTCGGCTTCGGCATGGGCACGTTCCGCCGCAGCAAGATCCCCGCTGATACGGGCATCACGCTGCTCCACCGTCCCCTGGATCTTCGGCAGCATGAGGTAGCTGCCGATCAGGATCAATCCGAACACCACCACCAGCCAGAAGAGCTGTGAGGCGTAAATGGACGCGATCTGATCAATCTGAGGCATCGGCTTCCCTTGAAGGCCGTGAGAAAAGTGAGAGGGCGCGGCAGCGCCCTCCCCCGTAGCTTACTTGACGACGAACAGGATCAGGATCGCAATAACGAATGCGATCAGACCCAGAAGCTCGGCGGCCGCAAAGCCGATGAACAGGCGGCCCTGCTGGCCGTCAGCGGCACCCGGGTTGCGCAGTGCGCCTTCCAGGAACGAGCCGAACACGTTGCCCACGCCGAGCGCGGCCATGCCAACACCGATGGCTGCGAGGCCGGCGCCGATCATCTTGGCAGAGGTGACGTCCATGTAGATTTCCCTTCTTAGTATCTGATGAACTTAGTGAAGATTGACCGCATCGTTGAGGTACAGCGACGTCAACAAAGCGAAAACATAGGCCTGGATCGCCGACACGAGCAGCTCGAGCGCGGACACGCCGATGATCATGACGAACGACAGGAAGCTGACGCCGAAGCCAAGACCCGACCCGCTGTTGAGGCCCTGCACGACGAAGCTGGCGAACACGTCGAGCAAGATATGCCCGGCGGTCATGGCTACGAACAGTCGCAGTCCCAGGCTGAACGGGCGCACCAGGAAGCTCATGAATTCGATCGGTGCGACGAACAGCGCGATCGGCAAAGGCGTCCCATGGGGTACGAACAGCGAAAAGAAATGCAGTCCATGCTTCGCGAAGCCGACGACCAGCACGATCCCGAAGCTGACGAAGGCAAGGATGGCGGTGACGGTGATGTGGCTCGTCACGGTGAACGGATGCGCGCCGCGCACGATCCCGATCGGGAAAAGGCCGATCAGGTTGGCGAAGAGGATGAACATGAACAGCGAAAAGACGTAGGGCGTGAACTTCCTGCCCTGCGGCCCGATGTTGGTGTCCATCATGTTGGACACGAAACCGGTCATGCCTTCGACCGCCGCCTGCCAGCGGCCGGGCACAAGCTTGCGCTGCATACCGCCGAGCATGAAAATCCACAGCACGACGGCCGTGATGACCATGAACAAGGCCGAGTTGGTGAAGCTGATATCGTAACCGAACAGCGTCAGCGGCTGGCCGAACAATGGTTCGACCAGGAACTGATGCATGGGATCGATACCGGATCCTTCAGCCGCCACTCTTTTTAACCCCTGTCATGCGCGAAGCGCCCGGATCACTCCGGACGCTGCTGCGAAATCCGATAGATGTTCCGGAAGGCGACGATGATCCCGAGGATCAACATCACCAACAGGAGCCAGGGCGCCGTGCCGAACAGCCGGTCCAGAAACCAGCCGAGCAGCGCACCGCCAGCGGGACCCGCGACCAGCTCGGCCAGAACACGGCTGCCTTGACGATAGCCCTTGTCGGGCTTGCGCGGCGCCGTTCCTGTCCTTGCCTGTTCGACACCTGCCGCAGCCTTGAGCCGCGCATCCAGCTGAGAGAGCCGGACGTCCCGCCCGGAGTTGCCCCCATCCGGATTATCAGTGCCGATCGGATCCTGCCCGGGTTCGTTTGCTGTCACGCCATGCTCCTGCAGACCCAGTTGATCGGGCCGGCCCACGGCCGTGCCAGCGGGCGTTCCCGTCAGGCGCGGTCCCTTTAGCAGGGGGGGCGGGCGAGTCAACTTTTGGGTGATTTCCCTGTTATTCCCGCTAGCTTCGCCGGATGAGCGATGCCGATCCCGCCACCGACGCCAGCGGCCATCGTGCACGATTGCGCAAGCGGCTGATTCAGGGTGGCAGCGAGGCGCTGCTCGACCATGAATTGATTGAATATCTGCTCGCGCTGGCTATCCCGCGACGCGACACTAAGCCGCAAGCGCGTGCCCTGCTCGCGGAGTTTGGCAGCCTGGGGGCGGTCTTCAGCGCGGACGCCGAATCGCTCGCTCGCGAAGGGTTGAGCGAAGGCGCAATCGCGGCAATCAAGATTGCGCAGGCTTCCGCAGTCCGGTTGCTCAGGGGGGAGATCAAGGCGCGTCCCGTTTTGGGGAGCTGGCAGTCGCTGCTGGATTATCTGCATGCGGCGATGGCGCACCGCATGACCGAAGGCGCGCGCGTCCTCCATCTTAATTCCCGGAACATGCTGATCCGTGACGAGCTCGTCTCTGAAGGCTCCATCGATCAGGCCGCTATCTATGTACGGGAAGTGGCCCGCCGGGCGCTCGAGCTCGGCTCGGCAGCCATCATTCTGGTCCACAATCATCCGAGTGGCGACCCCACCCCCTCCCGTCAGGACATCGCCCTGACGAAGGAGATCATGGCCGCACTCAAGCCGTTCGGCATTCAGGTGCACGACCATGTCGTGGTTGGGTCGACCGGTCACGCGAGCCTGCGCGGGCTGGGGCTCATCTGACGGCGGATTGAACCGGGCGCCGTCGGTTGCTACCGCGCCACCTCACCTCTCGTCGAAGGCTATCCTATGATCCCCCGTTATTCGCGCCCCGAGATGGTTGCCATCTGGGAACCGCAGGCTCGTTTCCGCATCTGGTTCGAGATCGAAGCGCACGCGACCGAGGCGCTGGGCGAATTGGGCGTGGTACCCAAGAGCGCGGCCAAGGCGCTGTGGGACTGGTGGGCAACGAAGCCCGAGATCGACGTCGCCGCGATCGACGCGATCGAGGCCGTTACCAAGCATGACGTGATTGCTTTCCTCACCTGGGTGGCGGAGCAGGTCGGCGACGAGGCGCGCTTCATGCACCAGGGCATGACCTCGTCCGACGTACTCGATACCTGCCTGTCCGTGCAGCTGGTACGCGCGTCGGACTTGCTGCTGGATGATCTTGATCGGCTGCTGGAGGTGCTGAAGCGTCGCGCCTTCGAGCACAAGCTGACGCCGACCATCGGCCGCAGTCACGGCATCCATGCCGAGCCCGTGACCTTCGGGCTCAAGCTCGCCGAAGCCTATGCCGAATTCAGCCGCAACAAGGCGCGGCTGCTGGCGGCGCGGGCGGACATCGCAACTTGCGCGATCTCCGGCGCCGTTGGCACCTTCGCCAATATCGACCCGCGGGTGGAAGAACATGTTGCGGAGAAGATGGGGCTCACGGTCGAGCCGGTCTCGACGCAAATCATCCCCCGCGACCGTCACGCCATGTATTTCGCGACATTGGGCGTGATCGCCTCCTCGATCGAGCGGCTGGCGGTGGAAATTCGGCATCTGCAGCGCACCGAAGTTCTGGAAGCCGAGGAATATTTTTCTCCTGGGCAGAAGGGTTCGTCGGCCATGCCGCACAAGCGCAACCCGGTGCTGACCGAAAATCTCACCGGCCTCGCCCGCATGATCCGCGGCTATGTCACCCCGGCGCTGGAGAATGTGGCGCTTTGGCACGAGCGTGACATCAGTCACTCGTCTGTCGAGCGCTATATCGGCCCGGACGCGACGATCACGTTGGATTTCGCCTTGGCGCGGCTGACCGGCGTGATGGACAAGTTGCTGGTCTATCCGGCGCGCATGCAGAAAAACCTCGACCGCATGGGCGGGCTTGTCCACTCGCAACGCGTGCTATTGGCGCTTACCCAGGCAGGCGTAAGCCGGGAAGATTCCTATCGGCTGGTCCAGCGCAACGCGATGAAGGTGTGGGAATCCGATGGCGCCTTGTCGCTGCTGGAGCTGCTGAAGGCCGATCCCGAGGTGACGCTGTCGGATGCGGAGCTGGAGGACAAGTTCGACCTCGGCTACCATTTCCGGCAGGTGGATACGATTTTCGATCGGGTGTTTGGCGCGGCATAACGCCCGCCGCGCTCAGGCTTTCGTTAGATAGCAGGCACAATAATCGTCATTGCGAGGCGCGGGACGCGCCGCGGCGATCCAGGCCCGGGCAGGACTGGATTGCTTCCCCCGGCTTTCGCCGGGGTCGCAATGACGATTCAGCCAGAGCCTCCCCGACGCGGGATCAGTGGCCGGCTTGCGGGCCGCGCTTCAGGCCGGACAAAGCGAGCTGCTCATCAATTTGGGCCAAAAGCCGATCGAGGCCGGCCTGATCCTTGGCTTCGGCGCGGGCGACGAGCACGTCCTGGGTGTTGGACGCCCGCAACAGCCACCAGCCATCGACCGTATTGACGCGCGCGCCATCGGTACGGTTGACCTCGGCACCTGCGGCTTCGAGACGGTCCAGCACCTCATCGACAACGGCGAATTTGCGGCTTTCGTCCACCTGGAAGCGCATCTCCGGCGTGTTGACCAAGGCCGGCATCGCGCTCTTAAGCGCGGTGAGCGAACCGCCGAGCACCCGCACGGCGCTGATCAGCCGGATCGCGGCATATAGCGCATCGTCAAAGCCATACCATTCGTGGCGGAAGAAGATGTGGCCCGACATCTCGCCGGCCAGCGGGCTATCGGTTTCCTTCATCTTGACCTTGATCAGCGAGTGGCCTGTCTTCCACATCAACGGGTTACCACCCAGCTCTGCGATCCGATCATAGAGCGCCTGGCTGGCCTTCACGTCCGCAATGATAGTCGCGCCGGGCTCGGCGCGGAGCACCGGTTCGGCCAGGATGGAGAGGATCTGGTCGCCCCAGACCACCCTGCCCTCGCCGTCGATCGCTCCGATGCGGTCGGCATCGCCGTCGAAGGCAATACCGAAATCCAGCTTCTTCTCAGCCACCAACGCCTTCAAATCGGCGAGATTCTTCTCCTCGGTCGGGTCGGGATGATGGTTGGGGAAGCTGCCGTCGATGTCGGTATATAACAGGTGATGCTCCCCGGGCAGCTGGGCGACCAGCTTCTCAAGGATCCGACCGCCGGCACCGTTGCCATTGTCCCAGCCGATCCGGAAGGCGCCACCGGAATAACCCGCCATCAGCCGGTCGACGTACAGATCCTCGATATCATAATCGGTGACCTGGCCTTGGCCTTCCTCCCAATCGCCTTCGGCCGCCATCGTGCCGATCGACTGGATCTGTTCCCCGAAGAAGGGGCCATGCTGCAGCACCATCTTGAAGCCGTTATATTCCGCCGGATTATGGCTGCCGGTGATCTGCACGGCGCCGTCCACCTCCAGCGTGGCTTCCGCGAAATAGAGCATCGGCGTGGGGCCGATGCCGGTCCGCACGACATCGACACCGCTTTCGGTCAGGCCGCGCACCAACTCGTCGCGCAGGCTTGGGGACGATACCCGCCCGTCCCAGCCGACGGCGACGCGCGTGCCGCCGGCGCGGCGGACATGGGTCGCGAACCCGCGGCCGATGGCGTAGGCATCCTCGGTCCCCAACGTCTTCCCGACGATCCCGCGAATGTCATATTCGCGCAGCGAGGTCGGATCGAAACGATGGGTCATGCAAAGCTCCTGATGAAGGAAGAGAGGGCCTCGTCATTGCGGGCGCGAAAGGATGAAGCAACCCGTCCACGCCATCGTGGACTTGATTGCACGCCCTTTCATGCTCCCGCCCGCGAAGACGATGTGCCTTCATAGACGCATGAAATTGTTACGAGTTCAACCGTGGCGCTGGAGGAGCAGATCGCGCGCCGCATTCACGCGGCTGGTGAGGTCGGCCGAGCCGCCGACGTCGGGGTGGATACGTGCAATCAGGCGGCGATGAGCGGCGCGGATCTGATCGGGCGTCGCGTCAGCGGGTACATCCAGCAGCCGCCGCGCTTCGGCATCGCCGATCACCGGACGAGAGGCGCCACCGCCCCTGCGGAACCAGATCCACCATCCTGCCGCAGCGAATGCCATCAGTGCCAGCGGCGCGTTTCCCTTGAGCATCTTTAGCGCAATCAGGCCGGCCACGACCGCCATGACGTCGCCGATACGCATTGCCTGCGGGTCGCGCGTCTTCCATGCCCAATAGCCGACGCCGAGCGCGCCGACCAAGGCCAGCTCCACGATCATGCGGGTTCTGCTTCTCGCGCTGACGCGGCGGCGGTCTCAGGAAGCTGGAGACCGGCAATGAGCTCCCGTAACTCGCCGCGTGCCGCGACATGGCCCAAGCCCGCTTCCTTCCCGATGGCGGCGAGGTCCAGCAAGGTCAGGCCCTTTGGAAAGAGTTCGCGGTAGATGACGCGTTCCGACAGCCCCGGGATGACTCGGAACCCTACCCGCTTCGACAATTCCCCCAAGGCCGCCGCGACCCGTCGCATGTTGCGCGCCTCTAGATGCTGGAGGCGGTTGCGCAGCACCACCCAGTCCACGGTGCCCCCATCCTGCCGGGCGCGCAGCTTGCGCGCGTCCCACACCAGTTCGGCATAATAGCTGGGGCGCTTGATCTTGTAGCTGTCAGGATCGACCTGACCGATAAGGTCGAGATCGACGAAACTGTCGTTGATCGGCGTGACGAGTGTGTCAGCGCTAGCAATGGCGGCGCGGACATGATCGTCGTCGCGCCCGGGCGTGTCCACGATCAGATAATCCGCTTCGGCGGCGAGCGCATCCATTCGCTCGCCGATCGGAATGCCCTTGTCCGGATCGAACGTATCGAAGGTCGGGATCGGCAGGTCCAATCCATCCCGGTTGGCGAGGGCGGCGCGATTGTCGAGATAGCGGCCGAGCGTGCGCTGACGCGTATCCAGATCAAGTGCCGCGACCTTGTGCCCTTTGACGGCGAGGGCAACGGCGGTGTGGACCGCACTGGTCGACTTACCCGACCCGCCCTTTTCGTTGGCGAAGATGATACGATGCGCGACCATTGAAATCCCCTGTGACGGCGGCGCTTATGTCGAGCTAGGTGATTCCACGCAACGGGCCTCGTATGGCCAAACCGTGCCGAAGCCAGGACGGACGGGTTTTTGCCCGACTCCTTTGGGCAGTTGCCTTCCCCTTATCACGGGCACATAGCGGCAGGCCATCCCGGACCCAGCGCCGGACCCCCAATGGATCGTTCCGTCGTCCAATCATCCGATTAGGTAAAGCGGGCTCATGGTGTCGAACCAGCCCGTGGATCGTCGGCCTTGTCGGCAAAATGAAGGCTTACGCTACTGATGAAACGGGACACGCGGCATGGTTATGCTTTTGTAGCGTGGCTTCCCTTTGGAAGAAGAAATCAGGGCACGAAGCAGGGCTATAAGCTTATTCATGTGGCGCTTTTCATGATTGGGGTGGACGTACCAGATACATCAGGCGTTGGCAGATCGTTGAATGCCGAGATGGCGCGCGCATCGCAGGCGCCTGGCGCATCCGTGCTTCGACATTCAGCTGTTTGGGGCGGGTGATGAGCGGCGATCTCAGCTTAAGACAGGCCCTGAACGGCACACAGATGTCGCTGATTGCCATTGGAGGGGCCGTCGGAACCGGTCTTTTCCTGGGGAGCGGCTTTGCCGTCGGGCTCGCCGGACCAAGCGTGCTCCTGAGCTATGCCATCGGCGCGGTCATCGCGTTGCTGCTGATGATCGGCCTGGCGGAGATGGTGATCGTACAACCCCGGGCGGGTAACTTTGGTACGTTCGCCTCGACCTATATCGGGCCGACTGCTGGCCTTCTGGTCAATTATGCCTACCTATCGGCCAATCTGCTGGCAATCGGTACGGAAGCCACTGCCGTCGCGCTCGCGCTACGGGTCTGGATGCCGGACGTGCCGACTTGGGTGTGGGTGGCCGCCAGCGCGGTGAGCGTCGTCGCTGTGAATATTGTCACAATCCGGGCGTTCGGGGTGATCGAATCCACATTCGCGCTGATCAAGATTGGCGCGATCCTGTTTTTCATCACCCTCGGCGTCTGGTATTTCGTGAGTGCCCCGCCCGCCTCGAATGTGGGCACGCACCTTCTCATTGCAGACGGTGGCTTCTTTCCCAACGGTTTACGCGGAACCTGGTTTGCCGTGGTCGTGACTTTGTTCAGCTACATGGGGGTCGAACTGATCGCCGTGACAGCTGCAGAAGCCGTCGATCCGCGCGCGGCCGTCTTGAAAGCGGTGCGGCTGACCTTTGCGCGCCTGGCATTATTCTACCTAGCCACATTGAGCGTGGTTCTCACGATCGTGCCTTGGCGGAAGATCGGCACGCAGGTGAGCCCGTTCGTTGTGGTGATGGAACATGCGCATCTGCCGTCGGCCGCAGGGCTCCTCAATCTCGTCGTCCTGATCGCGGCGCTGTCGGCCATGAACAGCCAGCTTTACGGCGCGAGCCGGACGGTATTCGGCCTTGCCATGGCGGGTCAGGCGCCCGGCTTCCTGAAAGGGGTCAGTCGCAACGGCGTGCCCCTTCCCGCCCTTACGCTTGCCGCATCGGGGATGGCCGTTGCCATCGGCATCAACGCGGCAATGCCGGAGCATGCGCTTGAAATCATGATCGCGCTGGCGAGTTTCGGTGCCATCTTCACCTGGCTGATGATCTTCCTCAGCCATATCGCCTTCCGCCGTTCCAAACGGACGGCCGACGCGGAAGCCAGCATAGCGGGCGGGCGTCTCTCCTCCTATTTAGGTGCCGTCCTCGTCACCGCCGTGCTGATCACGACGCTTTTCATGCCGGCCTTCCGGCTGACGGTCGTCTGCGGAATTCCGCTGCTTATCATTGTGGCTGCCCTGGGCCGGCGCCACACCCGAAAAGCCGCCGTGCAGAAGTAGGAACGCGCACGCTGGATCAAGGCTACGCGTCAGCCTCCGTGAGAACGGCGCTGCCGGGCTTCGCTCGATCATGCATTTCGGGCATCGAGCGCCGCACTAGGTTAGCGGATAGGCAGGCGAGCATAGCGCCGGGCGGCGCGTCCCAGCCAGACCGTCTTGGCGTACTATAGCGTGGGAGCAGGCGCATACCTATGTGCGCGCCTGCAAAGGAGCAAACATGTCCTTCTACCACAAGGCGGCATCAGCCGTGGCGCTGATGCTGGCGGCTCTCCCCTCGCAATCATGGGCGGCGCCCCCACCGGAAAGTGGCACCATCTCGCTTGCTCCGCGTACGACGGATGGCGACTATGATCCTGCGCTCGCCTCCTTCGTGGAGGCCGCTACGGAAGCCCTGGGCGCGCGCGGCTTCACGATCCTGGATGCGGATCATGCGGCATATTCGGGAGAGCTTATCCTGAGCCGTGAAGAGGTCGGAACCGGGACGGCCAAGGTGGCGTCTAACCGGGCTTCCGTCGACCGCGGCGGAGCTTTTGGCAGCGTGGGTGCCGGCGTGACCATCCCCTTGTCCACCGGCAAGTCCAGCATTGTTCCGCTGCAGCGGACGCGGCTGGAATTGCGGATCCGCAAGCGTGGTGACCCGGCTGTCGTGTGGGATGGCGCGGCTGTGACGGTACGTGCTGCCGGGACGCGCAAGGGAGCCGACGAAGCGGTGGCCACCGATCTCAGCAACGCACTACTGCGCAGCTATCCCATTCCACAGGCGACCGACATCGGCGTTCCCTGAGCGACGCACGCTTCACTTTGTGGGAGGCGCGGCGCCGAGCTGGATCAGCAGCTTGGTAAACAGATAAAGGCGCGGCGTGAGGCTCGGCAGGTCCAGATATTCGTCCACGCTGTGAAAGCCGCCGCCGACCGGCCCGAGCCCATCGAGCGCGGGCGTGCCGGCTGCGGCCGCAAGCGCGCTTTCGGACGCCCCGCCATTGCCGGCCATGCCCAGGGTCAGCCCCAGATCCGCGTAGATGGCCTTGGCCTGAGCGGCGAGCCGGTCGGTGGCGGGATTGTTGGGCAGCGGTGGGAAAGAGGGCGTGGTCGAGACGTCCACCTTGGTATCGGGGATCATCGTCTGGCGTGCCGATGCCTCAAACGCGGCCAGAATGCCGGCAAATTGATCCGCCGTCCGGACGCGGACATTGATGTCGGCGGTGGCGAGATCGGGAATGACATTGACCCGATTGCCCGCCCGCAAGGTGGTGAGGTTCGCGGTCAACCCATCGCCCGACTTGGGGAAGCGATCCAGTGTCCCGATCTGATGGATCAGTTCAGCCGCCGCGTTACGCCCGTCCTGCGGCGCCACGCCGGCATGGGCGGCGCGGCCATGCACCGTCAGCTTGATCGTGGCCGATCCCTTGCGCCAGACCGTGATCGCATCGGGCGCGTCGCCCGGCTCGACGTTAAGCTCGACATCCGCCTCATGAACCAATCTGTCGATCAGCTTGCGCGTTCCGGGCGACCCGGTTTCCTCGCTCGTCTCGATCAGAAACGTGATGCTGGCATAATTGGTCTCTTTAAGGTCATGTAGCAGCTTGAGCGCGGTAAGCGCCTGAACAACGCCGCCTTTCTCGTCGGAGACACCAGGCCCGTACGCCCGCTTCTCGTCCATCCGGAACGGTCGTTCCGCGACCGTACCAGCGGGAAACACGGTATCGATATGACCGATGATGAGGATGCGGCCCCTGCCCTTTCCGGTCAGCCGTGCGACGACATTATCGCCCAAGCCGGGCGCTTCAGCGGGTATTGTTTCGATCGTCGCGCCGATCGCCTTCAGCTCCGGGACCAGCCGCGCCATAACGCGGGCGGACCCTTGCGCATCCCCGCTGCCGGAATCGATGTTCACGATATCCTTGAGAAGAGCGATCTGGGCTGAACGGGCATCGGTCGCGGCCTTGAGAATTTGCTTGTCGGGCTGAGCGGCGATGGCCGGGATGGCTGCAACCATGGCTGCTACTGCGGCCAGTGACGGCATGTACGGATTGTACCTCATTAGACGGTCCTCCCGACCGGACCCCATGGCCCTTTGCTCCTGCATGGCAGCGGATGGCCGTCCCGTCTCTCCTTTTCGACGGGAGCGCCTTTCTATAGGCAAGCCGGTCGTCGGCTCGGTTACCGTCGAGGGGGAGGATGTACGCTGTGCGATTTGGAGGCCTGCTCCATCGGGCGATATTCGCCTTGGCGGGTGTCGCGACGTTTGCGGACGGCGGCGGCGCCTCCGCCACAGCCTTCGACGGGTTCGGCCTATATCGCCATGGCACGGTCGACAGTATCGAGCAGTTGATGATCCTGCCTGATGGCCGCTTTTGCTACAATGTAATGGCGGGCTCGCTGGACCTGCTCACCGGAGGATATTGGACCGCGCAAGGCGACGCCATCGTCCTGCGTGAAATCAAGCCGGTCTCCTCGCCGATCGTCGTCCTCTGGCAGGCCAGCACCCGCGAAGAGGATCGCGGGAAGATCCTGTTTGAATTTAGCGGGCGAACCTTTGGCGGCCAGGCCGGCATCCTGTTCGGTACGTCTGACGGCGATCAGCTGCCAAAGGATATGCGGCCGCTCTTCGCGCCCGACGCTAACGGCTTTGAATCATTTTATGTGGAGACGCGCTCTATCGGTACGAAGACGTTCGCGCTGGCCACCCGCGCGCGGCAATTTCCCTCCGATGGCCCGTCGACAATCCTGCAATATCGCCTGCCGGCCGTGCCGGCGGGATCCGGGCTTCGCCTGCGCCTTTATTATGATCGGGAGGCCGTTCGTCCATCGATTGCGCTCACCGCAACAATGAAGGATGGCGCGATGACGATCGACGACCGATCCTTTGGCAAGCCTGGGCCGATCAGCGACGGCGACCGCGCGACCTGCACCGACGTGATCCGGAAAGCCGAAAGCGGCGAAGCCCCCGCGGCGGTTGATGCCGCCCGCCTCAAGGCGGAGCGCAGCGCAGAAGCCGATTTTCCTGGCGCCGCGTCCGCAACGCCGTTGTTCAAGACCTCCGGCGACGGAGCCATGGCGAACTGAGGTCAGTGCATGTGCGCCCCTGGGCGGTCTAACCGCCGTCTTTCTTGTAGGGCGCTTCTTCTTCCAGCAGTTCGATATTCTCCGCAACCATCAGCCGTTCCTGTTCCAGATAGTCGGCAACCGCGCGGCGGAAGTTAGGATCGGGAATATAGTGGGCGGAGAAGGTCGGCGTCGGTAGATAGCCGCGCGCCAATTTATGCTCGCCCTGCGCCCCCGCTTCCACACGGTTCAGGCCCCGTGCGATCGCGACGTCGATCGCCTGATAATAACAGAGTTCGAAATGGAGGAAGGGCACATCCTCCGTCGATCCCCAATAGCGGCCATAGAGGGTGTCGCTGCCGAGAAGATTGAGCGCGCCAGCAATGGGCGCGCCGTCGCGTAGCGCCAGCATCAGAATGACCCGTTCGCCCAAACGCTGGCCGAGCAGGCTGAAAAAGCTGCGCTTGAGGTAGGGGCGCCCCCATTTTCGCGATCCGGTATCCTGATAGAAACGCCAGAAGGCATCCCAATGCTCTTCCCGGATCGCATCGCCCGTCAGGTGCAGAAACTGCAGCCCCTCCCGCGCGGCGGCACGTTCCTTGCGGATGGCCTTGCGCTTGCGGGAGGACAACGCCCCCAAGAAGCCATCGAAATCCACATAATTCTGATTGTACCAGTGGAACTGGCGGTCGGCGCGGATCAGCCATCCGGCGGCCTCGAACAGCGGAACCTGGGCGGGATCGATGAAGGTTGCGTGCGCGGAGGAGAGATCGTTCTGATGTACCACCGCCTCGGCGGCGGCGATCAACGCCGGTGCCACCGTGGTATCGCGCAGCAGGAGGCGCGGCCCGGGGACCGGCGAGAAAGGCACGGCAATCTGCAGCTTGGGATAATAAGATCGCCCGGCGCGCTCCCACGCATCGGCCCATCCCTGATCGAACACATATTCGCCTTGGCTGTGGCTCTTGGCGTAGGCCGGTAGGATCGCCGCGGGCACGCCATCCGCGTCGTCGATCGCGATGGGCACCGCTTGCCATCCGGTATGAGCAACCGCGCTGCCCGAATCCTCCAGCGCGCTTAGAAAGGCGTGGCTGACGAAAGGATTGTCATTGCCGGCGCATGCATCCCATTGCTCCGCCGAAAAGGCGGCAATGCCGTCGGCCATCCGCGCGACGACGTCGGCCACGGGCTTAACTCCGAACCTGGACCACCGCGTCGACCTCGACGACCGCATTCAACGGCAAAACGGGAACGCCGACCGCGCTCCGGGCATGCTTGCCGGCGTCGCCGAATACCTGCTGCATCAGCTCGGACGCACCATTGGCGACTTGCGGCTGTGCCGTGAAATTCGCTGCCGATGATACGAACACGCCCAGCTTGACGATCCGCTCCACGCGATCCAGCGAACCCAAGGCTTTCCGGATCTGCGCGAGCAACATCACGGCGCAGCGTTCGGCCGCTTGGCGCGCATAATCCTGATCCGCATCTTCGCCGCAGCGGCCAGTCATCAATTGCCCGTCAAGGAACGGCAATTGCCCGGAAATATGAAGCAGGCCGTTAGCCTCGACCGCCGGGACATAAGCGGCGACCGGTGCGGCGGCTTCGGGAAGAACGATGCCGAGTTCGGCGAGGCGGGTGTCGATGCTCATGTGCGCGCCTTCGGACGATGCCGCGCGAGCGTCAAGCGCTTGCGACACGTTCCGGAGCGCGATAGCGGCCTGGCATGGCCGCTGACCCTGCTCTGATATCGATATGGATCAAAGCCTGGGCGATCACCCGCGGCGTCGCTCCGCCCATACCCTATGCCAGCGGCCATTACGTGGCGGTGGGCTGGCCGGATCAGCTTGGGCGCTACGTGTTCTCAACGCTCGACGAGAAGGCCATCCGGGCCATCGGCAACCGCCATGAGCCATGGCTCTATCTGAAGGTATGCGCTCCGGAAGCGGAGGTGCGCCCGCTCCTGCCCCCGCGCTGGCAGATCCGATCCACACCGACCTGCATGATGATTGCAGACTTGACCGCCATACCGCTGGAGCTGCCGGACACTTACCATTTGTCGATGGCGCAGGAGGGCGAGGTGCTTACCGCGACCATCCAGGCGGGGGATGAACTGGCCGCACGTGGCCGTCTCGTGATTGTGGAAGGCGTCGCGATCTTCGATCAGATCCGCACCCAGGACCCGCATCAGCGCCGTGGGCTAGGTCGCGCGCTTATGGCGACGTTAACGCGAAAGGCGTTGGAGTGCGACGTCGACTTCGCGATCCTGTCTGCCACCGCAATGGGACGAGCATTGTATGAAAGCGTCGGCTGGCGATGGCATTCGCCCTATACGAGCGCCGTCATAGCGGGATCGGATACGGGCGCGCCTTAAGCCTGATCGGCCATCACGTCCGCTGGTTCACCGGCAAACCGCGCCAACACCCAGTCCACCGCCGTGTCCCAATCGTCTATCCGTGCATGCGCATGCCGCGCGGGCGGGATCGTCGGCGCAATGGACGGTTCGGCCACCATGTGGAGGCGAAACACGCTTGGCGCATGTTGGGCCACGGAAGCATGGTGCGTTTCCAGATCGTCGACGAATACGGCGACGCTGGCGCCGTGTTCGGCAGCCAATCGGGCGACCGGCGGCCCCTTCCCGCCCTGGTTGCACATGACGCGGTGACGAATGCCGAGAGCGTCGAGCTGCGCCACGCGTCCGGCATGACACCAATCCTGAAGATTGGTGAGGATCACGATGTCGGCCACCGCCGCGATCCGTTCCAGCGCGTCCGCCGCGCCTGGGGTGAGCGTCTGCCGGTCCATTTCTGTCCGGAAAAAATCGTCCAGCAGGGGCCAGACTTCTTCGGCGGGCATCAGCCGGTTGGAGGCGCGATGGGTCAAGGCGGAATCGAATTCGCCGCGCTCCGGCCGGAAATCGATGCCATGTGCCTCGTCGAGCCATGCGCCGAAATGGCGGACCATGTGCAGCAGCACTTCGTCACAATCCGTGATGAGCAAAGGGCGGCTCATCGTTCAAGCGCCTCGCGCGCGTCGACCAGCGCTTGAGGCCGCATCTCGAGCGCTTCCGCACAGGCGATCAGATCTGGCTCATAAGCTTCCAGAAAGCCGAGAACTGCTGCCAAGACCGCAGGCTCCGTTGCGCGCTCGCGCAGATCCTGGCCGGTGAGGCCGGTCAATGCCAGCATCCGATCGGCGCGCGTCTGTTCGCTGGCCGCCCAGGCGAGTGCATGCAGGCCGGTGGCGATCGGATCCGGCGTCGAGTGTCGGGTGGAGGCGATCATGTCATCCGTGAGAGAGAGGTACCATGTCGAGGCGCAAGCCGGAACTGGGCTGACATGGCGTCAGATGCGCGCTTGTCGAGGACAATCCGGCAAAGCTCAAGGGATTAAGCGTTTCCGCGCTGCCGCCGGTCGTGCAAGGCGTGGAGCGCCGTTAGGCGGTCACGATCCAGCCATCCACCAGCGTTACCGGCCAAGAGGACAATGCCGCGCCATGACAGGGGCCGCCCACGCAGCGGCCATCCTCGGGTGCGAACAGGGCGCCGTGCCACGAGCATAGGATCAGGCTGCCGTCCGGCGTGAGATAGCGATCGAGCTGCTGGGCGAGCGGAAGGCCGGCATGGGGGCAGCGATCGACATACCCGTAGATCCTGTCTGCGCGTCGCACCACAAAGCCATGGAAACGCCCTGCTTTCATCTGGAGGACGAAGTTGCGGGCAGCTCCTTCGGTGAGGTCGTCGAAGCGGGCAAGGCGCACACCAGGCGGTGTGGCGGCAATCCGGTTCTCCGCGTTCATGCGGGATCGGCGTCTGGCTGAAGATCGGGATGCGCCGCCGCGACGGCCGGATGGGCGCGGGCGCGCGCCGTTGCCGCACCAAGATGCCGGAAGCGGGATATGTCCACGCCGAACCGCTCAGCATTGTAGACCTGCGGGACCAGGCAGCAGTCCGCCATCGTGAGTTGGTCACCAAAGGCGTAATCCCCGCCATAACGCGCGATCATCGCTTCGAGCGCGGCCAATCCTTCGCTCATCCAATGCGACATCCACGCATGCGCAGCTTCCGTCGAAAGCTCAAGGTTGGACTTCAAGTAGTTCATAACGCGAAGATTGTTCAGCGGATGAATATCGGCCACGAGGATCGAGGCCATCCCGCGAACAATTGCCCGCGGCTCATAGGCACGCGGAAGCAAGGCTGGATCCGGCCAGTATTCTTCGAGCCATTCGAGAATGGCCAGACTTTGCACGAAGGCGTGATCGCCCCATTCCAGCGCAGGTACGAGGCCCGCTGGTGCGATCGCGCGATACGTGGGATCGGTCTGTTCCCCCGTGCGCAAATCATGCGTGATCTGCCGATAGCTCAGCTTCTTCAGGTTCAGTGCGATCCGGACGCGATAGCTGGCACTGGAGCGCCAATAGCCGTGGAGGACCAAGTCACTCATGGCGCCGGGATAATGAAGGCAGTGCACGCGCCGAAGCCGATCGGAACATGGCCTGCGGCTCGCGCCGTCGCGCGAAGTGTCACCTCATCGCCGTCCTCAAGGAAGGCACGCGTTTCGCCGTTTGGCAGCGACACAGGCACTTTCCCGCCCTGGCTGATCTCCAGCAGGCTGCCGAAGCCGCCTGCTTCCGCGGTGGAAATCGTGCCGGTGCCGATCAGGTCGCCGGGCTGAAGATTGCAGCCGTTGGAAGCATGATGGGTAACGATCTGCGCCATCGTCCAGTACATGTTCGTGGCTGGGCCCTGGCTGAGCGTGAACGGCGCAACGCCGTCCGCGCGCATTTGCGCGGTCGACAGCAAGACCTCGAGCTCGAGAGCGAATGCACCCTGCCGCTGGTCTTCCTCATCGAACAGATAGGGCAAAGGCTGCGGATCGCCCTCCGGTCGCGGCGGCTGTGCCAGCCGGAATGGAGCCAATGCCTCGGCGGTCACGATCCAGGGCGAAACAGTGGTGTGGAAATTCTTGGCGAGGAAAGGCCCAAGCGGCTGATACTCCCAGGCCTGGACGTCGCGTGCCGACCAATCGTTGAGCAGGCAATAGCCGGCGATATGACCCTGGGCTTCCCCGATCGGGATCGGCCGCCCAAGCGCGTTGCCCTGCCCCACCCAGATGCCGAGTTCGAGCTCGTAATCCAAGCGGCGCGACGGGCCGAAGCTCGGCCTTTCCTCGTCCGGTGCCTTGCGCTGCCCATTGGGGCGCACGACCGGCACGCCGCTCGGCCGAACCGAAGAGGCGCGGCCGTGATAGCCGATCGGCACATATTTATAGTTTGGAAGCAAGGGATTGTCGGGGCGGAACTGCTTGCCGACGTTGGTTGCGTGGTGAATGCCGACGTAGAAATCGGTATAATCGCCGATCGCCGCGGGCAGATGTACGACGCAGTCCGCCGCGCGATGCAACAGCGGCCGGAGCGTCTCACGATGCGTCGGGTTCGACAGCAGGTCCGACAGGCGTCGGCGAAGCCCGCGGCGGTCAGCGGCAGGCAGTGCCAGCACGGGATTGAGCGTTGGACCTGTCAGCAAATGCCCGACCGCGTCCGGCAACAGCGCCCCTACCCCGCTGAGTTCAAGGATATAATCGCCGATCGCGACACCGGGGCGGACATGATGGCCCGGTGGGGAGAAGATGCCGAGTGGCAAATTCTGGATCGGGAACTCCCCATGACCATTGGCGGACTCCACCCAGGATGTGCGGCTGGGATCGTGGGTTTCGTCGATCAGGCTCACGGCAGTTTGGCCTTGTCGAAGCCGGACCAGCAATCGTCATAGTCGAGTTGGCAGAGCGGGGTTTCGATTGCCCAACGCGTCGGGCGGATCACCCAGCGGCTTTCGAACATGAAGGCCATCGTCCCTTCGATCTTGTGAGGTTTGAGGTCGGCGGCGATCGCCCTTTGATAGCTCGCCTGGTCCGGGCCGTGGCCGGCCATCTGGTTGTGTAGGGACGCACCGCCAGGCGCGAAGCCGCCTTCCTTCGCGTCATAAGCCCCTTCGATCAGTCCCATGAATTCGCTCATTACATTACGGTGGAACCAGGGCGGCCGGAACGTCCCTTCGGCCACCATCCAGCGAGGCGGGAAGATCACGAAATCGCAATTGGCCGTGCCGTGACTCTCGCTCGGGCTGGTCAGCACAGTAAAGATGGATGGATCGGGATGGTCGAAGCTGACCGTGTTGATCGTGTTGAAGCGGGTCAGGTCGTAGCGTGACGGCGCAAGATTGCCGTGCCACGCGACCACGTCGAACGGGCTATGATCGAGCGTAGTCGTCCAAAGGCGCCCCTGAAATTTCTGGACGATCTCATGCGGTGCATCGCGATCCTCGAACCAGGCGGTCGGTGTCTCGAAATCGCGCGCATTGGCGAGGCCGTTTGCGCCGATCGGGCCAAGATCGGGCAGCCGGAGCGGTGCGCCGTAATTTTCGCAAACATAACCGCGCGATGGACCGGCCACTTCGATCCGAAAGCGCAGCCCGCGCGGGATGAGTGCGATCTGCAGCGGCGTCACCCCGATCCGACCTAGCTCGGTCACGATGGTGAGCGCACCCTGCTGCGGCACGATCAGCAATTCACCGTCGGCATTCTGGAACGCGCGCCGCTCCATCGACGCGTTCGCGACGTAGAGGTGGATACCAATCCCCGCGCCGGTCGCCACGTCTCCGTTGCCGCCGTAGGAGGTGAGCCCGTCGACGAAGTCGATCGCGGCGTCAGCCAGCGGGTGCGGATCCCATCGCAGGCGATTGGGCGTCGGCGGCACCTCGTCGAAGGGCGCAGAACGGAGCAAGGGCGCGCCGGCATAGGGCGTGTACGGCGGATGGCTCGCAGTCGGGCGCAGGCGATAGAGCCAAGACCGCTTATTCTCGGCACGCGGCGCGGTGAAGGCGGTTCCCGAAAGTTGCTCCGCATAGAGACCGAACGGCACGCATTGCGGAGAATTGCGCCCGACCGGCAACGCCCCGGAGACCGCCTCGCTGGCGAAGTGATTGCCGAAGCCGGTGAGGTAATCGGTCATCTTCGCCCACCTAGAGGGTTTCGCTGGTGCTGAGGAGAGGCTTCGACCGGGCTCGTCCGCTTGGCTGGATGCACGCGGACGGGATCACTCATCCACCGTGATCACGCCGCGACGGATCTGGTCGAGTTCGATCGATTCATACAGCGCCTGGAAATTGCCGTTGCCGAAGCCTTCATTACCCTTGCGCTGGATGATCTCGAAGAAGATCGGCCCGAACATATTCTCGGTGAAAATCTGCAGGAGCAGGCCTTCCTCGCCGATATTGCCGTCGATTAGGATGCGGTTCCTTCGTAACCGCTCCAGATCCTCGCCGTGATTTGGTACGCGGTTGTCGACCAGCTCGTAATAGGTCTCGATCGTGTCCTGCAGGCGCACGCCGCGTGCGCGCAGCCGCTCGACCGTATCGTAGATGTTATCGGTGGTGAGCGCCAAATGCTGGATGCCCTCACCCTGATAGTCGCGGATGAACTCCTCAATCTGGCTATGCTCGTCCTGGCTTTCATTCAGCGGGATCCGGATCGCCTTGTCGGGCGCAATCATCGCCTGGCTGAACAGGCCGGTCGCCTTGCCCTTGATATCGAAATATTTCTGTTCCTCGAAGCCGAACAGGGTCCGGTAGAATTCTGACCATACCCGCATCTGACCGCGCTTCACATTGTGAGTAAGATGATCGAGCAGATCCAACCCGACGTTGTTGGCAGCTTCCGCTTCCTGCCAGCCGGCAAACTCGGCCCAATCGGCGTAGAGATCCTCGCCATCCTTGATGAAATAG
>NZ_JBMDXN010000028.1:0-3116 GCF_048595155.1 Sphingomonas sp.
GGGCTTCCGCAATCCGGTGTACGATGCCGTGCTCGGCCAATCGGCGGACGGCGCGCGGGCGGCCTTCGAAGCCCTGTCGGGCGACGAACATGCCAATCTGCGCGGCATGCTGATCGAGGATACGCGCTTCCTGCGCCAGGCCGTGCTGGCGCGCGGGCCGGACATGGCGGGTGCGGGCATGGCGGGTGCGGGCATGGCGGTCTGGGGTCAGGTCGTGGGTTCCTGGAGCGATGTCGACAGCGACGGCAATGCCGCCGGCTATAAAAGGTCCAACAAGGGCCTGCTCACCGGCTTCGACGGCGCCGTGGGGGAGCATTGGCGCGTCGGCGCCGTGCTCGGCTACGGCACCAGCGAAATGCATTCGCGCGGCAGCGCCGATCTCAAGAGCAAGAATTATCAGGCGGGCAGCTATATCAGCGGTACGTTCGATCGGTTCACCGTCCAGCTGGGCGGCAGCTATGGCTGGCACGACGTGCGGTCGCAGCGCACGGTCGCGATCGGCAGCTTCGCGAACAGCCTGAGCGCGGATTATGATCTGCACACGCTGCAGGGCTTTGGCGAAGTCGCCTGGCGCACCCAGCTCGGCCAGGTGCAGTTCGAACCGTTTGCCGGTGCCGCCATCGTCCGTCTGTCCGGCGGAGCGCTGCGCGAAACCGGGGGGGCGGCGGCGCTCCAGGGGCGCTCCGATCGGCTCGACACCAGCTACGCCAATGCCGGCATCCGGATGCGCACAGGCGTGCTGCTGGGCGGCATCGACATGCGCGTGGTCGGCTCCGGCGGGGTACGTCAGCTCCTGCATGGCCGGGTGCCGACGGCGGACCTGAGCTTCGCGCAAGGCCAGCCGTTCCGGATCGCGGGCGCCCCGCTCGCCCGGACCGCCTTTGTCGGCGATCTCGGCCTGGAGGCGGATCTCAGCCAGCGGCTGACCCTGGGCGTCAGCTATGCCGGCCAGTTCGCCAAGCGTAACACCGACAATGGCGTGCGCGCCCAGCTGAATTGGCGGTTCTAGCCAACGTCGGGCGGGGAGGGGCAGCCCGCCCGCCCGGTGGTGCAGTGCTGCTAATAGACAGCATGGCTGCTGTGCCGCAATTTGTTGAGCGCCTCCCTCGATCACGGCACTTTACGGCGCGGCCGCCGAACAGCTGTTCGGCTTCGGGGAGGCGGAGATCGTGGCGCGAACGTCAACCGTCTTATGACCTCACCTGATCGCGAGATGCACGATGGATATCTAAGCCACTACCTGGCAGCGGGTGGGCGCAGGATCATCGGTCGCGGCTGCGGGCGCTGACAGACATACCGGCGCTCACCCGCGAAATTCTGCTCGTGCTCGGCTTGGTCTGTTCAGCTACGAACAAATCGGTGAGCGAACCGGGCTGAAAGCTGAAGAGATCGAGCAGCAAATTGCCCGCGCTATGGCCGGCATCGATCGCGCGCTTCGCGCGCTTCGCGCGCTGTCGTGAGGATCAGTAAGGGGCGCGATGTGGCGCGGACCGATATGGTCTTGCCATCCGGTCCGCGCCTGCCAGAATCCAAGTTAACCATGCGCACCGATCTCGACCATCTGCCGCCGGCAAAACAGCGCGAGCTGGAGCGCGTGGTGCAGATATTGTTCGAGGAATTTGGCTACGCCACCGCGCTCGCGACTTCGACCTGGAAGAAGCAGGCGCGCATCCTCAAGGTGATCCTCTATGGCAGTTATGCGCGCGGTGGCTGGGTCGACGAGCCTCACACGGCCAAGGGCTACCAGTCGGACTATGATCTGCTGATCATAGTCAATCACGAGAAGCTGACCGACCGCACCGAATATTGGTCGGCGGCCGAGGATCGATTGAACCGCGAGCTGGCCATCACCCGGACGCTGCGCACGCCGGTCAACTTCATCGTCCACACGCTCGATGAGGTGAATACGGGCCTCAGCGAAGGGCGCTATTTCTTCATCGATGTCGCGCGTGACGGCATCGCGCTCTACCAGTCGGACGATACCGATCTGCCCGAGCCACAGCCCAAGACGCCGGACCAAGCGCTCGCGCTCGCGCGCGAGTATTTTGACGAGTGGCTGCCGAGCGCTGGTGAGTTCCTCGATGATTTTCGATCAAACCTCGAAAGAGGACGCCTCAAGAAGGCTGCGTTCGAACTTCATCAAGCAACAGAGCGCTACTATCACTGCGTGTTGTTGGTCTGCACCTTCTACACGCCGCACGTCCACAATCTCGGCTTCCTGCGTACGCAGGCCGAGCGCATTGACCCGCGCCTGATCGAGGTGTGGCCGCGCGAGGCCAAGGCCGATCGCACGCGCTTCGAGAAGCTTAAAGAGGCCTATGTCAAAGCGCGCTACTCGCGCCATTACCGCATCACCGAAGACGAACTCGCCTGGCTGGGTGCGCATGTCAAGGCGCTTGGCAAAGTGGTCGAGGTGATCTGCACCGAGCGGATCGAGCAGCTCGAACGGACCGCGCGCGCCGCGTGACATCATCGGCAGCTTAGGCAGGCATCACAACCGCCTGGAAGCGGGCTCCATTCCCATCTCTTGCGCCTGACCTGGTCCGGGTGGCCCTGCCCGCAACCTGAGGCCGGCCACTATGTTCCCCGCCGCGTGCCGCGGCTCCTCGCGCATCAAAATAGCGGCCTGCCTCAGGTCCTCCGCTCGCGCTGCGGCCGTACCGGTGCGGGGAGGGCCTATGCCCGTCCCTCGCGGTCGGCTGTCGACGGGAAATGGATCCCGCATCGCACAGACGGAGTAAGATCAATGCCTGCTATCGGTTATGTCACCAAGGACGAGAACGGAACCTACACCGGCCAGCTCAAGACGCTCAGCATCCGCGCCGACATCAGCATCGTCGCCAATGCCAAAAAGACGACTGATACGCAGCCGGACTATCGCGTCATCTCCGGTGATGTTGAGATCGGCGCCGGCTGGAACCGCCGCTCTGAAACCAGCGGCCGCGACTATGTGTCGCTGAGCCTGGCCGCACCGGAATTCGGACCTCGCCGGCTCTACGCCAATCTCGGCCGCGCCGCCGGCGAAAGCGACGACCGCTTCGCCATCCTCTGGAACCCGGCCGACTGAACGGAAGGGGGGCCGCGCGGGCGGCGCGGCGGTGCGCTTTGTGTAGAGA
>NZ_JBMDXN010000029.1:0-14929 GCF_048595155.1 Sphingomonas sp.
GCGCCGGACGTCGCGGCGGCCGCCCGCGCCTGGCTGAGCCGGTCTTCCTTACTGTCGCCGAACAGGCGCACGAACTCTCCCCAATGCGGCGTCAGCACATGTCCAGCGAGGCGGTCATGCCGGCGCCTCCCGATCAACGTCAGCGCATCGGCATCGAGCACGATCGGTTTACCGCTCGCCAGCGCCGCGTCGAGCCGATCGCGGGCAAGGCAGTCCAGACCCAGACCAGGCCCGACAACCAGCGCCCCGATCCGCGGGTCGGCAACAGCCTTGTCGCTCCAGTCACGACGCACCAGCGCGTGGGGCGCCCCCTCGCCCGGCGCGCCGAGCAGTTCCACATAGCCCGCCCCGGTTCGCTGCCCGGCCAGGGCGGAGAGCAGGCTCGCGCCGGGCATGGCGCCCGCCAACACCACCAGTTTCCCTCGGCTATATTTGTTGGCGTCATACCCCGGTGAAGCCAGTCGAGGCCGCCCGATCTCGAAGGTCGATGCTTCCGGGACTGAGCCGAGACCGATGTCCGCCACGATCACGCGCCCACAATGTTCGGCGGCGGGCAGTAACCGATGTGCGGGTTTCAAGGCGCCGAGCGCCACCGTGAGATGGAAATACGGGACTGCACCGAGCACCTTGCCGTCGTCGGTCGTGACGCCGCTTGGCAGATCGACGGCGATCCGACGCTGCGCCGCTCCGCACAGCCGCAAATAATCTTCGCTTATTTCACCCGCTACTGGGCGCGTGAGACCGGTGCCGAACAAGGCGTCAACCAGGATCGCGGCCGGCCGCGCCTCTGCCAGCGAAGATCGCGGCCCATCCCATGCCGTGGCCGCCTTCCTCGCCGCATCGGACGCCGGCGGCGCGGCAACGGCGACCCGGACGGGCACGCCGCGTGCTTGCAGCAGCCGTGCCGCGACATAGCCGTCGCCGCCATTATTGCCGGGGCCACACAGGATCAGCGTTTCAGCGTGGCCGGCCACACGCCACACCAACTCCGCCACCGCCGCGCCGGCGCGCTCCATCAGCGTTTCGACCGGACAGCCGCCGTCCATGACGCGCTGCTCGGCCGCCCGCATCTCGCGCGCGGACAGGATCGGGGCCAGGTCAGTCATGATCGGCCAGCCGGTCGCGCACTGCACGCACCACTGGAGTCAGAGCGTCGCACCAGCGGGCAACGCCGGGCACATCGCTGATCAGGTCCTGCCTGACCTCGATGCCGAGATAGGGGATAGCGTTGGCCTCGCCATGCCGGTTCATGGTCGCGTTCAGGACCTTGCCCGAATATGGCAGGTTATCGCCGGCTACGATCCCGGCCCGATCCAGCAGGGGCAACGCGATCCGCGCCGCCCGATCGTCCTGATTATAAAGTATGCCGATCTGCCATGGCCGCTCGCCCGCATCCGTCTTCAAACGCGGCGTGAAACTATGCAGCGAAATCAACATCTTGGGACGCACCGCGGAGATGATATGTCCGATCTTCTGATGGTAGGGCCGCCAATAGCGTGCCAATCGCTGCTCCCACTGGGCGGCGCTCAACCCCTTGTTGCCCGGTATTTCGCGGCCATCGCTGACGGCCGGGATCAACCCCGGCGCATCCTCTTCGCGGTTGAAATCGATCACAAGCCGCGACACGCCGCCAAGGATGCCTTGGCAGTCCAAGGCGGCGCACAGCGCGCGCGCCAAGTCGGCAACGCCGATATCGATCGCCACATGTTCCTCCAACATGCCCGGCGGCACGCCCAGATCGATATCGTCAGGCACATGGTTGGAGGCATGATCGCCGATCAGCAACATGCCGCTCCCCGCGTCGCCGCGAATCTCCGTCCAGGCGACACTCATCGTAGCCGGCTCGGCATCTGCCACCATCCGGGATGGAGTGCTTCGATGGCGCGCGCCGCAGCATCTCGCGCGGCAGCTTGATCGAACAAGGCAAAGCAGGTCGCCCCGGAGCCCGACATTCGAACCAGCGAAACTCCGGCCTGATCTGCCAGAAGGCGAAGTATATCTGCGATCACCGGCATCTGCGTGCTGGCCGATGTTTCCAGGTCGTTGCGGCCGTTCCGCGCTACTGTCAGCGGGTCGCCATGGCCAAGCGCACCCCGATCCACGCCATCCCATCCGGCAAAGACCGGGCCTGTCGCCAGCGGTTGACGCGGGTTGACCAGCAACAGCGGCATGCTCTCCGGCAGACCGGCGACAGGGATCAATCGGTCGCCCCGCCCCTCGCCACGCATTGGGCGGGATCGCAGGCAGGCGGGCACGTCGGCCCCCAGCTTCGCCGCAAGATCCTGGATGCCCGGATCATCGAGCGCCCTGCCGAAGCGATGGCACAGCAGCCGCAGTGCGGCCGCGGCGTCGGCTGAACCGCCGCCGATGCCGGACGCTATCGGTAGGTTCTTTTCCAGCACAAAGCCCATCTCCCCGCCCTGCCCGGTCAGCGCCACGAAGCCCTGCGCTGCCCTGAGGACGAGATTGTCCGCATCGTCCAACCCGACGGCGAAAGGTCCTTCGATCGCCAGACCGGGCCGATCGGTCAGCCACAGCCGGTCGCCATCTTCCGCGAACGCGAACAGCGTTTCGATCGTGTGATAGCCGTCAGCATCGCGCCGCCGAACATGCAGCGCGAGGTTGATCTTGGCATAGGCGGTCTCGCACGCGGTGCTCACGGCGCCGCAGTCGCCCCACTCAGTCCCACATCGATCTTGCTGCTGATCCGCGCCCGATCCTTGTCTTCTGCCGTGATGAGGGCGGCGCGCCACGCATAACGCGCTTCGAACTGGCGTCCTAGGGACCAATACACATCGCCCAAATGCTCGTTGATGGTCGGCTCGCCGGGGCTGCTCGCGGCAGCACGCTCCAGTAGCGGCACCGCCTGTACGCTCTTGCCACGAAGGAACAGGACCCAGCCGAGCGAGTCCGTGATGGCCGCGTCATCCGGCTGAAGCTTGCTGGCCTGTTCAATCATCGCGGCCGCGCGATCGATATCCTCGTGCCGTTCGATATAGGAATAGCCAACCTGATTGAGGACGACGGCCTCACCCGGCGCGATCGCATAGGCGCGGTCGAGCGCCGCCTTCGCCGCGGGCCAATTGCCGGCCTCGTTCAGTGCCGCAGCCTGCTGCAGCAGCAGGGGCCACATCAAGTCCGGCGCAAGCTTGGCGGCATCGGCGGCCGCCACGGCATTGGCGTAAGCGTTCACCGCATCCGCCGGGCGCTCCATCGCCAGATAAAGATCGCCGACCCGCGCCCAATCCTGCGGCTTCGCGCCAGTTCGGCGCGCGGCCGCCAATGCCTCGGCCAAGGCCGCATCGCGCTTGCCGCTGTCGTCGAGCAAACCGATCCGCATCGCCTGGGCGTTTCCGGCCAAGGGGTCATTCGCTGGGACATGATCGAGCGCCGCCAGCGCCAGATCCGGCCGATGCATCGTGCGCAACTGCTCCGCCAGCAAGAGCCAGGCCGGAGAAAAGTTGGGAGCGGCATAGCTCGCCATCCGTCCCATGATCAGGCCAAGAGGGCTGAGCTGCTGGCGGGAGAGGTCGCTCGAGAAATGGGCGAACAGCACCGCCAAGCCCTCATCCGCACCCTTGACCATCGACGGCAATTGGCCGGAGATCTCGGCACCGCGCTCGGCCCGCGCCTGCTCGGCCCGTCCGGTGGCGATCAGTAGTAGAGCGCGCTGCTCCGCATAATAGTTGCCGCCGACCGATGCGCCTTGCGCCGCCTGTGCCAGAGCGAGCGGATCGCCCTTGCGCGATTCGACCGCGATCCAGGCGCGGAAATACGGCGCGAGAAAGCCGAACAGCCGATCCTTCGCAAGCCGCTCCGTCGCCTCCCCCGCCCTGGTCCAATTGCGCGTCCGGACCTGCTCCAGGGCCAGCAGTGCATAGCCGTCGGACGGCAACATCTTGCGGGCATCCAGCACGCGGGCCGCCTTCAAAGCGACCGGCATGTCCCCGGCCGTCACCGCCTGACGATAAGCGCGATCGGCGACCACCATGTTGGTCGGGTCGGCCGCCATTAAGGCCGCAAATCCCGCATTGGCGGCCGACGTGTCTCCCGCAACCTGCGCGGCACGCGCCCGCACATACAGGCCCGCCAGCGAGGAGCGCGGCGCGATTGCCTGCGCCGGCACCGCGCCCAGCAGTGCCGCGGCCATTCCGATCATTGCAGCCTGATAGCGCACGCGCTTCTCACATATTGGGGTAATTGGGTCCGCCCCCGCCTTCCGGAACGACCCAGTTGATATTCTGGGTCGGGTCCTTGATGTCGCACGTCTTGCAGTGGACGCAGTTCTGCGCGTTGATCTGAAGCCGCGGCCCATCCACGATCTCGTAAACGCCGGCCGGGCAATAAAGCTGCTCCGGGCTGTCGTACAGCGCCAGATTGACCGAGATTGGCACCTCCGCATCCTTCAGCGTCAGGTGGATCGGCTGATCCTCCTCGTGGTTGGTGTTGGATAGGAACACCGAAGACAGCCGATCGAAACTGATCACCCCGTCCGGTTTGGGATAGTCGATCGCGGGCGCCATGTCCTTCCGCCACAGCGTCTTGCTGTCGCGATGATGCGCAAACGTATAGGGTAGACCGATCTTCAGCTGCCGCATCCACATGTCAAAAGCCGCCCATAACGTCCCGACAGCAGGGCCAAATTTGGCGAGAGCCGGCTCGGCGTTGCGGACTTTCTTGAGCTCGCGCGCGATCCAGCTCGCTTCGAGAGCGGGCTGGTAATCGTCGAGCGCGTCGTTGCTGCGCCCGGCCGCAATAGCGGCGGCGGCGGCTTCGGCGGCGAGCATCGCGGATTTCATCGCCGTATGCGTGCCCTTGATGCGTGGGACGTTCACGAAGCCTGCCGAACAGCCGATCAGCGCGCCGCCCGGGAAAGCGAGCTTCGGCACCGACTGCCAGCCACCCTCATTGATTGCACGCGCGCCATAGCTGACACGGCGCCCGCCCTCCAGAATCGAGCGGATGGCCGGATGCTGCTTCCAGCGCTGGAATTCGTGGAAGGGCGACAGATGCGGATTCTTGTATCCCAGCCCCACCACGAAGCCGAGCGCGACCTGGTTGTTCGCTTGGTGATAGAGAAAGCCGCCGCCGACTTCCTCCGTCAGCGGCCAGCCTTGCGTATGGATCACCCGCCCCGGCATATGCTTGGCCGGATCGACGTCCCAAAGTTCCTTGATTCCAAGGCCATACACCTGCGGCTGACAATCGCGTTCCAAGTCGAAGAGGCGTTTGGCCTCCTTGGTCAGGCTGCCGCGGGCGCCCTCGGCGAAGAAGGTATAGCGGGCATGAAGCTCGATCCCGGGCTGATAATCGGGCCGATGCGTCCCATCCCGTGCGACGCCCATATCGCCGGTCGCAACACCGCGCACGGAGCCGTCGTCGTTGAACAATATTTCCGCGGCAGCGAAACCGGGGAAGATTTCGACGCCCAGGGCCTCGGCCTGCCCCGCCAGCCAGCGGCACAGATTTCCGAGCGAGCCGGTATAAGTCCCCTTGTTGCTCATCAGCGGTGGCATCAGCAGATGCGGCAGAGATGTCTTGCCCGTCCGGCTGAGGATCCAATGATGGTTCTCCGTGACGGGGACATGCAATGGACAATCACGATCCCGCCAGTCGGGGATCAGTTCATCCAGTGCGATCGGATCGATGACGGCGCCCGACAGGATATGCGCCCCGATTTCGGATCCTTTTTCCAGCACGCAGACGGCGATATCGCTATTGATTTGCTTTAACCGGATCGCAGCGGACAGCCCGGCGGGCCCGCCGCCGACGATCACAACATCGTAATTCATACTCTCGCGGTCAGACATCAGGCCTCTATACGTCGTCTTTACAGTCCGGTCATCGTATCGTCCGAACGCCTCGTCATAAAGCGCGTGCCCGCAGATTGACCCTCTCGTCAACCGCTCGTCTAGTTTCCGCTGCGGGTAGCGGGGAAGACGAATGGTGGACGGCGTTGCGTATAGCACGCTTGATTGGTGGGTGGAGGCTGGCGTCGATGTGCTGGTCGACGATCTGCCGCGCGACTGGCTGGCGCAGCCGACGCCTCCGGCTCAGACCGCAGCTGTAGCGGCGCCTCCCGCGACGGCCGCCGCTGCGCTGCCCGATACGCTCGCCGCTTTCCGCACCTGGTTGCTGACCGATGCCGCTGTACCCGGCGCGCCTGCCAATCGGATCGATGCGTCGGGCGATCCCGCTAGCGGCTCCGTCATTGTCGTGGATATGCCGGAAGCGGATGATCGCACATCCGCTTCCTTGCTATCGGGCGAGGTCGGCGCCCTGTTCGATCGCATGCTGGCCGCGATCAAGCTCACCCGCGCTGACATCTACCTGATCCCCTTCTCGCCTGCACGATCGACCACGGGGCGCGTCGCTCAACCCGATCTTGCGACCCTTACCCCGCTCCTGCGACACCACCTCGCGCTGGCGGTCCCGAAGCGGCTGCTGCTGCTCGGCGACGCGCCCGTGCAAGCATTGCTACAGACGCCCGCCGTCAAAGCCCGCGAGACGGCTCACATGATCGACATTGCGGGGCGCCCCACTCCGGCCGTAGCCTCCATTCACCCTCGTCTCGTCCACCTCAAGCGCGATTACCGGCCACTCGCGTGGGATGATCTGCAACGGTTTGCCGCCTTATGATCCGCACTGCCCTCCTGTCCGCTTTTGCTCTTGCCTGCGCTGCCCCTTCCGCGGCCGGGGCGCCCTTTCTGCTCGACCAGGCCAATATCGTTCCCGTGAGCACGAGCCGCCAGCTGAGCGACAGCGAGCGCACCAATTTCCGTCAATTCTTCCAGCTCCTGCGGGAGCGCAATTTCAGTGCGGCCTCGGCGTTGCTGGACGCGCAGCCGACCGGCGCGTTGACCGCCGTGGCCCGCGCCGAACTCTTGCTCGCCAATCCTGCCGGACGCGATCCGGCCAGCGTCGCCGGGTTGCTCAGCACCGCGCCCGATCTGCCGGAAGCGCCCGCGCTCGCGCGCTCGGCAGGCACGTCCTTCTCGCTTCCCGTGCAGCGCTCGCTGATCCGCGTCGCCGGCCCGAGTAAGCGTGCCCCGAGCCGGCCCAATAGCGATTGCCGCGCGCTGGCCGCCCGCGTCCAGCCGCTGCTCAAGGCGGATAATCCCGCCGCCGCCGAACCCATCGTCGAGGCGGCCACCTCTACCATATCGCCCGAGGCGCTGACCGAGTGGCGGGAGAAGGTGGCTTGGGTCTATTTCCAGACGGGCGATGCGGTCTCCGCGCGCCGCGTCGCCGCTTTGGCGCAGGTTGGGGCGGGCGAATGGGCGGTCGATGCTGCCTGGGTCTACGGCCTCTCCTCTTGGCAGACGCGGGATTATGCTGCTGCCGCTCAGGCGTTCGAACGCGTAGCCTCCAACGCCAGCGATGATGAGACGCGCTCCGCCGGCCTGTTCTGGGCCGGGCGGAGCCGGAAAGCCGCAGGCGATGTCACCACCGCCGATCTGAAACTGCAGTCGGCGGCGCGGTACACCGAAACCTTCTACGGCATGCTCGCCAATGCCGCGCTGGGGCTGCCGTTGATGCCCGCGGGCGTGCAAAGCGAAACCGATGCCAACCTGCTGATGGCGCGTAACAATTTACGCGCGGCGGCCGCCTTGGTCGAGATTGGCGAGACCAACCTTGCCGATCAGTTGATCCGCTATCAGGCGCGGATTGGGGCGCCAGCCGAACATCCGGCCCTGATCGCCTTCGCTGCGAAGCTGGGCCTGCCGGCAACCCAGATCTGGCTTGCCCAGAACGCGCCGACAGGCACGCGTACCAGCTTCGCGGCACGCTTCCCCATGCCCGCGTGGAGCCCCGCGCAAGGCTGGCGCGTCGATCCCGCGCTGATCTTCGCGCACGCGCTCCAGGAATCGGAGTTCCGCGCTGATGCCGTCAGTCCGGCAGGCGCGCGCGGCCTGATGCAATTGATGCCCGCTACCGCATCGCTGATCGCTCGCCACAAGGGCGACGTGGTCGGCCCGCTCAACGATCCCGCCGTCAGTTTCGAATATGGTCAAACCTACCTGGAAGAGCTGGCCGCGGCGGTCGGCACGGGTGGGCTGCTGCCAAAGGTGATCGCGGCCTATAATGCCGGCCCCAACAATGTCGCGCGCTGGACAGCGGGCAGCAGCGATCCGCTGCTATACATCGAATCGATCCCGTTCCGCGAAACGCGCGCCTATGTGGCCATCGTGCTGCGCAACTACTGGATCTACCAGCGGGAGATCGGCGCCGTCACGTCAAGCCTGACCGCGATGGCGCAAGGCCGCTGGCCGATGTTCCCAACGCGCGCCATCCAGACGGCCAGCGCGGCCGCGGCGACCCACGCACCCAACTGATGCCGATCGATCCCGCCCAAAGCTTCGTATCGGTGCGCATCGCCGTGCTCACCGTGTCAGATACGCGCACGCTCGCGGACGATCGCTCCGGCACGGTGCTGGTCGAACGCTTGACTGCGGCCGGCCACATCCTGGCCGACCGGGATATCATCGTGGACGATGCCGAGCTGATCGTCGCACGGCTGAATCGCTGGATCGACGATCCGCAAGTGGATTGCATCATTTCAACTGGCGGCACCGGCGTTACGGGTCGGGACGTGACACCCGAAGCCTTCGCACGGGTGCGCGATAAGGAGATCGAAGGATTTGGCGAGCTCTTCCGGTGGTTGAGCTATGCCAAGATCGGCACGTCGACGATCCAGTCGCGTGCTACCGCTGCAGTCGCCCGGGGCACCTATCTCTTCGCTCTTCCCGGCTCTACCGGTGCGGTACAAGATGGATGGGATGGCATCCTTGCGACGCAGCTGGACATACGCCACCGCCCCTGCAACTTCGTCGAGCTCATGCCGCGGTTACGCGAACGCTGAGGAAGATCAGATATAAAGCTGGAATGTTCTTGCAATGTTCCGATCGCGTTTTAAGCTTCGCCTATGGAATCGCCGCCCCGTCTTTCGCCGCGCGCCGGACGTGGCGCAACGCAGAACGCGACCCCGCAGCGGTTCAATCTGAAAGCGCGCGCCGACGATGGCGATTGGCTGGATGCGCGCGTGGATCTGGATGGGGAACTACCCCCGCTCCGGACAACCGTGACGACCGAGCGCCCACGGTCGATCATTGCCCGCAACCAGTCTCCCGACGTCGGCTTTGATCGCTCGATCAATGGGTATCGGGGCTGCGAGCATGGCTGCATCTATTGCTTTGCCCGGCCTAGCCATGCGTTTCACGATCTCTCGCCCGGCCTCGATTTCGAAACGCGGCTGTTCGCGAAGCCTGAGGCGCCGAAATTGTTGCGCGCCGAACTGGCCGCGAAAGGCTATGTTCCCCGCCCGATCGCGTTCGGTACCAACACCGATCCCTATCAGCCGATCGAAGGGGAATGGCGGATCACCCGCGCCTGTTTGGAAGTGCTGGCGGAAACCCGCCACCCCTTCACCATCACGACCAAATCCGATCGCGTTGTCCGCGATATGGACGTGATCGCGCCGATGGCGGCGAAAGGGCTGGCGGCCGTCGTCATATCGATCACCACGCTCGATCCGGCTACCGCGCGCACGCTGGAACCGCGCTGCCCCCACCCCGCCAAGCGGCTGGCAGCCGTGAGAAAGTTGATCGACGCCGGCGTGCCTACCCATGTCAGCCTCGCGCCCGTGGTGCCGCAAATTACCGACCATGAAATGGAGCATATCCTGGAAGCGGCAGCGGATGCCGGCGCGCGCGGCGCCTTTTTCCTGCCGGTGCGGCTACCCCACGAAGTCGCCCCTCTCTTTCGCGCCTGGCTCGACGCTCACCATCCCGATCGCGCGAGTAAGGTGATGGCGACGATTCAGTCGCTCCGCGGCGGCAAGGACAATGATCCCAACTTCTTCACGCGGATGCAGGGCCAAGGGCCGTGGGCGGAGCTGTTGCGCACGCGCTTCACGATCGCCTGCCGCAAGCTTGGCCTGAACAAGGAGCGGCTGGCGCTGCGCACCGATCTGTTCCGCCCCCCGGAGGGCGATCAGATGCGGCTGCTTTGACCGCTCGGCGGGCCCGATTAGCTGACGAGTGCCAGGCGCGGAGGGTCGAGCGGTTCCAACTCCACCGCCCCTATCCCCGGCATGCGCTCGATCGCTTCCACAACGTCGCTGTCGAGCCGGTAATCGCGGCCGATCCGCAAACGCGTCGGCCCGGCGGCGGTTGGAACCCGCAATTGCACTTCACCCCGTCCGCCCTTGGCATCAGCGAGCAGGCCGGCCAGTGCCGCGAGACTAGCCTCATCCGAGACCTCGATCTCCATGCGGAGCCGCGCACTGGACGACAATCCGTCGAGCGGCCGCGCCGCACGGACTGTTATGCGCGGTGTTTCCTCTCCGGGCCTTTTATCCATTTCAACCGACAGTAACAGGCACGCACCGACCCTGGCCGCGCTTTCCATCGCGGTCGACGCCTCTTCATCGAACGAGCTGGCGATGAACTGGCTCGACGCATCGGAACAGGTCGCCAACAGATAGCGATTGCCGCGCGCAGACGTCCGCCACCGCGCCTCCTCGATCAATGCGGCCATGCGCAACGTTGCCCGTGGGATCGGACGGCCGCGCTCATCGCGATCAGGCTCGGACGGTGCCGCCATTTGCGCCAGTTGTTCGAAGGTGCGCACGCCCTCGCTGCGGGCGACATGCCGATACCGATCGGTGGGATGCGCGGAGAAGTAGAAGCCGAACGCATCCTTCTCCGCCGCCATACGCTGCGCGACCGACCAGCGGACATCGCGCGGCAGACGGATCGGCGGCACTCCAGCATTGCCGTCTCCCCCAAACAACCCACCTTGTCCGCTTGTGCGCGCTTGATGGGCGCTTGCCGCGTGCGCCAAAATGGTCTCCGCACCGCCGAACACCGCGGCACGATCATCCACAAGCGAATCGAAACCGCCCGCGGCCGCCAAACTTTCCAGCTGGCGGCGGTTCAACAGTCGCGGATCGATCCGATCGGCCAGGTCGTCCAGACTTTTGAACGGCCCGGAAGCCCGCCGTTCCTCGACCAGCTGCTCCATGGCTTTTTCGCCAACACCCTTCAGCGCGCCCAGAGCATAGCGAACCGCGCCGTCGCTGACACTGAACTCCGCCTCCGAAAGATTGACGTCGGGCGGAAGCAGCGGCACCGCCGAGCGGCGCATGTCATCCGCCCAGATGGCGAGTTTGTCGGTCAAGCTGATGTCGTAACACATCGATGCCGCGAAGAATTCAGGCTTGTGGTGCGCCTTGAACCAGGCAGTCTGATAGGCCAGCAGCGCATAGGCGGCCGCGTGGCTCTTATTGAAGCCATAGCCAGCGAATTTGTCGATCAAGTCGAACAATTCGTTGGCCTTGGGCGGCGCGATGTCGTTCGCCGCGCAGCCATCAACGAAGCGCTGACGCTGCGCGTCCATTTCCGCCTGGATCTTCTTGCCCATCGCGCGACGCAGCAGATCGGCCTCACCCAGGCTGTAGCCCGCCAGGATCTGCGCGGCCTGCATCACCTGTTCCTGATAGACGAAGATGCCGTAGGTTTCGGCCAGGATCGTTTCGAGTAGCGGGTGCGGATATTCGATTTGCGCACGCCCATTCTTCCGATCGCCGAACATCGGAATATTATCCATCGGGCCCGGCCGATAGAGCGAAACGAGCGCGATAATGTCACCGAAATTGGTCGGCCGAACCGCTGCGAGCGTGCGGCGCATGCCTTCCGATTCCAGCTGGAACACGCCGACAGTGTCGCCCTTCTGCAGCAAGGCGTAGACGGCGGGGTCGTCCAGTTCGAGCGCCAGCAGATCGACATCCACACCGCGATGAGAGAGCATCTCGACCGCCTTCTGCAGGACGGACAGCGTCTTGAGCCCAAGGAAGTCGAACTTCACCAGCCCCGCCGTCTCGACGAACTTCATGTCGAATTGCGTAACGGGGAATTCGGACCGCGGATCGCGGTAAAGCGGCACAAGCTGGTCGAGCGGACGATCGCCGATCACCACGCCGGCGGCGTGGGTGGAGCTGTGCCGCGGCAGACCTTCCAGCTTCATCGCAAGGTCGATCAGCCGCTTGACCTGCTTGTCGCCCTTATATTCCGCATGGAATTCGGACACGCCGTTCAGCGCGCGCTCCAGCGTCCATGGATCCGTTGGATGGTTCGGGATCAGCTTGGCCAGCCGGTCGACCTGTCCATAGCTCATCTGCAGCACGCGGCCGGTATCCTTCAGCACCGCGCGCGCCTTCAGCCGTCCAAATGTGATGATCTGCGCGACATGGTCGCTGCCATATTTGCGCTGGACGTAGCTGATGACCTCGCCACGCCGCGTTTCGCAAAAGTCGATGTCGAAGTCGGGCATCGACACGCGTTCCGGGTTGAGGAAGCGTTCGAACAGCAGACCCAGCTGCAGCGGATCGAGATCGGTGATCGTCAACGCCCAGGCCACGACCGAGCCGGCGCCCGATCCGCGTCCCGGTCCCACCGGAATATTCTGCTCCTTCGCCCACTTGATGAAGTCCGCAACGATCAGGAAGTAGCCCGGGAACCCCATCTGGATGATGACATCCAGCTCGAACTTCAGCCGTTCGCGATAGGGCGAACGGTCCGCCTCCACCGTGCCAAGCTTGTCCAGGCGCGCCTCAAGCCCAGCCGCGGCATCGCGTCGCAATGCCTCTGCTTCAGCCGCAGGATCGCCGGCCAGGCTGGGCAGGATCGGCTTGCGTTCCGGCGCGGCAACAGCACAGCGTTGCGCCACCACCAGCGTGTTCGCAATTGCCTCCGGCAGATCGTCGAATAGGTCCGCCATGACATCGGCCGGCTTGATCCACGCCTCCGGCGACGATCGCACGCGCTCCTCCACCTCAAGGTATGAGGAGCTGGCGATGCACAGCATGACGTCGTGCGCAGCGTGAAAATCCGGCTCCGCAAAGCAGGCGGGATTGGTGGCGACCAGTGGCAGGTCGCGCGCATAGGCAAAGTCGATCAGACCGGCCTCCGCGGCTTCCTCGATCGGATCGCTGCGACGGATCAACTCGATATACAGTCGATCGGGGAACATAGCCTGCAGCCGATCCAGGTAGCGGACCGCCGCATCCTGCTGCCCTTCTGCGATCAAGCGGGCCAGCGCCCCCTCCCCGCCACCGGTCAACGCGATCAGTCCACCGCTTCGTTTCTCCAACGCAGCAAGCGGGACATGCGGCTCTTCATGTGCTGGCCGATCGAGATGGGCAGCCGAAACCAATGCGCAGAGATTGTCGTAGCCAAGATCATCCTGCGCGTAGAGGGCCAGCCAGTCGATCTGCGGCGCCTTCCCGTCGCCCCCTCCTGGCCGGGCGACGCCCAGCAACGCGCCCATGATCGGCTGCACGCCGGCCTTCTTGGCAGCCTGGCTGAACGCCATGGTGCCATAAAGGCCATTACGATCCGTGATTGCCGCCGCGGGAAAGCCGAGCTTCCGCGCCTGCGATGCGATCGCCTTCGGATCGATCGCGCCTTCGAGCATCGTGAAGGCCGAGAGGATGCGCAGCGGCACGAAGTTGGAAGCGGCCATGCCCTTATCTATGCAGTACGACCCCTCAAAGAAAGCATTGTACGGTTTCTATCCACAGCAAAGATGGCCAGCCGATCACCGGACGCGCAACGGCGTACGACTTGACCTGAGCCAGCCTGCACGGAAGCATGCGCAGGTGGACATCGACCTCTCCCGCCTCGCCACGCGCACGGATCTTCGTGACGACCTGATACGGCTAGGCGTCACCGCCGGAGACATGATCATGGTCCATGCCGCGATGTCTAAGGTCGGGCCGATGCTGAACGGACCGGACGCGTTGATCGGCGCCCTGCTGGACGTGATCGGTGCTGAAGGCACTCTGGTCGCCTACACGAGCTGGGACAGCCTGCATGACGATCTACTCGACGAAAACGGACGCGTCCTGCCGCGCTGGCGTGATCATGTTCCCGGGTTCGATCCTACCGCGTCGCGCGCGTCACGGCTCAACGGTATTCTATCGGAATTCATCCGCACGACGCCGGCTGCTCGGCGCAGCGGCAATCCTGGCGCTTCCGTTGCCGCGATCGGCCGGCGCGCGGAATGGCTCACGGCCGATCATCCCCAAGATTATGGTTATGGTGAAAGGTCTCCGCTCGCCAAATTGGTCGAGGCGGGCGGCCGCGTGCTGATGGTCGGCGCCCCTTGGGACACGATGACCTTGCTACACCATGCCGATCATCTTGCGGACGTTCCGGACAAGACGGTGCTCCGCTACGAAGTGCCCTTCGCAAGTGCTTCGGGCACGATGTGGCGGATGGTGGAAGAATATGACACGACCGAACCGGTGGTCGCTGCTCTGCCCGAAAATTATATCGAGCAGGCGGTGACCGCCTTCGTCGCACAAGGCTATGGCCGCCAGAATCGGATCGGCGGGGCAGCGTCTTTGCTCGTGGACGCCCGGCCGATGTTGTCCTTCGCGATCGAGTGGCTGGAGCATGCCGCCGCGAATTCTCGCCATCCGGACGCCTGATCTAACCGAGCAACCCCTCGTGCAGGCGGACGATCCGGTCCATGCGCCCCGCCAGCCGCTCATTATGCGTTGCGACCAGAGCTGCCGCGCCTTCCTCCCGCACCAGCCGCAAAAATTCGCCTAAGACCCTGTCCGCCGTATTCTCATCCAGGTTGCCCGTCGGCTCATCCGCCAGAACCAAAGCCGGCCGATTGGCGAGGGCTCGCGCAACGGCGACGCGCTGTTGTTCGCCGCCGGATAATTGAGAGGGGCGATGATCCAGGCGTTCGCTCAGGCCGAGCGCGCGGAGCAGGCCCTGTGCGCGACCGCTCGCCTCAGCGGGGCTCGCACCGCGAACGAGCTGCGGCATGATCACATTCTCTTCCGCGGTGAAATCCGGTAGCAGGTGGTGAAACTGATAAACGAAGCCGATCGCCTCGCGGCGCAATCTGGTGC
>NZ_JBMDXN010000030.1:0-50155 GCF_048595155.1 Sphingomonas sp.
CCAGGCCGGCGCGGTCGGCCGGGGCATCTCCGCGATCGCCGTCAGCCCCGACGGCTCGCGGTTGGTCACCGGGAGCGAGGACGGGGACGTGATGGATCGGGACGTCCTGACGGGCCTGCCGACCGGGCCGGCCCTGCCCCACGGCTCGCCCATCCGGATGGTCGCCACCATCGGCCGCGCGAGCAACTTTGTGTCACCCTGCACGATCAAAGCCGGCGGCGCGCTGTCGGTTTCGGCGAGCATCGCCGGATATTCGGCGCTCCCGATCATCAAATAGCGCCCACCCAGGGCATCGACTGCCGTGATTTCGCGCTCGATTTCGTTCAGGTTGGCAATGATCGGGGCTCGTCCACCGCCACGCCGCGCCAGCTCCGGCAGGGCCGCCAAGGCTGCGACGGCCGTACCGAAACGACGCATCAGCTGACGAAAGGTAATCGGGCCGATCGCGCGCGTGCGAATCAGGCGCAGCGCCGCTACGCCCTCTGCGTCGAGCGCCAGCTCAGCCTCCCTTGCCGATGCGCGGCTCGCTACCGTCGATCAGGCGTTTGATATTGTCGCGATGGCGCCACAGCACCACCAGAGCGAGCGCCAGAAACATCAGCGTCAGGTCCGCCCGGAAGAAAAACGCCGAGGCAACCGGCGCGGCCGCGGCGGCCGACATGCCCCCCACGGACGATCTGCGCGACAGGAGCATGCCCAGCAGCCACGCGGCCAATGCAACGAGACCGGTCGGCCAATGCACCGCCAGCGTGATCCCCAGAAGCGTCGCGACACCCTTGCCGCCTTTGAACCGCAACCACACGGGAAAGATGTGGCCGAAGAAAGCGGCGACGGCCCCCAGAGGCCCCGTTCCAGGTACCAGGGCTTCGCTGATCAGCACGGCCACCGCGCCCTTGCCCGCATCCAGCAACAGCGTCAGCGCGGCCAGGCTCTTGCGCCCCGTGCGCAAGACGTTTGTCGCCCCGATATTCCCGGAGCCCACGCTCCGTGGATCGGCCGCACCCGCCACGCGCGTCACGATGACCCCGAAGGGGATCGCGCCGACCAGATAACTGGCAATCAGGATAAGTGCGGGCACCGCCCAGCCGTTCACGTGCAATCCCCCTACGCAACAATTACCCCATCTGGGATGGGGTGCAACCAATCAGATAGCCGGTGCACACGGGCGCATCGCGGCGCGATACTGACAAAAAAAGGGCGGACCAGCGGCCCGCCCCCTTTCCTGTTCCGATCCGGCACCATCAGTAGTTGGCGTATGCCTCATTACCGATAAAGCCCATCTTGGTGACCTTCGCACGCTTGGTCACTGCCAGCACTTCGTCCACCACTTCGTACCGCGCATCCGCCGCGGGGCGGAGGTGCAGTTCCGGAACGGGGTTAAGCGTCTGGGACTGGTCCAGATACTGGCGCAATACCGTCATGTCGATCGGCGTCCCGTTCCACAGAACCTGGTCGCGATTGTTGATCGAGACCTCATTCTTGGTCGGGTTGATCGGCGGCGGGCTGGACGTGGTGTTCTGCGGAAGATCCAGCTTCACCGCGTGCGTCTGCACCGGGATCGTGATGATGAACATGATGAGCAGCACCAGCATGACGTCGATCAGCGGCGTCGTGTTGATGTCCATCATGGGCTCGCCTTCAGCGCCGCCCGAGCTCATGGCCATTTCGATATACTCCTAAAAACGGCGCTTAGTCGATCGCGGCGCGATATTGGCCGGGCTCGGGCTGCGAGATGAAGCCAACCCGGGTGAAGCCGGCGCGGGCAACGTTCGTCATCGCACCACCGACGCACCGCCAGGGCGTATCGATATCGGCACGGATGTGCACCTCGGGCAGCGAGTCAGGCGTGATGTTTGCCGGACCACCGAGCTTGTCGACCTCGACCTTGAGCTTCTTGACCGAGCGATCAAGCAGTTCTTCGGCGTTGATCTTGGTCTGTCCCCAGTAAACCTCGCAGGCGCCGCCGGGGCCAGCTCGCACCGACAGGACGACGTTTTCAGGCTTACTGGTCGTCGGCTCGTTGGCGACCTTCGGAAGGCGTACCGGAACCGTCTGAATGACGACTGGAACGGTGATCAGGAAGATGATGAGGAGCACCAGCATAACGTCGACGAGCGGCGTCGTGTTGATGTCCGACATTGGGGAGTCGTCTTCGGCAGCGCCGACACTCATCGCCATGGAACGGATTTCCTATTCTTGTCGGGCCGCGCAGTGCGGGGCCGGATCATAGCAGCGGGCGGAGCAGCGCCCCGCCCGTGCCATATGTTACGCCTTCGGGTTGATCGCGGCCGAACCCGTCTTCAGCGGCGGGGTCGGAGCGGTCTTGGCCGAAGCGAGCTGCGGACGAAGCGCACCGTTGGAGACCATGTAGCCATGCAGGTTGACCGCGAAGGTCCCCAGCTGCTCGGCAATGACCTTGTTGCGGCGGATCAGCCAGTTGTAGCCCATAACGGCCGGCACGGCGACGACGAGGCCGAGCGCGGTCATGATGAGCGCTTCACCGACCGGGCCGGCGACGGCGTCGATCGATGCCTGACCGGCAGCGCCGATCTTCACGAGAGCGCGATAGATGCCGATAACGGTGCCGAGCAGACCGACGAACGGTGCGGTCGAACCGACCGTTGCGAGCAGCGCCAGGCCCGTGCCGAGCTTGGAGTTGATCGCCGCGGTGCTGCGGTTCAGCGAACCACCGAGCCATTCATGCTGGTCGACCGGGTCGATCAGCAGGTTGTGCTGATCCTGGGCGAGAATGCCGTCTTCAACCACCTGGCGATAGGCCGAGTTGCGCTCCAGCTTGCTGACGCCGTCCTTGATGGTGGGCGTGCCCCAGAAGCTGGTGCGGACGCGCTTCGCCTGGTTGAGGATCTTCTGCTGTTCGAACAGCTTCGTGAACATGATGTACCAGGAGGAGGCCGACATGATCACCAGGATGATGAAAATTGTCCAGGCGATGACGCCGCCCTGATGGAGCGCGCCCATCAGGCCATACGGGTTTGCATTCGCGGCTGCGGCGCCGGCTGCGGGTGTAGTCATGGTCTCAACAATCCTTTTTCGATAAGTTGAGCGGTGCGGCGCGCGTCAGCACACCGCCCGCATAGCCGGCATCAATTGCTGGGCAGAACCCAACGGAAACGAATGGAGGCAGTCTGCTTGATCGGGTTACCCGCCTGATCCTTCGCAGGCGCATAACGGCCACGACGAGTCACAAGGCGGCATGCCGTGTCGTCCAGATCCGACGAACCGCTCGACGACGTCACGTGGCAGTTCTCGACCCGACCCTGCTCGTTGATCGTCCACGCGATACCGCTGACACCCGACCGCTCTTCGCGCATCGCGCCCGGCGGATAATCGTCATTGGTGATCCACGTGCGAGGATCGCCCTTTGCAGCAGCCGCCTGAGAGACAACCGGCGCTGGCGGCGCCGGCGGCGCCGTGGGCGTGATGACCGGCGCAGGCGGAGGCGCGACCGGCACGGTGTAAACCGGCGGTGCCAAGGTCGGCGTCTGCACGATTGCAGGAGGAGCGACGATGGGCGGCGGCGGCGCAGCCTGCGGCGTTTCCGGCGGCGGCGGCGGTGGCGGTGTTTCAGGTGGCGGCGGTGGTTCCTGGATATCCACGACCTTCAGATCTTTAACCACGTTCTTGACCACACTGAAGGCCAATCCGGTTATGAACGCGTATCCGATAGCCACGTGGAGCAGAACCACCAATCCGATGGCGACCGCCTTTCGCGGGGTCATTGTTGGTTGGTCAGCGTAAGCCATTAAAAAATGACACTCCCTCCGAGCCCTAAGATGGATATCGCCCTATTCGATATCCCGTCTGTAACGTACGCGTCAGGCTCTTCGTCCCATCTCGCGACACGGCGTGTTCCTATCGCGACGATTCATGCCATGCAAACGCTTTATGGTTGCGTTAACGGGGGATGGCTCGAATGAATCTTTCCCATTAACCTTTTCAGGCGGTCCAATGCGTTCTTTACCCCAGACTTCGGCTTTAGCGCTCGCCCTCGTAGCAGCGGCGCCGATTTCGGCCGCGCCCGTGCCCTTTGCCGGCCTGCCCACCGACTATAGTTATGTCGAACTGGCGAAGATGGCGCTCGCAGCGCGAGTGGTGATCGCGGCCGACATCGCCGATGCCATTGCTCTGAAGGGGGAAGCGGCGGCCGGCGTGCCGGCAGGAACGCGGCGTTATTATGTACAGGCCGATGTCCGCGGCCTGATTTCTGGCGCAGCCGTTCCTGCCCGAGTCACCTATCTGGTGGATCTGCCGGATGACGCTGCCGGCAAAAAGCTCAAGCTGAAGGGTGTGCCCGTCCTCCTTTTGGCGACGCCCGGCACAACAGCGGGAGAATTGCGGTTGATCGGGCCGCGCGCGCAGATCCCCCGCACGACTGACAATGAGCGCAAGCTGCGCGCCATCCTGACCGAGGCCGTGGCGGCGGACGCGCCGCCGGCGATCACAGGAATTACCCGCGCCTTCCATGTGGCGGGCACGCTTCCGGGCGAAGGTGAGACGCAGATCTTCCTGAAAACCGCCGATCAGCGGCCGATCTCGCTCTCGATCCTGCGCCGGCCGAACGAACAGCCTCGCTGGGCCGTGGCGCTTTCGGAAATGGTGGATGACAGCGCGGCACCGCCGAAGCCGGACACGCTGCTTTGGTATCGCCTCGCCTGCGGCCTGCCGCGCGCCCTGCCGGAAAGCGCGGTCAGTTCGCTCAATCCGGAAGACGCGACCGCTGCGAAGGCCGACTATCAGCTGGTGCTGACCGGCCTCGGCCCTTGCGGAGGCTGACGCGGCGACGCCTTTATCAAGCGTCCCGCATCATGTGGACGAAATCGCGCGCGTAGCTTTCCAGATTCGCGCCGCCGTCCACGAACAAGGTTTGCCCCGTCACGCTGGGGGCACTCGCCAGAAACGCGACCGCGTCGGCGATGTCGCGTGGTGCGGAATTGCGGCGCAGCGGCATGGCGTCCGCCAGGCGGCTCCACTGATCGGGATCATAATCGTCGCCAGGCAAGGTCATGCCAGGCGCGACCGCATTGATTCGCACATTCGGGGCAAAAGCCCGCGCCGTGACGCGGGTGGTTGATGCCAGGGCGAGCTTCGACGCTGTATAGGCCGCCTGGTCAATCGGCGCGTTTCGCACCCGTTGATCCAGAATGTTGACGACCACGCCGGGCTGCCCGGCAAGCGCAGCCGCGAAACTGCGCGTCAGCAGCAGCGGCGCCACGAAATTCACGTTCAGATGGCGGAACATCTCCGAATGCGTGAGTTCGGCCCACGCTCCCTCCGTGATCACCGACGCACTGTTAACCAGCGCGTCTGGTGCCCGGCCAAAGTACGCCGTGACCTGCTCGACCAGCGATTCGACATCCGCCGGATCGGCCAAATCCGCCGGAAAAACGGCCGATCGCACGGCGTGCGCATCGATCGCCTGCGCCAGCTCTGGGCATGGAGCCCCAGGCCGATGCGCGTGCAACGCCAGATCATAGCCTTCTTCTGCCAGGCGCGCGGCAATGGCAGCGCCCACCCGGTGCAAGCCGCCCGTAACGAGCGCCAGCATCAGCGCCGCTCGCGCACCAGTGTCATGCCAATCGACTCGCCCGCCTGCGACAGGGCCAGCTTGACGATCTTGACCTCGACCCGAGTAACCCGCGGATCACCGCCGAAGATGGTATCGGCGATATGATCGGCCACGGCTTCGACCAGAGTGAAATGCAGTTCGGCCGGCAGCGCCTCTTCCACCGCGCGTCGCAGATCGAGATAATTTTTGGAAGCGCTGAGCGGCGTATCATGGGCGAATCGGCGCGGCGCCGGAATATCTGCAGTCACCGATATGCGCAGCGGCTGGGGCATATGGGTTTCTTCGGAATAGATGCCGGTCAGAACGTTGATGACCAGATCGCTGACTTCCAGCCGAACGAAGTCGCCCGCACCTCCTATTTCAGGAGCAAGAATAAGCGGCTTGGGATGGTCGATCGCGGTCATGACGTCTCTCGGTTGTAATGGTGATGCCCTAGCAGCGACGTCGCCGCCCGGCCAGCCGGGTTCCCTTTGCCCCGCTTTGCGTTATGGGCCCCACCCTTTCCATCGGAGCCCGCCTTGTTGATCACGCTGTCGCCCCTTGCCGATGCCGCGCCCGACGATGTCGAGCGGCTGCTCGATTCGGCATTCGGAACGGATCGCCACAGCCGGACCGCCTATCGCATTCGCGCCGGCATGGCCCCCATCGCCGATCTATCGCTGGCGGCCTGGGAAGCAGATCGTCTGATCGGCACGTTGCAAAGCTGGCCTGTCGCTCTGCACGGCCTGGAAGGGGAAACGCCGCTGGTCCTCGTTGGCCCGGTGGCGGTCGACCCGGATCGTCAGCAGCGCGGCATCGGCCGCCTTATGATGGATGCGATGCTCTCGCGGGCGGCGTCGCACCCGCCGCTCGTGCTGATCGGCGATCCCGAATATTATGGCCGGCACTTTGATTTCACCGCCGATGCCACCGCGGGGTGGAAGGCGCCGGGGCCGTTCGAGCATCGTCGCCTGCTGGCCCGCACCGGCGGACGCGCGTTGCCCTTGGACGGCATGCTGGGGCCGCGACGCGAGACAAAGACAAGCGACCTCCGCTAACGCGGCGCAATGCCTGAGAAAACACCGCCGATCACAGATCTTGCTGACCTGCCTCTGGCGGAGATCGCGTGCGCGGTCGCCGAGCGTCGCCTTCCGCCGGTCGCGGATTGGAACCCTGCCCGGTGCGGCGACAGCCATATGCGGATCGCGCGTGATGGCACCTGGTATCACGAAGGCAGCCCGATCAATCGCCCGGCCATGGTCCGGCTATTCGCCAGTCTGTTGCGGCGCGAACCGGACGGGCATTATATCCTCGTCACGCCGGTCGAAAAACTGGACATTGCGGTGGAGGATGCACCCTTCGTCGCGGTCGAGCTCAAGAGCGAAGGCGTAGGAGCCGATCGCCGCCTCGCTTTCCGCTTGAACATTGACGAACCGGTTGTCGCCGGCCCCGATCACCCGATCGAGATCGTCGATGGCCGGCCCTATCTGCACGTGCGGGACCGGCTGCGCGCCAGCATCGCGCGCCCGGTCTATTATGAGCTCGCCGATATCGCGCTTGGCGAAGGCGCGGACCCGCCCGGCTTATGGTCAAACGGCGCTTTCTTCAGGCTGGATGCAGCGTGAGCCTCGCGGATCGGTTGCGCGTCGCGCTCGACAGCACGGTAAATCACACGCCGATCCAGGGCGACGATTATGATCGGGCGAACGACCATTATGTGCCCGCTGCGGTTTTGGTCGCCATCACCGATCGGCCGCATCCCGGCGTTCTGCTGACGCTCCGCCAGCCGCATCTGCGCCGACATGCCGGCCAGATTGCGTTTCCCGGTGGCCGGGCGGACCCCGAGGATCGGGATCTGGTGGCGACGGCCCTGCGCGAAGCGCGCGAGGAAATAGGGCTTGAACCGGAACGCGTCACTATTGTCGGGACGAGCGACACTTATCGGGTCGGCACCGGCTTCGTCGTCACGCCGGTCATCGGCGTCATCCCACCTGATCTTGCGCTCGCACCCCAAGAGGCCGAAGTCGCGGCGGTGTTTGAAACGCCCCTCTCCTTCCTGCTCGAGCCTGGCAACCACAGTCTCCAAAGCGTGATGTGGGAAGGACGCGAACGCCGTTTTCACGAAATATTGTGGGAGGACCGCCGCATTTGGGGGGCCACTGCCAACATGATCGTCAACCTCGCCCAGCGCCTGCAGGCTGCCACCCTATGATCTTACCGAATGCGGCATGGCGCAATGATCCCGATCTTGTGCGGCTCACCGAAGCGTTGGGAGAAGGCGATGGGCTGGTTCGTTACGTTGGCGGTGCCGTACGCGACACGTTGCTGGACCTGCCCGTTTCGGATCTCGATCTCGCCACCTCGCTGATGCCGGAGGACGCGTCCGCGCGCATTCGGGCTGCCGGCTTCAAGGCGGTGCCGACCGGAATCGCCCATGGCACGATTACGGCCGTCCTCGCCAACGGCCCGGTCGAGGTCACCACGCTCCGCCGCGACGTCAGTACCGATGGCAGGCGTGCGACGGTCGCCTTCACCGACGATTGGCGGGAAGATGCCGCGCGGCGCGATTTCACCATCAACGCGCTCTCCGCCGCTCCATCGACAGGCGAAATCTTCGACTATTTCGGGGGCGTTGCCGATGTCGGGATCGGGCTTGTTCGCTTCATCGGCGATCCGCTCGCCCGCATCGCCGAGGATCATCTGCGTATCCTGCGCTTCTTCCGTTTCCACGCGCGCTTTGGCCGCGGCGCGATGGATGAGGCCGCCTTGTCCGCCTGCGCCGCCCGCGCGAAAGATCTCATGGCCTTGTCGCGCGAGCGGATCGCGCAGGAATTGCTGAAGCTGCTCGGCGTGACCGATCCCACACCGACGATCGCGATCATGGTCGACCGCGCGATCCTGACGCCGGTCCTGCCCGAAATCGACCGCGGCGGCGTGGCACGCCTGGCGACCTTGGTGGCCCGGGAGGGCCCTGCTGGGGGCGACCCGGTGCGTCGGCTGGCGGCGTTGCTCCCACCCGATCCCGGTCTGGCCGATCAGGTCGGCGCCCGGCTCAAGCTTTCAAACGCGCAGCGCAAGCGCCTCGCGCTTGCGGCCGAGCCCGGCGATCCTGGCGCGCCACGCACCCTTGCCTATGCAATCGGCCTTTCCGCCGCGCGCGATCGCTTGCTGTTGCGTAGCGCCGACGCGGCCGCCGACCTTGCGGAGCTCGACCATTGGTCGCCGCCCCGTCTGCCGCTCGGCGGCGGAGACCTGGTTGCGATGGGCCTTACCGCCGGACCTGTCGTTGCCGGAACGCTGCGCGCGATCGAGCGCCGCTGGGTCGACGAAGGCTTTCCCGACGCCGATCGCGTGCGCGCGATCGCGATCGAGGAAGTCGCCCGCGCGCTGCGGTGAGCTCTAGGACTTGACCGGCTCGACGCGGGGCAAGCCGACGGCGAAGCGATTGTCGCGCGGGAAGCCGGTCGGCGGCATTCTGCCTGCCGCGCCCCGCGCCGCCCGCCATGGCCCCAGATCGGCTTCGGTTCTAACCCGACCGCTGTCGCCGCCCATCGGCCAACTCAGGCCATCGGCGAACCGGAAGGTGATGACGTCGGATAGCCCCCCGTCGCGATAGCGCTGGATTTGCGCGCCCTGCCCGCGCGCCAGATCCGGCAATTCCGCGAGCGGGAACACCACCAACTTCCGGTTATCGCCGATTGCGGCGACATAATCGTCGTCCTCTCCCACCGGCCGGGCAACTTTCACGACCGCGCCGCTGCGCAAATTGACCACTTGGCGGCCCTTGCGCGTCTCTCCGGTAATGTCCGCCACCTTGGCCACGAAACCCTTGCCGTCGCTCGCCGCGAATAGCAGCCGCTCGGCATTGCGCGCGGGCAGGAAGGCAACGATCCCGGCATCGCCTTCCAGGTCGATCATCAGCCGTACGGGTTCGCCAAAGCCGCGCCCCCCGGGCAGCCGGTCGGCCGGCAACGTGTAGACGCGCCCGGTCGCGGCCACGAGCAGCAGTTTGTCCGTCGTCTGCGCGTGGAAGGCGAACGCCGGTCCGTCCCCTTCCTTGAACTTCAAGGCCTCGGCCGAGGCTAGGTCGATATGCCCCTTCATCGCCCGCACCCAGCCGCGTTGCGAAAGGATCACCGAGATCGGCTCACGCTCGATCATCGCTTCCAGCGGGATCTCGCGCGCGGGGCCTTGTTCCTCGATCAGGGTGCGGCGGCGGCCAAGTTCGGTTTCCTGCGAATAGCGGTCGCGCAATTTGCCAAGGTCGCGCTTCAGCCGCGTACGTTGCCGCGCCGGGCTTGCGACCAGGGCCTCCAGATCCTGCGCTTCCTTGTCGAGCGCAGCCCGCTCCTTCCGCAACTCCATCTCTTCAAGCTTGCGCAAGCTGCGCAGCCGCATGTTGAGGATCGCTTCCGCCGGGCGATCGGTAAGGTCGAATTCCGCCATCAGCACTGGCTTGGGCTCATCCTCTTCCCGGATGATCTGGATCACGCGATCCAGGTTGAGATAGGTGATCAGATAGCCGTCGAGCAGCTCGATCCGGTCGGCAATCTTGGCGAGGCGATGGTTAGAACGGCGGACCAGCACCTCGAACTGATGGTCGATCCATGCCGCCAGCGCCTGTTTGAGCGACATCACCCGCGGCGTGCGGTCCCGATCCAGCACATTCAGGTTGAGCGGAACGCGTGTTTCCAGATCGGTCAGGCGGAACAGGCTGTCCATCAGCGTTTGCGGGTCAACCGTGCGACTGCGCGGCTCCAGCACAATCCGGATCTCCGCGTCACTTTCGTCGCGGATGTCGGCCAGGATCGGCAGCTTCTTGTCATTGATCAGCATCGCGATCGCTTCGATCAGCTTGGCTTTGGGAACCTGATAAGGCACTTCGCTGATCACTGCGACCCAAGCGCCGCGCCCCTGATCCTCCACCGCCCAGCGCGCGCGAACGCGGAACGATCCCCGGCCGGTCGCATAGGCCTCTGCGATCGCGGCGGCGCTGTCGACGACGATACCGCCGGTGGGAAAATCGGGGCCGGTGACGAAGCGCATCAGTTCGCGCGGGTCGCCCTCGGGCTGGTCGATGATATGCACCGCAGCGTCGATCAGTTCGGCGACATTATGCGGCGGGATCGATGTCGCCATGCCGACCGCAATTCCAGCCGCGCCGTTGGCCAGCAAATTGGGGAATAAGCCGGGAAACACCTCCGGCTCCTCCTCCTCGCCATTATAGGTCGGGCGGAACTCGACGGTCTGCTCGTCCAGCCCCTCCATGAGCAGGATCGCCGCCTGCGTCAGCCGCGCTTCGGTGTAGCGCATCGCCGCCGCATTATCGCCGTCGACAGTGCCGAAATTGCCCTGTCCGTCGACCAGCGGATATCTGAGCGCGAAGGGTTGGGCCAGGCGCACCATCGCATCATAGATGGATGCGTCGCCGTGCGGATGATATTTACCCATCACGTCGCCGACGACGCGTGCGCATTTCTTATAGCCTGCGTTCGGATCGAGCCGCAGCAGCCGCATCCCCCAAAGCAGGCGCCGGTGCACCGGCTTCAATCCGTCGCGCACGTCCGGCAGCGACCGTGCGGTGATCGTGGACAATGCGTAGACCAGATAGCGCTCCGACAAGGCGCTATCGAACGGAGCTTCGAGGATCAGGTTGAAGGGGTCGGTGGGTTCGGTCATCCTGTTCCGACTAGCCGACCGTCCGCGGCGCGCAAAGCGCGGTTTGCACAATCGTTGCGGGTGTGTAGTGTGTTATTCCTATATTACAGCGGAGTTACGCCATGCGCTTGCTGCTCACGTCCACCGCCCTTCTTGCCCTTGCCGCGCCGGCGTTCGCGCAGAGCCCGCCGGTTCCGCTGATCGAGCGCGCCAAGTTGTTCGGCAATCCCAGCAAGACCGCGGGCCGGATCAGCCCCGATGGCAAGTGGCTCGCCTGGATCGCGCCGCGCGACGGCGTTCTCAACATCTGGGTCGCGCCGGCCAGCAATCCCGCCGAAGCGAAGCCCCTCACCGCCGAGAAGACGCGTCCGATCCGCTCTTATTATTGGTCGCCGGATTCGAAGACGATCCTGTTCGTGAACGACAAGGGCGGCGACGAGAATTTCCTCCTTTATGGCGTGGATGTGGCCACCGCGGCGCAGAAAAGCCTCACCCCGTTCGACAAGACGCGGGTGGAGGTGATCAACATCAGCCATGCGGTGAAGGATCGCATCCTGCTCGGCATCAACAATCGCGATCCGCGCTGGCACGACGTCTATAGCCTCGACCTCGCCAGCGGGAAGCTGAGCCTGGTTCTGCAGAATGACGGCGGCTATGCCGGCTTCGTCGCGGATGAGCAGCTGATGCCCCGCCTGGCGTCGAAGGAGTTGCCGGACGGCGGCCAAGCCTTCTTCCGGATCACCAACGGCAAGGTGGAGGCGACACCCTTCGCGACGATCGGCCTGGACGATTCGCTGACCACCGCCCCCTCCGGCTTCACCACCGACGGGAAGACGCTCTACTGGCTCGATTCGCGGGGCCGCGACACCGCCGCTCTGATCGCACAGGATGTGGCGAGCGGGCGGCAGACTGTCATCGCGCAGGATCCACGCGCCGACATCGACGGCACCATGGCGGATCCCAAGACCGGGGTCGTGCAGGCCTGGTCGGTCAATTATCTGCGCGACGAATGGAAAGCGAGCGATCCGGCGATCGGCAAGGATCTCGCCTGGCTGAAGGCACAGCTGAAGGGCGACATCGCCGTAACGTCCCGTACCGATGCGGACGATCTGTGGACCGTCGCGGTCGATCCGGTCACCGCGCCCAGCGCAACCTGGCTGTTCGATCGCAAGGCGCATACGCTCAAGCAATTGTTCGTCAGCCGCCCCGAACTGGTTGGTGCTCCGCTCGTGCCGATGTATCCCGAACCTATTCGCTCACGCGACGGGCTGACGCTGGTATCCTATCTCACGCTGCCCGCCGGCAGCGATCCCGATGGTGACGGCAAGCCCAACCGGCCCGTGCCGATGGTGCTGTTCGTGCATGGCGGCCCGTGGGCGCGCGACGAATATGGCTATAATAGCTGGCATCAGTGGCTGGCGAACCGCGGCTACGCCGTGCTGTCGGTCAATTATCGCGGCTCAACCGGGTTCGGAAAGAAGTTCATTTCCGGGGGTGACCTTCAATGGGGCCGCAAGATGCATGACGATTTGCTCGATGCGGTGAATTGGGCGGTCAAGCAGGGCGTGACGACATCGGACAAGGTGGCGATCGCCGGTGGCTCCTATGGCGGCTATGCAACGCTGGCCGGCGTGACCTTCACGCCGGACGCCTTCCGCTGCGGCGTCGACATTGTCGGTCCGTCCAACCTCTTCACCCTGTTGCAGACGATCCCGCCTTATTGGGAAGCGGGCAAACAGCAATTCTACAAGCGGATGGGCGACCCGACGACCGAGGCCGGCAAGGCGCTGCTGCGCGAACGCTCCCCGCTTTACGCCGCCGACAAGATCAAGGTGCCGCTGCTGATCGGCCAAGGCCAGAATGATCCCCGCGTCAACGTGCGGGAAAGCCAGCAGATCGTCGACGCGATGAAGGCGAAGAATATCCCCGTCACTTATGTCGTCTTTCCGGATGAAGGCCATGGCTTTGCGCGGCCGGTCAACAATATCGCGTTCAACGCCATCACGGAGAATTTCCTGAGCGCCTGCCTTGGCGGCCGCGCCGAACCGATCGGGGATGCGCTCAAGCCGTCAAGCGCCCAGATCAATGAAGGCGCGAGCCAGGTACCGGGTCTCGCCGCGGCGGTAGCGGCGCGGTAGGCGCTAACCGGCAGCTTGGCCCGTCGCGGGAGCGGCACGAGGAGGATCGTGCCGCTCCCGCGCGATCTCCGCCAGCAGCCATTCGCGGAAGCGCTTGATCTTGGGCACCATCCGCCGCTCCTCGGGATAGACCAGCCAGTAGCCGAAGCCGCGGGTGGAAAGCTGGTCCGACAAACGCACCAACCGCCCTGCCGCAAGCTCGGTCTGCCACAGGAATGGCGTGAGCAGCGCGATCCCCTGCCCCGCCATCGCGGCATGCCCTTCATGCGACTGCACATCCAGCCGGACGCCGGGGCGATCGCCATTCTCGTCGAGCTCCACTCCGGCCTCGCGCAGCCAATGGGGCCACCAGGGGTCGTTGGCGCTGATCATCGGCAGTCGCACGATGTCGGCCGGCATGATCAGGCCGCCCTGCCGCGCCAGAAAGTCCGGGCTGCACATGGGCGTGAAATCCACCTGGAACAACAGGTGCCGCTCAAGGCCTGGCCATGGCCCACGTCCTGCGCGGATCGCGACATCCACCTCATCCCGCGCGAAATCGGTGATTGCGTCGGACGCGACCAGACGAACCGCCATGGCGGGATTGACGACCTGGAAGCCCCCCAGCCGCCACGCCAGCCAGGTGTTCGCGAAGGTCTGGGTGGTCGATACCGTCAATGCGGATTCGCTCTCGCTACGCAGCCGGGCAAAGGCGGCATCCAGTGCATCGAACCCGCGCGCCACTTGCGGCGCCGCACGCTCGCCGGCCGGCGTCAATTGGATGCCGCGCCCGTCGCGCCGGAACAGGGCGATACCCAAGTGCGCCTCAAGCGCCTTCACCTGATAGCTCACCGCAGCCTGCGTCATCCCCAGTTCCGCGGCGGCCGCGGTGAAGTTCAGATGGCGCGCAGCCGCCTCGAACACGCGAACGGCGGCAAGCGGTGGCAGGCGGCGCATCGCCGCCATAAGCCTGCCTTATGAATTGCACGCAAGCTTCAATTGGCTTGGCGCGGAGGAAACGATCATCTGCCGAAGGGCGGCGCAACAGGCTCTGCCGCAGGATTGGAGATCGTCATGTCCGATACCCGCAAGTCTGCCCAGTTGGTTCCTTCCTTCACGGCGCGCCTGCTCGAGGCGCTCGCCGTAACGGATCGCTTCGTCGATTGGTGGGGCGCGCATCGCGCTTGGCCGGCCAATGAAAACCCACGCATCGCCCCACGGCGATGAGGACGGCGGCGGCCGAAGCGCGGGACCCGGCTTAACGCGCGCACTCGCGTTGCGGAGCCGGGCATCCTGGTCTATATCCCCGGGCTCGTCGCCCCGCCCGCGCCTGATGGCTGCGTCGGGGCGCTTCTCGTTTCGGTCCTTTGGGAGACTGCTTTGTCCCGCCGCCGTCAAATCTACGAAGGCAAGGCCAAGATCCTCTACGAGGGTCCTGAGCCCGGCACGCTCATTCAATATTTCAAGGACGACGCAACTGCGTTCAATGCCCAGAAAAAGGGCACGATCAGCGGCAAGGGCGTGCTCAACAATCGCATCTCGGAGCATGTCTTTACCTTGCTCTCGAACATCGGCGTGCCGACCCACTTCATCCGCCGCCTCAACATGCGCGAGCAGTTGATCCGCCAGGTTGAGATCATCCCGATTGAAGTCGTGATCCGCAATGTCGCTGCCGGCAGCCTGGCCAAGCGGCTGGGGATCGAGGAAGGCACGCAGCTGCCCCGCACGATCATCGAATATTATTACAAGGACGACGCGCTCGGCGACCCGCTCGTTTCGGAAGAGCATATCGCCTGCTTCGGCTGGGCGAGCCAGGACGAGATGCACGATATCGCCGACATGGCGATCCGTGTGAACGACTTCATGACCGGGCTGTTCGCAGGCGTGAATATTCGCCTCGTCGACTTCAAGCTGGAATTCGGCAGGCTGTGGGAAAACGATTATGCCCGCGTCATCCTTGCGGACGAGATCAGCCCGGACGGCTGCCGCCTGTGGGATATGAGCAGCGGCGAGAAGCTCGACAAGGATCGGTTCCGCCAGGATCTGGGCGGAGAAGCCGAAGCCTATCAGGAAATTGCGCGTCGTCTCGGCCTGCTGCCGGAAGGCGACACGATCGTGCTGGACATGGCTGAACATCGGAAGAATCGCGGGAAGTAGGTTTCCGTGATCGCCGGACGGATTGAAGGCGAGACGGTCGCCGGATGGCAGCCGCATGTCCATCTTGCGGACGCCGTCACGGAGCGCGATCGCGCGCACGCCTTCGCCGAGCGTATCGCCGCGCCCTTCGACACGCCGCCGATCGCGCATGACGAACCGCAGTCGTTGCTCGTCACCGGCGGCCGCTGGGTCGTGGTGACCGAGCGAAACGGCCTCGTCGCACGTACCACTTTCCTGATTCCCCGCTTCACCTGGCTCGACGCCTTTCGACAGATGGCGCAGCCCGCGCCCGTCCGCCGCTGGGCGGGGCCGATGCTGGTCGCCGGCTCGCGCTATCGCGACAACCATTTCCATTGGCTGTTCCAGAATATTGGCACCGTGATGATGGCACGCCATCTGGGTCTCGATCCGTCCACGCCCGTGCTGCTTCCGCCAATGACCGATCGACTGCGTGAGCCGCTTGCCCTGTTCGGCATCACCAACCCGGTGGAGATACTTCCCGACGATGCCATCGGCATTCTGACAGAGGGCGTGCTCAGCACCGCCTGCAGCGGCGACCATGGCATGAACCCCCATCCCGCGATGCTGGATCTGCTCAGGGCTGAGGGCGCCCGCGTCACCGGGGCACGGCGCACCGGGCGCAAGATCTACCTCTCTCGCCGCGACGCGCTCAACCGTCGCTTGCCACTGAACGAGGAGGAGGTGACCAGCACGCTGGAAGCGCGTGGGTTTGAGATCATCGCTCCCGGCGAACTATCCTGGGCTGACCAGATACGCGCGTTTCGCGAGGCGGCGATCATTGTCGCGCCGCATGGCGCCGCGCTTTCCAATCTCGCCTGGACCGAAGATGGCGCGCACGGGCCGACCGTGATCGAGCTGCTGCAGGAGAATTTCACCAATCGCGCGTTCGCCCGCATGGCCCAGGTCAAGCGGCTCAACTACCACGCCATCATCTGCGAATGCGCGCAGCGGGCCGATTTGCTGATCGATACGCGCGGCCGCATCGATCTCCCCTTGTTGCTCCGCCTCCTCGACCAACTATAAAGCTGAGCTAGGTTTCGCGAAGGGGCAAGGGGCGGTTGATGAGAAGGTTGCTGATCGGGGGCCTGTCACTGTTAGGGGTGATCGGCGGCACACCGGCGGCAGCGGGCGTCTATGCGGACGAGCTCACCAAATGCCTGGTGGCGAAGGCCAGCACGGCGGACCACGAGGCATTGGTACGCTGGATGTTTGCGGCCTTTGCCGCCGGCCCAGCGGTCAAGCAACTCGCCAACATTACCCCCGAGCAGCGCACCAGCGTCACCGCGACGGCCGGCAGCATGTTCACCCGGCTCCTCACACAAGATTGCCGCAGTGAAACGATCGCTGCGCTGAAATATGAAGGGGCGACCGCAATGGAGACGGGTTTCAGCGCACTGGGCACGGTTGCGGCGCGGGACCTGATGACCGATCCCGCGGTCCAAGCCGAACTCGGCAAGCTGGACGCATTCACCGATACCGCAAAGATCGACGCGATGCGCAGCGAGGCGCTCAAGCCAGCGAAGAAGTAAATAGAGCGGACCTGAGTGTTCAGGGAGAAAAAGGCGCCTTCGGGCGTTTCGCGGTCATGAACAGGTTGCTCGTCACCTTTTTGTTCGCTTCTTGCCTGACCGCGCCGGCATTGGCGCGTCCGGCGCCGGCTACCCCTCCTTCGCTCGGGACCAGCCAGGCAGATTGCGACGCCCTGGCGACCACGCAACGCCTGGATGCGGCGACCCTGCGCGACTTGCGGCCTGCGCATTCGCTGGACGAGGCCGCGGCGGTGCTGACCAAACATGGCGTCAAGTTCGTCCGCTCGCAGGGCGTGCTGCCGCTCGATGGCCTGTCAGAGCGGGAATTGCGTAACATCGCCACGCTTCCGCAGGGTGAGCCAATCATTCTCCCGGCCGACGGCGGCAGCGCGATCTGCGTGCTTCGGCCGTCCGCCGACTCGATCTGATCCAGCCTTGCTATCGATAAGGGCGCCGGTGCGCCTAGGTCCGCAGCGAGGATCGTTGCCACTCACCCCACCCGGCCTGGGCTCAACCGGCGCTCAGCCTTCCCATTCTAGCTATTGACCGACAGCACCAGTTGCGGATCGGGAATGTCGTCTGCCTCATGACCTTGAAGCGGCACCACCGCCGTGCCGATCGAGAAGAATTCGATCACATGGCTCGACCAATTATGGCTGCCTTCGTGCAAATCGGCGCCGACGACACCCTCGGCCCCTGCTTTACTGGCCTCCAGTTGCATCCGCTCCATGGCGATCTCGCGCGCCTCGTACAGCGCAAGACTGAAATTGGAGAGTTCGACATTTTGGCCGACCGATCCCAGCGTAGCGAATGGCCCGCGCCGGGCCACATGATAGACGCAGCTTCCCATCACCATTTCCAGCGGGCGATATCCCGCCGACAGCAAGGTCCAGAAATCCTGTCCTGACAGCGCCGAGGTGAACGGCTGCCCCTTGGGGCCCTTGAAGCCCTGATGCCCCTTGGCGTGGACGATGCCGGTCCCGATGGCAACGAACTCCAGGATATTGCTGTCCCATTCCAGACGCTTCACCGTCAGCCGCACCCCGACGATCCCGTCCGCGCCCATATTGGCCGCTTCCAGCCGCATCCGCTCCATTGCCAGGGCGCGCGCCTCATACATGGCGAGGCTTAGCTGCTCGAGCTCGACGTTCGATCCCCAGCCGGCAAACTGGAAGCCCAGATGGTAGATGCAGGACCCGACGCACAGCCCCACTGGCTCGAACCCTGCCTTGCGCACGAGCAGGAATTCGTTGACCGAAAAGTCGGACGTGAAGACCCCGTCAGGCTTTCCCTGGCCGCGCAACCCCTTCAGTCGCGCCAAAGCATGCGGTGGGAAATTTGCTTCCTCGGCCATCAGATCGGCCCCTCCCCTTCGCCAAGATCGTCGGCGTAACTGTTATGCCGGTGGCCGGTCGAACGGGACAGCACATCGCTGTCGCGCATATCCACCACCGGCTGGATCATATGTGGCACCGGCCTGCCTTTCGGCGTGTCGACCACGGTTCCGACGACGATATGTCGGCCGAGATAAGCCGGCGGCTGCTTGTCCCGCTCCTGCCGTATGATCTGGCCGAAATTGGTGTGGGCCAGCACACCGTTGCCCAGCATCGCCGCATGCGCGCGCAGGTCACGATGCGCCGCGCGGCGTATGCTTTCCCAAAAGTGTCCCAGCTCTGTGAGGGGCTGGTTGCCTGAGAAGAAATTGGATTGCTGCTGCAGGCGGTTGCGGACGCTCATGTCGTTCCAGCTGCTGCCAACCCCGCCCCAGCCGCCGCCAAGCCATTCATAACGGGCGCCGACCGCAATGCCCGTAGGTACGATCCCCATTTCCAGCAGCCGTACGAATTCCAGCGCGGGCACCGTGGCGATCACCGGATCGCTGCTGGCAGGCAGGCCCTCGACCCGGATCGCAGTACCGAGCAAGGTGAAATCCATGCTGGGGCCGAAGCGATGTCGGATCGTGCGCATCTGCACGTCGACCACCGCATTGGCCTCCGCCGCACGCGCTTCCTGCCGGATCCGGTCGAGCGCGCTCGCCCAGCCTGCGGCGTGGCCCTCCGTCCAGCTATAGCCGAAATTATACCAGCACGTGCCGGATACCGTCGCGATTGGCCGGCAACCGTGGCTGCGCGCGGTCAGCAGCTCAGCCGGCGTCATCGTCGCGACCCACGGGCTACGTCCGCTACGCGCCTCGCTCAGCCGTTCCACCACCGGCGGCGGCAACTTGCCTTGCTCGAACGCTGTCTTCCAGTCGCGATCGCGCTGCTCGGCGCCTGCACTTTGTTGCGGCGATTTTTGGGGGCTCCACCATGCCATGACCGATGCCCCCCTGCGCGCCTGCTCTCAGGCCGCCGCCGTGGCGCTCTGCAAGGCGTCGATCATTTCATGTAACGCGCCCAGGCAATCTTCCCCCATCCGCATCGATCGCTCGGCCGACCAGCCAAAGTCGGGATCGGCAAGCGCGTCATTGTCCTTGAACGGCATTTCGAGGGTCATCGCGACCGCGCCGAAGCGATTGGCGATCTGGTTGGTCGACATGGCCAGGTTGGCGGATCCGGGCGCTGCGGTCGCATAGCCATGCTCGATCTGAAAATCTGGCGATCGGCGCGCCAGCGTCGTGCGATATTGCGCGTACAGCGCCCCCTGACGCTCCGTCCACTTCGGGATTCCCTCAAAGCCCGCCAGGAAGACGTAGGGGATTGCTTCATCACCATGAACGTCCATCGCGAAATCGACGCCGGTCTCGTCCATCTTGGTGCGCACGGCCAGGACTTCCGGGCTGCGGTCCGCCGTTGGCTCGTGCCATTCGCGATTGAGGTTTACCCCCACGGCATTGGTCCGCAAATGGCCGCGGCGCGAACCATCGGGGTTCATGTTGGGCACGACGTGGAAGGTCGCCTCCCGCCGGAGCACGCGAGCAACCGGGTCGGCCGGATCGGTCAGCTTTGCAAGCGCGCCTTCCATCCACCATTCGGCCATCGTCTCGCCCGGATGCTGGCGCGCATAGAGCCACACCTGCAGCGGGCCTTCCCCGATATGCAGGCAATCCATTTCCTGCCCGTCCAGCGTCTGGCCGAGCGATTCGTAACGGACGCCCGGCATGGTGGCGATGGTCGCCACCAGATCGTGATGCCGCTCCATCGAATAGGGTGCGAAATATGCGAACCACAGGCTGTCGCTGTCCGCTTCGTGCCGGATCGTCAGCACATTGTCGGCATATTGCGTCTCGGCCAACCGCCACTCTTCGCGATCGTCCGACCACCGTGCCTGATATCCGGGCCAGCCCAGCGGATAAGCGGAGCTGCCGGCATTCAGGATACGCAATTCCACTGTCCGCCCTTTGGCGCCGAGCAGGCGGAAGTGGAACCACTGGTAGAAATCGGACTGGCGATCGCGCACGATCTCCAGATCGAAGCGATCGCCATCCTGCCCGAGGACGCGAATATTGCCGCTGTCGAATGCGGCCGAGATGTGCGCTGTCATTTGACGACGATAGTGCGTCCCGACACGCCGGGGAAGTCCCGGAACATCGCTGCGGCGAGACGTTGGACCGTATCCGCCGGCTGCGATTCAGGCGTACCGAATCGCGAGCTTGTCTCCGCGCGACCTTCCCAGACGGTCGTGCTGTCCGACCGGCGTTTGATCTGGACGATCAGGCGGGTCGAAACATTCTGGCTGGGCTTTCCCGCAACCGTCGTGCCGACGCTGGCGCCGCCGCCGCCATGATAGCCGAAGCTGCCGCCGCCAATCCCGAAGGAGAAGGACGAACGGGGCGGCCCGTCGAAGAAGGCGCGATCCACCTGCACCACGGCGACTTGCTCGGATTTGGCCAAGCCGGGTGCTTCGGTGAAGCCCAACTGTGCAAGCTGATTGCCGACGATGTTGGCATAAGTCTGGAATTCCGGGCTGTTGCGGTCCGCCGGTAGCAGCGGCTCAACGCTGATCTGCCCGCGCGCGATCGGCTGGTTCAGGTGAAAGCGCGTCACCTGCGTTGACGGACCGCTTGCGCAGCCGGCCAACGTCAACGTCCCCAGCATCGCGGCAATCATCAGCTTGCGCATTCAAACTCTCCTTCGAATTCCCAGATCGCAACGCGACAGCAACCATTTCGCTGCATGGGGGCGTAACGACTCAGCGGGTTGACTTAGACCGTCTTGCGCCATAGGGAACCGCCAACTTTCCGCAGCTCTAACAAGATAGGCAGGGGTAGCCCCGTGAAGATCCGTAATTCGTTGAAGTCGCTCAAGGACCGTCATCGCGATAACCGCGTGATCCGTCGTCGTGGCCGGACCTACGTCATCAACAAGACGAACCGTCGCTTCAAGGCGCGCCAGGGCTAAGCCCCTCGCCTCTGCGGAAGCAAAGACGGCCGTGCGCAAGCGCGGCCGTTTTTCTTTGCCTATCCGCGATGGCGCATGCCGCGCAGTTCGCCCTGGGCGCCTTATTCAACGATCTCATTGAGTGCGTGACGCCGCCGCATTACCGGCAATTCGTGCGCAACGATCAGTAACATGTCGGTATGCCCCACGCCCCGGTCGCATATCGACGCTTGAGCGGCTGGCTGCTGCTCGGCATCCTCGCCCTGGCGCCCATATTCGCATGGTTCACACTGCGCCGCGGCTATTCCAACGGCGTCAGAACCGGCGCACTGCTTTATATGGCGATGGGCATCCTGCTCGGCCTGCTCGGCGCTCCGAGATGATCGGCGACTGCGCGTCGCTACACGATTGAAAGCGTGCGAGCCCTTGGGCTGACATATCACTGTCAGTCGTCATGCCCCTGAAGTTCCTTGCCGGTCAGGCGCTGGATATGGAGCATGTTGGTAGAGCCCGGCGTACCGAAGGGAACGCCGGCCATGATGATGATCTTGTCACCTGATGTAGCCAGCCCGGTCCGCAGCGCCATCCGCTTCGATTTCGCGACCATCTCTTCGAAGTTCGACACATCCTTGGTAACCACCGCATGCGCGCCCCACAGCAGGCCGAGCCGGCGTGCCGTTTCGCGGTTGGGGGTCAATACCAGCATCGGCACCGTCGCGCGGTCGCGTGCGATCCGGCGAGCCGAGGCGCCCGAATTGGTGAAACAGATGATCGCCGCCGCCGAGATCGTCTCCGCGATTTCCTTGGCCGCTTCGGACAAGGCGTCGGCGGTTGTGGGATCCGGCAAGGTCTCCGTGAAGTGCAGGCGCGCGCGGTATCCGGGATCGTTCTCGACCGCGATGGCGATGCGATCCATCATCGATACCGACAATTCGGGCCAGGCGCCCGCCGCGCTTTCGGCCGACAGCATGATCGCGTCTGCGCCGTCATAGATAGCCGTCGCGACATCCGACACCTCGGCCCGCGTCGGGCTGGGCGACACGATCATCGATTCCAGCATCTGCGTCGCCACCACGACCGGCCGGCCCATGCGGCGCGCCGTTTCGACGATGCGCTTCTGCACCAGCGGGACCTGCTGTGGCGGCAGTTCCACGCCCAGATCGCCGCGCGCGACCATCACGGCATCGGCCAGTTCCAGGATTTCCTCGAGCCGCTCCACCGCGGCGGGCTTCTCGATCTTGGCCAGCAGCGCGGCCTTGCCCCCGATCAGGCGGCGCGCCTCTGCAACATCCTCCGGCCGCTGCACGAAGGACAAGGCAACCCAGTCCGCCCCCTGCTCTACCGCAAAGGTCAGATCGGCACGATCCTTCGCCGTCAGCGCCGCCATCGGCACGACGACGTCAGGGACGTTCAGGCCCTTGGAGTTCGAGAGAGGGCCGCCGACCTCGACGATCGTCTCGATCCGCTCCGGCGCGACGTCGGCAACGCGCAGGACGAGCTTGCCATCATCCAGCAGCAGCCGCGCGCCGACCTCCAGCGCCGCAAAGATCTCCTTGTGGGGCAGCTCGACACGCTCCGTATTGCCCGGCGTCGCATCGCGATCCAGCACGAAGCGCTGTCCCGTCTCCAAGACGATCTTCCCGTCGGCGAATTTGCCGACGCGCAGCTTCGGCCCCTGCAGATCGAAGAGGATCGTCGACGGACGGCCAAGCTCCTCCTCCATCGCGCGGATGGCCTGGACCAGCGGCACCTTATCCGCATGCGCGCCATGGCTCATGTTAATGCGGAACGCGTCCGCACCCGCCACGAACAGCTTGCGGATCATCTCGGGCGAGCTGGACGCCGGTCCAAGCGTCGCGAGGACGCGAACCTTGCGGCTGCGCGGCGCAAACTGGGTAGACACTGGCACCTCTTTGTCACTCTTAAACTTGCGGGTTCCTAGTCATGGCGCCTCCGCAAAGTCGAGCCATGATCGTAGCGGCGTGCGTTTTACGCCTTCAGCCGCATATCCAGATAATCGTCCACGGACTTCATCAGCTCGGGCATTTCATGCTCGAAGAAATGGTTCGCACCCGGGATCGTATCGTGGTGGATGGTGATGTGACGCTGGGTGCGCAGCTTGTCGACCAGCTTCTGGGTCGCGCCGGGCGTTGCCACTTCGTCATTCTCACCCTGGATGATGATCCCGGACGAGGGGCATGGTGCGAGGAAGGTGAAGTCGTACAGGTTGGCCGGCGGCGCGATCGAGATGAACCCCTTGATCTCCGGCCGGCGCATCAGCAGCTGCATGCCGATCCACGCGCCGAAGCTGACGCCGGCAATCCAGGTCGTCTGCGCCTCCGGGTGGATTTGCTGCACCCAGTCCAGCGCCGACGCCGCATCGGACAATTCGCCGATGCCGTTGTCGAACACGCCCTGGCTCTTGCCGACGCCGCGGAAGTTGAAGCGCAAGGTCGCGAAACCGCGCCGCACGAAGGTCTGGTACAGCGCCTGCACGATGCGGTTGTTCATCGTGCCCCCCGCCTGCGGGTGGGGATGCAGGATCATCGCGACCGGTGCGCGCGGACGCGGCCCGGGGTTGAAACGGCCTTCGAGGCGGCCTTCGGGGCCGGGGAAAATGACGTCTGGCATCGTTCTCGCTTGACTTGATGGGCGGCGCTTGGGTGTGCGCGTTGTGCGAGCCTATATAGAAAAGGCCAGAGATGGCGCAATCACGGAGAATTCGTCCCCTTGAGCCCCCGCATCTATCTGGACCACGCTGCGGCCACGCCGATCCTGCCGGCCGCCCGCGACGCCATGCTGGACGCCATGGGGCGCTGGGCGAACGCGTCCTCACCCCATGCGGAAGGTCGGGCGGCGCGCAGCGCGCTTGAGGCTGCTCGCGTCAGGATCAAGGATGCGCTCGGCTGGCGGCACGAACTCATCTTCACGAGCGGTGCCAGCGAGGCGGCTGCGCTCGCGCTCGGTCGCGCCACATGTCGTCGGCTGGCGATCTCGGATGTCGAGCATGATGCGGTCCGGCGCGCTGCAGTCGATGGAACGCCGCTCCCGGTGGATGGCCATGGCCTGGTCGATCTGGAATTGATCCCGGAGGCGGCGCTTGTCGCGATCCAGACCGTAAACAGCGAAACCGGTGTAATCCAGCCGGCCGACCGGATCGCCGATAGGCTCCGCGCGCGTGGCAGCTTATGGCTCGCGGACGCGTCCCAGTCGGCTGGCAAGCTGCCCCTGCCCGATGCGGACATGATCATCGTTTCGTCCCACAAATTGGGTGGGCCGTCCGGTATCGGCGCCCTGCTTATCAAAGACTTCTCCCTTCTCTCTCCCACCGGTGGTCAGGAAAAGGGGTATCGCGCGGGTACCGAAAATCTTCCCGCGGCCATTGGCTTTGCCGCTGCGCTTTCCGATCGACCGGATCGCGCGCCGCTCGATCGCCTGCGCGATCGTCTCGACGACGGCGTCATCCGGGCCGGCGGCAGGATCGTCGCGCATGATAGCCCGCGCATGCCGGAAATCGCTTCCTATCGCTTGCCGGGCGTGGCCGCGGCAGCCCAGTTGATCACCCTCGATCTCGCCGGCATCGCCGTCTCCGCCGGGAGCGCCTGCTCATCGGGTACGCTGAAGGCGAGCCCGGTGCTCCGCGCCATGGGCTGGCCGGAGGAGGCCGCGCGCGAGGTAATCCGCATCAGCCTTGCCCCGGCCACGACCGATGCCGAAGTAACGCGGTTCCTGGAAATCTGGTCCGGCATGGCGGCGGGACGGCGCGCGGCATGATCTATCTCGACTATCAGGCGACGACACCGCTGGCTCCCGAGGTCCGCGCGGCGATGCTGCCATGGCTCGACAAGTTCGGTAACCCGCATTCGCCGCACCGCGCGGGCCGCGAAGCCGCCGCCGCTGTTGCGGTGGCCCAATCGCAGGTCGCCATCACGCTTGGCGACGACCGGAGCGATGGAAGGCTGATTTTTACTTCCGGCGCGACAGAGGCTGCGAACTGGGCGTTGCAAGCCTCTGTAATACAGTCAGAACGACGAAAGATCGTCACAATCGCTACCGAACATGCGTGCGTCCTCGACACGGCCCGATGGCTGGAACGCCAGCAGATCGATCTCGTTGTACTGCCCGTCGGAACGGACGGCCTGGTCGATCTCGACCGGGCGAAGTCCGCAATTGACGATCGTACCGCGGTCGTCGCCGCGATGCTGGTGAATAACGAGATTGGTGTGATCCAGCCGATTCAGGCGTTGGCTGATCTGGCTCACGCTGCCGGCGCGCTCCTGTTCTGCGACGCGGTTCAAGGATTTGGCCGCATCCCCCTGCCTTTGGATCATTGCGATCTCGTCGCAATCTCGTCCCACAAAATCTACGGACCAAAGGGAATTGGGGCGCTATGGCTCAGGCCCGGCCTGGACTGGCCGCCCCTCCTGCATGGCGGGGGACAGCAAGACGGTTTGCGATCCGGCACCCTCAGTCCGATGCTGTGCGCCGGTTTCGGCGCTGCTGCCCAACTCGCTGGACGATTGCGCGAGGAAGATCATAACCATATCAATCTTTTGGCCGATCTTGCTGAAAAAGCGTTCGAGACTTGGACGCTGAACGGAGGCAGGAGCCATCGCTATCGTGGCAACCTCAATCTTCGACGCGCCGGGATCGACGCAAATCGGCTCATCTCGGACGTGCGGGACGTCGCCTTTTCCGCTGGCTCGGCCTGCGCCAGCGGGTCCGGTCGGCCAAGCCATGTGCTACAAGCGCTTGGGCTTGACGATAAAGCGGCCCGCGCCTCTATCCGTCTGGGATTTGGCCGCTACACAACGGTACAAGATATTGAAACTGCGTCGGCTTTAATCAACGATGCCGCCGCCGCGCAGCTGGAGTGGGCATGAAGATCCGGTTTATTTCTGCCAATCGCGACACCATTCAGGAAGTAGAAGCACAACCCGGCGATCGTTTGCTTGATGTCGCGCAGGCGAGCGGACAGCCGCTGGAAGGAACGTGCGAGGGACAGATGGCCTGTTCCACGTGCCATGTGATCGTCGCGGAGGAGGATTTCGCCAAGCTGCCGCCCGCCAGCGCGGATGAAGACGACCTGCTCGATTTGGCGGCGCATGTCACCCGCACCAGCCGGCTCGCCTGCCAGATCACCCTTGAGGCAGGCTGGAACAGCCTGACGGTGCGGATCCCCTCGGAAGCCCGCGACATGCAGGGGCGTTAGCTGGACGTCGCTGCCGCAGGCCGACGCTCCCGACCACGTTCGGGTTGCTCGGGCGCCCCACCCGCTGCTTCCAGCAGCAACCGTTCCATTGTCCGCAGGCGCCCCGTCGTCTCGATCTTGTCGCCGATCAGATCCGTGACATAGAAAACGTCGATCGCGCGCTCGCCATAGGTCGCGATATGGGCGGAGTGGATTGTCACCTTGGCCTGGAACAAGGCCCGTGCGAGCGCGTGGAGCAACGCCGGCCGATCGCCCGCATTCACCTCGACCACCGTATAGCGGTTGGACGCATTATTATCGACCAGCACGTTCGGCACGGTCTCGAACGCATGCGCGCGCGTTCGCGGTGCCGGCTTGGCCGCCAGCCGCGTCGCCATCTGGTTGCGGGCGGCCAATGCATCCTCGATCCCGCGCGCCAGCCGCTCCAGCCGGTGCGGATCGTCAAAGGCCTGGCCGAACGGATCCTGCACCAGGAAATTATCGACCGCCATGCCGTCCCGGGTCGTGTGGATGCGGGCGTCGATGATGTTGCCGCCGGCCAGATGGATCGCACCCGCGATCCGGTAGAACAGGCCTGGATGGTCGCCAGCGTAGATGGTCACCAATGTGGCGCCGCGCTGCGGATCGGGCTGGGCCACGATCGAGAGCGGGTTGCCGGACGCATCGGCCGCGGCGATCTGGCGCGCATTATGTTCCAGGATGTCGACGCCCTCGGCCACCCAATAGCTTTCCGGGAAGCGCTTGGTGAACATCTCGAACAGATCATGCGGCCAGCCGAGCTGGCGCTCCAGCTCCGCCCGCTTCAGCGCAACCCGTTCGCCCCGGCCACGCTGCTTGTGGCCAAGCCTCAGCACCTCTTCCGCGGCGTCGTACAGGTCGGTCAGCAATTGCCGCTTCCAGCCATTCCAGACGCCTGGGCCCACCGCGCGGATGTCGACGATCGTCAGTGCCAGCAAAAGGCGCAGACGCTCGGGGCTTTGCACGATCGCGGTGAAATCCAGGATCGTCTTGAAGTCCGACAGGTCGCGCTTGAACGCGGTGGCCGACATCAGCAGATGGTAGCGAACGAGCCACGCCACCGTCTCGGTCTCGGCCGCGCTCATGCCGAGCCGGGGGCATAATTTCTCGGCAACCTCCGCGCCCAGTACCGAATGATCGCCGCCCCGACCCTTGGCGATGTCGTGGAGCAGCACCGACACATAGAGGGCGCGGCGGGACACGATCTGCTTGAACATCTTCGAAACGACCGGATGATCTTCGGCCAATTCGCCCTTTTCGATGCGGGACAGCAGCCCGATCGCGCGCAACGAATGCTCGTCGACCGTATAATGATGGTACATATCGAACTGCATCTGCGCGACGACACGTCCGAAATCGGGCATGAAGCGCCCGAAGATACCCGCCTCATTCATCCATCGAAGCACGCGTTCCGGCGTTCTGGGCGAGGTCAGAACCTCCAGAAACAGCGCATTGGCGCGGGGATCCTGGCGCAATTTGGCGTCGATCAGGCGGGCATCGCGGCCCGCCTGACGCATGGTCAGCGGGTGTATTTCCAGCCCGTGACGGTCCGCAAGCGCGAAAAGATTGATCAATTGGCTGGGATCAGCCTCAAAAAAATGGTCATCCGGCGCCTTCAAACGCCCCCGATCGAGCAAGAAGCCGTCCAGTTTGCGCGGCCTGCGCTGTAGATGCGGCAGCCCGAATCGGCGTCCGCGACTGGCAAATTCCTCATCCAGATGGGCCAAGAACACGGCCGTGAGGTCCCCCACTTCCTTCGCGGTGAGGAAATAATGGCGCATGAACCGCTCCACCGCGCTGCTGCCGGGGCGATCGGCATAATGCATGCGGACCGCGATTTCGGATTGGACGTCGAACGTCAGTCGGTCCTCGGCGCGGCGAGCGAGGATGTGGAGGTGACAGCGAACCGCCCACAGGAAGTTTTCAGCCCGCCGGAAGCGGCGCAACTCGGCGGCCGTAAACAGACCCTTGTCGACCAGCTCGGCGACATTGCTGACCTTGTGGACATATTTGCCGATCCAGAAGAGCGTATGCAGGTCGCGCAGGCCGCCCTTTCCTTCCTTGAGATTGGGTTCAACGACGTAGCGGCTGTCGCCCATGCGTTCGTGGCGCGCGGTCCGCTCAAGCAGCTTGTTGGTCACGAACGACCGGCCGGTCCCGCTCTGCACTTCGCGGTCAAAGCGTGCAGCAGCCTCCTCGTAGAGGGGCAGATCGCCCCAGATATAGCGCGCCTCCAGCTGGGCGGTGCAGATGGTGAGATCGCTTTTGGCCATGCGCACCATGTCGTCCAGCGAGCGGCTGGAATGGCCGACCTTTAGCCCGAGGTCCCACAATATGTAGAGGATCGATTCGATCACCTGCTCGACCCAGCCGGTCTGCTTCCAGGGCGTGAGGAAGCCGATGTCGATGTCGGAATGGAGCGCCATTTCGCCACGCCCGTAACCGCCAACTGCGGTCAGGGTGATCCGCTCGCTCTTCGTCGGATTGGTGTTGGGATAGAGGCGTTGCACCGTGAAATCGAAACAGAGCCGCAGCAACTGATCCGTCAGGAAGGCGTAGGATGCGGCGATTTCGGCGCCACGGCTGGGATGTTGCGCCAGCCGCCGCGCAATCTCGGCACGGCCGCCGTCCAAGGCGTCACGCAGTAGCGGGGTCGCCGCTGCGCGCAGCTCGGCGGCATCCGCGCCCTGCAGGGCGGCGAGGGCCTAAGCCAGGCCGCGGCGATCGATGATCGCGCGACGCTGGGGCAAAGCTTCGAACCGGGTCGCCATAGAGAAGAGAGATAGAGCCTGATCGGCGGCGCGTCATCAGCCGAGCCGCGGTGGATCAACCGTTGGTGGTCGCCAGCACGATGATGGACCCAACCAGTGTCGCCAGGCCGAGCAGGAAGATGCGATCCGCCCATTTTTCAATCGAATCCGCCCGATTGTCGTGACGGATTGCGAGATAGGAAAGGAGGCAGCTCGTCGCCAGACAAACGGCGGCAACCCAGGCGATCTCATCCGCAAAGTTGGTCGACGCAACATGACTCAAGTTCAGGCCAGCGATGATGACGAGCGCGATTCCGAGCAGGTTGGACGCTGCATTCAGAATATGAGACGGTCGTTTCATGGCCCCGGTTGGTGATCCCGCCACGCTTGCCGGATCATGAACCGTCGGCTGCTACCAGATCGCGTAAACGGTAAAGCGTTTCAAGCGCATCGCGCGGCGACAGCGCATCGACATCGATCGTCGCCAATGCATCGCGGAGCGGATCGGTGCGCGCGTCCTCCTGGACGGCGGCGGCCGCAAAGAGCGGCAGATCGTCGAGGCCTGCCGCCAGCCCGCCAGTGGCGGCCCGCCCCGCCTCCAGCCGCTTGAGGACTTCTTTGGCACGTGCGACCACCTGGGGAGACAGTCCGGCCAAGCGGGCAACGGCGAGACCATAGCTGCGATCCGCCGGCCCTTCGGCGACCTCATGCAGCAGCACCAACTCGCCTTTCCATTCGCGTGCCCGCACATGATGCAGGCTGAGCGCGTCCAGACGTTCGGCCAGCCGCGTCAGCTCATGATAATGGGTGGCGAACAGGCAGCGGCATTTATTGCCGTCATGCACGGCCTCAACCACCGCCCAGGCGATGGCGAGCCCGTCATAGGTGGACGTGCCGCGGCCGACCTCGTCCAGGATCACGAAGCTGCGTTCGGTCGCCTGTGCCAGGATGGCCGCCGTTTCGACCATTTCCACCATGAAGGTCGAACGGCCCCGTGCCAGATTGTCGGACGCGCCGACCCGGCTGAACAGACGATCGCACAGACCTAAAGTGGCGGTCGCTGCCGGCACGAAGCTGCCCGCCTGAGCGAGGATCAGCAGCGCCGCATTCTGACGCAGGAAGGTCGATTTGCCGCCCATGTTTGGACCAGTCACCAGCCACAGCCGATCGTGCGGTCCAAGCCGGCAATCATTGGCGACGAAGCGTCCGCCCGAGGTCGCCACGGCGTTTTCGACGACCGGATGGCGCCCCTCGGTGACCTCGAGACAAGGGTGATCGACCACCGCCGGGCGGCACCAGCTGCCCTCTGCCGCACGTTCCGCCAGCCCAGCGGCGACGTCGAGCCGGGCCAGGGCGTCCGCCGCCAGCGCGATCTCACGCGCACGATCGAGCGTCAGTGCGGTCAGCTCTTCAAGATGGGCAGCCTCCGCCGCGAGCGCGTGACTGCTCGCCTGGCCGACTTCGCTGGCATGATCGTGCAGCTCAGGCGCGTTGAACCGCACAACGCCGGCGAGCGTCTGGCGGTGAGTGAAGCCCGAATCCGCCCGCATCAGCGGGTCGGCCGCCTTGGCCGGCACCTCGACGTGAAAGCCCAGGACATTGTTGTGACGTATCTTCAGCTGGGCGATGCCGGTCGACGCGCGATAGCGTGCTTCCAGCGCGGCAATCGCCCGTCGGCCCTCACCGCCGCGCGCACGCAACGCATCCAACGCAGGATCATAGCCTTCGGCGATATAGCCGCCCTGCGCCGCGTCTATGGGCGGCGCCGCCACGATCGCGCGCTGCAACCGATCGACCAATTCGCCATGGCCGACAAAGGCGGGCAAGAGCGCATCGAGCAATGCCGGACGGGGGGCGATGCGCAGCACCTCGTGCAACTTGGAGGCTTCATCAAGGCCATCGCGCAACTGCCCGAGGTCACGCGGGCTGCCGCGTCCGGCGGCGAGCCGGCCGAGCGCCCGGCCGATATCCGGCAGGGCCCGCAAAGTCGCGCGTAGCCGGGCTCGCAAGTCCGGGTCGTCGTGAAGAAAGCCAACGAGATCCAGACGCGCGTCAATCACCGTGCGATCGGTTAACGGCGCGGCCAGATCGCTCCCCAACAAGCGAGCACCGCCGCCGGTGACCGTGCGGTCGATCGCGTCGAGCAGGCTCCCCTTGCGTCCGCCATTGGCGGCGCACACGATCTCCAGGCTTTCGCGCGTAGCAGCGTCGATCATCATATGATCGGCCGCAGCCCGCCGTACCGGCATCTGGAGGAACGGCATGGCTCCCTGCCCGGCGCGTTCGAGATAAGCGAGCAGTCCGCCGGCCGCACACAATTCCGCACGGCCGAACTCGCCCCAGCCATCCAGAGTGGCAACATTGAACAGGGATTTGAGCTTACGTTCCGCGGCGTTGCTGTCGAAACCGCCGGCGATCGTCAGCGGATAGGCCGCCGGCAAATCGAAGCTGTCCGGCACGATCACTTCCACCGGCCCCAGGCGCGCCAGCTCTGCGTCCAGTGTCGCCGGCGAGACGCTGGCCACCTCGAACCGGCCGGTCGAAATGTCCGCTGCAGCAAGCCCGAACAGACTGCCCGCCTTGCCGACGGCGACCAGCCAATTGGCCGCCCGCGCGTCGAGCAGCACTTCCTCGGTCAGCGTGCCCGGGGTCACGATCCGCACGATCGCGCGGGCGACCAAGGCCTTGCCGCCGCGCTTCTTCGCCTGTTCGGGCGTTTCGATCTGTTCCGCGATGGCGACGCGATGGCCGCCCTTGATCAGACGGGCGAGATAGGCCTCGTGGCTGTGCACGGGTACGCCGCACATCGGGACCGGCTCACCACCATGTTCGCCGCGCGCGGTCAGTGCGATGTCCAGCGTCGCCGCGGCCGCTTTGGCATCCTCGAAGAAAAGTTCGAAAAAGTCGCCCATCCGATAGAAGAGGAGGCAATCCGGCGCCTCCGCCTTCAGGGTCAGATATTGCGCCATCATGGGGGTGGGTTCGCTCACGGGGCGAGGCTTACAGGCTGGCGGCCGTCAAACGGAAGGGGACATTTGCTTGACCATGCGGGCGCGGGCCATCAACTTGTGGATATGTCAGACTCACGCTCAGAAACGACGCTCACGATCCACTTCACGCCCGAACAAATCGAGGCAATCGATGCCTGGATCGCGCGCAGCCCGGATCCCAAGCCGAGCCGCGAGGAGGCCGTTTGCCAGCTCATCGTCGGCCGGCTTGGCGCGGATGGCCATCAAGCGACTGTTCTTCCCGGCATGGTGACGGGGCGCGACATCGTCTGACCGCTAGCCTGGATTTCGCTTCAGGCTTTCTTCCATGCGTTGAAGCTGCGCGGGCGTGGCCGGCTGCTGGTGTTGCGCCTTCCAATCGGCGTAGGGCATGCCGTAGACATAATCCCGACCCTGCGCCTTGGTGAGTGCGCCGTTGGACGCCTCCCCCAGCCAATCGCCGAGGCAGTTGCGGCAGAAGCCGGCCAATCCCATCAGATCGACATTTTGCGCATCGGTGCGGTGCTGAAGGTGGGCGACAAGCCTGCGAAAGGCGGCAGCCGCGGTAGCGTCGTCAATCTCGGTCATGGCAGAGCCCTACCAGCTTCCTTGCCCCAGCGGTCAAGTTTCGCGTTGTTTCTAAATACGGCCGCGGTCAGCCAGCGCAGGGCGCGGGCCTGCCTGTCGCCTCCGGTGCGGGCCGCCCGATCAGGACAGCGGCCACGTCCAGATCAGGACATTGCCCAGCAGCACCAGGGCAGCCACCAGCATCAAGACGCCGCGCAGCTTATCGGCCGGCCGCTTCGCGATCGTCCAGCCGCCGCCCAGCGCCAGAGCGAGGACGGCGAGCATGGAAATCGACAGCAGTGCCGGCGCGGTCACCCTGCCGACACTCCCATCAATGCTTCTTGTCGCGCCAGATGTTTCGGTATGCGCCGTAGGCGAAGGCCGTCGCCAGCAGCAGATAACCAAGCACCACCAGACCCCAGCGGTGACGATTTTCCAGCTTGGGCTCTGCTGCCCACATCAGGAAAGCGGAGACATCCTGCGCCATCTGATCGACCGTCGGCTTGGTGCCGTCAGTGTAGCTAACCTGGCCATCGGCGACGAGCGGCGGCGGCATGGCGATGTTGAGGTTCGCGAAATAGGGGTTGTAGTGCAGCCCCGTCGGGGTCTTCGCGTCCGGGAACTTCTTCAGCAATTCCGCCGGCTGCGCCTCGTAGCCCACCACGATCGAGTGGATATAATGGGCACCGCCCTCGCGCGCCTTGGCGAGCAGTGACATGTCCGGCGGCAAGGCGTTGTTGTTCGCCGCACGGGCAGCAACCTCGTTCGGATAAGGCGACGGGATATAGTCGCTCGGCAGCGCCTTGCGCGTCGCCGGCTCGCCCGTATCCGGATTGAGCGAAGGCACCTCGACCGCCCACTGCTTCGCGATCGCCTTCACCTCCGGCTTGGAGAAACCAATCTCCTCCAGATCGCGGAAGGCGACCAGCTTCATCGAATGGCAGGCCGCGCAAACTTCCTTGTAGACCTGGAAGCCACGCTGAAGCTGTTCCCGATTATAATGGCCGAGCGGGCCATCGAACGAGAAGGAGACCGGCTTCGGCTCCCGATGGAATTCGTGCGCGGCGGATTCGACGGCCACCTCACGCGGCGTCGAAAGGAAGCCCCAAGCGAGCGCCAGCACAAAGCCCAAGCCGACAATGGGAGCGATCAAGGGTCCGAAAAAGCGGAGCATGTTCTTTCTGTCCCCCGGCTCAGGCAGTGTGCATGCCGATTGGCGCGGCTTCAGCCTGCTCGCCATGCAGGACCGACTCGGAGATCGAGTTGGGCAAGGGCTTCGGCTTTTCGAAGTGCGAGACAATCGGAAGAATGATGAGGAAGTGCGAGAAATAATAAGCGGCGCACAGCTGGCTGAGCGTGACGACCGTTGCCGTCGGCTCTGCCTGACCAAGATAGCCCAGCACGAACACGTCGGCGACCAACGCCCAGAAGAACCAGCGGTACATCGGGCGATAATTGGCCGAACGGACCGGCGAACGATCGATCCAGGGCAGGAAGAACAACAGCAGGATCGAGCCGAACATCGCGACGACGCCCCAGAGCTTCGCGGGCACGAACAGGAAGTTGCCGGTGAACGCCTTCAGGATCGCGTAGAAGGGCAGGAAATACCATTCCGGCACGATGTGCGCAGGCGTGGAGAGCGAGTTGGCCTGAATATAATTGTCCGGATGACCCAGCAGGTTCGGCCAGAAGAAGAGCAGGGCTGCGAAGACGATCAGGAACACACCCACGCCAAAGCCGTCCTTGGCCGTGTAATATGGGTGGAACGGCACCGTATCCTGCGGCCCCTTCACGTCCACGCCCGTCGGGTTGTTCGACCCGGGAATGTGCAGCGCCCAGATGTGCAGGATGATCACGCCCGCGATGACGAACGGCAGCAGATAGTGCAGCGAGAAGAAGCGGTTAAGCGCGGCATTATCCGGCGCGAAGCCGCCCAGCAGCCAGGTGTGGATCGGATCGCCGATGATCGGGATGGCCGAGAAGAAGCCGGTGATCACCTGCGCGCCCCAGAAGCTCATCTGACCCCAGGGAAGGACATAGCCCATGAAGGCCGTCGCCATCATCAGCAGGAAGATGACCACGCCGAGCAGCCACACCATCTCGCGCGGCGCCTTGTACGATCCGTAATAAAGACCGCGGAAGATGTGGATGTACACCACGATGAAGAACATGCTCGCGCCGTTCATGTGCATGTAGCGCAGCAGCCAGCCCGCATTCACGTCGCGCATGATGCCTTCGACGGATGCGAAGGCGAGTTCCGAGCTGGATGCATAATGCATCGCCAGCACGATGCCGGAGATGATCTGGATGGTGAGCGCGAGGCCCGCCAGCACGCCGAAGTTCCAGAAATAGTTGAGGTTGCGCGGCACCGGATAGCCCGCGCCGACCGCATTATAGACGAGCCGCGGCAGAGGCAGCTTTTCGTCCATCCACTTGGTGAAGCCGTGCTTCGGCTCGTAATTCGCAGCCCAGGGGAAGCTCATTCGTCTCTACCTCAACCGATCTGGACGATGGATGCCGACTTGAACGCATATTCCGGCACATGCAGGTTCGTCGGTGCCGGACCCTTACGGATGCGTCCGGCAGTGTCATATTGCGAGCCGTGGCACGGGCAGAAATAGCCGCCGAAATCGCCGCGATTCTCGCCAGGTGTGATACCGAGCGGGACGCAGCCGAGATGCGTGCAGACCGCCATCGTGATCAGCCAATTTTCCTTGCCCGGCTTGGTCCGCTGAGCGAGCGTTTCGGGATCGCGCAGCGAGGATGTCGGCACCGCATTGGCCTCGTTGACTTCCTTCGCCGTCAGGCGGCGCACGAACACCGGCTGCTTGCGCCAGGCGACCTTGATGCCCGAGCCTTCCTCGATCTTCGAGATATCCACCTCGATCGAGGCCAGCGCCAATACGTCGGCCGACGGGTTCATCTGGTTGACGAAGGGGACGACCACCGCAACTGCGCCGACACCGGCAAAGCTGACCGCAGCAATATTCAGGAAGTCACGACGACGGGCGCCTGCCCCTCCATCCTCCTCCGCCCCGATCACCGGGGGGCGCTGATTGGGATCGTCAACATAATCGGACGCCGCCATTCGCGAGAAACCCTTTGCTTTGAACCCTGTTGCCCCGTCGAGGACGCGGCGACATTCGCCAGATTTGCGGCGAATTGGGCGCTGATAGACGTCCAGCGCGGCTTTTGCCAAGCGTCGTTTGCGCATCTACATGCGCGCCCGTCCTTGCAACCTCACAGAGGCAGCGACTCACAGCATGAACAGCCCCGACGAAATTGTGCTCGACGACGAGCAGCAGCAGGCGCGCAGTTGGTTCGAAGCGCTCCGGAATCGGATCTGCGCCGCGTTCGAAGAGATTGAGCGGGAAGCCGGCAGCGATGCGACTTTCGTCTATACGCCGTGGCGGCGCGACGGCGGCGGCGGCGGGGTCCGTGGCCTGATCAAAGGCCGGATATTCGAGAAGGCCGGTGTCAACGTTTCCACGGTCGGCGGCCAGTTCGCCCCGGAATTCGCCCGCACCATTCATGGCGCAGCGGACGATCCGACCTTCTTCGCGACCGGCATCAGCCTGGTGGCGCATATGGCCAATCCGCACGTGCCCGCCGTTCATATGAATTGCCGCTTCCTGGCGACCACGAAGCGCTGGTTCGGCGGAGGCGCCGATCTCAACCCGCCGCTGCCTTATCAGCAGGATACGGACGAGTTTCACGACGCGCTGCGAAAAGCCTGCGCGGCACATCCCGGCGCGGGCGACTATCCGCGTTACTCCAAGTGGGCGGAGGATTATTTCTACATTCCTCATCGCAAGGTGCATCGCGGCGTGGGCGGGATCTTCTTCGATCACCTCGAAGGGGATTTCGTTACCAATTTCGCGTTCGTGCGCGATGTCGGCGAAGCCTTCCTCGACGTCTTCCCGCGGCTGGTGCGCCGGCGCATGGGTGCCGCGTGGACGGACGAGGATCGGGCGGCGATGCTCGCCTACCGCGGCCGCTACGCCGAATTTAACCTGGTCTATGACCGTGGAACCCTGTTCGGCCTGAAGACGGGCGGCGATGTGGATGCCATCCTGATGAGCCTGCCGCCGCTCGCGACCTGGGCCTGATCTGATGCTGGCGGCGGTCAAGTGCGGCGAAGTGGCCGCGGTCGTAACATCTCTGGAGATGCGCGCGCCGCCGCGGCCCCGCCCCCTGCCGGCCTCCCCCTTGCGTCTCGTGCGGTGGCACGCGCCAAGCGCGGACGCCTATCGCACCTTGTTCCGGCGAGTCGGCGCGCCGTGGCTGTGGTTTTCGCGCCTGTTGCTCTCGGATGACGCGCTGCTGGCGATCATCCGCCATCCCGCGGTCGAGGTGAGCGCGGTCGTGGATCGCGCCGGTATCGAGATCGGCCTGCTGGAACTGGACTTCAGGGTCGCCGATAGCTGCGAGATTAGCTTTTTCGGGCTTGTGCCGGAACTGGCGGGCAAGGGACATGGCCGGTGGCTGATGGCGCAGACGCTGGCCATCGGATGGAGCCATCCGATCAGCCGGATGTGGGTCCATACGTGCACGTTGGACCATCCGTCGGCGCTAGGCTTCTATCAGGCGCAGGGCTTTCACCCCTTCGCGCGCGCGATCGAGACCTTTGCCGATCCGCGATTGCTGGACATCCTACCGCGCGACGTGGCGCCTCACATTCCTTTGATCGATCCGTCCAGCTGACGGTAGATGCCGGCAGCGAGCAGGCTGAGCCCAACGCCGACGAGGCAGCCGACGGCGCGCCCCAGGACAGCGTTCAGGGCCGTCGCTACGTCCGGCGCGCCGGTCATCTGGCCCAGGCCGGCGAAGGCCGCCCCCAGCACGCCCAGGATCGCGGCCGTCACGACGAGCACGCCGATCAGATAGACGGCCACCGCCCCGACCAGCGGCCAGAAGGTCCGGCCAGTCATCGCCCAACTCGTACGCAGCGCGCCGACCGGCCCGACCGGGCGGCTGATGATGGTGGCGGTCAACAGCAACAGGCGGATACCGATGAGGAGCGCGAAGCCGAGCGCCATGCCGCCGACGAGCGCACCTATCCCAGGAGAGAGAAGCTGGGCGACGCCGGTGATGACACTCAGGACGATCATCAACAGGATCGCGCCGAGCAAAACGAGCAGCTGCGCGCCGATCAGCGTAGGAAGCCGCCGGAAGGCGAGCAGAAGCGCTTCCCGCACGCTGATGCCAGGCACCAGCGCCAAAGCGGTGATGGCGAGCCCGCCGACATTGCTGAGCGTGAAGAGCAACAGCATGATCGGCAGCAGCCAGCTCATCAGCTGGGCCATCGGTGCCGGATTCTGTGGCTGCAGCGCCGCTTTCATCACCGCATCCATCCACTGGGGAGCGAGCAGGTCCAGCACCAGCGGCGGAAAAGCCATGAACATGAAGGCCACCGGCAGGATCAGTCGCCATTCGCGCGCAACGACGCCTTGCGTCCAGCGGTAGGCCTGTTCGATCGAAAGCGGCTTCACCCATCAGTCTCCTGTTCGCGGCGGCTTATCGTCGGGCGCCACGCCAAAGGCAATCGAGCGCGCGCTTGCACCTGCACCGCAGTGGCGCCACATGGATCCACCGATGACCCTGGAAGACGATACGATCGAGTGGCGGATATCGCCCGGCCTCACCGACTATGCCGAAGCCCTGGCCGAGATGGAGGCGCGCGCCGCCGCGATCCGCGCGGGAACCGCGCCCGAACTGATCTGGCTGCTGGAACATCCGCCGCTGATCACGCGCGGCACCAGCGCAGCCAACGAGGAGCTGCTGGAGCCTGGTCGCTTTCCGGTACATGATGCCGGGCGGGGCGGCCGCTTCACCTATCACGGGCCCGGGCAGCGCGTCGGCTATGTGCTGATCGATCTGGACGCGCGCGGGCGTGACGTACGCCGTTACGTGGCTAGCCTGGAAGCCTGGCTGATCGGTGCGCTCGGGCGGCTGGACGTCCCCGCACGGGCGATACCGGGCCGGATCGGCATCTGGGTCGACGATCCGGATGGGCGCGAGGCAAAGATCGGCGCGATCGGCGTGCGGGTAAAAAGGTGGGTCACGTTCCATGGCTTTTCGTTGAACGTCGATCCCGATCTGACGCATTTCGACGCAATCGTTCCATGCGGAATCGCTGAATTCCCCGTCACCAGCCTTGCCGCATTGCAGCGGAATTGCGGCGAAGCGGCCCTAGATGCGGCGTTGCGCACAGGATTACCCGAATTTCTTCAGATGCTTGTGCCCTGCCGCATTCGGCCTTGAGGCATCGTCACATTGTGGTAAGGTCGCCCTTGATTTGGGTAATGGTCAACAAAACCCAGTCCAAATCGAATTTCTAGGGAGTCTGACATGCGAGACATCATCAAGAAGACCACTGCTGTTGCAATGGTCGCGGCGGCTGCATTGGCCCTTTCGGCCTGCAAGAACGAGACCACCAACACGACGGAAAACGTGTCGATGACCGACATGAACGCCGAAGGTAGCATGAACGACATGGCTGCAACCGACATGAACAGCGGCATGACCGCTGACATGAACAGCGGCGCGATGGCCGACAACAGCATGATGGGCGACAACACTTCCAACATGGAGTGATCGTCTAGCGCTGCTAGCGAAGAGGGCCGCCCGCTGGGGCGGCCCTTTTTTTATGCGCTCGGCCTGTCAGTTGGAGGCCATCTGCACCGGCTTGCCATTGAGGCCGGCCAGGATTTTCGCATCATAGCCGTAGGGGTCCCCATAGGTCACGATGCCCCCCGCCTCGTCAGCATCGGCGGTGAAATAGACGATATAGACGGGCCATGTCTGCGGCAGGCGCAGGGTAGCGGTGCGGGAACGGGCCAAAGCCTCGTCCAGCGAGCCATCGTCGCCACCATTGCTCATGAGCTCCGCCGCCAGCCGATCAATGTCCTTTACCCGTACGCACCCGTGCGACAAGGCACGTTCGCTCCGCGCGAAAGCCGATTTGGTGTTCGTGTCGTGGAGGTAGATCGCCTGATCGTTGTCGAGGTTGAACTTGATCTTGCCCAAAGCATTGCGCGGCCCGGGCGGCTGGATCACCGAATAGCCGCCGCCGGCGTTGGCTTTGAAGATATAGCCACCACGACCGGGACGCAGCCTGGACGTCTTCACGATGCTGCGCGGCACGTACCAGGACGGATTGACGACGAGAGAGCCGGTTGGGCTGACCATCTGCGGGGTGGGCGTACTGCGCGCGCCGACCACGACGTCGTAAGAGGATAGCTGGACCCCGTCCTGCACGACCTTGAGCTGGTAGCTCGGCACGTTGACGTAGAGATAGTTGGTGGCGATCGAGCGCGGCATCCAGCGCCACCGCTCCATATTGACCCGCAACCGATCCCGATCTGCGCCAGAGGCGTCGGCCAGCGCCGCCTTCAGCGCTTGATAGCGTTCGTCGGACGGGAGGAGCGCGGTAAAGAATTCGTCCACCTTGCCCGCCGCAACCGCCGCCTCCAGGCGCGCCGGCAGCTGCGCTTCCTCGTCGGCCGATCGATTGATCATCCATTGCATGTTGCCGCGATCGGTCACGCGGCCGAAATAATAATCATGCGCCAAGGCGAGAGCGGATCGGGTCGCGAGCGTATCAAGCGCCGCGCCCTGCCCGTCGACAGCGATCTGGCGCAGTTCGGCGACGCTATAATCAGCGGGGTTCAATCCTTCCGCACGCGCACCGTCAATCGCCTGGATCAACTGCCCCACGGCGGCTTTCGACCAATGTCCTGAGGCATCCGGCGCGGTCGCCGTCGCCGGCTCGGGCTCGGCGGCGATGCCCGGCGCTGCCGCCGTCAGCGGGACGATCAGGGCTGTCGCGCTCGCCAGCGCGATCCAGCCGGGAACCAGATATGGACGGTGCGAATTCCTCCGCATTGAACACTCCCTGTTTACAGAAGCCTCAACGCGCAATTAGATCCGCCGATCCCTCCATTTTGGATTGTCAAGAACAAAAATGAAGAAGCCGGCTGCGTTCCCACAGCCGGCCTCGATTTTAGCAGCGTTCGCCGCGTGCTACTGCTTAGAGCGACGACTCAAGCCATCCCTTGAGCTGGCTCTTGGGCGCAGCTCCGACCTTGGTGGCCGCAGGGGTGCCGCCCTTGAACAGGATCATCGTGGGGATACCGCGAACGCCGTAGCGGCCCGGAGCATCGGGGTTTTCGTCAATATTGAGCTTCACGATGCTGACCTTATCACCCAGCTCGTCCGACAATTCTTCCAGCGCCGGACCGATCTGACGGCACGGCCCGCACCATTCCGCCCAGAAGTCGACCAGCACCGGGCCATCCGCCTTCAGCACGTCATTTTCCCAGGACGTATCGGTGATCTTCTTCGTCGCCATGGCGCAATCTCCATCAATTCGTTGGTGCAGGATGTAGGCAGGCGCACCGCTTCCCTCAACCATCGGGACTAAGCAATTGCTCGGTACCGGCATAGCCCGGCTTGTGGCTCGCCAGGAGAGCGGGCGGCAACGCGATCAGTTTGGGGCCGGACGTGTAGAGCAAGGCCGCCCTGATCGGCCGATCGGGGAAGATGGTGGCGAGCGCGGCGGCATAAGCGGCCATCTGGCGCACATGCTGGTGCGGAAGAACCGTCGCGTCGCGCGGTACCTGCCGTCCCGTTTTGAAATCGACCAGCAGGATCTGATCGGGCGCCACCAGCAGGCGATCGACCGTACCCGCGACAACAAGGCCGTCGGCCAACACCGCTGCGATCGGCGCCTCGGCCAAGGCGTCGGGGGCGAAGAGCGGCGCATAAGCGGGATCTGCAATGATCGTGCAGACAGACGCAACCAACGCCTGACGTGCCGCGGGATCGGCCATGTCGGCCGCATGCATGAGCCAGCGCTCGCCTGCCGCGGCGCGATCGGCAGCAGCTATGGCGGGCAGCCGTTCGAACAGCGCGTGCAGCAGGCGCCCGCGCGTCGCCGCCTCGATCAACGCCGCCCCCGCGGGGGGCTCGGCCAGACGGTCCTCGCCCAGAGAAGAGGGCGCGAGCGGACGTGGCGGCCGACTTTCCTGCGGTGCCGGCCGGGTGAGCCAATCGGGCAGTGGCGGATCGGCCTTGCTGCGCCGCGCGACGCTGGAGGTTGCCCGCCCCGGATCGCCGCCTGCATAGCGGCGTACCGCGCCCCAGCGCGCGTCGCTTTCCTCCACCGCGCCAAGTGCGGTGAGCGCGCGCTCCAGCTCCGCATACCAGCTTTCGGCGGGCGCCTGCCCCCGCGCGCGCGGGCCGAGCGCGCCGCCGATCACCAGTTGCTCCTCCGCACGGGTGACGGCGACATAGAGAAGCCGCCAATGCTCCTCGCGCTCACGCCGCTCGGTTTCGGCCAGGGTCTGTGCCAGCGAACCGGCCAGTTCCGCCTTGCGCGGCCGGAAGACGGGTAGCCGATCCTCCCCTTCCGCGAGCGACCAATGGATCGTGCCGGCGCGCGACGCGTCAGGATCGCCGGCGGCGTCGGCCAGGATGACCAGCGGCGCCTGCAGCCCTTTGGCGCCATGCACGGTCATCACCCGAACCGCGTCGAGTGGCGCGGACGGATCGCGCGTGACCTCCACCTCGTCCCGGTCGAACCAATCGAGGAAGCGCTGCAGGGTGGGCGTGGCCTCGCTCTCGAACAGGAGTGCTGCGTTGAGCAATTCCTCGATCGGATCGCGCGCCTCCTGGCCAAGCCGCCGCATCAGCTTGCGCCGCCCGTCCAGCAGGCCCGACAGGATATTTTCCAGGAACTGATAGGGCGTGGTAAGATCGGCACGCGCGAGCAGATGGCGCAAGCCCGGCGCGGCCGGATGATCGGCAAGCGCGCTCCACAGGCTGCCGCTCCGACGGAAGGCGATCGCATATAAATCTTCCTGCGTGAGACCGAAGAGCGGCGACACCAGCAGATTGGCGAGGTTGAGATCGTCCTCCGGCTGAAGGACGAAACGGATCGCCGCCATCAGATCGCGCACCGCCAGCGGTGCATTGAGACGGAGGCGATCGACCCCCGCGACCGGCACCCCTTCGGCATGAAGCCGCGCGACGATCAGCGAGGCTAGGTCGCCGCGCTTGCGGACGAGGATCAGCACGTCCTCCGGGCGCAGAACACGCCCGCGGCCCGCCAGCCACAAGGGCTGGTCCAGCCATGCACGCACCTGCGCGGCAAGCCGGGTCGCGAAATCGCGCGCGGCATCGTCAATCCAGCCCTCCTCCCCCTCGTCCTCGACCGGCGCGCCAGCGGCAAGCGATACCGGCTTCCACAAGGTGACCGTGCCGGGCAGGTCGGCACGCGCGCTGCGATGCGGCTCGGCCTTGTCGAGGAGGCCCAGCCGCTCGGTGCCGAGCTGCTCGACCAGCTGGTCGACCACGGCGAGGATGGGTGGCGTCGACCGGAAGGAGCGATCAAGCGACAGAAGCTCGAGTTCCCGTCGCCCTTCCTCGGCCGCGCGCGCGAAATGCCGGCGCGCGGCGGCGAAGGCCATCGGATCGGTGCCCTGGAACCCGAAGATGGCTTGCTTGAAATCGCCGACGGAGAAGATTGTACGCACCTGCCGCGGATCCGGCTCTTCGGCGAAAAACTCCTCGGACAGGGCGCGCACGATGCGCCATTGCGCGACATTGGTGTCCTGACCTTCATCGACGAGGATGTGATCAGTGCCCCGATCCAGCTTGTAGCGGATCCACGGGCCGATACCGGGCTCCTCCAGCAGATGCGTGGCCAAGCGGATGAGATCATCGAAATCGACCGCGCCCCGCGCCCGCTTGGCGGCGGCATAAGCGCGCGCATAGGCCTGCCCGGCGCGCAGGCCCGCCGCGAGCAGCGCCGCCAGCTCCGCCCGCGCGCGCAACCCCACCAATTGTGCGACCGCGTCGGCAAGCTGCGCGCAATTGCCGTCATGCGCGGGATCGCATCCGAGGAGCTTGGCGGTAAAGGCGCGCGGCTCGCCTGACTTCGTGCGGGCGATGCCGATCAGGCTTTCCAGCATCCCTGTCCGCGCCTGCGCATCGGCGGCGAGAAACGCAGCGCCGAGATTGGCATGATCCAGACCGGTCTTCGTGCCCCAATTGCGATTCGCAGCTACGATACGCTGCAGCGTCGCGCAATCGAACCGGTCGTCGGCGCACGCCTGAGCGATTGCGCTTTCGACGTCGCCCAGCGGCACGTTCAACGCCGAGCGGACGCGTGCTTCGATACCCTGGCGTGGTCCAAGCCCGTCCAACGCGTCCGGCGCGCGGGCGCAGAGTGCCAGATACCGTTCGGTCTTGTCTTCGCCCAGGCGCCGGCTCAACTTCTGGATATCGTCGATCAGGCCGAGATCCCCGCCGCGTTCGGCGGTGACGACCAGATCGCCCAGGGTCGCTCGCGCCAACGCTGCTTCGGCACGCCCTTCGAGCGGACGAAAGCCCGGAGTCAGACCGGCTTCGGTTGGAAAGCCGGCGAGCAAGGTCTGGCAGAAAGCATGGATCGTCTGGATGCGCAGGCCCCCGCCGGGTGCATCGAGAACACGCGCGAACAGCCGGCGCGCGGTGCGGACCGCGCTATCGTCATTGGCCTCGGACAGCGCATGCAGCTCGCGCCGGAGATCCTGGTCCGACAGACGCACCCAGGCGGCGAGCCTGCCCTGGATGCGCTCCGCCATCTCGGCGGCGCCCGCCTTGGTGAAGGTGAGGCACAGGATCGTCTCCGGCAGAGCGCCCTTGAGCAGCAACCGCAACACACGCGCGGTGAGGACGTGGGTCTTGCCCGTGCCGGCGGAGGCCGAGAGCCAAACCTGGCTGCCAGGATGCGACGCCGCCTTCTGCGCGCCTTCCAGCGGCTTCAACGGCGCGAGCCGATGGCTCATCGCCCCTCCTCCCCCGCCGCGCGGCCATACCATTCGTCGAGCCGCATCAGCTGGTCGTAATCGCCATAAGGGGCATATTCGGGATGGAGCTTGGCCACGAACGGCGCATCGCCCTTGAGATATTCGTCGACCGCACCGGCCAGAACGCGGGCTGCCAAGGTGGTGAAGTCGGCGGGGTCGATCCCCTCGCCCTTGCTGTTCAACCCGACGGGGCTGGTGCGATAACCGAGCTTGCCGTCCTTGGATGCGAGCGACCAATATTCGAACAGCGACGGTTTGCCCGAGAGATGTTCGAACCCGCCCCGCTCGGCGATGAGGCCGAGCAAGCCAAGCTGCATCGAATAGCCTTCCGCCACGGCGCGCTTCGAGGGCGGCTTGCCGGTCTTCCAGTCGACCACCGCGAGGGTGCCGTCGGACAGGCGATCGATCCGGTCGACCGTGCCTTCCAGCCGGATGCCGGCTGCCTCAATCACGCCTTTGCGCTCGGCGAGGATCGGGCGGCGACCGGCGGTGAGGCCGTCGTCGACTTCCTGCGCTACCCAGTCGACCGCTTCCAGCAGGCGTGGCGTCCACAGGGCGCGCAGGACGGGGTGGGTCGCGGTTTCCGCCAGGAGCCGCTCAGCGCGCGCGCGCAAGCGTGCTGGATCGCAATCATCGTCCCTGATCCAGGCTTCGAAAATGGCGTGAACCGCACTGCCCCGCCATGCGGCGCTGGGATCGGCATCCACACCGTCCCAGGCGCGCAGGCGCAGCATGGCATCGGCATAGAAAGCGAATGGATCGGCCTTCAACCGATCGAGCTTGGTCACCGCCAGCCGCGTCGGCCGATCCGCGACGGGCGGGCGCGGGGCCGGCCTGCCGGCCGGCAGAAAGTCGCCGGGTCGATCCAGTTGGGAGGCCCATCGTTCCAGCATACGGTGCGGCGCGATCCCCCCGGTCATGGCGACCAACCGCAGCCAGAAGCGCGAGGCGACCGCAGGTGCCCGCGCATCGCGCCGCGCGCGGGTCAGCAGCACCTCTGGTCCGCCCAAGCCAGCTGCGAATTGCTGGGCTTCAAGGCCGATGCGCCGCTCCAGACCCGGCAGGCCCAGTGCGGCGCGGATGGCGGGCGCCAGCCACGGATCAGGCGCCGGCAAGGAAGGCCAGACGCCCTCGTTCAAGCCGCCCAGGATGACGAGGTCGGTCTGCTGAAGCCGCGCCTCGATCAGGCCCCAGATGAAGATACGCGGGTGGCCGCCCTGAGGGGGGCGGACCGCCACCGCATCGGCCAGCACCTGAAAGAAGGCGGGAAAGGCGCCCGGATCGATCCGGCGCGGACCTTCGTCGGCGCTTGCCTGCAAGCGCGAAACGAGGTCCGACGCAGCACGTCCCGCCGGCCGGCTCCACGCCGCATCGCCGGCGAACGCGTCCGCGGCGGCGGCAACGGCGCCGACAAGATCGGCCAGCCGCGCAGAGGTGGCAGCAAAGGCCTGCTCAAGCGGCTCGAGCAGCGGCAGGATCGTCCGCCACCAGATAAGTGCCGCATCCCGGTCTCGTGCCGTTCGCGCTTCGCCCTGGAGAAGAAATTGCGTGATCGCCGACAAGCCCGGTGCGGGGCGAGGCCCCCGCAGAGCGCGGTCCAATAACCGGACGCCGTCCAGCCATGCCAGCCGGTCACGCTCCGCCTGCACCAGGGGATGTTTGAGCAATGCCAGCAGTGCCACAGGGGCGAACCCCTCGACCGCCGCGTCAGCGATGGCGGCAAGCAAGGTCCCTGGCGGGGTGCGCGAAAGGGAGCGTCCGGCCGAATCGTCCGCCTCTATGCCCCACCGCTGCAGATGCGCCGCCACCCGTCCCGCCAAGGCACGATCGGGTGTTACCAGCGCAGCGGTTCGCCCCGGCTGCTCCACGCTTTCCCTGAGCGCGATGGCGATCGCCTGCGCCTCTGCCGCCGGGTTGGGCAGCTCGATCGCGCGCACACCCGAAAGCCGGCGCGCGCGCGCAGGGAGCGCCTGCCACTTATCGGTGAAGGCGGCTGGCGCCATCGCGTTGGAGATGGCGCGCGCCCGATCCGGCGATGCGCCGTCGCGCCCGGCACGCCATAGCCGCACCTCCGGGCGCGCGACGCCGATCCGATCGAGCAACTGCTTCAGGACATATTGCGGGTGCGTCTCCAGCGGCCGCGGCCCCTCGCCGCCGCCGAGCGCGTCCCACTCCGGATCGGGCATCATCCGGTCGAGGCCCGCGAGAACCACATGTCCCTGCGGCAGGCGGGCGATCCGTCGAAGGAGGTTAGCGACCGCAGGGGCGGCAACGGTGATCCCAGCGGCCACGATCAAGCCCTGGGGCGGTTGATCGCGCCAGCGCTGCTCGGTCTGCCGTAACAGGCGGTTGCGCCGATCGGCGAGGTCGATGCGATTGCGGTTCGCCAGTTCTTCCGGCCACCGTCGCAGGACGGTATGGAGCAACTCCAGCGACGCCTGCCAATGTCCGGACAACTCGGCGGGCACGGCGTCGGCGAGCCGCTCGGGCGCGATATCCTCGACGATCATCTGATCGATCGTACGGGCGAGATCGGCGGCAAGGCGGACCGCCTCGACCGGCTCGACGGGATCGATCGCGCGCGCCTCGGCGATCAGCCGCGTCAGGATCAGCTGACGCGCAAGCGGATCGATCGCCGCCGGAATGGCGTCGCCATCCGCCGGATCGAACAAGGGGCCGATGCGATCGTCGAGATCGGGGTCACCTATCGAAACCAAGCGGGGCAGCAGCAGGCCGCCGTCGGCGCGACGGACGAACGCGTCCGTGATCGCGCGCTGGGCACGATTATTGGGGAGAAGGACGACGGCGCGGGCAAGCGCCAACCGATCCCCTCGCGCGCGTGCCAACAGCCCGGCGGCCAGCGCGTCGGCAAAGCCGCGATTGATCGGGATGCTGTAGACGGCGGGATGCGGCGCGGAAGGCACGGGCGCGGATGTAGCAGAAGTAGCGATCAGGTCAGCCCCAGGATCGCCTCGGTTTTGGCGATCGCAGGCGGCGTGCCGACATCGAACCACAAACCTTCGTGAACGAGGCCGTAGACGCGCTGCTCCGCGATGGCGCGGTTCCACAACACGTTCAGCGAGAAAGACCCATCGGGCGCATCCCGGAACAGGCGGCGCGAGACGATCTGCACGCCGGTGTAAACGAACGGCGCCGGCTTACCGGGCGCGCGCCGGGTGAGCCGGCCCATGGGATCCATGCGGAAGTCGCCCGTGCCGCCGTGGCAATGGGCCTGGGCCAGTGGCACGACCAGCAGCAACGCGTCCATCCGCTCTTCATCCCAGCGATGGGCCAACAGGCGGATGGCATCGATCGGCCCGTCCACCCAAAGATTGTCGCTGTTGACGATCAGGAAGGTCTCATCTTCGATCAGCGGCAGGGCGCGCGTGACGCCCCCGCCCGTTTCGAGCAGCAGATCGCGTTCGTCGGAGATGAGGATCTCCATACCGGTCGACTGCGCGCTGAGGTGCGCTTCGACCGAGTCCGGCAGATAATGGACATTGACTACGACACGCTGGATTCCTGCCGCGCGCAGTCGATCCAGCACATGATCGAGCAAGGGCTTGCCCGCCACCTCCACTAGCGGCTTGGGCCGGGTCGCGGTGAGCGGGCGCATGCGCTTGCCCAAGCCGGCCGCCAGCACCATGGCGGTGCGGATCGGTGCTGCGGGCCCCGCCCCCGGCCGAAGCGGGCGATAGGTCATGCCCGCGGTTCGGACCAGAAAGCAGCGCGCGCATGATCCGGCACGTGCGCGTCGAACCAGGCCTTCACCGGCGCGAGCGCGGGATGCTGCAAGTCGCGTTCCAGATAGCGCCACATGCGCGGCTGGAAGTTCAGATAGCGGGGCTTGCCGTCGCGCTTCCACAGCCGGGTGAAGATGCCGAGGATCTTGGTATTCCGCTGCGCGCCGAGCAGGGCATAAGCCGCGTCATCGACCTTGCCGTAGCGAGCGAGCATCGCGGCTTCGAGCTCCGGCGAGACATCGCGCCGTGCGTCTTGCAGCAGCGAGACGAGATCATAGGCCGGGTGGCCAGCGAGCGCATCCTGGAAGTCGAGCAGGCCGAGGCTGCCGTCCGGCAAGAGCATGATGTTTTCGGCATGATAGTCGCGCAAAACGGTGGTCGACTGATCCTGCGCGATCGGCGCCAGCGCCTCGCGCCACGCCGCTTCATAGCCGTCCGGAACCGGCAGACCGACCGCCGGCATATACCATTCGGTGAAGAGGCCGGATTCGCGCTGATAGACCGCCATGTCATAGGGCGGCAGCGATTGACCGACGGGATGGCGATGCAGATCGCGCAACAGGTCGATCGCGCGGGCATAGACATCCCGTTCCTGGGCAGGATCGGCATCCAGCATCTCGCGCATGCGGGCATCGCCGAAATCCTCGAGCAGGATCAGCCCCTGATCGACGTCGCGCGCCAGCACCTTGGGCGCGGTGAAGCCGAGACGTTGCAGGTGATCCGCCACCGTCAGGAACGGGCGGACATCTTCGTCGGGTGGTGGCGCATCCATCAGCACGGCGGTGCCACCATTGCGTAGGACACGGAAATAGCGGCGGAAAGACGCGTCGCCGGCCAGTGGCACGATTTCGGCGCCGGGCCAACCGGCCTGGTTGAGAAAGGCCGGAGCAGTTGCCGGCGGGGTCATGAGAGGAGCTGCTGCCATCGCGCTTCCCATGCCGCCGGGGCCGCCCAAGTCAAGCGGCGCCCGCCATTCGGGTCCGGTTCCAGGGTCAGTCGCAACGCATCCGCCCACAGCCCCGCCCCCATTCGTTCGGGCCATTCGATCAACAAGGCGGTGTCGCTGCGGGCATCGTCGAGACCGAGTTCGGCGATCTCGTCCGCATCCTCGATCCGATAGAGATCGACGTGCCAGAGCGGCAGGCGCACCTCCGGCGGATCATAAGCGATGACGAGACTGAAGCTGGGGCTCGGCGCCTCTTCCCGGAGCCCGAGCGTGGCGAGCACACCGCGTGCAAGGCTGGTCTTCCCCGCGCCCAGGGGACCGGACAAAGCGACGACGTCGCCCGCACACAGGACGGCGGCGAGCGCCGCGCCCAGCCGATCGGTCGCGGCGGCATCCGCCAAGGACATGCTACCCGTGTGCATCGATCGACGTGCGTCTGCCTCCCCCCAAACGACAACGGGGGCGATGCTAGGCATCACCCCCGAAAATCCCAAGCGCTTATTCAGCGCAAGGCCGCCCGATCAGTAGCGGTAATGATCCGGCTTGAACGGGCCCTGCTGCGAGACCCCGATGTAGGACGCCTGCTTCTCGGTCAACGTGGTCAGCTTCACGCCGAGCTTGTCGAGGTGAAGGCGCGCGACCTTCTCGTCGAGATGCTTCGGCAGAACATAGACCTGGTTCTGATACTGATCGGCCTTCGTGTAGAGCTC
>NZ_JBMDXN010000031.1:0-3120 GCF_048595155.1 Sphingomonas sp.
GAAGCGGCGTGTCAATTTGCGCACAAGCTTCTCTAGCATTTTTCCTCCGGCGTTTTTTCAGTGCCTAGAAATAAGAAACCGGCGCTTATCGGCATCGCAAACCAAAGCGCTAAGATGTACCCTGACCCGCTCAACCCTTCGGAATACAGACAATATCGCCATCCCGACCCCTTGGATCGGCAAGATTATCCTCGATACTGTACACGCTGTAATTCTGCTGCTCGATGAAAGAAACGAGATCGTCGCGGCTGCCGCCCAATGTGCCGAGCATTTTCTCGGATATTTCGGAGATGATAACAGGCCGCCACTTTCGCAGCGTTTCGCAGGCGCCCTTCAGCACACCGAGCTCTGCGCCCTCCACGTCGACCTTCATAAGTGCCGGGCGTAACCCGTGCTCAGCTACCAGTGTATCGACGGTCGTCATAGGAACCAATTCCGTTACAACCTGCGTTGCGGCATCTACTACGGAAGGATGAGTCATCGTGCCGATTGTCGAATATTCTTCCCGGCCGACGATCTGGCTGATCTCGATAGATCCCTTCTGATCCGAGACAGCTGTTTTAACGGTTACCACATTGGTAACACCGTTACGTTCTATGTTCTTCTGGAGCCGATTGAAGGCGCCGCTTGTGGGCTCGATGGCCAGAACCCTGCCATCGTGCAAGCGTGAAGCAGCAGCAACGGCGAAAAGGCCGATGTTCGCGCCGACGTCAACAAAGTCCATATCTGATTTGAGATGCTTAATCAGAATTGCAAGGATGTCGGGCTCGTAATCACCATAACGCGCGATCCGAACAAGCAGTGCTGACTTCGCTGGTGTGAGAAATGACCCGCCATAATTCGGCATAGATATGCTTACGTCGGAGTCAATGCGCCCCGCCAATCTTGCCATGCTAGTATAGAACACAGCTTCCTTTCGATGGCGATACCTGCGATATAGCCCCCTGTCACCTCCGATAATCTTCGAAAGAATCGGATGCCGCTGGACAAAGAGTTTGATGCTCACTTGCTGCCCCCCAATCTATCCAATGCACGGCACCGCAATGATTTGCTCGCAAGTGCGGAACGACACGAATTGTCCTAACAGCGCGGTTGGCTAGTGGGAAGCTTGCATGACCTAGATAGGCCGTCAGGCTCCGGGCAACCTCGGCGCGATAAAGTCTGACGGCGGCGCGAGCTTGCCGGCCTCGTCGCGCACATCGGTCGCACCGCGACAGGATCTAAGGAGATCAGCCGCTGACGGTTAGCTGACGCTCGTAAGTCTCTGAAGGAGAGCAAGGCAAATAAAGCGTGCTGGAGACGTTCGCGCGTGCTGGTGTTGGCAGGCAGCAATGCGCGTTAATCGTGAGGCGTCGAACCACACACCTGGCAGCGCAATGTGCCTAGCGTAGCGAGCCAGCAATCAGCCGCGCGGGACTGGCCTTCAGGCGTCCACCTTTTTCTCCTGTATCGCTTCCACAACTTCATGCAGTTGCTGGGTGCGATCGACTAAACCGTTGGTCGCCTCACCAACCATCAGCGATAATTCCGCCTGAAGCCGCCGCAACTGCCGCATCATCTGAAACAAGCCGCATAGGATCAGAAACTGCGCCATCTCTATGGCCAGCAGGAACGCGAAGCGCATACTCATTGCAAACCTCCGATCGGAGCCCCTTTAAGACCGGGGCGATCGTTCCGCCACGGTCCTTTCTCCTCGCCCACGATAGCCTTGATGGTGTCCAAAATCTCCGGGGCGACCTCCGTCATTCGGAACCGTTCGTCGAAAAGACGGCGTGCCGCAGCCGCCATTTGCTCCCGCGCCTCGGGCGTCCTTCCCAGCCAGTCGCGGAGCTGCCGTTGCACCGACGGCGCGTTGTCGTCGGCAATGATGCCCGCGCCGGCCGCGGCAACCTCCCGCCAGATGTTGACCTTGTTGGTGATGAGCACCGGCGTGCCGCACGCCATCGCCTCTGCCACCACGATCCCGAAATTTTCCTGGTGTGACGGCAGCACGAAGGCCTCCGCGGCGCGATAGGCCGCCCACTTCTCCGCGCCGAACAGCGGGCCAGGCCACAGGACCCGCGCGCCAATGCCGAGGGAGGAGGCCAGAGCCATGAGATCCGCCTGCCGCTGCTGCTGATCCGGACCGGCAATGACGAGGTCCACATCCGGATAGTCCGCGGCGACGCCGGCGAATGCGCGGATGAGATCGTCGCACCCCTTCTTCTCGTGAATCCGGCTGAGGAACAGCAGGATGCGGCGCCCGGCCAAGGCGGGCACGCGCTCAAGCAGGCGCGCAACGTCGGCAGGGCCGGTTTCGGGCGGCGCGGCGGTGCCATAGCCGACCACCTTTTCGCGATAGGGGTGGCCCCAGAAACTGGTCCGGGCGAGGATCTTCTCCTCCTCTGATGTGAACATCACGCGCAGCGCATGCGCGAGCAGCGGGCCTTCAAACAAGGTCCAGGAGATTTGCTTGGCGATGTGCTTGAGGGGGTAACGCCGCTTGAACCAGGGATCCATCATGCCGTGGGTGAACACGAAATAGGGGAAACCACTTTTCGGCAGTACCCGGCTGGCGCCGAACGAACAGTAATTCCACAGGCCATGGACGATCGCGACATCGAAGCGGTGCATGTTGGCGCGCAGCCAGGGGACGTAGCGCGGCTGATAGCCGTAGTGGCGCAGGAACCTGTTCCACGGGTTGCGCCGCGGTGGCTCCGCTGCCTCGCCCAGGCAGTGGAGCGCGACCGGGTAGTTGGCGGCCCAAGGCTGTCCGGGGGGATCAAGCGTGGCGATTTCGCGGATGGCGGCGTTGCGATAGCCGCCGGTCACCTGTTCCTGGCGCAATATCCCTTCAATCGGGCCCCCCGTGGCCGGATCCGCCGAGGCGATGAGATGCAATATCTTGATCTGCATGTGTTTGCGCGCTCCCCCAACGGCTGCGTCTTTCCCCTAATCCGCACCCTTTCGGATCCGCTGCGTCTTACACATCATCGTCCCCCGCCGGCTGACGCCGCAGGTGCGGTTCGCCCATCGGAAAGGCCTGCGCCACCCCCAGCCCCAGCAAAGCCGCGAAGATATATTGCACGCCGGGGATCTGAAGACTGAAATCCAGGGCCGAATGCACCGCGACCAGCACGC
>NZ_JBMDXN010000032.1:0-5330 GCF_048595155.1 Sphingomonas sp.
GGCCCCCACCCACCAACTTTTGTGGGGGGTTTCCCCCCCCGGCAGGCCGATCCTCAGTAATTCATGCGGACGATGAACGAGTAGCGCCGGTCGTTCGTGAAATAGGAGCGCGGCGCGAGATCGTTGGAGCCGCTCTTATACGCCTGCAACAGCTTGGTCGTGGTGTTGGTCAGGTTCACGCCCTGCACGCCGACCTTGATGTAGCGGTTGATGTTGATGAACGCCGACGCGTCGAGCTGCCCGGTCTTGTCGTTGAAGATCGACGTGTAGGGGAAGATCACGTCCGCCGCGGTCAGCAGGAAGCGCGAGCGCCAATTATAGGCCGCACGGAGCGAGATCGGACCCTTTTCGTAGAAGAGGGTGGCGTTGATGTTATGCTTCGACAGGCCCTCGAGCGGCAGATTGCCCTTGGCAATTGTGGAATCGCTGGAGGGCGTGCCGCCGTTGAGGAAGGAGTTCGGCAGGCCCGAGCTCTTGATGTACGTATAATTGCCGTTGAAGCCGAAGCCGCTGAGGAAGCCAGGCAGGAAGTCGAACGTCTGCTGATAGGCGATTTCGAAGCCCTTGATCTTGCCCTTGCCGTCATAATTGGCCGGCCCGCGCGCCTGGATATTCTCCGTAATGCCGTTGTTGGTGATCGAACGATTGACCAGCGATTGGTAGAAGAAGCCATCGACCGACTTGTAGAAGGCGTCGAAGGACAGCTGTCCGACCCGGCCGAAATACCATTCGACGGTGGCGTCAAACTGCCATGCGGTGGCGGGCTTCAGGTAGGGATTGCCGGCGTTGATCGTGATGACACCCGATCCCGGTTCGAGGTCATAGGTGAGGTAGGACCGGATGTTGGAGAAATCGGGACGTGTCAGCACCTTGGACGCGGCGAAGCGCAGGATGACGTCCCGCGACAGACCGAACTTCAGGTTAGCGCTCGGCAGGAAATACCCATATTTGTTCGTAAAGACTGCCGGAATCGCCGCGTATGTGGGCGAAGCAAAGGTCCGCAGCCGTTCATATTCGGTGGCGCCGAGATTGCAGACGCCGCCTGGCTGCGAGGTCTGAACCGTGCCGTCCGGCAAAGTGAGCGTCGAGGGGGCGCACCGTGTTGCATAAGGATCGGTCACGCCCAGCAGTGCCTGGTTGGGAACGGCGGTCGCCGTATCCGAACTGACGGTGGTGTGAACATACCGCAGGCCGACATTGCCCGACATCCGGATGTTGCCGAAAATTGGATCGTTATTGCCGAACTGAAGCATGGCGTAAGCGGCGGAATCCTCCTGACGCACGCGCGATACTTCGGACGGCAGGAAGTCCGTGCCAGGGATGGCGCCGTCGCGCTGACCCGCCGCGAGGAACCGGTTGGAGGCCGTCGCGCCATTGGTGTTCCGCCAGATGTCGTTCTGTGCCTGGAAGAAGCTCGTCGCGCTGTCATAGCCCTTGATCAGGTCGCCATTGTAATAATAGGCGCTTGGCGGGGCGTTGGTCTTGCCGCGGAAGAAGTTGTCGAACGTGTAGAGCGACGACCGGCTGGTATCGCCCTGGTTGAATGTGACCGGCGTGCCGGACCATACCTCGCTGATCGCGCCCCAATTGTAGGCGGAATAACGCACGTCCTGGGTGCGCTCCGCATAGCGCGCGCCGAACTTGATGCGTTGCAGGAAGCCGCCATCGTCGAACTTGTAGGCGAAGTCGCCCTTGACCTGATATTCTTCGCCCGTGCTGTGCTCGATATGATCCATCGCCGCGCGCCAGAACTGGAAATCGCGGTTTTGGAAATATTGCGCGTCGGTGGCGGCGGCCATCGTCGGATTGGGCGTCGCCCAATTGGCAGCCAGCGTGAGCGGCTTGTGCGCGGTGACGACCGGTAGCTTGCCGGTCAGGTCTAACTCCTCGTCGGCGAAGGTTGAGCCGAACACGCTAAGATCGACCACGTCATGCTTGGCATAGGTGTAATCGACGTCGAGATTGATCGACCAATGGTCGTCCGGCTTGATGCTGAGGTTGAAGCCCGCATCCTTTACCAGATTCTCGTCATAGACCTGCCGGCGGGACAGGGATTGCTGCATGCCACCCGTCGGAACGGTCGTGGTCGCCGAACCGCTGGAGGCCGTGCGCCAGCCGCTGCCCGGCAACGTGATGAAGCCTTTCTGGAACAGGCCGCTGCTGTCGTAGCTGTAGTTCGGATAGGCGGCGGCCCCCGGATTATAGCCGGCGCCGCGTTGATCCTGGCCGAATACGAATTCACCGGCCGAATTGAGCTGGCATTCGGCGCGCGTCGTCGCGCTGCCGGCGCCGTTATTCGGACCATTGCTGTTCTGTTGGCAGCCCGCCGGATAGGTGCTGTATTCCGACAGGTCCGGCGCGGTTTCGAACGTATGTTCGCCCCAGGCATTGGTGGAGTGGGTCCGCAGGAATTGTGCGGTGAAGGTCGTACGCTGGTCGTTGCTCTGCCACTGCGCCGCGATCGCCTGGCCGTCGCGCTTGCGATCATAATCCTGGCTACGATACTGCCCGCCGATCGGCGCATAAGCGAGACCGGTCGGATCGGCGAAGCCGTCGGCACCCGGGGTGCCGGTGCTGCCGCAGATGTTGGCCGGGTTGGGGAAGGAGGCTCCGCCGACGCCAGTTACCGTGCTGGGCGGCAGCGTGGTCGCATCCTTGCTGCCGGGCAGCTGGTTGCGGCAGGTGATGGTTGTGTTCGTGCCCGTGCCGGTCGCCGCCTGCACGCCATCGCGGGTTTGGAAATTGGTGACCTGGATGCCGTCGGCGCGGCTCCGGAGGCGGGAGTAGGATGCGTTGGCGAGAAGGCCGAACGTGCCGATCGGCGTATCCCAGGTATTGGAGACCAGGATCGATCCCGTCGGGGCCCATTTCTTGGCGAAATCGCCATAATTGGCCTCAAGGCCGCCGCCGACATGGAAGCCCTTGTTGTCGAAGGGCTTGCGGGTGTTCAGGTTGACCGTTCCGGCCAGCCCACCTTCGGTAAGATCGGCCGTTGCGTTCTTGTAAACTTCGACTGAGCCGAGCAGTTCGGACGGTACGTCCGCAAAGTTGATCGCCTGGCCGCCGATGCCGGCCGAGAAGGTGTCGCGGCCGTTAAATTCCGAACGCACGAAATTGAGGCCGCGCACATTGACGCCCGACCCTTCCACCGAGAAATGGTCGGGATCGTTGTTGCCGGCGAAGCGGTTGATCGAGACGCCGGGCACGCGCTGCAGCGCCTCCGTCACCGACCGATCCGGCAAGGCGCCGATGTCCTGCGCAGTGATGGCATCGACGACCGTATCGGAGTTGCGCTTGAGGTTCTGGGCGTTGGCAAGGCTCTGACGAATGCCGGTCACAACGACTTCATCGGCCGAGCCGGTCGCATCCTGGGCCGCTGACGCGGCGCCTGGGGTGTTGGTCGACGTCGCACTGCCGGCCGTATTCTGGCCACTGCTGGCGCCGGTCTGCGCCTGCGCCGGAGCGGCCAGCGCGAAGACGCACATCGCGAGGACGGAAGCGCCCGTCCGCACGCCGGTTCTACCAGCAAGGCTAAACCTGCCGCGCGCAAGCGACACGTCGTCCACAGTCATGAGGCCCCTCTTTCTTTTTTCGTCCCTGTCGATGTCTCATCGCGGTGACCGCGCGGCATCTTGTAACAATTGGTAGGACCGGTCCGGGCGCACCGCAAGGGGGAACCTGCTAGAATGGGATAAACCGTTTTCAGTTTTTGTAACTTAGCTATGAAGCGAGCGATCGCGGGCGTACCAGCCTGGCGACAGGGGTGGAGACGGATGGAAGAAGCACGTGCCCAGCGCGTGGTGGTGGTGGGCGGAGGCACGTCCGGCTGGATGACCGCCGCCGCGCTGGCCAAGCTGCTGCCCGAAAGATGCGACGTCCACCTGATCGAATCAGAGGCGATCGGGATTATCGGGGTAGGGGAGGCCACGCTTCCCCACATCCGCGCCTTCAACGAACGCTTGGGCATCGCCGAAGCGGAGTTCATGGCGGCCACCCGCGCCACGTTCAAACTGGGCATCGAATTCCGCAATTGGGGGCGGATCGGCGACAGCTATATCCATCCCTTCGGCACGTTCGGCCGCGGCACCGGCGCCGTCCAATTTCACCATTATTATTCGCGGCTGGCCCAGGCCGGCATCACACTGCCGCCAATCGAAGCCTTTTCAATGGCCTGTAGCTTGGCGCGCGCGAACCGTTTCGGTGCACCGTCGGGTGACCCCCGGGAGATCGCCTCGACCTTTGGCTATGCCTATCAGTTCGATGCGGTCGCCTTCGCCCCGTATCTGCGGCGCCTTGCCGAGCAGCTGGGCGCACGTCGCAGCGAAGGCAGGATCGTCGACGTCGATCGCGATAGTGTGAGCGGCGACGTCGCGGCGGTGATCCTGGAGGATGGACGCCGGATCGAAGGCGATCTTTTCGTCGATTGCTCGGGCTTTGTCGCGCTGTTGATCGGCAAGGCGATGGGGGAGCCGTTCGACGACTGGTCGCATTGGCTGCCGGCGGACCGGGCAGTCGCCTTGCCGTGCCGGACCGAAACCGCCGTCACCCCGTTCACCAGCGCGATCGCAATGCCGTCAGGCTGGCGCTGGCGCATCCCGCTGCAGCACCGCACCGGCAACGGCTATGTCTTCGCAAGCGACTTCATCACGGAAACAGCAGCGGCGGATGCGCTGACGGCGGCGGTCGAGGGCGCGCCGATGGCGGATCCGCGGGTGCTGCGCTTCAAGGCCGGCCGCCGGATTCGTAGCTGGGTCAACAATGTGGTTTCCATCGGACTGTCGTCCGGCTTTCTGGAGCCGCTTGAATCGACCAGCCTCTACTTGGTGCAGCAGGCTATCACGGCCCTGGTGGAGCTGTTTCCGGAGCGCGCAATCTCGCCGTTGGATCGGGATGAGTTCAACCGGTTGATCAACATGGAATATGATCGGGTGCGCGACTTCCTGATCCTCCACTATCACGCGACGCAGCGCGACGATTCCGACTTTTGGAATTATGTGCGGACAATGGCGATTCCCGACAGCCTGGCGGAAAAGATCGAGTTGTTTCGCCGCCGCGGGCGGGTGGTGAAATATCGCGAAGGCGCTTTCCTGGATGCGAGCTGGGTGTCGGTCTATCTGGGGCAAGGCGTAATGCCGGAAAGCTATGATCCGCGCGCAGTCGGCCCCTCCATCGACAGCCTCGTTTCCGGCCTGCAGCGGATCCGCGGTGAAATCGGCGCGGCGATCGCGGATATGCCCGACCATGTCGCGTTCCTGGGCGATTATTGCCCGATGCCGGCGGCGGCATGACGGCGATCGACGCGCCGATCCGCACGGTCGTGGTGGTAGGCG
>NZ_JBMDXN010000033.1:0-29421 GCF_048595155.1 Sphingomonas sp.
GGGCGGTGGCCAGAACGATTTCGCTCTCGTCTCCGATCCAGGCGTCGGCGTCTCTGTCGACGACGTTTATTCGGCGCGTTCCATCGGCGGCGTGATGGACGCTGTCGATATCGACAGCGTGCAGGTGCTGCGCGGCCCGCAAGGCACGTTGTTCGGGAAGAATACGATCGGTGGCGCCGTATTGATCAACACCGCCCAGCCGGACCTGAATACGACCAGCGGCCGGATCGAGGCAACGACGGGCAGCTATGACCGGATCGACGTCAAAGGTGCGATCAACGTGCCGATCGTGTCCGACAAGGTGGCGCTGCGCGTCTCTGCCGCTTCGCTCAATCGCGACGGCTATGTGAAGCGCCTGTTCGACGGCGGCACCCAAGGGGATCGCTCGGCGCAGATGGTGCGCGCCAAGCTGCGCATCCGTCCCGTTCCGGAACTGACGATCGACCTCGGCGCCGATTATACGCGGGCGCGGGAAACCTCCGCACCGTCTGATCTGCTGGCGGTTGGAAACGCGCCGGGCATCACGGGCATCCCCTTCCTCGCCAATTACAACCGCTACGTCGCCCCGAGCCGCGGCATCATCGCACCCAACGGCCAGCCGACATTGAACCCCAGCTTCATCACCGACAGCCCCTACGAAACCTGGGCCGGCGGGCCGAATGACAACGATTTGGACCTCTGGGGCCTGCAGGGCACGGTCGCTTATGACCTGGGCGGCGCGACGCTGAAGTCGATTACCGCTTATCGCGACATGAAGGCCTATTTCACGCGCGACGGCGACAATACGCCGTTCGTCTTCCGCCAGACCACCAATCGCGACAAGCAATGGCAGTTCAGTCAGGAATTGCAGCTCACCGGCAAGCTGCTGGACGACCGGCTGAGCTATGTCCTCGGCGGCTATTATTTCAAGGAGAAGGCGTCGGACATCGCCACGGCGGATCTCGCGATCGGGCTTTGGGCGCCGCTCGCGCCGCCGCCGTTCAGCCCGGCCGTGTTCATCCAGAATTACACGAACAATCGCAGCTACGCCGCTTACGGGCAGCTCGATTATGAGATCGTCCCGCGTTTGAGCGTGACGGTTGGTGGTCGCTACACCAGCGATAAAAAGATCTTCACGTCGATCAATACGCGCCAGCGCGACAATGTTACCTTTGTCGACGTGACCAAGGCGGCGACGTTCAAAAAGTTCACGCCGCGGCTTGGCCTGAATTACAAGGCGAGCGATGATCTGCTGCTCTACGGATCCTTCTCACGCGGGTTCAAACAGGGTGGCTTCAACGGACGTCCGCTCGATAATGCCGGCGAGGTTACCCAATATGCGCCCGAGACGCTCGACACCTACGAAGCGGGCGTGAAGGCGCAGTGGCTGGACGGCGCGCTGACGACGAACTTCGCTGCCTTCCATTCGATCTACAAAGACATCCAGCTGACGGTGAACCAGACACCGACGAACTTCGTGGCCAACGCCGCGAAGGGCAAGATTGACGGCTTCGAGTTCGAAACCGTGATGCGGCCGGCGCGATGGTTCACCTTCAACGCCGCCGTTGGCTATTTGGATGCGCGCTATACCGCGGTTGGTGCTGGCCTGGGCCCGACCCAGATCCTGCCGATCACGCTCGCCACGCACTTCGTGAAGGCGCCCAAATGGACGGTCAGCAGCGGTGCCGAGGTGAGTCACGAATTCAACAATGGCGGCAAGATGGCGCTGCGTACCGATGTGACCATGTACAGCCGCATCTATCACGACGTCGCCAATTCGCCGCTGATCACCGATGACGGCTATAGCCTGGTCAATGCCCGGCTTACGTACACGCTACCGGGGCAGGCCATTCAGCTCTCGGTGTTCGGGACGAACCTGACCAAGGCACTCTATCTGGTGTCGGGCAACGTCTCCGGTGCATTCGGCCTGGCCGAGGCCAGCTATGGCCGCCCACGCGAATGGGGCGTGTCCGCAAGCTATCGCTTCTGATCGGCCCTGGCGGCCGGGCATCCTTCGGGATGTCCGGCTACGCCATGTCTGAGATTACGAGATTGCTGGGAATGGTGGGCGGTGACGGGCTCGAACCGCCGACCCTCTCGGTGTAAACGAGATGCTCTACCAACTGAGCTAACCGCCCGAACGCATCGGAAGCCGCGGAATAGGTTTTTTTCGCGGGGAGGCAAGTGCTTGTTGTCGAAAGCGGCGAAACAGCGCCGCGCCCTCCCCGATCGCGCCCGATAATCCCGCAGTCGTCCGGGTGCCGCAGCACCTTGGCATGCCACGTCCCCCGGGTCATTTCTTGTCGGCAGGCGCCAGAACGAAGTCGATGCTGGTGGTGACGATATTGGAGTTGGTTCCGGCCATGACCGGCGGTGCCGCCGCCCGCTGTACCATCGGACTGGCGAATTCCCTGGCCGCCACATCGCCCATCTGCGGCATGACGCCGCCTTCGCCACCATCGCGGATCGACAAGACCCGTACGATCTTTAGGTTAGCCGCTGCCGCATAAGCCTGCGCCTTGGCTTGAGCCGCGCGAAACGCATTCGCATAGGCGCCGAGATTGGCCTTTTCCGGGTCGGCGACACTGAGGTCCGGACCAGACACGATATTGGCGCCAGCAGCGGTGACATCGCCGATCGCCTGGCCTGCCCGCTTGATGTCCCGCACGCGCACGACAATCATGTTGCTGGCCTCGTACTTGCCGCGATTCTTTCCGTAATCGATCCGGCTGAGCGAGATGTTCCGCGTCTGGATGTCGCGTTCGGCTATATTCAATTTGGCGAGCGCTGCCGTGATGCGGTTCATCACCTGGGCATTACCCGCGGCAGCCTCTTTCGCATTCGCTCCGATGCTGGACATACCCGCGGTGAACATCGCCTGGTCCGGCGCCGCCTCGGCTTTTCCGGTGGCAGAAATGGAGAGCAACGTCTCTCCGCGCCGCAGACCTCGCGGATCAGGATCGTCCCGACCGCAGGCGGACAAACCCGCGAGGATCAAGAACAGCGGAAGCGCCGAGGTTCGTATCATAAGATCGTTCCTTTCAATGCCGGCGCGACTGTATCGCGTTTGAGTATTCCTGCAATTACCATCAGCTGACTTGATCAATGCTGGATTTTGCCATGACACCCGGACTAGTTCCGATGTGAGAAACGCGAGATCACGATGTTTGAACGATTCCGGATCAAGGCGGCCTTGCGAGCGGAGATCATTGATCTGCGGTCCCAAAGCCTCGATCCCGGCGCACTGGCACAAGCGGAGCTGATCTTCTTCGAGCCTGCCTTCCTGCTGGTGCCGCGCATGAAGCAGGAACGCTGGACGCCCGACCAAGCCATGGTTTTCATGGTTACCGACGTGCTGCAGCAGGCCAAGGAGAGCGGCTATCTCGCCATTCTGCGGACGGAATCTCCGTCTATCTATAGCGCATTACGCGCGATCCATCGGCGCATATTGATGCGCGCTGCTGCCGATCCAGAACTTACGACCTGTGTCAGCCGTCCCGGCTGGGCGCAGACACCCTTCGCGGATGAGGATGAGACGTCGACGGGGAAGGATTAGCGCGACGAACCAAGCCCGAGATCACAGGTTGGTCATCGCCCGGACCCGGCATAAAGCGACGCTATGGCCGCTGCCTCCTCCCTTCTTCAGCCTTGGCGCCGTGAAGCCGGCGCGACGGTGCGCTTGGCCGCACCGCTCGTGCTGACCAACATGACCCAGGCACTGATCCAGGCGACGGATGTCGTTCTGCTGGGCTGGCTCGGCGCGCGCAGTCTCGCTGCCGGCGCGCTGGGTACCAATCTGTTCGTGGCTTTCCTGATTTTCGGGATGGGGCTGGTGACCGCGTCCTCGCCTTTGCTCAGCCGCAAATTGGGCGGCATGCCGCACAGCGTGCGCGATATTCGGCGGACGGTTCGTCAAACGATGTGGGCGGCGATGACCGTGGCGGCGCCGGTGCTCGTCATCCTGTGGCATGCCGATATGCTGCTCATCGCGCTTGGCCAGGATGCCGGGCTGGCGCGGGAAGCCGCCTCGTTCGTGAGGGCGCTGGAATGGGGCATCGTGCCGGCGCTGCTTTACCTGGTGCTGCGCGCCTTCATGGCGGCGCTGGAAAGGCCGATCTGGTCGCTGCTGATCGGCGCGGGCGGTGTGATCGTCAACGCGCTGATCAATTACGGATTGATCTTCGGCGCGTGGGGATTGCCGCGGCTCGGCCTGGTCGGCGCCGGCCTGGGAAGCGCCCTCACGCAAACCGCGATGTTCCTGGGGATGGCCGCGGTCGTCCTCCTCCATCCCCGCTTCCGCCGCTATCGCCTGTTCGGTAATTTCTGGCGGGCGGATTGGCCACGGTATTGTGAAGTGTGGCGCCTTGGTGCCCCGATCGCCATCACGCTGGCGTTGGAAGTGACCGTATTCAACGCGGCCGTTTTCCTGATGGGCTTGATCAGTACCGATGCCTTGGCGGCGCACGCCGTCGCCATCCAGATCTGCACCTTCACCTTCATGGTTCCGCTGGGTCTCGCGCAGGCCGCAACCGTGCGCGTCGGCTTGGCTTTCGGTCGGCAGGACCGGGATGGCATCGGCCGCGCAGGATGGACGGCCCTCATTCTGGGCGTCGCCTTCATGGCGTTCACGGCCACCATGCTATGGACAGTGCCACGGCCGATCGTCACCTTGTTCCTCGATATGCGCGATCCTGGCAATCAGCCGGTTTTGGCGCTGGCGATTGCCTTCCTGGGGGTAGCGGCGGTGTTTCAGATCGTCGACGGCGCACAGGCGGTCGGCGCAGGCATGTTGCGCGGCCTGCACGACACCAAGATCCCCATGCTATACGCCGCCTTCGGCTATTGGATCGTCGGCCTGGGCATTGCGGTCGGGCTCGGTTTCGGCCTGCATTGGAACGGCGTCGGCATCTGGATCGGACTCGCCAGCGGTCTGGCGGTCGTGGCGGTGTTGATGATGATCCGGTGGGTTCGGCGCGAAGCGCTAGGCCTCGACGCCGGACGCCCGGATCAGGTGACCCTGGTGCACGCACCGGTGCACTGAAGCACGGCGGGGGTCACCATTTGGTGGGTTTGGGATTGCGCTCCTCATAGTCGATCTGGTGCCAGTAAGGATAAGCAGGGGTCCGATGACTGGCTTCGTCCAGCAGCGCGACATGCTCCGCATCCAGGGTCCATCCGACCGCCCCGAGGTTCTGGCGAAGCTGATCCTCCGTACGCGCGCCGACAACGATGTTGGCGACGGTCGGGCGCGTCAGCAGCCAGGCCAGCGCAATCTGGCTGACGCTCTTGCCGGTATCGGCCGCGACCTTGTCGAGCGCGTCGACCACATCGAACAGATATTCATCGTCGATCTGTGGACCGCCGACGGCGCCACCCTTTGCGATCCGTCCTTCGCCAGGCGTCTGCCCGCGCCGGATCTTTCCGGTCAGACGCCCCCAGCCGAGCGGGCTCCACACCATCAGGCCGACGCCCTGGTCGATTCCCAAGGGCATCAGTTCATGTTCGTAATCGCGCCCGACGAGCGAATAATAGCCCTGATAGGCAATGTAGCGGGACAGGCCGTACGCATCGGAGACCGCCAGGCTTTTCATGAGGTGCCAGCCGGAGAAATTCGACGCACCGATATAGCCGATCTTTCCGGCCGTGATCAGGTCATCCAGCGCGCGCAACGTCTCCTCAACCGGCGTAAGCGCGTCGAAGCCATGCATGAAATATAGATCGATATGATCCGTACCGAGCCGTTTCAGACTGCCCTCGACCGAACGCACCAGATGGTAGCGCGACGAACCGGTGTCATTGGGTCCGTCGCCCTTCCGGAAGCTCGCCTTGGTGGAAATCATGGCACGGTCGCGCTTGCCCTTCAGCGCGGCGCCGAGCACCTCTTCGGAACGCCCCTGCGAATAGATGTCGGCCGTGTCGAACAGCGTCACACCCGCATCCAGGCATATGTCGATCAGACGGCTAGCCTCATCCACATCGGTCTGGCCCCATTTTTCGAAGAAGGCGTTACTGCCGCCGAACGTACCGGTGCCGAAGCTGAGCGCAGGAACTTTGAGGCCAGAGCGGCCAAGCTGGCGATAGTCCATGGATGATACCTCAACCTTAGCTGGGCCTTAGGAAAGCCCACCGAGAATAGTCCCAGTTCAAACGCTTCCGATCGTCAGTAGCTCCACCCGCCGAGACGCTTCATGAATTGCTATAAATCTATGGCCTGCTACGCTTTTTAGGACCAGCGGGGGGCGGTTTTATGAGTTCGCTCGGAACGTATGAGAATATCGTCGCCTTCATGAGTGGCGTCGACGCCGATGGGCGCGCCGCAGCCATATCCTTTCAAACCTGGAACGGGGATGCGGATACGCAGTCTCCCAGTGCCTATTCGAACATGTCGAGTGTCCGGAAGTGGGGCAGCCCAGTCGCCGGGTCAGGCGGAACGGTCAGCTACGGCTTCGATCCGAATTCGCATTGGACTGCGTCCGAACAGGCGGTTTTCTTGTCCTCGATGCACCTGTGGGAGGCCGAGGCGAACATCAAGTTTGTGGCGGCCGCCTCAGCGGGATCGGCGCAGCTCATCTTCACGCGCACGAACGATGACGCTGCGCAGGGCTACCTCGCGGGCACGAAAACACAAGTTGGCAGCGCGCAGCTCGGCACCGCGGTATATGGCGGCATCAAGATCGATACGAACACGCCGGGCTTCGGCCCGCTTGACGGCTCGTTCACCAACTATGGCGGCTATGCCGGCATGACCGCGCTACATGAGATCGGCCACGCCATCGGCCTGGGGCATGCCGGCCCCTACGATGGTGAGGATGCGCGCTGGTCGGGCGCGACGCTCGACAACATGTCGATGACGATCATGTCCTACTTCTCGCCTGACCAAGCGGGGCAGACGGTGAATTGGGGCAATTACAAAGGCTATGCCGGCGTGCCGTCGACACCCATGCCGCTGGATATCCTTGCAGTTCAGCGCCTTTACGGGCTGCCTGTCGACTCGCCGCTCAGCGGCGGAAATGTCTTCGGCTTCCACAGCAATATTCAAGGCGATGTCGGCCGCTATTTCGACTTCGCAATCAACAACCACCCTGTCGTCACGCTGTGGAGCAGCGGGGCGGACAACACGCTGGACCTGTCGGGCTACAGCAGCAATTCGTCCGCCTATCTGCGCGATGGCGCTACCAGCAGCGTCGGTGGGCTGACCAACAACCTCACCATCGCCAACGGCACCAAGATCGACACGCTGTTGCTCGGCTCGGGTAACGACCTGGCGGGCGGCAATGACAACAGCAATTTCATCTATGGAGGATCGGGCGCGGACACGATCCAGGGCGGAAGCGGCAACGACCATCTTTATGGCGGCGGCACGAGCCAGCTAGCCGGTGATGCAGCCGATCGCATTTTCGGCGGTGACGGCTCGGATTATCTGCAGGGTAATTCCGGCAACGATACGCTTGACGGCGGCGCCGGTTCGGACCGCATCAGGGGCGGCGCGGATAATGATCTGATCGTGGGTGGTCAGGGCAACGACACGATCAACGGCAATCTCGGAAACGACACGATTGACGCCGGCGATCAGAACGATCTGGTGCGGGGTGGCCAGGGTAATGATGTGATCAACGGTAATTTTGGCAGCGACGTTGTCTATGGCGATAATGGAGACGATCGCATCTCGGGCGGCTGGGGATGGGATCAGCTTTATGGCGGCCCCGGTTCAGACGTCTTCGTTTTCGTGGATCGCGACGGGCAGTATCAAACGAATTGGGACGATGCGTACAAGCTGGATATGATCCAGGACTATGAGGACGGCATCGACCACGTGCATCTCGCTATGGGCGCACCTTCCGCCATGTTTCAGCTCGGCGCCCTGGCAACCGTGCAAGCAGCCGCGAATGCCGCCGAAGCCCTGATCAACTCGGCCGCGAATGCAGCTGCGAATTTCAGCCAAGTGGCTGTCGCCTCGGTCGGAACGGATACGCTGGTGTTCTTCTGGGGTCCCGCCGTGGGAATGGAAGGGTTCGAGATCAGAAACCTCGCGTCGCAGAATTTCTCCGCCGCCGACTTCGCTTGAGGTGGGGCCGCTTGGTTCTTACCGCCCCTCTGTAATGCTGAGCGCTACAGCCTCGGCAACCTTGATCCCATCGATCGCTGCGGAGAGGATGCCGCCGGCATAGCCAGCGCCCTCGCCCGCAGGGAATAGATGCGCCGTATTGAGGCTCTGGAAATCCTTCCCGCGCGTAATACGGACGGGTGAGGAGGTGCGCGTCTCAACCCCTGTAAGCACTGCATCGGGATGATCGTAATTGGCGATCTGACGGCCGAAGACCGGCAGTGCCTCACGGATCGCCTTGACAGCGAAGGCCGGCAAGCAGGTGACGAGATCGGTCAGCGTAACTCCCGGTTTATAGGAGGGAGTGACCTCACCCAATGCCGTCGAAGGACGTCCCGCAAGGAAATCGCCCAAGCGCTGCCCGGGCGCCTTATAGTTCGATCCGCCGGCGACGAAGGCGCGTTCCTCCAGCTCCCGCTGAAGGGCGATACCGGCCAGGGGGTGGCCGGGATAGTCGCGCGCCGGATCGATGCCCACCACCAGGCCCGAATTGGCGTTGAACTCCGCCCGCGAATATTGGCTCATCCCGTTGGTCACGACGCGGCCCGGCTCCGATGTCGCTGCCACGACGCGGCCGCCCGGGCACATGCAAAAGCTATAGACGGTGCGCTGGTCGGCGCAGTGATGCGACAGCGTGTAGGCGGCCGCGCCGAGATCCGGATGGCGCGCGCATTCGCCGAAGCGCGCCCGGTCGATCCAGGACTGGGGATGTTCGATCCGCACGCCGATCGAGAAGGGCTTCGCCTCGATGTGCACGCCGCGCGCATGCAGCATCGCAAAGGTGTCGCGCGCGCTGTGGCCGACGGCAAGGACGACATGGCCTGTCTCTAATATTGCTCCGTCCTGAAGCCGCAGGCCCGTCAGCCGCCGGGACCCGTCCGGATCTGTTTCGACCAGGATATCGTCGACGCGATGCTGCCAGCGATATTCGCCGCCCAATGCCTCGATCGTGGCGCGCATATGCTCGACCATCGATACCAGGCGGAAGGTCCCGATATGGGGATGCGCCTCGGTCAATATCTCCTCGGGCGCACCGGCGGCGACAAATTCGGTCAGCACCTTGCGCGAAAGGTGGCGCGGATCCTTGATCTGGCTCCACAATTTGCCGTCCGAGAACGTCCCAGCCCCGCCCTCGCCGAACTGAACATTCGATTCGGGATCGAGCTCGCCGCGCCGCCACAGACCCCAGGTATCTTTGGTGCGCTCGCGGACGATCTTGCCGCGATCAAGGATGATCGGCCGGAAGCCCATTTGCGCCAGGATCAGCCCGGCGAACAGGCCGCACGGCCCCGCGCCCACCACCACCGGCCTGGGGGCACCGGCTGGCGCCCGTGCGACGAAGCGATACCGGGTGTCGGGCGTCGGCCGCACATGGGGGTCTTGCGCCAGACGCGCGAGCACCGCCGCTTCGTCGCGCACCGTCACGTCGACAGAATAGACCATTAGGATGGCCGACTTGCGGCGGGCGTCATTGGCGCGGCGCGCGATCGTGAGGTCGATGAGGTCGGCTGCGGATATCCCGAGACGTGCGATCACGGCATCGCGCACGGCTTCGGGTGCATGCCCGAGGGGCAGCTTGAGATCGGTAAGGCGGAGCATCGCGACTTATTAGCCCGATCGGGCGCGACCCGCTACGGAACCCTTCAACCCGCCGCACCGTTGGCCGGCTGGAGGTAAGGATGACGACCGAAGATCCAACGCCGGACAAAGTTCAGAACGCCACCGTGCGCGGGGGCGGTGAGGCGGAGGGCGGCATCGCGCCCCGCGCGGAGGATCCGACCAGCCCCGAACAGGCCGACGCCCGGGCTGAACAGCGCGATGCGGCGCAACGCCAGCGGGGCTTTGGCGACGATCGCGCGACTGACCCGTTGAAAGATTGAGCGCGGGCCTGCCCTTGAACCCTATCCGGAAGCACACAAGTGCGGTGCGATGCACGCCACCCAGATCCACAACCTCATCTTGTCCCAGCTCATTCGATCCGTCGGAGGCACGCGTCAGCGTTGGCGCCGGGCGATAGGAGAGCTGCGCGTCTATTCGTTGAAGACGCACCCCCATTGCAATTGGGACGTTTTTGCCTCCGGCAGCGCAGCCGACATTCGGGCGGTGAACCAAATCGTGGATCATATTCGCGCCGACCACCCGCATGTCACGGCCTCGTGACGATCAGCTCCGGACGAACAGGCGCAATCGGCCAGGCGGAAAAAGGCATGGGCAAGGGCAGTAGCAAAGCATGCCATCCTTAAGGGAATGGCGCGCGCCGTTCCGATTTAGGGGAGCCGCCGCGGTATCCGTCCGCACGCTGATCTAGGCCAGCAATCCCGCGCCGAGCAGCACCAGCATCTTCACGTCGATGAAGAGCCCCTCGGCGCGCTTGGCGGCGACGAAGTCGGCGATGTTAGCCACGGGCACGCGATGCACCGTGATATTCTCGCCAGGAACGCCGCCGCCTTCGCCAACCTTGGTGAGGCCGAGCGCGCGGACCAGGCAGAATGTCTCCGAGACCATGCCGGGGGAGGAGGCGAAGCGCCCGACGACCTCCACCTTCTCCGGGCGATATCCGGTTTCTTCCTCCAGCTCGCGCGAGGCGGCGAGTTCGATGCCCTCGCCTTCTTCCGTGTCGCCGACCAGTCCGGCAGGCAATTCCAGACAGCGGCCGCCCAGCGGCACGCGAAATTGCTCGACCAGCAGCACGTCGCCATCGACGATGGCGAGGATCACCGCTGCGTTGATGCCGCGGGCGCGGCCGACATATTCCCACGTATCCCATTTGCGGACGGTGATGAATTTGCCCTGCCAGACGATGTCTGGCGTGCCCGAGAGTGGTTTGCTCATAATTGGATTAACCGGTCTGGAAGTTCGTTGGGATCGGTGCCGCTGAACGGGAAATGCGTGGCGAGGACCGCGCCGATCCGCTCTACAGCCGCTGCCATGCCATCGCCTGGCCGACCATCGCGCATGGCCTCGACCAACGCCGCCATGGCTTCGCCCCAAGCTTCCTGGGGCGCGCGAGCGTGAATCGCGGCGTCGGCCACGATCTCGGCCCGGTGCTCCGCCAGGCTGAGGTAGAGCAGCACGCCGGTCTTGCTGAGCGTGCGCTGTTCGGTGCCCGCCCGAAACAGCATGATGGCGCGGGCCCGCACACGCCGTTCCTTGATCGCGCGCGGCGTCACCGCCATCCGGACGGCTGGCCGACCGATGACGAAGCGGCCGATGACGAACATAAGCACGCACACGATCGTCAGCAGACTGAGCTGGATGCGGACCGAAGGCGCCTCCCAGCCGGTCAATGGGGCGAGCGCCTTGAGCAATAAAGGAGGCCACGCCGCCGCGATTGTCAGTGGAAACAGCGCAGCGAGCGCCGACCATTGCAGCACGATGTCGCCATAACTATCGGACGCGTTCGAGACGATCGCGCTGATCTCTCCGTCGGTACGCGCCTCGGCGGCGCGGATCGCCGCCGCGACCTTTGCGCTATCATCAGGTTGAAGACGCATCACCAGCTCCCCGATGCACCGCCGCCGCCGAAGCTGCCGCCACCGCCGCCGGTGAAACCACCGCCACCCCAGCCGCCGCCACTATCGCTGTCGCTCCCGCCGCCGCCCCAGGACGATCCACCCCACGAGGAATCGCTGTCATGGCTGTGACTGGCGATCTCGCTGGCTGCCCACAACCATATCGGCCAATCACTGCCGGCATTACCGCTGCTGCGTGCGTAGCGCCGACCGCCGGCCTTCCGGAAGATGGACAACAGCATGAAAACGAGGGCTGCGAAGAAGACGATGATGATGATCGGGAATTTGGCTGGGCCCGCCTCCCCGACATTATGGGTCTCATCGAACTGCTTGGCGGCCTCTGCGGCCTTGGCTTTGGCCTGATCGTCCGGCAGCCGCAGCTGGGTTATGAGCGCGTCCGCGCCCGCCTCGATGCCGCCCGGCATATCGCCGGCCTTGAACTTCGGGATGATCGTCTGATTGATGATCACGCTGGACAGGGCATCGGTCAGGATCGGTTCAAGCCCGTAGCCGACCTCGACCCGAACCTTCCGTTCGTTGGGCGCAACGATCAGGATGGCGCCATTATCGGCGCCTTTCAGGCCAACACCCCAGGCGCGGCCAAGCTTGTAACCGTAATCCGCAATGTCCTGCCCCTGCAGGTCCGGGATGGTCGCGACCACCAGCTGATGGTTGGTCTGCTGCTGCAACGTCCGCAGCTTCGCCTCCAACGCCGCCTTGCGATCTGCCGGCAGGACGCTGGCAGCATCCGTGACGAGGCCGTTGAAGGGCGGGAAGGTCTGGGCAAAGGCCGAAGATGGCAGCAGCAGAGTGAGCAGCGCCAATAACGCAAGCCAACCAGCAGCGCGCCTGGAGGGCGCCGGGCGCGAGCTGGTGCCCTGAAGCGCGCCCCTCACCCTCTCGCGCGCGGCGAGAGGGCTTTGGGTGATCACATTCACCTCAGAAATTCACCGTCGGCGCGGCTTGCGCGTTGGGTGCGGTCGCCTGGAACGTCTGCATCGGCTTGGCGCCATAGAAAACCTTCGCGCCGATCGAGTTGGGGAAGGTCCGGATCAGCGTATTATAGCTCTGGACCGACGAATTATAATCGCGCCGCGCGATCGTAATCCGGTTTTCCGTGCCCTCCAGCTGGGATTGCAGCGCGAGGAAATTGGTGTTGGACTTGAGATCCGGATAATTCTCCGTGACCGACAGCAACCGGCCCAGCGCCTGCGACAATTGGCCTTGGGCGGCGCCGAACTGCTGCAGCTTGGACGGATCCTTCAGATCATCGGCGCCGACCTGGATCGACGTCGCCTTGGCGCGTGCTTCCGTTACGCCGACGAGCACGCTGCTTTCCTGCTTGGCATAGCCCTTCACAGTTGCCACCAGGTTCGGCACCAGATCGGCGCGGCGCTGATATTCATTCTGAACGTCAGCCCAGCGCGCCTTGGCGGCTTCCTCCGCGGTCGGGATCGAATTGAGCCCGCAGCCGCCCAACGCCAAGGCGGCGACAGGTGCAAGCAGAGCGGGGGCAAAACGGTTCGGGCGAAACATAGCGGACCTCCGTCGGGGATCGACGTGCGGCGTTTTAGTGCCGCAACACACGGTAAGCAATCGGGCTTGATCGCGGCCGCAAGAAAGCGCCTTATCCGGGTTCGACGCTATGGAGGCTGTCATGCTGAAAGAGTTCAGGGCGTTCATTGCCCGCGGCAACGTACTGGATCTTGCGGTCGCGGTGATCATAGGCGCGGCCTTCGGCAAGATCGTGAGTAGTTTGACCGACGATATCATCATGCCGGTCATCGGCCGGATATCGGGAGGCCTGGACTTTTCCAGCCACTTCATTCGCCTGGGGGCGATACCGGCAGACTATAAGGGGTCGCTAACATCCTATGCCGATCTCAAGAAAGCGGGCGTTCCGTTGATCGGCTACGGCCAGTTCGTGACGCAGGTGGTCGATTTCCTGATCGTCGCCTTCATCATTTTCCTGATCGTGCGGGGCGTGGCGAAGGCAATGGCGGCCCTGGAGCGAGAGAAGGCGGCCGCGCCGGCACCGGGCGATCCGGCGGAAATCGTTCTGCTGCGGGAAATCCGCGATGCGCTGAAGGCCAGCACGCCCAGCGCCCCGCCCACGCCCGCCGCGAAATCGCTGCCGCTGGAGGGCGAATAGGGGCAAACCCCTTTAACCCCGCGGGCTTTATGCCTATATCTCCGGTGCCGGGTTCGCCCGGCTATGGCGATAAATGGCCTAGTGTTTGACGCAGCGGACCCGGGGGCAGTACCCGGCGGCTCCACCAAAATCGGCTCGTCAGAGCCGGTCCTGATGGGGCCGAACCAGGATCGACGTGTGTACGAGCATTATGTTTTTGCCCGGCGTGATTGAGCCGTAAAACCGATCAAAACCACAAGTGCCAACGATAACGAGGCGCTCGCGATTGCTGCGTAATTGAGGCCTAACGGCTAAGATTACAAAGCTTGAACGCGGTTCGGGCCGAACCGGGCAACAGAATCGGATTCCGGCGGCCGCCAGGGGGGCCGAGCAACAGAACCCCCTGGACTCTTCGCCAGAGAGCGGAGCACCGAGCAACAGAAGCTCCCCACTTCCTACATCCTATATGATCGGTTGCGCATTCTGCGCGCGCGGTTCACCTTGCCTGCAAAACAGGATGGAGTGGATCGCGATGAACAGGAGGCTCGGGCTGATGGTGGCGCTGGCGGCCGTGGCCCCGGCAGGTGCGCAGCTTAAGGCACCCGAATGGGCCTATCCTGATTCGCCCACCCACAAGCAAGGGCCGCCGCCTGCGGACTTTCACCGGCCCCCGACCACGGAGCGCGGGAAGATCGGCATCTTCGATGGGCAGACCGATGTCGGCAGCGCGGTCGTGCCTGGATCCTCCAGCTACGATCCGGCGACGCGGCGTTACCGTATCACCTCGGCCGGCTATAACATCTGGTATACGCGCGACGAGTTCCGCTTCCTGTGGAAGCAGATGCGTGGCGACGTCAGTCTCGCCGCCGACATCGACTATCCGGATCGGCAGGGCTTCTTCGATCGCAAGGCCGTGCTGATGATCCGGCAAAGCCTGGAGGATGACAGCAAGCAGGCGCTCGTCGCGCTGCACGGCGACGGCATGATCCATATCGCCTACCGGCCCGGCAAGGGACAGCGCGTCAAGGACATGGAATATCGGGTGGGCTCGCGCGGGGACCTGCCCGGCGGCAAATCCCCCGACAGCCTCGTCGTCGCCAACGCCAAGCGGATAGGACTGGAGAAACGGGGGGATGCGTTCCAGCTCTATGTAAGCCTCCTCGGCGAACCGATGCATGCTTGGGGACCGCCAATCCATCTGCCCTTCGATGAGCCTTTTTATGTCGGTATCGGCTTTTGCGCGCATCTGCCGGACAAGCTCGACACCGCCATCCTGAGCAACGTCCTGCTCGAAAACCGACCCGGCATGGTACGCTAGACAGCAAGCTCGATCATCGCATCCGGCGATGTAACGGATCCTTTATATCGGCCTTGACGGGATCGGGATGCGGGCCGATGCTTGGTGGGTCGAGGTTCTCCGCACGCCTTGCGTACGGAGCTAAGACGGGAAGCCGGTGCGATCTCGCGGGATCAAGGCCGGCGCTGCCCCCGCAACTGTAAGCGGCGAGCGGAGGTCGAAAAAGGTCACTGGGGCACACCCCTGGGAAGGCCAGGCCGCCGTGACGACCCGTGAGCCAGGAGACCTGCCTCGTCGCGATAACGTCCTCCGGCGGGGTGCCCGGTCAGGCGCTGGCTTGCGCACGGCCGGAGCGATCCGATCGTGGCTCCGGTCGCGTCCGTCCGGCGCTCCGCCTGGTCTCGGGTGGAGAAGAGCAATGACCGTCAGTGTCGCACCGCTGGGCGAGAGGGATGCCGACATGGACGCACCGCAGGCGCCGCACAATCTCGGCATTATCCGGCTGATCGACATGATCTTCCCCGGGGACACCAACCACCACGGCACATTGTTCGGCGGAACGGCACTGGCCCATATGGATAAGATCGCGTTCCTGGCCGCATCGCGGCACGGGCGCGCGACCTTCGTTACCGCCGCGTCCGAGCGAATCGATTTCACCGCCCCTGCGCATGAGGGGGAGCTGGTCGAAGCGGCCGCCCAGGTCGTGCGCGTCGGCCGCAGTTCGATCCATGTCGAGGTAACCTTGACCGCGGAGGCCTTGTTGTCGGGCGACCGGCGACTGTGCACCCGCGGGCTGTTCACCCTGGTCGCGGTAAAGGAGCCGGGGACGCGCTTGCCGCTTCCCCCGCTCGGCCCGGCGCCGGTCCAGGAGCACCATCGTCTCATGATGGTCGATATGGTGTTCCCGCCCCAGGCCAATCACTACGGCACCCTGTTCGGCGGCGACGCCTTGCGCATGCTGGGCAAGGCCGCCTTCATCGCTGCGACCCGCCATGCCCGATCCGTGATGGTGATGGCGGCATCCGAAAGGATCGACTTCCGGTCACCCGTCCGGGTGGGCGAAATGATCGAACTGAACGCGCATGTCGCAACCACCGGACGGACGTCCGTGCGCGTCCAGGTTGAGCTCTGGGCGGAGGCGTTGCTGACCGGCGCACGGCGCCGCGCGGCAAGCGCGGAGTTCGTCATGGTCGCCGTCGGCCCGGACGGACGGCCCTGCCCTCTGTCACAATAAGGGTTGCATAAAGGCCGCCACGCTCGTCCACAGGAGATGCGATGGCGGTCGGTACACACGTCCAATTCTATAGCCGCAAGGGCTTCGCTTGGGGCCGCTGGCTGCGCCAACGCGTCCGCGCGTCCGAATTCTTCTTCATTCTGGCCGCGATCGTGATTGGCATGCTGGCCGGGCTGCTGACCATTGCCCTCGGCCTTGCCGCCTGGGCCCTTCAGCATAGTCTGTTCGGTATTCCCAACGACGAGCGGCTGAGCGGGACGCCCGAATTGTCGCTCTGGCAATTGGCAATCCTGCCGATCGGCGGGCTCGTGCTGGCCTTGTTCAACTGGGGCGTTCGCGCGCGGCAACGCACGCTCATAGACGCGGTCGAGGCCAATGCGCTGCACGGTGGCCGCATGGGCGTGTGGGACAGCCTGATCATCTCGGCGCAGACGATCCTCTCGAACGGCTTTGGCGCCTCGGTCGGCCTGGAGGCCGCCTATGCCCAAACCGGCGGCATGATCGCGTCGCGCGCCGGGCGCTGGTTGAGCCTGCGCCGCAGCGACGTTCGCACCCTGGTCGGCGCCGGTGCCGGTGCGGCCATCGCCGCGGCATTCGGCGCGCCGTTGGTCGGCGCCTTCTATGCGTTCGAGGTGGTGATTGGCGCTTATACCCCGGCGGCAATCGCGCCGGTTGCCGCTGCCAGTCTGGCGGGTGCGCAGGTCGCCCAGCGTCTGGGTGGCGTGCCGTATGTTGTAACGGTGAACCCCGGTCCGGCGATCCATGCCACCGGCTATCTCGTTTATGCCGGCCTCGGCCTTGCCTGCGCGCTCATCGGGGTCGGCATGATGCGCGCCGTTGCCGCGGTCGAAGCTGTCTCGCGCGCGTGGCTGCCGCGCTGGTTGCGGCCCTGTGTAGGCGGCTGCCTGCTCATTCCGGTCGCGCTGCTCTCGCCACAAGTGCTCTCGGCGGGACATAGCGCGCTCCACATCGATCTGCTGGAGACCGCACCGCTCGATTTCCTGATCATGATCCTGGCGGCCAAATGCCTCGCGTCGATCCTCTCGCTGGGTTTTGGATTTCGCGGCGGGCTGTTCTTCGCGTCGCTCTTTTTGGGCACGCTGGCCGGGCACATCTATGCCCTGTGCGGGGCATTGCTGTTCGGCCATCCCGTGCTGGATGCCGGCAATGCCGCACTGGTGGGGATGGCCGCATTGGCGACAGCGGTGGTGGGCGGGCCCATCACGATGGCCATGCTCGTATTGGGCGCGACCGGGAATTTCAGCCTGACCGGGGCGGTATTGGCTGCCAGCCTTGTCTCTTCGACGATCGTGCGGGAGATTTTCGGCTACAGCTTCTCGACTTGGCGCCTGCATCTGCGCGGCGAGACGATCAAGAGCGCACGCAACGTCGGCTGGATCAAGACATTGACGGCCGGTCGGATGATGCGGGGCAAGGTCAAGACCACCTCCAAGGACACGAAGGTTGCCGAATTCCGCCGGCGTTTTCCGCTGGGCTCGGTCAGCCGCGTTGCCCTCACCAACGAACACGGCGCCTATGCGGGCATCGTGAGCCCGCCCACCGTTTTCGCGGAAGGGCTCGACGACGAGGCGGACGTGGGCCGCTTCGCCCATTCCACAGAAACCGCACTGCAGCCGGATATGGACATCAGCCAGGTCATGGCCTGCTTCGACGCGGCCGAAAGCGACGAACTGGTCGTGCTCGCGCCGGATCGCACGATCCTCGGCATGCTGACCGAAAGCTTCGTGCGCCGCCGCTATGCCGAAGAGCTGGAGAAAGCGCAGCGCGACCTGTTCGGAGAACGGTAAGGCGCGCCGGATCGGATCACGCGCGTTCGCGCAAAATCATCTACGCACGTCAGCCAACAAAAAGGGCGCCCCGCGGGGCGCCCTTTCCGTTTCAACCTTTACCGATCGATCAATCGTCGGTGCGCGTCAGGAAGGCCGGCGCGAATTCCGGCGCCGGGCCGTCGTCATTGCCACCTTCCGTGCGCGGCGTACGCGGACCGCGGTCGCCGCGGCCTTCGCCGTCACGACGTGAGCCACGCTCGCCACCCTCACGGCGCGGGCCGCGATCGCCACGACCTTCGCCATCGCGACGCGGGCCACGGCCTTCGCCGTCACGGCGCGGACCACGATCGCTCCGCTCCGGGCGGTCGCCGGCTTCGCGCGGAGGACGGGTGTCCTCCAGCTCCGCACCAGTCTCCTGATCGACGATGCGCATCGACAGGCGAACCTTGCCGCGCGGATCGATCTCGAGGACCTTGACCTTCACTTCCTGGCCTTCGCTCAGGACGTCGGAGACCTTGGCCACCCGCTCGTTCTTGATCTCGGAGATGTGAACGAGGCCGTCCTTGCCGCCCATGAAGTTCACGAACGCGCCGAAGTCGACCATGTTGACGACCTTGCCGTTGTAGATCTTGCCGACTTCCGCTTCCTGCGTGATGCCTTCGATCCACTTGCGCGCGGCCTCGATCTGCGCCGGATCGGACGACGAGATCTTGACGGTGCCGTCATCCTCGATGTCGACCTTGGCGCCGGTGGTGGCGACGATCTCGCGGATCACCTTGCCGCCCGTGCCGATCACTTCACGAATCTTGTCCTTGGGCACCTGCATCGTTTCGATGCGCGGCGCATGCGCGGACAATTCGGTGCGGGTCTCACCCAGCGCCTTGGCCATCTCGCCCAGAATGTGGGCACGACCTTCCTTGGCCTGGGCGAGCGCGACCTTCATGATCTCTTCGGTGATACCGGCGACCTTGATGTCCATCTGCAGGCTGGTGATGCCTTCCGACGTCCCGGCCACCTTGAAGTCCATGTCGCCGAGATGATCCTCGTCACCGAGAATATCCGACAGGATCGCGAACTTCTTGCCTTCGAGGATCAGGCCCATGGCGATGCCGGAGACCGGACGCTTCAGCGGAACGCCCGCGTCCATCATGGCAAGGCTGCCGCCGCACACCGTCGCCATCGACGAGGAGCCGTTGCTCTCGGTGATGTCGGACAGAACGCGGATCGTGTAGGGGAATTCCTCGATGCTCGGCAGGACCGGGTGCAGCGCGCGCCAGGCGAGCTTGCCGTGACCGACTTCGCGACGGCCCGGCGCACCGAAGCGGCCCACTTCGCCCACCGAATAAGGCGGGAAATTGTAGTGGAGCAGGAAACGCTCATACGACAGGCCGTTCAGACCGTCGATCATCTGTTCCGCTTCCTTGGTCCCGAGCGTGGTCGAGCAGATCGCCTGCGTCTCGCCGCGGGTGAACAGGGCCGAACCGTGCGTACGCGGCAGGAAGTGGACCATCGCCTCGATCGGGCGGACCGTCTTCGTGTCGCGGCCGTCGATGCGGACGCCTTCATTGAGGATCTGACCGCGGACGATCTCGGCCTCGACCTTCTTGCCGAGCTTCGCGACCTTGAGCTTGGTCGCGCTATCGGCGTCGGCGAAGGCGTCCTTGAGCGGCGCCTTGGCTTCGGCGATCGCGGCAACGCGCTCGGCCTTCTTGGTCAGCTTGTAAGCGGCGGCGATGCCGGCGCCGATCGCGTCGTGGACCTGCTTCTTGAGCGCGCTGTCGTCGCTATGCTCCAGCTCCCACGGATCCTTGGCAGCCTTCTCGGCCAGGTCGATGATGGCGTTGATCACCTTCTTCGACGCATCGTGCGCGAACACGACCGCACCCAGCATGACGTCTTCCGAAAGCTCCTTGGCTTCGGACTCGACCATCATCACGGCATTGCCGGTGGCGGCGACGACCAGGTCCAGATCGCCTTCCTTCACCTGATCCAGCGTCGGGTTCAGGATATATTCGCCATTCTGGTAGCCGACGCGGGCGGCGCCGATCGGGCCCATGAAGGGCACGCCGGAGATGGTGAGCGCGGCGGACGCGGCGACCATCGCCAGAATGTCGGGCTCGTTCTCGCCGTCATAGCTCAGCACCTGGGCGATGACGTTGATCTCGTTGTAGAAACCTTCCGGGAACAGCGGGCGGATCGGGCGATCGATCAGACGCGAGGTCAGCGTCTCTTTCTCGGTGGCACCGCGCTCACGCTTGAAAAAGCCGCCGGGGATACGACCCGCAGCCGAATATTTTTCCTGGTAGTGGACGGTGAGCGGGAAGAAATCCTGCCCTTCCTTGACCGAGCGGGCGGCGGTGACCGCGCACAACACGACCGTTTCGCCGAGCGTCGCGATGACCGCGCCGTCAGCCTGGCGGGCAACGCGGCCCGTTTCGAGGGTCAGCGTCTTGCCGCCCCACTCGATTTCCGTCTTCTTGATATCGAACATTGGGTTTCCTTCACACCGGCGGCCAAATGCGCGCCGGGGCCTCTGTTTGCAGGCTTACCGGCCTGCGGCGGTGTGGGACCTTGGTCCCTGGACGTCGACCGAATTGCCGATTGGTCCCGTTCTTTCACGTCTTCATGCTGAACGTGTTACAGCTTTCACCGTCAGACTTTGTCGGGCGGTGAGGGACATGCCGGCCTGCGCCGGAATGCCAAAAGGGCCGCCCTCGCGGGCGGCCCTTTCATCACTTGCGGAGGCCGAGCTTGCCGATCAGGGCAGTGTAGCGGGCGGCATCCTTCTTCTTGAGATAATCAAGCAGGCTGCGGCGGTTATTCACCATCATCAGCAGACCGCGGCGCGAGTGATTGTCCTTCGCGTGGGTCTTGAAATGCTCGGTCAGGTTGACGATCCGCTCGGTGAGGATCGCGATCTGGACTTCCGGCGAGCCGCTATCGCCCTCGCTGCGGGCATTGTCCTTGATGATCTCGGCTTTGCGTTCGGCGGTAATCGTCATTGTCGTTTCACTCCGACATCAGGTTGAAACCGCGCACCACCGAAATATCGTCTCCTACTTCAACGAGCGCCACGGGCAGTTCGCCGAGCATCGCGAGGTTGAGACCTGGTGGTGCTGCGATACCGATCAACCGGCGTCCCTGACGGAGCGCGTGGGCCTGATCGGGGGAGACAGCGAGGACCGGGATGTCGTCCAGTCCGGCCGTCAGCGGCAAGAGCAGCTCTTGCAGCCGCGCGTCCTTAGCGGCTTCATCCAATATGTCCAGCGATATCGCCGATTCAAGGGCAAACGGCCCCGCTTTCGTGCGGCGAAGCACGGTGACGTGCCCGACCGTGTCGAGCGCATAGGCAATGTCACGCGCGAGGCTGCGGATATAGGGTCCTTTGGAGACGCGCGCGGAGAGGGTTATTTCCTCCAATAGACCGTCATGCTGAACTTGTTTCAGCATCCATTGCGCCTCCTGCGCCGGAGCGTGTCGGGAGGTAGACCCTGAAACCAGTTTGGGGTGACGGATATCAAGCGCGTGTATCACGACATCGCGGCTCGCCAGCACGACCTCCTCGCCGGCTCTCGCCAGATCATAGGCACGTTTGCCGTCTACCTTGAGCGCCGAATAGGCTGGCGGCACCTGTGCGATCGGTCCGGTGAAGCGGGCCAGCGCCGCGTTCAACGCGGCCATTGTCGGCCGCGTCTTGCTCTCGGCCACGACCGCCCCCTCGCTGTCGAGCGTGTCCGTCTCTGTGCCGAAGGCAATAGTGAAATCATAGGCCTTGTCCGCATCCAGCATGCGGCCGGACAATTTGGTCGCCTCTCCGATCGCCACCGGCAGCACCCCGCTCGCAAGCGGATCGAGCGTACCGCCATGCCCGACCTTGGCTTTCCCATAGCCGCCGACGCGGAGCGCGCGCTTGACCGCGCTCACCGCCTGGGTTGAGCCGAGGCCGAGTGGCTTGTCGAGAATGATCCAGCCATGGATTGGCGATGATGCCTTACTCACCGGCGCGCCCGGTCGGCGAGGGCCGCCCGCAATGCGACGGCGAACGGTTCCAGCACATTCAACGGTTGCCGAATACCGGATGCCGGGCAGCGACTATAGCCGGCGTAGCGAGGAATGACGTGGATGTGAAAGTGCGGCACGCTTTGCCCATAACCGTTATTCTGTTCGATGGTGAAACCATCCGCACCGAGACCGGCCAGTTCGGCCGCGCCAATGCGGCGCGCGACGCGGAATAGACGCTTGAGCTCGCTATTGCGTATCTCCAGCAGATTACGCGCCTGGGAGCGTTTGAGGATTACCAGCACATGGCCTGGTGATGCCGGAGCATTGTCCATGAAGGCCAGTACGTCCCGATCCTCATAGACCTTCGCCGCCGGCAACGTCCCGCGCACGATCAGTGCGAAGGGATTGTTGGAATTGTAAGGTGCGGAGAATGCAACCTGCGGGGGTGCCTGCAAAGCCGGCTGCGGCACCGGCGCACATGCCGCCAGCAACGGCGCAACGATCGCAATCAAGAACGGCCTCCCATCTGTTTCATCGAGCCACGCTGCGAACGGGCCATGCGCAGTCCGCATGCATTCGATGCATCCGGGAACGCGCTTTTCTCACTCGCTTCGGCAGCGCAACAAACTAATGCTGCACCGCACAACAAAACATGGTTCAGCGAGAGGCACACCCCTACACGGAGTTGCCAGATGACCAAATTCGTCCTCACCGCTTTCGCTGCCGCTGCTATCGCAGCTCCCGCTTTCGCCGCAACGCCGATCGACTTCACTTGGGAAGGTCACCGCATTGTCGGGACCGTCGACCAGGTTGGCGATGTGAAGGTCCTCAAGGGCGAGGATCGCACGACCGGTAATCCGTTCATGCTGCGGGTCAAGAACGGCTATGTTCACGGATCGATCGGCAACCAGCTGGTTTCCTATCCGGTCCCGAAGCACCGTGTCGTCGTCGCTTCGGCCGACTGATCGCCTTTGACAGCTTTGTTGCGGGCGGGGCCAGCGGCTCCGCCCGTTTTCTATTCGACCGGGGCAGGTTTTTCCCGCGAGAGGCGCATGGCGTCGGTTCGCTCGCCGCGCTCGGCCATGGCAAGCCAGGCCGATTCAGCGCGCAGACACCGCTCGCGCACATTTTCCAGAGTCGCTGCATCCGCTTCGGCGCGGCATTGTTCGGCACGCGCGCGGTAAAGGCTGCTTTCGTTCATACCCATCGTCTCCTCAGGGATAGTGCCTGATCTTGTATCAGGCAGGATGGGCGACGGCGATGCCGCCGCCCGAATAGGCAATTAGTCGTGCGCCTGCAGGTTGACCGCGCTGACCCGACCATTGCGGCCGGTTTCCAGCTCGTAGCTCACGCGCTGATTCTGCTGCAGCGTCGCCAGGCCGGCACGCTCCACGGCGCTGATGTGGACAAAGGCATCAGCCGAGCCATCCTCGGGCGCGATGAAGCCATAGCCCTTGTCGGCGTTGAAAAATTTGACGGTTCCGGTGGTCATAAACGCATTCCTTCTGCGGCAGCCCGAATGTCAGGCGGCCTCGTGCGCGCCAAAGGCAGGGAAAGAAGGAAGAAGGGCCGCAAAGCGCCAAAGACCATCGATTTGCGACTGGTAGCAATGACGCTATAGCCCAACCCGCCCGAGAATGACAGGGCGGGAACCAACCCGCCCGACGATGGCTTATCATAGATCATGATCTTTGACCGTTTTGGAGGTTTCTGGAAGGTGCCGCCGGGACGAGGCGAGGGGGCGCGCCATGCCGAGATTTTCAATCACCGCCCATCGTGGCGCCGAAGACCCTGACACGTCCTGGGTGGAGCTGCCCGATTTCGCGGCGGCGCGACGGGAGGCCGTCCGATTTGCCGGCGAATTGCTGATCGATGCCGGCAGCGATTTCGATGGCGTGGACTGGATCGTCGCTATGCGTGACGAAGCAGGCTGCACGGTCTTTACAATCAACGTGTTGTGGACCGCCGCGCCGGATATCGACCGGCGCGGCGATAGCCTGACGGCCTAGCGCGTCAGTTAACAAGCTCCGCGGGGACCTTCCCACCGTTCGCAGCGAGCCTCTGCATAACGGCCTTGTGCAGCGCGATATTCTGCTCCGCGCTTCCATCCGGCCCGGCGTGGATATTCAGTTCGCTGGCCAATTCCTTGCGCGCCTGAAGATCGGAATCGAGGCCCAGCAATTGTAGCAGATCGACGATCGAGGTGCGCCAATTGCTGGGGTGGCCGGCGGCGGCCGCGCGCTGGGTCAGGATCGCCTCGATATCGACCGGTGCGGCGGCGGGAGCCGGATTGCCTTGCGCCGCCGGCGCGGCCTGTGGTGCGGGATTCGTCATCGGAATGGCTGCCCGGTTGGCGGTCGCGGGATTGGCCGCAGCCTCTGGCGAAGAGGTAGGGTGGCCGCCTGAAAGACCATGATCGCCAAAGATGGCGTGTTTGATGCTGTCGAAGATACCCATAGCATGAACTCCTGTTCGGCCGGTCATTCGGGTTGAAGCGAAGACGCGCGCGCACATAAGCGGGCGCCACCACCATCGCCGGATTGGGCCATGCCCTTGATTTTCCGTGATGAAGGCAAGCCAACAACGCACCGCGCAGCCAACGGGGCCCCGCTAAACGGCGCTTATCCTGTTTTCCGCGCGTAAGACCGAATCAGAACGGCCGGACAGGAATGGCTACTTCAATTGCCCTCGGATCGCGCCTTTGGGGAAAGCGGCATTGTGGACGTTAACGTAATAATCCGCCGGTGCCGCGACGATGGCCGCCAGTACGTCGGCCGCGATCGGTGCGCAGCCTTCTGAACTGCCATTGGTCGGCGCGGTCAGCGGCACCACCACGCCGCCGGCCACCCCCACCGCGCCCTTGTGGATATGTGCCATGGTCGGCGTATCGATGCCCGTCGTCCGCAGGCGGTAACAGACCTGGCCCCTATCCGTATCGAAGGCGAGCGATGCGTCGCCCATTCCTTGGGGGGCGCCGGGGCCTGGGGCTTCCGCGGCCCCCGTCATCAGCACGTCCATCTTGGTGGTGGCCGCCATGGCAGGCGCCATGACCACGGCCATGGCGATCATGGTGGCGGAACGGAGCATCATCGAGGGCATGTTCAGTCTCCTCCAGGGAGCGCCTGCGCGCGCGAGAATGCTGACCCTCATGTCCCGCGCCGTCAATGCCGGTACATGCGGATTTGCATCATCGTATCTGACGAACGTCCAGCGAATGGGCCGGCAGCGGCCGGCATATCTCCGTTGCCGGCGCGGATCCGTCGAGCCAGCGCGCATAATCCGCCGGCGCCAGCACGACGATCTGCCGATCATGATAAGGCGCTATGTCGGGGCCTGGAGCCGTGGTGAGCATCGTCCAGGCTTCGCCAACCGTCGGATCGGTGCGCCAGAGCCCGGCGATGCCGAACCATTCCAGCCCGCGCATGCGAAACTCCCACTTAGACTTGGGCGGCTTCTTGCGGGACTTGCCTTTGGGCGCGTCCGGGGCCGTCAGCGCAAAGCCTGCCTTCCTCTCCTCGGTCGCGCCCTCACCGGCCGGCGCGTTCGCGGTGAACTCATAAAAGCCATCGGCGGGGATCAGGCAGCGGCCGCTCGTCGTGCCATTGGCGAACTCCCGCCCGTCGGAGCGGAAATTATAGACGGGTTTGCCATTGGCCGCGGGCCAGCTCCAGCGGCGCGTCACAACCTCGGCCTCGCCCGTCGTCGTGGCCCGAAGGATGATGGCAGTATCCGTGATCCGGATACTCTCCAGGGCGGGCATGTTGGGCAGGCCCGCCGGAAAGAGCAGGCTCATGCCCGTGGCTCCCCACCCGCTGCGAAGCTGATCGAGCGAAATACGGCGGGCGAACTCGTTGCACATTAGCCGGGCTTTTCCCTTAATCTTACCCGTCAGGCGTCCTCGGGTGCCCGCGCCACGATCGCCAGCGCATGGACGCGATCGCGCAGCAGATCCGACAGCGCCTCATTGACCAGCCGGTGCCGCTGCACCCGATTTTTCCCGCTAAACGCGTCTGCCACGATTTCGACCGTGAAGTGGCTTTCGCCGCGCGGATCGTGGCCTGCATGGCCACGATGCTTGTTGCTGTCGTCGATCACGGCCAGCCGTTGGGGGGCCAAGGCAGCCTGAAGCCGCTGTTCGATCTGGGTGGCGATGGGGCCGGTGGGAGTTTGCATCATGCTTCCTATATAGCGGTGTTTAAGGGAGAATCATGCGTGGCAGAGGCCGGGCAAAGACAACCACGATTTCACGGGCGCGTGCCCGGCGAGCGCCGGTGTAGCCAACCCGGCTGCAACGAGGCCGGCGAATTTCGCGCGCCCCCGGAAGACGGGCCGCGCTCCGGCTTCGACGGCCCTGGCGCATGGCGTTTCCTTTGCCTGGATCATGTCCGCGAATTCAATGCCCGCTACAATTTCTTCAACGGCATGAGCGCCGAAGAGATCAGCGCGCAGCAGCGCCCTTATGCCGGCTGGGAGCGGGAAACGCGCGCCTTCAATGCCGGTGCTGGCGGCACGCCGCGCTGGGCGGACTTCCTCGATCCGCTCGACGCGATCCAGGCGCGCTACGGCACGGGGCGGCATGCGGCACGCAAGGACGGCAAGCCGCTGAGCGATCCCGAGCGACGGGCACTGCGCGTGCTGGGGCTCGAGCCGGATGTCGACCGGCGCGGCCTTCGCGAACGCTATAGCGAGCTGGTGCGCCGCTATCATCCCGATCGGAATGGCGGCGATCGCAGCCACGAGAAGGCGCTGCAGGACGTGATCGATTCCTACAAGCTGCTGAAGGGCGCGGCCGCCTTCGCCTGACGCTAGCCTTCGCGTGCCATGCGTTGCTGCCGGCGCTCCTCGGCCGCACTAGGCGTCGCGAGTTGGAACGTACCGATGGGAATCGCGCCGGCGGGTTCGTAAACGGCCGTGATGACGCCGGTGGTCGACAGGCGTTGCTCTACCAACGTCCACGCGCCCGGCGGCGTGCCATCGCCGAACAGGCGCTTGCCGCCGCCCAGCACCACCGGGAAGGTCATCACGAACAGCCGGTCGATCAGCCCGGCAGACAGCAAGGCCGGATAGAGGGTGGTGCTGCCCTGGATCAGAAGGTCCGGACCCTCACTCGCTTTCAATGTGGCGACCTCGGCGATCGACCCGAGCGGATGGCTGTTCATCCATTCCAGCGGCTCGTGACCGCGGGTGAGCACATATTTCTGGGCCTTGCCGAACACGGTGCCGATCGGGTCGTCGGGGCCGACATAGGGCCAATGCGCGGCAAATATCTCATAGGTTTTGCGGCCGAGCAGCAGGTCGAACGGCGCCGCGAACAGGCCGTCCATCGCCTCGCCCATCGTAGGATCCCAGAAGCTGGTCGACCATCCGCCGAGCACGAAGCCCTGGGTCCAATCCTCGCTCGGTCCGCCCGGCGCCTGCATCACGCCATCGAGCGACTGGAAGACGCCACCGGTCAACCTACGCATCGGCCGACGCCAGCCGTCTGGCAACGGCTTCCAGCTGATCGGCGACGATGCCCCAGCCTTGCTCGAAGCCCATGGCGCGATGGCACTCCAGCGCGTCCGCATCCCAGTGTCGCGCGCCGGCGCGATAGCCCGTTCGCCCGTTGCCGAGATCGGTCAGATCGAAAAATCCCACAATCGCTACGGGCTGCGGGCTTTTCGGATTCCAATCACCATCAAGGATGTTCGTGAAGACAATCCGCCGTTGCGGCGTCACCTCCAGGAAGATCCCTTCCATCGGGCCGCCCTCGCCATCCGGGCCGCGCATGTCGAGCACGGATTTTCCGCCCGCGCGCAGATCCTGTTCGACGATCCGCGTCGTCCAGGGCTTGGGTGCCCACCATTCCTCCAGATGCTCGGTCCAGGCGCGCCACACGGCATCAACCGGCGCGTCGAGCGTGCGCTCGATCGAAATTTCATGCGCCTCGGCCATTATTGCCCCCCCGCGAATGCGCGTTCGAGCGCGGCGATGTCGATCTTGACCATGCCCATCATGGCTTCCATCGCCCGCTTCGCAGCGGCCCTGTCTTCGCTGGCGATCATCTCGCCGAGCACTCTGGGCGTGATCTGCCAGCTTAGGCCCCACCGGTCCTTGCACCAGCCGCACGCGCTGGCCGTGCCCCCATTATCGATGATCGCGTTCCAGTAGCGATCCGTTTCTTCCTGATCCTGGGTATGGACCTGGAAGGAGACCGCCTCGTCGAACTTGAATGCCGGGCCGCCGTTCAAGCCCAGGAATGCCATGCCCAATATGGTGAAATCGACGGTCAGCACATCGCCGGCCTTGCCGGCCGGATAGTCGCTAGGTGCGCGGTGAACGGCATCGACGGAGGAGTCGGGAAAGAGGCCGGCGTAAAAGGTGGCGGCGGCTTCCGCATCGCCGTCATACCAGAGGCAGGGTTTGATCCGTGTCATCGTCTGCTCCTATGCCTTGGGGCCAACCACCGCCGCGCGTGCACCTTGCGGATCGGCGAATTGGACGATCCACACGCCGCCCGGCACCTGCGACGGCCCATGCAACACGGTGCCGCCTTTTTCGGTGATCCGCTCCACCGCCGCATCGATATCCGTCACGCCGAAATAATAGAGCCAGGACGGCGCGGCGCCTGCAGGTGCCGGCATGATCGCGCCAATGTCGGCGCCGTCGGCCTGAACAAGTTGATAATCGCCCATAGGGCCCATCGGCATCGTCTGGCCCCGCGTCCACCCGTGCAGCGCGGAATAATAAGCGAGCGCGCCGTCGGCATCCGGGCTCGAAAGCTCGTTCCAATTGCCGTGCCCGAAGCGTTGCTGATCGAACGCCTCGCTCGTGCGATCGCTATACGCCTGGATAACGGCATAGCCGACGCCCTGAGGATCGCTGATCAACCCGATCTTGCCGACCTCCGGCACGTCCACCAGCCGCTGGATCGTGGCGCCCGACGCCGCCGCCTGTGCCGTCGCCGCGTCCGCATCGGCCACCCCGATATAGCCGAGCCAGAAGGGGGTGCTCATCCCCTCCGGCAAAGGCATCAGCCCCGCCACCTCCGCGTCGCCCATCCTGAAGATCCGGTATCCGGCGGCGCCGGCGCCTTCGAATGGCGCGCTGGTCCAGCCGATCACCGCGCCGTAGAAATCCTCGGCCGCCTCAAGATCGGTGCAGCACAACTCATACCAGACGAAATTGTCGGTCATCCTCTTCCCCCTTCAGCGTGCCTGGGTGTCGAGCACGACATCGAATCCGCCGACGATCATCCGGCGCATGTCGAACGGCATTTCGCCCAAGGATTGCATCCGCGGGTCCTCCATCACCTTGGCCATGCCGGCGTTGCGTGCATCCTTCGACGGCCACACGATCCAGGAGAAAGCGATCGTCTCGTCTTCCTCGGCGG
>NZ_JBMDXN010000034.1:0-57562 GCF_048595155.1 Sphingomonas sp.
GGCCATCCACCGAGGTGGTGAACATCTCGGTGGCGCTGGCGGGGATGGTCGAGTTGCGGTGGATGATCTTCGACACCACGCCGCCCATCGTCTCGATGCCGAGCGACAGCGGGGTGACGTCGAGCAGCAGCACGTCCTTGACGTCGCCCTGGAGCACGCCCGCCTGGATGGCAGCGCCGATCGCCACGACCTCGTCGGGGTTGACGCCGGTGTGCGGCTCCTTGCCGAAGAAGGCCTTCACCGCCTCGCGCACCTTGGGCATGCGGGTCATGCCGCCGACAAGGACGACCTCGTCGATCGCGTCCGCCTTCACGCCGGCATCGGCCAGCGCCTTGCGCATCGGCTCGATCGTGCGCTTGATCAGGTCGTCGACCAGACGCTCCAGATCGGCGCGGGTGATCGTCTTGACGAGATGCTTCGGGCCGGTCGCGTCGGCCGTGATGAAGGGCAGGTTGACCTCGGTCGTCTGCGTCGACGACAGTTCGATCTTCGCCTTTTCGGCCGCTTCCTTCAGGCGCTGCAGCGCGAGCCGATCCTTGGTGAGATCGATGCCTTCGGCCTTCTTGAACTCGTCGGCGAGATACTGGACGACCTTGGCGTCGAAATCCTCGCCGCCGAGGAAGGTATCGCCGTTGGTCGACTTCACCTCGAACACGCCGTCGCCGATTTCCAGGATCGACACGTCGAACGTGCCGCCGCCCAGATCGTAGACCGCGATCGTCTTGTTATTGTCCTTCTCGAGCCCGTAGGCGAGCGCCGCCGCCGTCGGCTCGTTGATGATGCGCAGCACTTCAAGGCCCGCAATCTTGCCGGCGTCCTTGGTCGCCTGGCGCTGCGCGTCGTTGAAGTAGGCCGGAACCGTGATGACCGCCTGGGTCACCGTCTCGCCCAGATAGCTCTCGGCGGTTTCCTTCATCTTCTGCAGGATGAAGGCGGAAATCTGGCTGGGGGAGTAATCGTCGCTGCCCGCCTTCACCCATGCGTCGCCATTGGCGCCCTTCACGATGTGATACGGAACCAGCTCGGTGTCCTTCTTGGTCACCGGATCGTCGAAGCGGCGGCCGATCAGGCGCTTCACCGCGAAGATCGTATTGTCGGGGTTGGTCACCGCCTGGCGCTTGGCCGGCTGACCGATCAGTCGCTCCCCATCCTTGGCGAAGGCGACGATCGAGGGCGTGGTGCGCGCACCCTCGGCATTCTCGATGACCTTAGGCTTGCCGCCTTCCATGACGGCAACGCAGCTGTTGGTCGTTCCCAGGTCGATCCCGATAACTTTGGCCATTGTAATCCTCTTGTCGAATACCCTGTTCCGTCCGCCGGCACGCCCCCTCAACAGGCGGGCGTAACCGTTCCGGCGACGGCTTCCAGCAGGCGATATAGGGAGGGGAAAGGCCACCGCAAGGCGTCGCATCGGTGCAGTTTCGCTGGGCATGATTACCGCCTACAGAAGCAGGATGATCGGACGCATCGCCCTGCTCGCTCCCCTGCTGCTTCTGGCCGGCTGCCATAACCGGGCATCCGAACCCCAGGTCACCCATGCCTGGGTGCGTCTGCCGGCCGTCGCCGGCCAACCGGCCGCCGCTTACTTCACGCTCCATGGCGGGCGCCGGACAGAACGTCTGGTGCGGATGGGAAGCGCGCTCGCCGCCAAGACGGAGATGCATCAGAGCATGGCGGGAATGGGCGGCATGGCGACAATGGCCGCGCTCAGCCATGTCGACATACCCGCTGGCGCGACCGTGGCCTTCAAGCCCGGCGGCAACCATGCGATGCTGATCGGGCTCGATCCCGTGGTAAAAGCCGGCACCGCGGTGCCGCTGCGCTTCGGCTTCGCCGACGGCACGACCGCCGAGGCGGAGGCGAAGACCGTCAGCGCCGGCGAGGATGCACCTTATTGAGCTGGCTGCGCCGCGATCCCGGCCGCCCGCTCACCGCCGGCGAACGCGCGATGGGCGGCTCGATATTCGGCCAGGCCATCATCTGGGACAGGATTCGGCTGCATCGCAGCAAATGGTGGCCGTTCCAGCCGCGCAACTATGTCATGGCGCCGGACGGTCATATCTGGTTCCATCCCGATGACGGCTTGTGGCGCGAAGACTTTTCGACGGCGCATCCCCGTCTGCAGGCCTTGCTGATCCACGAACTCACCCACGTCTGGCAGCATCAGCGCGGCCTCTACCTCATCCTCAGGCGGCACCCTTTGTGCCGATATGCCTATACGATCCAGCCCGGCCGGCCGCTGCAAGCCTATGGGATCGAACAACAGGCGATGATCGTGGAGCATGCGTTTACGGCGCGGCATAACGGTCGGCCCCGGCCGGTGCTAGAAGCACTTTTGCGCGACGCGGGTCTAGCCGCCGCCCCGTCATTGCGAGAAGCGTAGCGACGAAGCAATCCAGGCCTGTCCACACGGACAATACGGGACTGGATTGCTGCGCTCGCAATGACAATTGGAATTTAGCCCGCTTTTTATTCAGCCGCCTTGGCAACCCCGACGAGGGCCGGGCGCAGCAGCCGATCCTTGATCATATAACCGGCCTGCATCTCCTGCACGATCGTGCCGGGCTCCTGATCGCTGGGCAGCTCGATCATCGCCTGATGGCGGTTCGGATCCAGCTTCGCGCCGACGCTTTCGATCTTGGTGATGCCGTTGCGCTGGAAGACATTCTCCAGTTCCTTGCCAGTCATCTCCAGACCCGTGACCAGCGGCTTGATCGCCTCGTCCTCACGCATGGCTGGCGGGATGGCGGCCAACGCACGCGTCAAATTGTCGGAAACGGACAGGATATCGCGGGCGAAGCTGGTCGCCGCATAGGCACGCGCGTCCTGTGCATCCTTTTCCATGCGACGGCGAACATTCTGCGTTTCCGCCTGCGCGTAGAGGATCTGCTTCTTCAGATCCTCGATCTCAGCCTGAAGACGCGTTGCTGCGTCATGTTCGGCCACCTCGGGGGCGTCTGCAGCGGTCTCGTCGCGCAGGTCTTCGGCTTCTGGGGTGGTCGTTTCGTCGATCATGCCATCAATCTCGTCAATGTTTGGGCGGTAAAGTCCACCATGGGAACCACACGCGCATAGTTCAACCGGGTTGGGCCGATAACCCCCACCACCCCCACCACGCGTCCATCGGCGGCATGATAAGGTGCAGCGATCACCGACGATCCTGACAACGCGAACAGCTTGTTTTCCGATCCGATAAAGATCTTCATGGCGCGGGCACCGCGCGCACGATCCAGCAGGCGCGCAATCTCTTCCTTGCCTTCGATCTCGTCCAACAGCTGGCGCACCCGATCCAGGTCGGCATCGGCCGCCGGATCGATCAGGTTGGCCGCGCCGCGTACGATCATGACGGGGCGGCGCGATCCATCCTCCGACCAGACCGCCAGGCCGCGCGCGACCAAGCGCTGCGCGGTCGCATCGAGCGCGGATTTCCCTTTCGCGATTTCGTCATTCAGCCGCGACTGGGCTTCGCCCAGCGTCAGCCCCGTCAACCGGCCGCTGATATAATTGGCAGCCTCCACCAGCGCGGATGGGCTCACGCCAGGCGGGATATCGACGATACGATTTTCCACCGTTCCGTCGGTTCCCACCAGCACTGCGACAGCCTGGTCATGGCCGAGCGGCAGGAACGAAAACTGGCGCAGCATCGGCTCGCCGCGCGGCACCATCACCAGTCCGGCGCAGGCCGATAGCCCGGACAGAACGGAGCTGGTCGCCGCCAGGGCTTCCTCCAGCGGTCCGCGCGCCTGTGCCTCGATCGCCGCCCGCTCGACATCGGACGGCTCGGTTGCCTGCATCATCGCATCGACGAACAACCGCAATCCGCCCTCGGTCGGCATCCGCCCGGCGGACGTATGAGGTGCTGCCAGCAGCCCCATCTCCTCAAGATCCTGCATCACGTTGCGGATCGATGCGGGAGAAAGGTTGAGGCCGCCGAAACGGGAAATCGTGCGCGATCCGACCGGAAGCCCACTTTGCAGGTAGGATTCCACGACCATGCGGAACACGTCACGGGCGCGTGACGACATCTCGGTGATGGGAACGGTCATTTTCGACGCGCCCACAGAATGAGACCCAGGCCCACCACGGCCAATAGCGCTCCGCGAAGCGCCCATGGGCGCATGTCGATCATGAAGCTGGAGGCCGGCCACCGGATCACGCCGGTCCCCTGCCCGATCCACAAGATCCCCATCAGCAGCGCAATCACGCCGACAATCAGTGCGGTTATCTTCATGGCATGTCCTTCAGACTGGCGACACGCAGTCACTGCGGTTACATGCGTCCGCCTAACCATAAGGACAATCCCCCGATGCGCCCAAGCGGCCGCGCTCCTGATCAGATGCGCCCCATCACCATCACCCCTGGCTATACCAAGCATGCCGAAGGATCCGTACTCATCGCGTTCGGCGAGACCAAGGTGCTGGTCACCGCTTCGGTAGAAGAACGGCTTCCGCCCTTCCTGCGCGGCAAGGGTCAGGGCTGGGTCACGGCGGAATATGGCATGCTGCCGCGCGCCACGCATACCCGTGGCAACCGGGAGGCAGCGAAGGGCAAGCAATCCGGCCGGACCCAGGAAATCCAGCGCCTGATCGGCCGTTCGCTCCGTTCGATCTGCGACCTGACCGCGCTCGGCGAGCGCCAGATCACGCTGGATTGCGACGTCATTCAGGCTGATGGCGGCACGCGGACCGCGTCGATCTCGGGCGCCTGGGTGGCGCTGCGGCTCGCGGTCGATGGCCTGATGAAGCAGGGCCTGATCACGGTCGATCCGATCAAGTCGCAGGTCGCGGCGGTTTCATGCGGCATCTACGAAGGCACGCCGGTGCTCGACCTCGATTATATCGAGGATAGCAACGCGCATGCGGACGCCAATTTCGTTCTGCTCTCCGACGGCAACATTGCCGAAGCGCAGGCGACGGCGGAGGGCGCGACCTATGACGAGGAAGCTTTGCTGCGACTGCTGCGGCTCGCCCGCATTGGGTGTACAGAGATCTTCGCAGCACAGTTGAAGGCGACCGGACGGTGACCATCGAACTGATCGACGACGAACCGCCGGCGGTGCCGCATCGCAAGCTGGAACCCGGCACGCTCGTCATCGCCAGCCACAACGAAGGCAAGGTGCGCGAGATCACGGCCTTGCTCGCGCCCTACGGGATCAAGCCCGTTTCGGCGGCGTCGCTCGACATACCGGAGCCTGTCGAAACGGGCACGAGCTTCGCGGCCAATGCCGAGCTCAAGGCCCGCTTCTCGGCCGATCTGTCGGGCATGGTTGCCCTGGCCGACGATAGCGGCCTGTGCGTCGATGCCCTGAACGGCGATCCCGGCGTCTACACCGCCGACTGGGCGGAGACGCCCAATGGGCGCGACTGGAACCTCGCCATGCGCAAGGTCGAGGACGCGCTTGCGGCCAAGGGTCCCGAAGCGGGACGCGATGCGCATTTCGTCTGCGTGCTGTCGCTTTGCTGGCCCGATGGGCATGTCGAAAGCTTCGAAGGCCGGGCGGAGGGCACGTTGACCTGGCCGCCGCGCGGCAAGGTCGGCTTCGGCTACGACCCGGTGTTCGTGCCCTATGGCGAAACCCGCACCTATGCCGAGCTCGATCCGGAGCAGAAGCATGCGATCAGCCACCGCGCCGATGCCTTCCGGAAACTGGTCGCGGCGGTGCTGTGAACGAGGCGCTCGCCCTCTACATCCACTGGCCTTTCTGTGTTTCCAAATGCCCTTATTGCGATTTCAACAGCCACGTTCGCGAGAGCGTTGACCAGGATCGCTGGCGCAGCGCCCTCCTGGCCGATCTGGCCCACGAAGTCGATGTCGGGCCCAAACGGCCGCTGACATCGATCTTCTTCGGCGGCGGCACGCCTTCGCTGATGCCGCCGGCAACGGTGGCGGCGTTGATCGAGGCGGCGGAGCGGCATTGGGGGTTCGCACCGGGAATCGAGATCACGCTGGAGGCGAATCCGTCTTCGGTAGAGGCGTCGCGCTTCGCCGGTCTTGCCGCGGCAGGCGTCAATCGCGTCAGCCTGGGCCTGCAGGCGCTGGATGACGCGGCCTTGCAGTTCCTGGGCCGCGCGCACGATGTGGCTGAAGGCCTGGCGGCTCTCGAGACGGCGCAACGGAACTTCGATCGGGTCAGCTTCGATCTGATTTACGCCCTGCCCGGCCAGGCCGTGGATGATTGGGCGAAGACGCTCGATCGCGCGATCGGCCTCGGCACCGGCCACCTCTCGCTCTATCAGCTGACGATCGAGCCGGGCACGCGCTTTGCCGCGATGGCGGCGCGGGGCGAACTGGCGCCGCAGGATCCCGATCTGGGGGCCGACCTGTTCGAACTGACCCGTGCTTTAACCACCGCGGCCGGCCTGCCCGCCTATGAGATCTCCAACCATGCGCGTCCTGGCGAAGAGAGCCGCCACAACCTGACCTATTGGCGCTATGGCGATTATCTGGGCATCGGCCCCGGCGCCCATGGCCGCCGCGTCGGCGTGGCCACTACCCGCGCCAAAAAGCCCGAAAACTGGCTCACCCGGATCGACGCACGGGGCCATGGCATGGACCTGGAAGACGCGCTGTCCGACACCGATCGCGCGCGCGAGACCCTGGTCATGGGGCTTCGGCTGGAGGAAGGCATCCCCCTTGATCGTATCCGCCCAGCGGTGGACGCGGCCGCTGTGGCGCGCCTGGCCAACCTGGGGCTGATCGAACAGACGGCGGAGCGGCTACGCGTCACCCCGCAGGGGATGCTTGTTCTCAATACGATCCTGGCGGAGATCGCGGTTTAGAAGCCGGTGGGTGCCGGCGAGACGATCGATCCACCGCCTGCGCCGAGCTGATGGACCGCCAAAGCCCGCTCGGCGATGTGCGACTTGGCGAAACGGAAGGCGCCGTCGACACCCGCAAAACCGCCTTCGTCGGACAAGGCATTGATCGGGAAGCGGCGGCCGACCTTCCAATCCTTTGAGATGCGGACGGTCAGCAGCACCGCGTCATAGCCCAGGCTCGCCAGCCGATAGGGCGTCCGGCCGTATCGGGCCCGATAACGGGTGGTGAATTGCGTGAACATGCTGTCGTCGACGCTGGCGAACCAGGCGCCCGCGAGGACCGGCGAGTTGTTGAGGCTGGGCTCCGCATTCCACAATTCGGTGCCGAGAATGCGCACCGCCGCCCCGCTATTCTTGCGGATCAGCGGTGCCGAAGCGATGGCGATGCGGCCGCTATCGGCGATCAGCACTGCATCATATTTGTCCTTTGGCAGCTTGGCGATCGCCGCCGCGATCGAGGCCGGCGTGCGCTGATAGTTCTGCATCGACACCACCGTGCCGCCCGCCGCATCGGCCGCGCGCAGCAGCATGTTGGACGCATTGCGCCCGTACAGGCCGGGGGGAATGAGGCCGGCAAAGCGGGTCAGGCCGCGCGATTTGGCATAGCGCACGACCCGATCGATCGACTGGGCGGGCGAAAAACCGAGCAGCCAGACGTCCTCGCTGGCCGCCGCGGGATCGTTCGAGAAGGCGATGACAGGGACACCGGCCGCGCCGGCCGAGGTCGAAACGGCGCGAACATCGTCGCTCAGCAAGGGGCCGAGAAACAGTTCATTGCCCTCGGCAAGCGCCTTGCGCGCCGCGGCGTCCGCACCCGCACCGGTATCGTAGTTGGTGATGCGCAGCGTCTTGCCGCCCGTATCCGCCAAAGCCAGTGCTGCCGCATTGGCAATCGACTGGCCGACGGCCGCATTGGGGCCGCTCAACGGCACCAGCAGGGCGACGCGGTGGCGCTCCTTATCCTCGGGCAAGCCGGTCTGCGGCGTCGGTTTCTCGACCGTTTTGGGCGGCTTGCTCACCGGCGTGGGGCCACGGGGGGCCACCGTCGAACAGGCGCCGAGCAGGAGAGCGAGGCAGATCGCGCCCAATTTTCGGGGGGCGAACATGCCCAATTGCCGCCGGGGGGCGCCGTCTGCCATGCTCACTCCCATGAATCCCTCTCCACCCGAAGACGGGCCGCTTTCGCCCGGCCTCTACATCGTCGCAACCCCGATCGGCAACTTGTCCGATCTTTCCCCACGTGCCGCCGCGATATTGTCGAATGCCGACGCCATTGCGGTCGAGGACAGTCGGGTTACCGCCAAGCTGCTCGGTCATATCGGTGTGAAGCGGCAAATGGTTCCCTATCACGACCATAATGCCGATCGCGTCCGCCCGGGATTGATCGCGCGACTGGGGCACGAGGCGATCGCTTTGGTGTCGGATGCGGGCACGCCGCTCATCTCCGATCCCGGGTTCAAGCTGGTGCGCGATGCGCGCGCGGCGGGGCATGCGGTGGTCACGATCCCCGGCCCCTGCGCGGCGATTGCGGCATTGACCCTGGCGGGTTTGCCGACCGATCGCTTCTTCTTCCTGGGCTTCCTGCCATCCAAAGCGAAGGCGCGCACCGAGGCGATTGAGGAGGTCGCGAAGGTGCGGGCAACTTTGATCCTGTATGAATCCGGTCCCCGCCTGAGCGCGACTTTGATGGCTTTGAGGGAGGTTCTGGGTGAGCGCGAAGCCGCCGTGGCGCGCGAAATCAGCAAGAAATTCGAGGAATGCGTCACCGATACGCTCTCTGCACTGGCCGAACGCTATGCCAATGCGCCCCCCAAAGGCGAGATCGTCATCGTCGTCGGACCACCCGGAGAGGCCGAAATGCCGTCGGGCGAAGATGCGGATGCGCTGTTGACGGAGGCACTGACCCGGTTACCGGCAGCGAAGGCGGCGCATGAAGTGGCCAAGGCGACGGGCCTGAACAAGCGCGATCTGTATGCGCGCGCGCTGGCGATGAAGGCGTGAGAGACCGCCGCCAGGCTGAGCGCGCCGGCCGCGTGGGTGAAACGGCGGCGGCCTGGTGGTTGCGTCTGAAGGGCTGGCGGATCCTTGCAAGACGGGTACGAACGCCCGCTGGAGAGGTGGATTTGGTCGCCAAAAGGGGCAATCTGGTCGCTTTCGTCGAGGTCAAACGGCGCAAGACGGGTGCGGAATTGGACTTCGCGATCGATCAATACCGGCTCGCCAGGGTGGCGGCAGCGGCGGAATCGCTGGCACATCGCTATCTGGAAGCGGGCGACGATATGCGCATCGACGTCATCTTGATCGCCCCGGGGCGCGCTTTACGGCACATCGAGAATGCCTGGATCGGGTGAACACCCATATTTTTCGTCAACCGTTCGGGTCGAGCGTAGTCGAGACCGGTCTTCGAGCGTAGCGAGAAGCCTCGGCTCCGCTCGGCTTTGCCCCTCGACTTTGCTCGGGGCGAACGGATGGACATGTTGAACTGGTTGAAGCCTGAGAGGATGATACGGCCATGAGCCTGCGCGTCGCGGTCCAGATGGACCCGCTGGAGAAGATCAATATTGCCGGGGATTCGACCTTCGCGCTCATGCTGAGCGCGCAGGCGCGCGGGCATAGATTGTTCCATTATGCGGCAGGCGACCTGTCCTATCGCGACGGGCGGCTGACCGCCCCTGCCCGCGCGGTGAAGGTGCAGCGCGTGGTGGGCGATCATTTTCACGCCGAAGAGGTGCGCACGATCGACCTGGGCGACGATATCGACGTCATCCTGATGCGGCAGGACCCGCCGTTCGACCTGGCCTATATCACCGCCACTCACTTGCTGGAGCGGATCCAGCACCAGACTTTGGTGGTTAACGATCCGGCGGCGGTGCGCAATGCGCCCGAGAAACTGTTCGTGCTGGATTATGCCGAATATATGCCGCCGACGCTGATCACGCGGCGGTTGGAAGAGGCGCGCGCCTTCCATGCCGAGCATGGCGAGGTCGTGGTCAAGCCGCTCTACGGCACTGCCGGATCGGCCGTGTTCCATGTCGGCCGGCAGGACGCCAATCTGGCCGCGCTGACCGAGTTGTTCGGGCAAGTATGGCGCGAGCCGTTCATGGTGCAGGCCTTCCTGCCGGACGTGTCGAAGGGCGACAAACGCATCGTGCTGGTCGACGGCAAGCCCGCCGGCGGGGTCAATCGCCTGCCCAAGCCGGGCGAGATCCGATCCAACCTGGCGGTGGGCGGCAAGGGTGCTGCCACCGAACTGACCCCGCGCGAGCTGGAGATTTGCGCGAAGCTCGGGCCGGAGCTGGCCAAGCGCGGGCTGGTGTTCGTCGGCATCGACGTGATCGCGGGCTATCTGACCGAGATCAACGTGACATCGCCGACCGGGATCGTGGCGATCGATGCCTATAATGGGACGGATACGCCCGGCTTGATCTGGGATGCGATCGAGGCGCGGTTCCGGGCGATGTAAGGATTACGGTTCGGATCCGTCCCGTCACAGGCAGCATAGCGCTGGCGGCGAGATGGATGCTGAAGCAAGTTCAGCATGACGGGGCGTAGGGACCTTTAAGCTTGGCGTCACCCCAGCGCAGGCTGGGGTCCACGGACCGCGAGGGCGTCGCTGGTGGAGAGATGGATCCCAGCCTGCGCTGGGATGACGGCGGTTTACGCGGCCCGGTCCGCTTATTCCCCTGCGTCAGGTGGGGGCCAGGCCTAGCCAGCGGCGGGTTTTGGGGAGGTGGCGGAGGATCAGTTTCTCCGTCAGCAGGACCAGGATCAGGGTGGCGCCGAAGACGGGCATGTACAGGCCGAGCGCGACGATGATCGCAATCAGGCCGGCGCCGATGGCGGGACGCGAGAGGCGAACCGGAGCGCCAAGCAGGCCGATCGGGCGGCGGCGCCACCACATGACGGCACCGGAAACAGCCAGCATGATCAGGAAGATGGCGGTGACCGTTCCCAACAGCTGATTGGCGATCCCGAACAGCGCGCCTTCATGGCCGGCGACGCCATAGCCGACCGCGCGATCGATCCAGTGCCGCTCGGCAAAATCGGTGCGGGAGAGGATGCGGCCGGTGGCGCCATCGATCTTGGCATCGGCGCGCAGCGGCCGATCGGCGGCATCGGAGGAGACGGACCAGGGCGCCCCTACCGCGCCGGGCACCATCACGAGCACCGGCGGCGCGAGGTTGAGCGTGCGCGCGGTCGTGATCACGCGGGAAAGATCGCCTGGGCGGAGCGTGACATGGGGCATGGTCATGTCGCGATGTTCTTCGTGCGGATCGTCGCCCGTCGTCGCACTGGCAGCAGCATTGGGCACGTCGTGCATGCCTGCCCCTGCGGCCTTACCGCGCATGCCGGCCATGCCCTGGCCAGCGGCGGCCTCACCCATTCCCTCCATGCCCGGCATATCGGCCATGCTGTTGGCCGGATCCGGCGCCGGGGCCTTGCCGCCGATCGTCCAATCGACCGGACCGCGCGCCGTGCCGGTAAGGGCGCGGACCTCGCCGAGATAGGTGCCCCAGCCCTTGGCCCAGGGCAGGCCGGTGAGGATCAGCGCCAGCGCGAAGACGGAGACCCAGATGCCGGTGGTCGCGTGAAGATCGCGCCAGAAGATGCGGCTGCCCCGCCGCAACCGGGGATAAAGCACACCCGCCACCCCTGCCCCGCCGCGCGGCCACCACAGATACAAGCCGCTCAGCAGCATCACCACCGCCCAGCAGGCGGCGATCTCGACAATATAGCTGCCGACGGCACCGGCCAGCAGTTCACCATGAAGGTGGAAGATCATGCGGAAGGGGCGCTTTTCTTCCGTGGCCACCTTGAGGACCTCAAGGCTGCGCGGATCGACATAGACGCGCTTGTCGACGCCGTGGCTGGTGACGAGCACGCGTATGGCGCTGTCCGGCGCCTGCGGCAGGACATATTTGTGCAGCGTCGCACCCGGCACCGCCCGCAGCGCCGCCGCCACCTGCGCCTCCGGCGTTGCGACCGGGCCGGAGGTGGCGAGATGATCGTAAGGCTTGTCGAGCCACGCCTCGACCTGCGGACGCCACAGATAGATGGAGCCGGTCAGCGCCAGCCAGATCACCAGCGGAATGCAGAACAGCCCGGCATAGAAATGCCAGCGCCAGATGGCGTTATAGAGGGTGGGTTTTGGCGTCGTGGTGGCCATCAGATGTGTCCTAGGCGGGATCGTGCGGTGCGTGGTGCGACGGCGGCAGGCTGTCTCGATACGGGTCGACGGGCTCGAACCCTATTTGACACGAACGGGGAGAGAGGCATTCGGCTCGCCCATCCGTTCGGCCCGAGTAGCTGTCGCGCCCATCGCGACGGCGTAACGAGGAGTTGAGCGCTTAGTTGACCAAGACGTTCAGAACCGCGTCTTAATTCCGGCGTACACCGTGCGGGGCACGCCGGCGTAGATCGAGCCGGTGCTGTTCATCAGGACCGACGCCGGATTTTGCTGGCCGGCGGCGTTGACGCTGTCCGCGATGATCGAGGCAGAGCCGACATAGGTCTTGTCGAACAGGTTCTGGACCGAGGCGAAGAAGCTCAGGCGCGACCACCACCCCTGCCCGCCCGGCGGATCATAATGGAGGTTGAGATTGGTGAGCGTATAGCCGGGGATTCGCAGCTGATTGCCGTTGTCGATATAGTAGCGCGAACGATAGGTGAGCTCGACGAAGCCGCCTAAACCCTTGAGCGGGCCGGACGGCTGATCATAGCCGGCGCGGCCGTTGGCGAAGGTGGGGATGACGCCGGGGATGCGGTTGCCGTCGCGATCGAACAAGGTCGCGGAACCGCTCAGCCGCTCGTCATAGCGGCTGTAGCGCTGGTCATTATAGCTGTAGCTGGCGTCCAGCTTCGCACCGGGGAGCAGGTCCGGCAGCGGCTTCCAGTGCAGGCCCACTTCGACGCCGCGATGGCGCGAGCGCGGCGCGTTGGTGGTGTAGGCGAGCAGATTCACGCCCGCCGACTGGCTGACCTGCTCGTTGCGGAACCACTCATAATAGCCAGTGACTTCGGCGCGCAGATTGTCGCCGAAGGCCAGTTCCGCACCGACATCGACGCCGACATTCTTCTGCGTTTTCAGCGCGACATTGTTGCCGGGCACGCCATCGGGCGTGACGAAGAGATTGCCGGCCTGGGGGATGCCATAGCCGGTGCCGACACGCGCATGCAGGCGCAGCGCATCTGTCGCCTGCCACAGCAAGGCAGCTTCCGGCGCGACGTTCCAGAAATGGCGGAGCGCCGGGATGAGCGTGAGCGTGGCGCTGTTGCTGCCGGTCGTGGGATAGGCATAGGCTGTCTGGCGGACGTTGAGGATCGAGCGTTCGGCGCCGATCCCGGCAATCAGCTGGAGATCGGGCGTGAGCTGCAACTCCTCCCGCGCGCGCAGCCCCATATTGCGGACGTCGCCGAACACGGTCTGGGTGAGCGCGCCGAAGCCGTTACGGCCGGCGGGCGTCTTGTTGAACGTGAAGCTCTGATTATCGAGATAATTGTAGAAGATGCCGACGAAGCTGGTCGCGTCCATGCCGAACAGGCGGCCATGGTTGGTGACGTCCGAGGTGATATTATAGCTGTCGAGCGTGCCCTTGAAGGGGTTGGCGCTGGTCGGCTGATTGACGACGCGGCTGTCGAACGTCGCCTGGGTGCGCCAGGTGGTGTCGGCATCGAAATCATGTTCGTAGCGCGCGCCGACGATGGTGCGGCGATCGTTGCGGGCGAGATCCCCTTCCCGCGCCGTCTGGGCGATGCGCGCGCCGTTCACGCCGTTCAGGAAGACGCTGATGGTGCCGCAGCCGGGCGCCGCCGTGGCGACCGCGTCACAGCCCTGCTGATAAGGATTCTGCAGATATTGGTTGTAGGAGAGCCGGGTAGACAGCTGGAACTCGCCCTCATTGTAGATCAGCTTGGCGGTGACGCGATCGCGATCGGTGAAGGCGTAGGTGGCGAGCGCGTTGATCGTGCCCGTTTCATAATGGGTATGGCCGGTCGAGCCATTGGCGCGCGCGAAGCTGCCGAACAGCGAATATTCGTAATCGGGCCCAGCATTACCGACGGTGCCGTAGAGATTGGCATAACCGTCGCCGCCGCCATCCAGCCCGAATTCGGCGCCGTCGATATCGCGGCCGCGCCGCGTGCGGAAATTGACCGCGCCGCCGATCGCATAATTGCCGTAGCGGGCCGACGACGGCCCGCGCACGACATCGACCGCGCCATAGGCATGCGGATCGGTCAGGTCGAAGCGGGCGAGGCCATCCGGCTGGGTGACGGGGAAATCATCCTCGAACACCTGGATATTGCGCGCGCCGAAACTGTTGCGCGCGTTGGAGCCGCGGATCGACACGCCCACGTCGCGTGGACCATTGCCCTGAATGACCGCCACGCCGGGGCTGAGCTTCACGATATCCGCGATGGTGGTGGCGGGCGTGTTGCGGAAGGCGGCATCGTCGACGGTAGTGACCGTCTGGCCGGTCACCTGGGTGGTGAGCGACAGGGCCTTGCCGGTGACGATGATCTCGTCCGGACCGGCGGCAGATGCGGCAACGGGCGCCCCCTCCCCCGAGGCCGGAATGGGGGAAGTTGTGGCATGGTCAGCCGCATCCAGTGCTTGCAGCTGGGCGTCGATGGCAGCGCGTTCGTGCAGCAATTGCGCGCGCCGCTGCTGGTGCGGAGATGTCTGGGCGGAGGCCGCCGTGGCGGACGCCACGACGAGCAGAAGAGCGCACGATGCGCGCGCCCCGGGAGGAAGAGACACGATGGGATTTCCTTCAATGACCAAAAGCGCGCCGCCACGGCGCGCGACAAAGTCAGCGAAGGAAGGTTGGCGGACCGGTTTTGGGCGGTGGCGGGGCCGCCAGGCCGAGGCCCGGGCGCAGGAGCAAGGTGTGGATGAAAGCGGCGGGCAGTGCGACCGGCGCGGGCAACGCCGGCAGGATCAGGCTGGGCAGATTGACCGCCCCGCCGATCGCGGCGCCAAACCCGCAATCATGATCGCTGGCGCCCGACATCGGCTTGCCGCCGTGACCCATGACGTCCGGGTACGCATTGTGATGCGCGGCATGCGCGGGCTCCATGCCGGGCATTCCAGCCATAGCCGGCATTGCCGCGACCGGCGCGGCGGCAGACAGGCCCATGGTCTGCCCCGCGCACATCTCCAGCGCCGCATGCCCTGCCATCGGCATGAAGCCCGCCGGTACGATCAGCCGCACCGCAAGCGCGAACGCGACCAGCCAGGCAGCGGCAAAGCGGTGGAGCGCAAGGTGATGGCGAAGCGCGGTCACACAGGCGCGTTAATACAGTATCAAGCCACTGTCATTGAGGCAGATTGTCCAATGGATCGACAGGCAAGGCCATGTCGGACGGATCCCAAGCGCCGGAATTATGTAGCACCGATTGGGTCCGGTCTTTGCTTCAAAGATGACCGCGCAGCCTGCGCCGAAGTAGGCACAACTCGTCGCCTTTGATCGTCTCCGTCGCTTTCCGGCTGGACGCGGTACGCGGTCCCGATACGGTGGTGATCTCAGGATATTTGCCCTGATGGCATGGCCGACGAAGCGCCAGGTCTGAAGGCCCTGCCAGGCGGCGACCGCCAATGCGACCAGGCCAGCGATGATGAAGATGGTCGCCCCCACGCGCGAACCTTTCGATGCGGAGTCAGTCATGATGCCACATACAACCGACCTGGCCGGTGACGCCGACACTTGCCTGCGGCCCGACATTCCAGCCGCGCGAGAGGATGATCGCCTTGGGATCCAGCGCCGGGCCGAGCGATATGGGCGCGGGATCGATGCGCCCAGCGTAACCCGCGCCGAATATAGCAGGACTGGGAGCAGTCCATCCCTGGACGTCAGCGGGCTAGTGCGATTTTTCTTGTCGGCGGGCGCTCAGAGCTTGCAGGATCGGCCGATATATTTGCGGCGCCGTAACATCATCTAGGGAGAGATTGCCGATGCGCTGGTTCGCGCTGTCATTTGCCGCACTGGTTGCTGCCTCCCCTGCCGTTACCCAGCCCCCCGTCGGTCCGAACAGCCGCGCGGAGGCGGTGAAGATCATCGCGGGCCTGCGCGAGATCGTCAGCCCGACCGGGCTGCAAGCGACGGAGACGATCCCGATCGGCGGCATCCAGCAGGTGGTGTCGATCCGCAGCCAGGATCTGCGCAATCCGGTGATCCTGTATCTGCATGGCGGGCCGGGCTTCATCGAGATGCCGCTCGACTGGTGGTGGAATCGCGGCTGGGACGAATATTTCACGGTGGTGCAATGGGATCAGCGCAACGCGGGCAAGACCTATAGCGCCAGCGGCCCCAGCCCCACTGCCACGCTCACGCCCGAACGCTATCAGCGCGATGCGGAGGAGGTGGTGCAATGGGCGCGGCGGCGGTTCGGCAAGCGCCGCATCTTCGTGATCGGCCATAGCTGGGGCAGCATATTGGGGCTGCGGCTGGCGGCCCAGCACCCGGACTGGCTCCACGCCTATATCGGCATGGGCCAGGCGACCAACGGGCCGGAAAGCGAACGGCGCGGCTGGGCGTGGACAATGGCGCAGGCCAAGGCCGACCATAATGAGGAAGCGATCCGCGCGCTGCAGGCGATCGCGCCTTATGCCGAGGGAACTGCGCCGGTGCCGGTGCCGGCCATCCTAACGCAGCGCACGTGGCTCGGCCATTATGGCGGCGCGGCGTGGCGGCGGCCCGGCGGCGGCGCCTTCGAGGGCGCCGCGATCAAACTGGCGCCCGAATATAGCGACGAGGACGTTCGCAACGCCTTCAAGGGACAGCCGGCGGTGACCAACGCCATGCTGCCGCAGATATTGGCGACCGATCTCTCCACCATCCGCACGCTGCAGGTGCCACTGATCCTGCTGCTGGGTCGGCACGACATCAATGTGTCGAGCAACGTCGCCAAGGAATGGTTCGATCAGGTGCGCGCTCCGTCCAAGACATTGATCTGGTTCGAGCGATCGGGTCACCACATCACCAGCGAGGAACCGGGCAAATTGCTGACCTCGCTCGTCCGCTATGCGCGGCCAATCGCGATCGCGGCAGGCGACGGGGCGCCGGAGGAGTGAGCGGTTGAGCGGTCGGCCGGAGGTTCGGAGAAAGACGATGGTGGCCGCATGGGCCCTCATCCTCAGCGGCTGCGACAGAACCACGTCTGACACGAGGCCGATGACCGCGCAGTTAGGCGAGACGACAATCACGCTGAATGTTCCGGTGACGTTCGTCGTCAGCGAGGCCGCGGGCGGTGGCATCCGGCTAACCCAGCCCGACGCAGACCGGCGACGCCGCGCGTCCGAAGTGGAAATCACGGTTGGCGGAGGCGGCACTCCCCTGCTCCTGCCGCTCATGCGTGGCATCGGCGCGGCGCACATCCAGTATGGCGTCACACGCGCGGAGGGCGGATCGGGCGGTGCGGAGGTCAGGCTTGTCGCGCAACGGCGATGTGGCGGCGATGCGGTGCGCCTCACGCTGGATGAGCAACTAGAGCCGTTCGAGCCTTCAGAGGTGGACAGCATGCTGGAGATGCTCGCGACGGCACAGTGCCGGGCGCCGGGAAACAAGCATCCATGACAGCGCCGGATCGGGTCCAGTTCTGGTGGCGCAGCATCCTGATCTTCCTGGTGCACGTCGCGGGATTCGTGGCGGGCATCGTTGGCGCTGCCATGATCACCGCGCACTGGTTCCCGCGGGGCGACGAGCCGGGCGGGTTCGTGCTGATGGGAAGCCTGCTGATCCTGCTGTGCCTCTTCCTTCAATGGTCGGTGCGGCGATCCCTGCGGGCGGCCGGCCGCAGCGGTGATGCGCCGGCCGGCCTTGCCACGGGTCGGCGGTCGTCAACGCCGATCATGCCAACCCTGCCGGTCGCCAAGATCGTGCGACATCTGAAGACAGCGCCAGAGCCGAAGGGCGGCTGCCTGATGCTGATCGGCTTTGCCGTCCTGATCGTCGGGAGCGGCGCCGGGACAGCGTTTGGCACATATCATATCCTGACCATGATCGTCGGCGCGATCGTTCCTGGCGGCAGCATCGCTTATAATTTCAGCGTCGCCGGGGCGCTGATCGCGTCCCCGGTCGTCATGGTCGCGCTGGATCGATGGTGCGTCCGCAAGACGAACAACAGCGTATTGGAATTGTTGATCGGATCGGGCTGGTGATGCGCGCGTGACGCCGATCGTAATCATTGCGGCGTAACTGGAAGGGCGCATGTCCCCTTCCGACTTCTATGCGCAATTGCTGGACGACCAGGCACGCCAGCGCGACGGCAGCATCCACACCCGCATGCAAAGCAGCTGACGTCGGTGTCGTCTTGCCATCGGCCGATAGCTGGCGTTTATATCCCGTAGCGTTCTTAAAGGTCACGGTTGCGATGGCAGACCAGCATGAAGCGGCGCGGTTGGAGGCGCTCCAGCAACTCAATTTGCTGGATACGCCACCGAGCGAAAGCTTCGATCGCATCACGCGGATGGCGGCGCAGATCTTCGACCTGCCTATTTCCGCCGTGTCGCTGACCGATCATGACCGACAATGGTTCAAATCGCGCGTCGGCGTGGAGCATTGGTCGATCCCGCGCGACAAAGCGCCGTGTGCGGCGGTGGCCGAGAGCGCCGAGGTGGTGCTGATTCCCGACATGCTGGACGACGAATGTTATGCCACCAGCATCCTGGCCGGACAGGGCATCCGCTTTTATGCCGGCGCGCCGTTGATCACGCGGGAGGGTTACGGCTTGGGCGCGCTGTGCGTGCTGGGGACGGAACCGCGGCAGGCGACGGCCGAAGAGATGGCGGCGCTCAACGATCTCGCCAAGATCGTGATGGCGCAGATCGAGCTGCAGCATTCGTTCGGCCGCATCGATCCGGTCAGCGGCCTACCCAATCGCACGCAATTCCTGGACGATCTGGAGGATCTGGGGCGGGATCAGCCGGGCCAACGGCGGCTCGCGGTGCTGATCGAACTCGCCCGCACCGAGCAGTTGGACAATGGCGTGCGCGTACTCGGCTCGGATTATGTCGATGACCTCGTGCGGCAAGGCGCGCGGACCGTGCGCGCGATGCTTGCGCCGGGGGAACAGGCCTATCATGTCGATTCGACCAAATTCGCGTTCCTGGTGGCGCCTGGGGTGGATGAGGAGACGTGCCTGGCGCGCTTGCGGGCGAGCGTCCAGCGCCTGCGCGAGGGATCGCGGCTGCGCTTCCTGGTCACGACCGCGATCGGCGTGGCACCGTTCGAAACCGGCCGCACCCCCTCCAGCGACGTACTGCGCATTGCCCACAGTGCGGCGCTGGACGCGCGGGGCAGCGAGAGCGGCGTCTGCCTCTATTCGCCGTTGAACGACAGCCTGCACCGGCGGCGCTTCCGGCTGCTGAATGATTTCGGCCCCGCCCTGACCAGTCCGACGCAGCTGCGTGTGATGCTGCAACCGCGGATCGACCTGGTGACGGGCGTTTGCGTCGGCGCCGAGGCGCTGCTGCGCTGGCGGCATCCCCAGCTAGGCGAAATCTCGCCCGCCGAATTTGTGCCGATCATCGAACAGACCGCATTCGCTCGCCCCGCCACCGAACGTGCGCTCGATCTTGGGCTGGCCCATCTGGCGACATGGCACGCTGCCGGACGATGCCTGCACCTGTCCATCAACATTTCGGCCGCCAATCTGGACCAGAGCGATTTCGTCGACACGGTGCAGCGCGCGCTCGAGAAACATGGCGTGCCGGCATCGCTGCTGGAACTGGAGGTCACAGAAAGCGCGGTGATGCACAATCCCGCCCATGCGATCCGCCAGCTGGAACTGCTGGATGCAGCCGGGGTGAGGCTGGCGCTCGATGATTTCGGCACCGGCCAGAGCAGCTTGGCCTATCTGCAACAGCTGCCTGCCAAGGTGGTGAAGCTGGACCAGTCCTTCATCCAAAATCTGGCCGAGGGCACACGCGAACAGACCCTCGTGCAATCCATGATCACCCTGTCGCACGAGCTGGGCTACCGCGTGGTCGCCGAAGGCGTGGAGACGACGGAGATTGCGGCCAGGTTGGCGGACATGGGCTGCGACGAGGGCCAGGGCTATGCCTTCGCGCGGCCGCTGGAATTGACGGCGTTCGACGCCTGGCTGCAGCCGCAGAGCGAATCCTGACAGAGAGATTAGCTCCGCGACCGGCCGAGGTGATTGAAAAGACGATCGGCGCGGGCCCGGAACGCTGCGGGTCCGCGCCGATCGAGAACGCGACGCAACGCGCCACGCCCGGGGATGCTTAGACGAAGCTGGTCAGATCAATTGTATCGTGGACGCCCTGCAGATCGATCACACTATCGGCGATCGTACCGTTGCTGCTGCTGTAGAAAAGATAGCTGTCATTGCCGACCGTGAGCTGGGCGATGTCTGCACTATGCCCACTCAGCGTCGAAAGAACGCCAGCCAGGCCATCAACCAGCGAGAGCGCACCAACCTGATGCACCGCCTGCGGAACGAAGCCGAGCGAAATATGATCGGTGCCGACCTGGAAGTCCGTGATCGTTTCGCGCTGGCCGAGCAGGCCGTTCAGGCCCAGGAAGGCCGCGTCGTTCCCGCGGAGCTGGAACACATCCGATCCGGCACCCCCGGTAAGCGTGTCCGCGCCGAGATCACCCAACAGCACATCGTTGCCGTCGCCGCCGCGCAACACGTCGGCGCTCTGGTCTCCGCGAACGGTATCGTCGCCGGCGCCGCCATCGATCGTATCGGACCCGAGATTGCCGTTGATGGAGTCGTTGCCGTTGCCGCCGGAGATGCGATCATTGTCCTGGCCGCCAAAGATGCGGTCATTGCGGTCGCCGCCGTCGATCGTGTCGACGCCGGCATTGCCCTGAATATAGTCGTTGCCGGCACCACCGAAGATGCTGTCGCCGCCGTCCGGGCCAGGGTTGGGACCGAAGCCGTAGATATGATCGTTGCCGGAGCCGCCGATCAGCGTGTCGCTGCCGGCGTCGCCAAGAATATAATGATGACCGTCGCCCGCTTCGATCCGGTCATTGCCACTGAGTCCATCCAGATAGGAATTGCCGCCTGTCCCGGTAAGAACGTCATTGCCGGTGAAGCCCAACACCAGATGGGTTCCGTCGGCGAACGTCACATGGGCGTCCTGACTGGCCTTGACGAGCTCGGTCGCCGGCAGCGTCACCGTGAGCCCGCCTACTTTGAGGGCCACGTCCGCGCCAGACGAGCTGATCGCAATATTCGAATCCTGTAGAGTAGATCCAAGGTTTAGCAGGTCTTCGGATTTGAATAATGGCGCCAATGTCGATGTAAGCGCACTGAGTAAATAATTGGCTATTACCATACTCTCCCACAACGTGGTGCGCACGCTCATCGGCGCATCACCCATCTTCTCATCATCTGTCAGAATGGCGTTTGCTGACCATTCGAGAACGCAACTTATTCGCACCTGTTCAGAGACATCCAAGACAATTTTTTGCAATTTGAGAGATATCAGGAGCGCAGTCGCTACCCGACTTTCCGCCACCTCGCGGGGATGACGCCGGTGCGATCACACCATCTCCGTCCCTCGCTGCGACGATGCAGGGGCGCTCGGCTACTTAGTCGCGGGGCAGAGGCTTGGACTCTCCCAACCGGACAAAGATCGTATCATATTGATAACGTTTTGATGTTTCCGGCCGCTGATAGTTCGATCCGGTACAAAGGGGGCTTTACTGCGGCCCCTGCTGCTTGCCAGACACCCGCGTCGATCACGGCGGAGCGAATTCAAGATCATCATGCGAAATCCCGCACTTCCTCAAGAAAGCGGAACGGTTCGAAGGCTGCTGACGGAATTAGCAGGCGCCTTCGGGATGCAGCTTGCGCCATCCGGTGCCGATGAGCAGTTACATCATACGCAACTGCAACCGGGGTGCGCGGAAGCACGGCTTGCTACTGCCAAAGCATGGATCCAGGCGCGTCACTGGCGCGACAAGATTCTGGAGTGTGACCTGTTCGTCGATCCGGCCTGGGACATCATGCTGGATCTTTACGAAAAATATTATAAGGGAAAATCGGTGACCGTGACCAGCGCCTGCCTGGCAGCGCGCGTGCCGATGGCGACCGCTTTCCGTCAATTATCGCGGATGGTCGCGGCCGGCTGGATCACCCGCCAGGAAGATGCGGCGGACCGGCGCAAGGTGCAGGTGCTACTCACACGGCAGGCGATCGAGCGGATGGACGCGGTGATGGACATCGCCCTGAAAAACGAGCGCCGACTTACGTCCACTCCCGCCCCAATCGCCCTGCTGAGTGCGGATAGCAATCGCTGAGCGCAGACGGCGACGGGATTAGGCCAGCCCTAGCAACCAGCTCGCCAATGGCACAGGATGAACGGTGGCCCCGGGCATGTGATCGGTCAGTGCGCGGCGGTTGGCCATGATCCAGGCCAGGCATTCGGCACGACTGTCGAACAGCTCGAAATGGGCCAGCGATGGGGCCTTGCTGTCGCCGTCAACAAGGAAGCGGGCATGGCGACGGCACCCCCGGGCGGCAATCCAATCGCGGCTGGGTGCTTCCACGGCGACGGCCCAGTGCGGCCGGCGCGGATCGAGCGCATCCACCTGACTCAACTGCATCGGAAACCTCCGCTCCCATCACCGACACCGCCGCCGCGCCTCTTTGGCTGGGGCGCGGTCGGACGGTCCGTTTTGCGTCAAGACGCATTGGAGGCGGGGCCGCGGCGGGACCTGCCCCCCGGCCCGCTCCGGTTACTGTACCCCGGCGGGCTCGGCGATGCCGATCGGCTCCACGCTATCGCCCTTCTGCGGCAGATCGAAGCGATCGGCATCCATCACCTTGGTCCAGGCATGGATGAAGTCGCGGACGAACTTCTCCTCGTGCCCGGTCTCGGCATAGACTTCCGCGACGGCACGCAATTGGCTGTTCGAACCGAAAATGAGATCGGTGCGGGTCGCGCGCCATTTCTCGTGCTGACCGGCCCGATCATAACCGATGAACTCCTCATCCGCGCTCGTGTCGACAACCTTCCAGAACGTGTCGTTATCGAGCAGATGGACGAAGAAGTCGTTGGTGAGCTGGCCCTTGCGGTTGGTGAACACGCCTTCCGGCATATCCTTGTAATTGGCGCCGAGCACGCGCAGTCCGCCAAGCAGCACCGTCATTTCCGGAACCGACAGGCCGAGCAGCGAGGCGCGATCGAGCAACAGCTCCTCCGTCTTCACACTATGCTTGGTCTTGAGATAGTTGCGGAACCCGTCGGCCGCAGGCTCCATGACCGCGAAGCTTTCGGCATCGGTCCAATCCTGGCTCGCATCACCACGCCCGCCAACGAACGGCACGTCGACGTCGAAGCCGGCGTCACGCGCCGCCTTTTCGACCGCAGCGGTGCCCGCAAGCACGATCGCATCGGCCATGGACAGGGCGCCGCGCAGTTCCTCGATCTTGGCGAGGATACGGCCGAGTTCCTCCGGCTCGTTTACCGCCCAGTCCTTTTGCGGAGCGAGGCGGATACGCGCACCGTTCGCGCCGCCGCGATGATCGGAACGACGATAGGTGGAGGCCGACGCCCAAGCGGTTTTCACGAGCTGACCGACGGTGAAACCCGCATCCAGGATCTTGCCCTTGAACGCGGAAACATCCTCATCCGACGGCTTGGTGCCGGCGGGAACCGGATCCTGCCAGATCAGATCCTCCTCTGGCACGTCCGGGCCGAGATAGCGGACCTTGGGCCCCATGTCGCGATGGGTCAGCTTGAACCAGGCGCGCGCGAAGGCGTCCTTGAATGCCTCATGATCGTTGCGGAATTTCTCCGAGATCACGCGGAATTCCGGATCGACCTTCAGCGCCATGTCGGCGGTGGTCATCATCGTCGGCACGCGCTTGTTGGGATCGTGGGCCGCTGGCGCCATATCCTCCGGCTTCTGGTTGATCGGCTGCCACTGCTTGGCGCCGGCCGGGCTGCGCACCAGTTCATATTCGTAATCGAGCAGCAGGCGGAAGTAGTTTTCCGACCATTCGGTGGGCGTGTTCACCCACGACCCTTCGATGCCGCTGGTGATCGTATGTTCACCAAAACCGCTTTCGTGCGCGCTGGCCCAGCCCAGACCCTGCAACGCGATATTGGCCGCCTCGGGCGAAGCATCGACCAAGCTCGGATCACCTGCGCCATGCGCCTTGCCGAAGGTGTGGCCGCCGGCGGTCAGAGCGACCGTCTCCTCATGGTTCATCGCCATGCGTTCGAACGTGACCTTGATGTCGCGCGCAGACTGAAGCGGATCGGGTACGCCGCCCGGCCCTTCCGGATTGACGTAGATAAGGCCCATCTGGATCGCGGCGAGCGGATGTTCGAGCTCCATCTCGCGATCGGGCTGGATGCGGGTCTCATTGCCTTCCTGGCCAACCCATTTCTCTTCGGCACCCCAATAGATGTCGCGCTCCGGCTCGAACACGTCGCGACGGCCGCCGCCGAAGCCGAAGATCGGGCCGCCCATCGATTCAATCGCGACGTTGCCGGTGAGGATGAACAGATCGGCCCAGCTGATCTTGTTGCCGTATTTGCGCTTGATCGGCCACAGCAGGCGGCGGGCCTTATCGAGATTGCCGTTATCGGGCCAGCTGTTCAGCGGTGCGAAGCGCTGCTGGCCGCTATTGGCGCCACCGCGCCCATCAGCGGTGCGATAGGTACCGGCTGCGTGCCAGGCCATGCGAATGAACAAGCCGCCATAATTACCATAGTCGGCCGGCCACCAGGGTTGGCTGTCCGTCATCAGCGCCTTCAGGTCGGCTTTGAGCGCGTGGTAATCGAGTGAGTTGAAGGCGGCGGCATAGTCAAATTCCGCACCGAGCGGATCGGGAGATGTGCCACCCTGATTGAGGACTTCGAGTGGAAGCGCTTCGGGCCACCAATCCCGGTTGGTCCGTCCAAGTAGAGATCGGACGGTCGTCGGTCGATCTACAGGGCAACCCATTGAACCGGTCTTCGGGTCCATGTCCGCATCCTCCTATGTCCTCTGATGACGAGAAGGATACACCCGCTCAGAGGGCCGCCTTAACGAGGAAAGTTGATCAAAGAGGATCATCCGTTCGATCAATCGGCGCGCCGTTTGGGGTGGGTTGGCGGCCAGCCGCATGGCCGCCGTCCTTTGTCAGATCTTCACAAGTTCCACCCGACGGTTCTGGGCCTTGCCTGCCTCGGAACTGTTGTCGGCAACGGGTGCGCTCGCGCCGAAGCCCTTTGACGTCAGCCGATCGCTGCCGATGCCAGCGGCGACGAGCGCCTGCTTCACCGATGCCGCTCTGCCCTCCGACAAAGTCTGATTGTGCGACGATGATCCGGTTTCATCGGTATAGCCGTTGATCGCGAGCTTGAGCGTTGGGTTCTGCTTCAGCAGCGTCACGATCGCGCCGATCTGAGACTGCGAGTCCGGCAGGATCTTGGTGGCGTCGGTCGCGAAATTGACGTGGACGACAGCCTTGCCGGACCGATAGATCGCCTGCTTGAGCGCATCGGCGGGCAGCAGCTTCGCGGTGGCGACGAAGGGCTTCGTTTCCACGATACACATGCTGGCACTGTAACTATCCGGCACATAATTGATCCAGATTTCGCGATCAGGGCGACGGATCACCGACACTTGCGCGGGGACGTTGTAGACGTCGCCGAGACAGGAATTCTTGCCGACCGTCACGTCCTCCGACAAGGTTTCGGTGATCGCCCGCGGGATTTTGCTGTTGGTGATCTTCACGCCGCCGGCGGCGGCGATCACCGTGTCGAGATTCTTCTGCAATTCGAAAGCCGAATAGGTCTTTCCCGTCTTGCTGGTGATGGTGGACATGAACAATTTACCCTCCACATCGTGGAGCGCGGAGCCTGTCCAGAACGGGAAATGATCGAAATCGCGGGTTTCGCCTTCGCCGCCATGTTCGCCCCAAGCGTAACCGTCCGGAAGGCCGATATAAGGAAAGGCACCGAGCGGTGCGGTGGAAACCGGTATCTTGTCGATCGCGAAGCCGCCTGCAGGCGGCGTCACCTGGGGCGCCGGGGCTGCCGGTGCGGCGGGTGTGGCCGCATTTTCCGCAGGCGCAACCGCATTCTCCGTCTGAGCGTCCTTCCCGGCCTTATGGCATCCCGCCAAGGCAAGGACCGTCAAAATCACCGCACCGCTTTTCCGGACCACCATTGCACGACCTCCTGCTAAGCCGACGCAGCGCCTATCCTGCAAATACACACTGTGCAATTAAGTTTTTGACGGTGATCAGTTTGACAGGTAGAGGCCAGCTCGTCCTATCAGACCCTTTTTGTCGAAGATTGAAGCACAGCCATTCCGCGACACGATCAAGCCATCGTCGTGAATGTGCACGATCCTATGGGAGAAGCCTGAAATGCGCCGTTTCGTTGTCGCCGCCGCCGTCCTGTTGAGTGCGTGTGGATCGAGCGAGAAGTCGACGACCGTTGCCGGGACCACCTTCACCAGCGATGACAGCAAGGGCACGGCTTCCATCACAACCGACAAGGGCTCTATCCGTACCGCCGAGGGCGCGGCGGCGGCGCGTGTCACCATGCCCGCTTATGCGCCCCTGTATCCGGGCGCGACCGTGACCGGCGTGATCGAGACCGAGACCGAAGGTCGCAAGAACAAGATGGTCACGCTGAGCAGCCCCGATGCGATCGGCAAGGTGATGGATTTCTACAAGGGCAGCCTGACCAAGGCGGGATGGAAGGTTCCGTCGTCCTTCGTATCGGATGATGGCGGCATGGTGGCGGGTGAGAAGGACGGCAAGTCCGTTTCCATCGCCCTTTCGCGCGAAGACGACGGCAAGACCAACGCGCTGGTGAACGTACCCAACGACTGATCGCGACGGACGGCGGCCGGCTCGGCGGGGTCAGCGCGGAAGCGGCTCGCCGTCCTGGATCAACAGGACGATGCCCAGCAGCGCCAGCGCAGCAGGGCGGCGTAGATGATCCCGCTGATCCACCCGGCCCTCCGCGACACACCGCCCACTTGTACGAGCGCGACAGGATCAATCGTGCTGTCAGGCCGGCATAGCTTCTGCAAGGCGGCGATCGCGTGCTGCACGGAGGTTCGATAGGCCGTCAGGCCGAGCATGATCGCCACCGGCAAGCCGGCACGATTTGCGGCTGATATGGAACTGATGCCGATCAGAGCGAGCATAATGAACCCCGCAATCAGCCACATCTTGCGATAGAAAAACCCGACAGGGCCGAACAGGAAGGCCGGCACGGCGAAACCACCCCCAAAGAAGCGGAACGGCCGCTGCGGCAAACTAGCGCGGAGTGGCTGTCAGGCGAGCGATATTGCTGCGCGCCAACACCGACATGGTCTGTCGGCCAATCGATCGCTCAAAGATCCGTCAGATCCAGGGGCGATCTGCGGCGATGCTTTTCTCGTAGCGGCCGATATCGTCGGCCATGGCCAGCGTCAGGCCGATTTCGTCCTTGCCCTGCATCAGGCAGTCGCGGCGAAACGGATCCATGGTGAAGGTGAAACGGTCCTGATAGGGCGTCGTAACGGTCTGCGTTTCGAGATCGACCGTGATCTCATCCTTCTGCGCCACCTCCATCAGCCGATCGATCGCCTCCTGGGGAAGGACGACGGTGGCGATGCCGTTCTTGAACGCGTTGCCGGAAAAGATGTCCGAAAAGGAGGGCGCGACCACGGCCCTGATGCCCATATCGACCAGCGCCCAGGCGGCATGTTCGCGGCTGGAGCCGCACCCGAAATTGTCGCCCGCGACGAGGATCGGCGCACCGGCATAAGCCGGGTCCTCGAAGACGTTGCCGGGTTCCGCGCGCACGGTTTCAAAGGCGCCACGACCAAGACCCGAACGGGTGATGGTCTTCAGCCAATGGGCGGGGATGATCACGTCGGTATCGACGTTCTTTCGGCCGAACGGGTAGGCACGGCCTTCGACTTTGGTGAGTGGGGTCATTAGTCGGCGGCTTTCGGAAAGGCGGGCAGCTTGGCGATGTCCGCAGGTTCGTGCTGGAGGATGACCGTGGCATGCAAGTTTGCCGCCATGGTCTTGAAGCGATCGAGCGAGGCCAGCGTATCGGCACGGCTGGCATTGTAGGCCGGGACGCCGTTGCTCGCATAATTTTCGGCGAAGTGCGCGATGTCGCCGGAGAGCAGGACATAGCCTGTGCGCGCAAGCTTCACGAGCAAACCGTGATGCCCCGCGGTATGGCCTGGCAGATCGAGCATGACGACGCTGCCATCGCCGAAAATATCCTTGTCGCCGGTAACCGGATCGAGCGTGCCGCCGCCGCTCAGCCAGTGGATCAGCAGCTTGCCGAGTTCCGCATTGGGGCCGCGCAGATCATCGATATCGGCCTTGCCCATGAGCAGCCTGGCCTGCGGAAAATCGCCGGCTTGGCCTATATGATCGAAATGATCGTGGCTGATCGCGATGATCGCGATCTGCGCAGGCTTGATGCCAAGCCGGGCAAGTTGATCGACGATGCTGACATCCAGCGTGGCGTCGAGTGGCTGCCTGGGATTGAGGACATGGTTGCGCAGCTGCGGCGGGAGGCCGGTGTCCCACAGCATATAAGTGTCGCCGTGGCGAATGAGATAGCAGTTGGCCGTCAGCGTCTTCTGCTTGCCGCGATAGGCATAGGTGTCGGAGAATTCGTCGAGATCATAGGCGACGAGCCTGCCGCAATCGAGCCGCGTAAGCGCGACCGGCGCAGGCGCTGTGGCATGGGTCGCCGCCGGCACGATCATGGCGGCCGCTGCCGTCAAAAGATGCATCCCCTTCATGCGATCGGCCTCCAGCAGTCGCCTCCCTCCCCCCAACGGGACGGGAAGGCGATGGTCACCCCATCAGGTCGCGGACGTCGGTGAGGCGGCCGGTGACGGCGGCTGCGGCTGCCATTGCGGGCGACACCAAGTGGGTGCGCGCGCCCGGCCCCTGGCGACCGACGAAGTTGCGGTTTGAGGTCGACGCGCAGCGCTCGCCGGGCGGCACCTTGTCGGGGTTCATCGCCAGACACATGGAACAGCCTGGTTCCCGCCATTCGAAGCCGGCGTCCAGGAAGATGCGATCCAACCCTTCCGCCTCGGCCTGACGCTTGACCAAGCCCGATCCCGGCACGACCAGCGCCTGGCGGATCGTGCCAGCGATGTGACGGCCCTTGGCGACGGCGGCAGCGGCGCGCAAATCCTCGATCCGGCTGTTGGTGCAGCTGCCTATGAAGATATGTTCGACGCCGACATCCTGCATGCGCGTACCTGGCGTGAGGCCCATATAGTCGAGCGACTTCTTCGCGGCTTCCTGCTTGGATGGATCGGCAAAGCTCATCGGATCGGGAACGCTGCCGGTGATCGGCACCACATCCTCCGGGCTGGTGCCCCAGGTGAGGCTGGGCGCGATGTCGGCCGCATCCAGGGTGACGACCTTGTCGTAGACCGCGCCGGCATCGGTCGGCAGCGTGCGCCAATAGTCGACCGCGCGATCCCAATCCGCACCCTGCGGCGCCATCGGCCGGCCCTTGAGATAGGCATAGGTCGTCTCGTCCGGCGCGATCAGGCCCGAGCGCGCACCATGTTCGATCGCCATGTTGGAGATGGTCAACCGCCCCTCGATCGACATGCTGCGGATCGCCGAGCCGGTATATTCGACGACATAGCCGGTGCCGCCGGCGGCGCCGACCTTGCCGACGATGGCGAGGATCACGTCCTTCGGGCTGACGCCGAAGCCGAGCGCACCATCGACGCGGATTTCCATCGTCTTGGAGCGCTTAAGCAACAAAGTTTGCGTGGCGAGGACATGTTCGACTTCGCTCGTACCGATGCCGAAGGCGAGCGCGCCGAGCGCGCCGTGCGCGGCGGTGTGACTGTCGCCACAGACCAAAGTCGTGCCGGGAAGCGTGAAGCCCTGCTCCGGCCCGACGACATGAACGATACCCTGTTCGGGTGCGATCTCATCGAACAGGCGCACGCCGAATTCCGGGGCGTTGCGGCGAAGCGCCGCCAGCTGGTTCGCGCTCTCCGCATCCGCAATCGGCAGGCGCGCGCCATTGGCGTCGGTCCGCGCGGTGGTCGGAAGATTATGATCCGGCACCGCCAGCGTAAGATCCGGTCGCCGGACGAGGCGACCCGCCACGCGCAGACCCTCAAAGGCCTGCGGGCTGGTAACCTCGTGAACGAGGTGGCGATCGATATAGATCAGGCAGGTGCCATCGTCGCGGCGGGCGACAACATGCGCGTCCCAGATCTTCTCATAAAGCGTGCGCGGTGGAGCCATAGTGAGCGCGCACATAAGCCCGCTCCGGCGCGAAAACCAGTAAGTCTATTGCGCGCAACCGGCCATGCGGCGCAACGAAATGGCGGTCCGTCGCCTAGCCCGCCAATTGCGGTGAGATGTAGGACGGGTCGTGCGTAAACGGCAAACGTCCCTGGCGCCGTAGCGATTCCAGCACGACACCGAAATCCGTGCGGCACCGGAAGCCGAGCATGCGTTCCGCCAATGCGGCGTCGTAGACGCGATCGATCGACGCCGGCAGCGTCCATCCGCGCGCGGCGAAAAGTTCGCGTACATCAGGATAGAGCCGGGTGATGACCGCGGCGGCATCGCGCTTCAGATCGAGCATATCAGCCGGTACAAAAGGCGTCGGCGCGGAGATGATGAACAGCCCGAACCCAAGGTCCGGCGCGCGTCCCAACGCAATGCGATGCGCTTCGGCTGCATCCTCGACGGTCAGCCGACGATGCAGCAGCTCGACCGCTTTGCTGTTCTCGCCATCCTGCTCGATGAGGTGCGCCTGATCGTCTTGCTCCGGGAAGAAGCGGCTGGTCCGCAGGATGATGATGGGGAGCCCATGGTCGTCGTGGATCAGGCGGCACAGGCGTTCGGCGGCGAGCTTGGTGGCGCCGTAGACGTTGCGCGGCGCCAATGGGGTGAGGGTTTCGTCGATCCATGCCGCGGCCTCGCCCTGCCCCGCCCGGATCGCAGCGGAGATCATGAGCGAGGTTGTCGAGGTGAAGACGAAGCGATCGACGCCCGCCGCGACCGCTTCCTCCAGCAAGCCAAGTGTGCCGCTGACATTGACGTCGATGAAGCGCTGCCGCGAGACCCTGGCGATGTCGGGCTTATGCAAGGCGGCGGCGTGGACGACGGCGTCGATACGATAGTCGCGCATGATCCGCGCCACCAAGGCGCGATCGTCCACGCCGCCGATAATCTGCGTGTAGGGCCCGGGCGCGACATCGAGGCCGACGGGGTGATGTCCATCGGCCGCCAGCAGCGGCGCGAGATGGCGGCCGAGCCAGCCGCTGGAGCCAGTGAGGAGGATATTCATCGCGCGGCAGGACTAAGCGCGCGGCGATGCCCGATCAATCAGGGTCTGCCGATCTCAACCCAGTCATGGAAGGGCAGGCCATAATATTGATCGAACACTTCCAGCGGCAGGCCGGTGGGTTTGACGGAGGTCGAGTTCCACAACAGCGCGACACCAAAGCGCTCGGCCGGATCGAAGATCATTTCGGAACGCGAGCCGCGCACGGCACCGCGATGCCAAACGAGGTGGTGCCCCTGGTAATCCGACTCGCGGAAAGCGAGACCATAGGAGCTGTTCTTCAGTGCCAGATCATAGGCCGCAAGCCCCCGGCGTGGGGTGAAGACCCGGGGGACGTGCAGCTTGAAGAGAAGATCCTGGGGCAGAATGTTGGGCGCTCCGCCCATCTGCGCGCGCATCCAGATGCCCAGATCGACGATCGAGCTGTTCACGCCGCCCGCCGCGGGCACGCGATAATAGGCTTCCTGCACCGGGATGGGACGCCGCCCCGCATGCGGCCTTGCCCAGCTGCGCGCGCCGATCAGGCCCTGTTGGGTAGTAGTCGCGCTCGTCATGCCGAGCGGGCCGAACAGATAGCGATGCGCGGCCTCCTCATAGCTGAGGCCGGTCGCCTTGCTGATCGCCTCGTGCGCGACATCGAAGGCGACATTCTGATAGGCCCAGCAGGTGCCGGGCGGGCACATGGGATAGAGCGGGCCGTACATGCCGCGGATCATCGCGGGATCTTCATTGCCCTCCAGCCGATCGGCATAGGCGTTCTTGACGATGCCGAGCCGGTGGGAGAGCGCATCCGACAAGGTCGCGACATTCTGATTGTCGTGCGGCAACTTGAGCGTGGACGACCATTTGGAAATGGGATCATCGAGCTTGAGCTTGCCCTGCCGCTCCAGCAGCGCCTCGAGCGTCGCAGCAACGCCCTTGGAGACGGACGCCCAGCGCCATACGGTCTGGACGGTTGCCGGCTCCTTGGTGTCGGCGTCGACCGTGCCATAGGCCTTGATGAAGGACAGCTGTCCATCCTCGATGACGGCGATGGCCAGGCCTGCCATGTCCTTGCGGTCCACCAGCGCGCGGATGCGGTTATCGAGATGCGCATAGTCCACCCGATAGACGCGCGGATTGAGCGGTCCGGCGCCGAGCGCGCGTTCCGCCTTGGCCGCGGCGCTGATGCCCTGGCGCACGGGCCGAGCCGAGAAGAAATGACGGGCAATCACGACCAGCTCGACCAGCAATGCGAGGGCCAGCAGCGCGTAGAAGCTACGCACGACCAGCGGGTCACGCCAAAACGGACGGGCAGACCTGGGAGGGCGCGGCGGGATCACGGAAAACAGTTCATTATGGGCCGACTGCCTTGGAGCCGAGCGGCGGACGGGTCAACGGGCGCGAAGCTCGGCTCGTCGCGCGACGAACCGTTGATCGCCCCGACCGCACCTAGCGGGGACGCTGCGCGGCAGCAGCCTTCCCCTTGGGCCCGGAATAGGTCACCCCCCATTCATGCGATTCGCCACCCCACTCCTGTTCGTCTCGACCGGCCTGCTCGCGAGCTGCGGCGGCCCCAACAAGGTGATCAAGGACGTCTATTCACCAGACGGGCGTTATCATGTCGAGGTTCGGCAATGCCCGGCGGTGGGATCCATGTCGGGCGGGACCGAGACGCAAGCGTCGATCCTTGACGCCAAGAAGGTCGGGACGTGCCACTCCGCGATCGGTACGATCGCGCAGTTCAGCGTGAATGAACCCGACGACCAGCTTCAGCTTGAGTGGATCAGCGACAGCGAGCTGCGGGCATGGCATCCGAACTTCAATCCGGCTTATGGCCCCGAAGCCTTTTCGCACCCCGCCAACAACAGCCCGGTCAAGGTGACGTTCGCCCGAAAGTAGCGCCTCCGATCGGGTTGCGGCGGGTTATCCCCGCCAGCCGCCCCTCATGCGGTGTAGGCCGCGGTGGTCTTCGCCTTGACCTCTTGCGCGGTTACGCCGGGCGCGAGCTCGATCAGCTTGAACGGCGTGTGGTGATCGGGCCGGTGGAAGACGCACAGGTCGGTCACGATCATGTCCACCACGTTCTTGCCGGTCAGCGGCAAGGTGCAGGCCGGGATGAATTTCGGCTCGCCATTCTTGGCGGTGTGCTCCATCACGACGATGATCTTCTTCACGCCCGCGACGAGGTCCATCGCCCCGCCCATCCCCTTCACCATCTTGCCGGGGATCATCCAATTGGCGATGTCGCCGCCCTCGGACACTTCCATCGCGCCGAGCACGGTCAGGTCGATATGGCCGCCACGGATCATGGCGAAACTGTCCGACGAGGAGAAATAGGAGGACGATGGCAACTGGCTGATGGTTTGCTTGCCGGCGTTGATCAGATCCGGATCGACCTCATCATCATACGGGAACGGACCGATGCCCAGCATGCCGTTTTCGGACTGGAGCGTAACCTCCACGCCCTCCGGCACATGGTTCGCAACGAGCGTCGGGATGCCGATGCCGAGATTGACGTAGAAGCCGTCCTTCAACTCCTGCGCGGCGCGGGCTGCCATTTCATCGCGGGTCCAGGCCATCACTGCTTCGCTTTCGTTACGGTGGGAACGGGAATGGCTGGACCCCGCGTGGGGCCGGGATCGCGCCACTGCTTGTCTTTCGGGAAGATATCGTCGGCATCCCCCTGCAGCGCCTTGCCGTAGACTGGATTCGGCATCACGAACCACCCTGCCCCCCACAAGGATGCGATGCCGGGGTAATCGGCGATGGCCCGGCGCTCGGCGACGGTCGCGGGCTCGGTCGTGAACCGATCCGAGAAATCGACCAGCTGGTCTCCCGCCATCGCCAGCACGCAATAATGCGACGCGATCGTGGCGCGGCGGCCGTCCTTGGCGGAGTCGGTCCCGTCATCGCCGCGCAAGAACAAGGTCTCGCCATGTTTGGCAGGGCCAAGGCCGACGCCGACCAACGCGTCCTCGGTCGCCGCGGCATTGGCCGCCGCGCGATTGGAGTTGAAGATCACGGTCACGCCGACGTTGCGCACCCGGTCCAGCGCCTCCTTTGCTCCCGGCGCGGCGACCACGAAGTTGGCGCCCTGCTTTTCCCAGCGATCCCAGGCGGCGGGATCGAAGCCCGGTCGCTGGGCGACGAGATCGTCATATTCGGCACCGAGGTTGAGAATGGCGGTCTCGTCGACGTCCAGCACGATTGCCGGCGGCTTGTCGCGACATTCCACGAAGCGCGGATTGGCCAGCGTCGCATCGGAGGCGAGCACAACGCTCTTACGATCGCCGATGGCGATCTCCATCCCCACATAATCGGCGAGCATCCGCCAGCTCTGACGGGTCAAAGCCGCCGCTTCCGCCGACCCGTAGAGATATTGAATGCCATGCAGATTGGCGGGGACCGACGCCGTCTGCGCGGCTGCGGCCGATTTCGGCTTGGCACCATGCCTTGGCTTGCGCGCAAGCGCCGGTGCGGACAGCACCAGCAGCAGCGCCAGGATAGTCGGCGTTCGCGTCATGCCGCTTCGCGCGTGCGCACCGTGCGAAACTCGATCTTCTTGTCGTAGGGCGCGCCCAGCAGCAGCCGCTTCACATAGATGCCGGGCACATGGATGCAGTCCGGATCGAGGCTGCCGACAGGCACGATTTCTTCCACTTCGGCAACCGTATGCTTGCTGGCGGTGGCCATGGGCTGGTTGAAATTGCGGGCGGTCTTGCGGAAGATCAGATTGCCGGCTTCGTCGGCCTTCCAGCCCTTGATGATCGAGAGATCGGCAACGATGCCGCGTTCGAGCACGTAGGTCTCGCCGTCAAATTCCTTGGTTTCCTTGCCTTCGGCGACCACCGTGCCGACGCCGGTTTTGGTGTAGAAGCCGGGAATGCCGGAGCCGCCGGCGCGGCATCGTTCCGCCAAGGTGCCCTGCGGGCAGAATTCCACCTCAAGATCCCCGGCCAGATATTGTCGTTCGAATTCAATATTCTCGCCGACATAGGACGAGATCATCTTGGCGATCTGGCGGCTGCGCAGCAATTTGCCGAGGCCAACCCCATCGATCCCTGCATTGTTGGACACGATCGTCAGGCCTTTCACGCCGGAGGCCTCGATCGCGTCGATCAACCGCTCGGGAATGCCGCACAGGCCGAAGCCGCCGGCACAGATGGTCATATCGTCCTTGAGCAGGCCTGCCAGTGCCGCGACCGCATCGGGATAGATCTTGTTGGCCACAAACGCTCCTTGCGGGATTTGCGGTGGCGATAGGCGGTCGAGCCGCGCGCGGTCAACGTTGCCCCGTGCTTTCCTGCGACGCTATAGGCGCGCCATGACATCGAACCGAACCGGCGGCCGCATCCTGGTCGACGCCCTCCGCGCGCAGGGCTGCGACCGTATCTTCACCGTACCGGGGGAAAGTTTCCTGCCGGTGCTGGATGCGCTGGTCGACGCGCCGGATATCGACGTGGTCGTGACCCGTGCCGAAGGCGGCGCCGCTTTCATGGCGGAGGCTGACGGCAAGATGACGCATCGCCCCGGCGTCTGCTTCGTCACGCGCGGCCCGGGCGCCACCAACGCCTCGATCGGCGTCCATGTCGCGATGCAGGATTCGACGCCGATGATCCTGTTCGTCGGCGATGTCGCGCGCGACGCGCGGGACCGGGAAGGCTTTCAGGAAGTCGACTTTCCCGCTTTCTTTGCGCCGCTCGCCAAATGGTCGGCGCGGATCGAGCATGCGGCGCGCATCCCCGAGTATGTCGCGCGGGCTTACGCGACGGCAATGAACGGCCGGCCCGGGCCAGTCGTGCTGGCGTTGCCGGAAGACATGTTGGGCAACGATGCCGAAGCGGTGGACCGACCTCGCGTCGATCGTGCCCCGCAGGCATGCGATCTGGAAGCGATCAACGCGCTGTACGACCGGCTGCGCAGCGCCAAGGCTCCGGTTGCGATTGTGGGCGGCAGCGACTGGGATGCCGGAGCTGGGGACGATTTCGCGCTGTTTGCCATACGGACGGGCTTGCCGGTGGCGGCGGCTTTTCGGCGCCAGGACGCCTTGCCCAACGATTGCCCCGTCTATGCCGGCAATCTGGGCTATGGCCCCAATCCACGCTTGATCGAGCGGATCAAGCAAGCCGATCTGCTGCTGGTGGTAGGCGCCCGTCTGGGGGAAGCCACGACCGACGGATATGAACTCATCACGCCGGATCACCCGGGTCAGGTGCTGGTGCATGTCCACCCCGACCCGGAAGAGCTGAACCGCGTCTATCGCACCGATGTGGCGATCTGCGCCGATATGCGCAGCTTCGCCCGGGCGGTGGCGTGCACGATCGACGAGACGACGATTGCCAGCCCCCGTGGCGCCGAGGCGCATAGCGAATGGGAAGAATGGAATACCCCGTTCGCCAACCACATGCGGCTGGACCTCGGATTGTGCTGGGCAGAGCTGCGCGAGCAGCTGCCGGCCGACAGCATCATCTGCAACGGCGCAGGTAATTTCTCGGCCTGGGCGCACCGTTTCTGGCGCTACGCCGCACAGCCATCGCAACTCGCGCCGACGGCCGGAGCAATGGGCTATGGCGTACCGGCGGCGGTCGCAGCGGCGATCCGCTTCCCCGACCGACGCGCGGTGGCGGTGGCCGGCGACGGCGATTTCCAGATGAATGGGCAGGAGTTGGCGACGGCGGCACGCCAAGGCGCAAGGCTGCTGGTCCTGCTCATCGACAATGGCAGCTACGGTACGATCCGGATGCACCAGGAACGCCGCTATCCCGAGCGCGTATCGGCGACCGACCTGACCAATCCCGATTTTGCCGCGCTGGCGCGGGCCTATGGCGGCTGGGCGGAGACGGTGGAAACGACCGACCAGTTCGCGCCTGCCCTCACCCGCGCGCTGGAGCAGCCGGGCATCGCTTTGCTGCACCTGAAGACGGATATCGAGCGGATCAGCCCGACCCTGACCGTGTCGGGGCTGCGGGCCAAAGGGTGACTTTCCCGCTCCGATCGCCCCCAGCAAAGTCGAGGGGGATGACCGAGCAAAGTCGAGGTTTCCCCATTCAGGCTTCTCGACTTCGCTCGAAAGGGCGTCTCGACTGCGCTCGACGCGAACGGGTGTGGTGTGGATAGCCGCCCGCTCCTGATATTCGACTCCGGCGTCGGCGGCCTTTCTGTCTTGGCCGAGATCCGCCAGGCCTTGCCGCTGGCGCCGATTGTTTACGTCGCCGATAACGGAGGCTTTCCATATGGTACGAAGACCGAGGCGGAGATCGCGGCACGCGTGCCCGCCTTGCTCGGGCGGCTGGCAGAACGTTATCGCCCGCGTCTGATCGTCATCGCTTGCAATACCGCATCAACCATCGCGTTGCCGGGCGTGCGGGCCGCGCTGGACGTGCCGGTCGTCGGAACGGTCCCGGCGATCAAGCCGGCGGCCGAGCGGTCAACGAGTCGCGTGATCGGGGTGCTGGGGACAGAGGCGACCGTACGCCAACCCTATGTCGATGATCTGTCGCACCGCTTCGCCAGCGACTGCCAGGTATTGCGGCATGGTTCGGCGGCGCTTGTGGAACTGGCCGAAGCAAGCCTGCGCGGCGACCCTACTCCAGATGCCGCGTATCATGACGCGCTTTCCGGCTTGCTCGATCAGGCCGGCGGCGATCGCATGGACACCGTCGTTCTGGCCTGCACGCACTTTCCGCTGGTGGCAGATCGACTGGCGCTTGTCGCGCCCCGCCCGCTTCTTTTTGTCGATGGGGCCAAGGGGATTGCACGGCGCACATTGACCCTCACTGCAGGAGATTCATGGCCAGAGCGGGCGACGCCGGGAACAGCGATCTTCACCGCCCCGAATGAAGTTTCCGACGGGTTGCGAGGAGCGCTTGCCAGCTTCGGTTTAGAAAAAATCGATTGGCTTTAATCAAAAAATGCGGCGTGTAGCGCTGGAAACAGGGAACTTTCAGCGCTAGAGGCGCAGCTTCGAAACCCGGGGAAGTTCCTCTTGGACTATAATCGCGTTTTCACTCAGGCGATCGATCGGCTCCATGCCGAGGGACGCTACCGGGTCTTCATCGACATCCTGCGCAACAAGGGCGCCTTCCCCAATGCGCGCTGCTTCGCCGGCCACAATGGGCCGAAGCCGATCACGGTGTGGTGTTCGAACGACTATCTGGCGATGGGCCAGCATCCCGATGTGATCAGCGCGATGGAAGAGGCACTGCACGATGTGGGGGCCGGCGCCGGCGGAACGCGCAACATCGGCGGCAACACGCATTATCATGTCGATCTGGAAGCCGAGCTTGCCGATCTGCACGGCAAGGAAGGCGCGCTGCTGTTCACCAGCGGCTATGTCTCCAACGAAGCGACCCTGTCGACGCTCGCCAAGGTGCTGCCCGGTTGCATCATCTTTTCGGACGAGCTGAACCACGCATCGATGATCGCCGGCATTCGCAGCTCAGGCTGCGAAAAGCATGTGTTCCGTCACAACGATCTGGAACATCTGGAAGAGCTGCTGGCGGCCGCCGATCCCGACGCGCCCAAGCTGATCGCGTTCGAAAGCGTCTATTCGATGGATGGCGACATCGCGCCGATCCATGCCATCTGCGATCTGGCCGACAAATATGAGGCGCTGACCTATCTGGACGAGGTCCATGCTGTCGGCATGTATGGCGCGCGCGGCGGCGGCATTTCGGAGCGCGACGATGCCGCGAGCCGGCTGACGATTATCGAAGGCACGCTGGGCAAGGCGTTCGGCGTGATGGGCGGCGATATCGCGGACGACAAGATGATCATCGACGTGATCCGCAGCTATGCGCCGGGCTTCATCTTCACCACCAGCCTGTCGCCAGTGCTGGTCGCGGGTGCGCTGGCGAGCGTGCGCCATCTGAAGCAATCCGCATCGGAGCGGGAAGGCCAGCAGAAGGCGGCAGCGATGCTGAAGGCGATGATGGCGGAGGCCGGCCTGCCGGTAATGCCGTCCACCACCCATATCGTGCCGCTGATGGTCGGAGATCCGGTCAAGGCCAAGCGCGCGAGCGATATCCTGCTCGCCGAATATGGCGTCTATGTGCAGCCGATCAATTATCCGACGGTGCCGCGGGGCACCGAGCGGCTGCGCTTCACGCCCGGCCCCAGCCATGACGAAGCGATGATGCGCGATCTGATCGACGCACTCGTGGAGATCTGGAGCCGGATGGAGATGCGCCTGGCCGCCTGACCTCTCCGACCCAAGCGAGGCTGGCTTCAACGACGTTGGGATACTACAGCTTGTGTGTCCCGAATCGCTGGAGTTTCCGTTGGCTGCGCGCATCGCCATCGCTTCCGATCACGCAGCCGTCGCGCTGAAGGCCGTTCTGGCCGCCTGGTTGCGTGAGTTGGGCCATGCGGTCACCGACCTGGGGCCCGAGACCAATGCCTCGGTCGATTATCCTGATTATGGTTTCGCGCTGGGCGACGCCATCGCGCAACACCGGGCCGATATGGGAATCGCCTTGTGCGGATCGGGTATCGGCATTTCGATCGCGGTGAACCGCAACCCGGCCGCGCGCTGCGCGCTGGTATCGGAACCGCTGTCGGCCGCGCTCGCGCGGCGCCACAACGATGCCAATGTCATCGCGCTTGGCGCGCGTCTTACTGGTGAAGATATGGCCAAAGCCTGCGTGCAGGCCTTTATCAACACCGCTTTCGAAGGGGGCCGCCACCAGGGGCGCGTCGCCAAACTCGCACATCTTGCCCAGGAGCCCGTATGAGCAGCAAGCCCGCCAATGACGTCCAGCCGGACGGCTTCTTCTCGCGCGGTCTAGCGCAAGCCGATCCGGCTGTGTTCGCCGGCGTCGAACATGAAATCGCGCGTGAGAAAGATCAGATCGAGCTGATCGCATCGGAGAATATCGTCTCCAAGGCGGTACTGGAGGCGCAAGGCTCCGTCTTCACCAACAAATATGCCGAAGGTTATCCAGGCAAGCGCTATTATCAGGGCTGCGCGCCGTCCGACACGGTCGAGCAGCTGGCGATCGATCGCGCCAAGCAATTGTTCGGCTGCGGCTTCGCCAACGTCCAGCCGCATTCGGGCGCGCAGGCCAACGGCGCCGTCATGCTGGCGCTGACCAAGCCGGGCGATACGATCATGGGTCTCAGCCTGGATGCGGGTGGTCACCTGACGCACGGCGCCAAGGCCGCTTTGTCGGGCAAATGGTATAATGCCGTGCAATATGGCGTGACGCGCGACACCCATCTGATCGACTATGATGCGGTCGAGGCGATGGCGAAGGAGCATAAGCCGACCCTGCTGATCGCCGGCGGATCGGCTTACCCGCGGCACATCGATTTCGCCCGCTTCCGCCAGATCGCCGATGCCGTCGGTGCGCTGTTCATGGTCGACATGGCGCACTTCGCCGGGCTGGTCGCGGGCGGCGTGCACCCGACGCCGTTCGGTCATGCTCATGTCGTCACCACCACCACGCACAAGACGCTGCGCGGCCCGCGCGGCGGCATGGTGATGACGGACGACGAGGCGATCGCGAAGAAGATAAACTCGGCGGTCTTCCCCGGCCTTCAGGGCGGCCCGCTGATGCACGTCATCGCCGCCAAGGCGGTGGCGTTCGGCGAAGCGCTCGACCCGTCGTTCAAGGCCTATTCGCGCGCGGTGATCGACAATGCCAAGGCCTTGGCGGCACGCCTGAAGGAGCGCGGCGCCGAGATCGTGTCGGGCGGGACCGATACCCATCTGGCGCTGGTCGACCTGACACCGCTGGGCGTCACCGGCCGCGACGCCGACGAGGCGCTGGAGCGGTGCGGCATTACCTGCAACAAGAACGGCATCCCGTTCGATCCCCTGCCCCCGGTCAAGACCAGCGGCATCCGCGTGGGATCGCCAGCCGGCACGACGCGCGGCTTCGGCGTGGCCGAATTCCGCGACATCGCCGACATGATCGCCGACGTGCTGGACGGCTTGCGCAAGAATGGCGAACAGGGCGACGCCCAGATCGAAGCCAATGTGCGCGAGCGCGTGAAGGCGCTGACCGCGCGCTTCCCGATCTATCCGGAGCTTTAATTGCGCTGTCCTTTTTGTTTTCACCCCGACAGCCAGGTCAAGGATAGCCGCCCGACCGAGGACGGCGCGTCCATCCGCCGCCGCCGGCAATGCGAAAGCTGCGGCGCGCGCTTCTCGACGTTCGAGCGGGTGCAGTTGCGTGAGCTGACAGTCGTCAAGAAGGATGGCGACCGCCAGCAATTCGATCGCGCGAAGCTGGAACGCTCCATCGCTATCGCGGCGCGCAAACGCCCGGTAACGAACGAGCAGATCGAGCGGCTTGTCTCCTCCATCCAGCGGCAGCTGGAGACGAGCGGCGACAGCGAGGTCAACGCCGCCCGCGTCGGCGAGATGGTGATGGACGGGCTGCAGCAGCTCGATAGCGTCGCCTATATTCGCTATGCGAGCGTCTATAAGAACTTCCGCGAGGCCCGGGATTTCGAACATTTCGCTGGGAGTGTGACGGAGGCGGGTGGGGAGTGAGGCGCCACAGCAGGCACGCTAATCCTCCGCTCCCCGTTCGTCCCGAGTAACCATCGAGCTTGTCGAGATGGTATATCGAGGGATAGGCGTTCGCCCATGACATTCTGGGCCTATGTTCTCCGCTGCTCCGACGGATCTTATTATACCGGCCACAGCGACGACCTCCAGCAACGCATCGCGCAGCACCATGCCGGGGAGGTCGCCGGTTATACGCGTGATCGACGCCCGGTCACCCTGCTGTGGTCTGCCGAATTTCCTACGAGAGAAGAGGCTCTGGCTGCGGAGTTGCAGATCAAGAATTGGTCGCGGGCAAAGAAGGAAGCCCTGATCCGGGGGATTGGGATGAGGTCAGCCGCGCGGCGAAAAAGAATTTCGAGGGTAGCACGCCTCGATACGCCGTCTCGACAAGCTCGACGGCTACTCGGCACGAACGGAAAGTGGTTAGCGGAGTGACAATCGACATCCCCCCGCCCGCTATCGTCCTTGTCCGGCCGCAACTTGGCGAGAATATCGGCAAGGCGGCGCGGGCGATGTTGAATTTCGGGCTGACCGACTTGCGGTTGGTCAGTCCGCGCGATGGCTGGCCGAACCCCAGTGCCGGTCCGGCCGCCTCCGGCGCGGACATCGTGCTGCGTCAGGCGCGACTGTTCGACAGCGTGGCCGATGCGGTCGCCGACTGCGCACATGTTTACGCGACCACTGTGCGCAAGCGCGGCGTTACCAAACCAGTCGTACGTCCGGACGAGGCAGCCGCTGCGATCCGCCGGGAGCCGGGTGGCAGCGCGATCCTGTTCGGGCCCGAGCGATCGGGGCTGGAAACGGACGACGTCGCGATCGCGCGGACCATCTTGACCGTACCGATCAATCCGGAATTCGGATCACTCAACCTGGCGCAGGCAGTGATCCTGGTGGCGTATGAATGGTCCAAGGGCGCCGATCTGGTGCAGCCATCCGTCACCGATATCCTGCCACCGGCACCCCAGGAGGAGCTGGATGGCATGATCGCGCAGCTCGACAGAATGCTGGCGGAAGCCGGCTATTTCTTCCCGCCCGACCGAAAGCCCACGACGCAACGAATGCTACGTACGCTGTTCACGAAGCCTGGCTGGAATTCGCAGGAGGTGCGGACCGTGCGGGGGATCCTGTCGACCTTCGCCTCCCCGAAACGGCGTTAATTGTGATGAAATAACGCCTCTTAACGGCGACAAGAGGCTTGATTCGGATCGCCGGCTTGGCTCTGGTAGACGGATATCCAATTGGGGGGATTTGTAATGCGCGTCTTCATTCTGCCGATGCTTCTGTTCGCGGTGCCGGCGGCTGCACAAACGGACACCGCACCGGCCGTTCCTGCGCCGGCGGCGACAACGGTGGCCGCGGCGAGCAAGCCGGTGCCTGCGCGCGATAAGATGGTATGCCGCACGATGCAGCGCACGGGATCGCGTCTGGGCGGAAAGCGGGAATGCATGACCGTCGCCCAATGGGACGAGCGGGCCAAGAATGATCGCGACGAACTGGACCGCATGAGCCGCGCGGCGGAAAAGGCCTATTGAGCGACTTGCTGCGCCACGCTTGCGGCTGGCACCATAAGGCTCGCACATTCTTGACTTAGCAGGCGATCGCCGCCATAGGCGCCCCTCGCAATTGGCTCCGCACGCTCGGTGAAGCGGTGGCCCTGCCCTCTCCTACCAGAGAAACAGCAGCGCGGTTCCGGGCATTTCGTGCATCCGGCTTCGGCCTGGTGCGCACCAACGCAATTGAAGGACAGACTTATGTCGAAGCGCTCCAGCGCCAAGTACAAACTCGACCGCCGCATGGGCGAGAATATTTGGGGTCGCCCCAAATCGCCGGTCAACAAGCGGGAATATGGTCCCGGTCAGCACGGCCAGCGCCGCAAGGGCAAGGTTTCGGACTACGGCATCCAGCTGAAGGCGAAGCAGAAGCTCAAGGGCTATTATGGCGATGTGACCGAGAAGCAGTTCAAGAAGGCGTACACCGAAGCCGCTCGTATGAAGGGCGACACCGGTCAGAACCTGATCGGCCTGCTTGAGCGCCGCCTGGACGCGGTTGTCTATCGCGCCAAGTTCGCGCCGACGATCTGGTCTGCCCGCCAGTTGGTCAACCACGGCCACATTCGCGTCAATGGCGTGAAGTGCAACATCGCATCGCGTCTGGTGAAGCCGGGTGACGAGCTGACGCTCGGGCCGAAGGCGCAGGAAATGGCGCTGGTCATGGAAGCGCAGGGTCTCTCCGAGCGTGACATCCCCGATTATGTCGCCGCCGACGGCGCATCGAAGGTTACCTATGTCCGCGTCCCGACGCTGGACGAAGTGCCTTACCCGGTGAAGATGGAACCGAACCTGGTGGTCGAGTTCTATTCGCGCTGATCCTGGCCTAACCAGAACAGACAAAAAGAAGAGGCGGCCGGCGACGGCCGCCTCTTTCGTTATGGGGTCGAGCACGCAAGCGCGCGTGCCCGACGCAATTTACATGTGCAGGGCGGCGCGCAGGAACCGATCGGACTGATCCAGCATCTTGGCTCGCGCGTCGCTGTCCTCCAGCTGATGGTCGAGGCCGGGGAAGATCACGAGCTCGCTTTTCTTGCCGGCCTTGCGCAGGGCGGCATCCATGGCCTTCGACTCGGCGACCAATACGTTCAAATCATGGTCGCCATGGAACATCAGCACCGGCGCCGTGATGCGATCCGCGTGACGGGCCGGAGAACCCTGCGTCACGATATCGCCCGACCCGATTTGCCGCGCGACGATCTGGCTGTTGGTGTAGCCGATGGCCTCACGCTTGACCATGCCGAGATCGGTGACCGGCGCCACCGCGATGATCGCCTTGAACAGGGTCGGGTCCACTACGTTGGACTGAAGCGCGGCATATCCTCCATAGGACCAACCTACGATCGCCAGCTTGGAGGGATCGGCGATCCCTTCCTTTACCAGCCAGCGTCCGGCATCGCCGATATCGCCCATGGCCTTTTGCCAGCTGCGAAAGCCGTTCTGCGCGTAAAAGGCGTCACCATAGCCGCTCGAACCGCGATATTCCGGTTGGAGCACGGCATAGCCGCGCTGGGCGAAGAACTGGACGAGCCAATCGAAACCCCAGCTGTCGCGATAGGAGGGGCCGCCATGGGGCATGACGATGGCCGGCAGCCCCTTGGTCTGGCCGCCGACCGGCAAGGTGAGATAGGCGGGAATGGCGGTACCGTCCGCGGCCTTGAACGTGATGCTCTTCATCGGCGCCAATGTCAGGTCGGCCAAGGCGGGCCGCGCCTGGAGCAGCTCGTCAAGGTGACGCGTTTGCTTGTCGAAGATATAATATCTGCCCGGATCGGTATCGCTCTCGGCGAAGATCAGGAGCTTCTTTTCGTCGGCGCTCGCGCTCAGAAAGTAAATCAGCGGCGTTTTCGGCAGCACCCGGGCCAACGACGCCGCAAGCTTCTTATATTCGGGGTCGAAATATTCGATCTCGCGGCGATCCGTGGTGAAGGACGCGCCGATGACGCGCCCGCGCCGCCCGATCGTGACGACCCGGCTGACATCCACTTCGGGATGACTGGAGACCAGCTCTTCCTTGAAGCTTCCGTCGAGCGCCACGCTGTACAAAGCATCGCGCCCATTCAGCGTCCGGACGGCATAAGCGAGATCGCGCGTGCCATCGACCGCGATCGGCGTGAAGGCGACCGTGCCTTCCTTCGTGCGCGAGAAGGTTTTCCAGCCACGCTCGCCTGCAGGCCGATACATGTAGACGGTCAGCCCCGTCAGCGTGCCGTCCGTTTGTGCATCATATAGAGCGCGGATCCGGATAGTGCCCTGGCCATCGGTAATATAATCCCGTGCGGTCTTGGTCGGTCTCTCCACAGTCGCCGCCCGTCCTGTCGCGGTATCGACGCGATCCACGCCCAGCCCATCCCCACTGCTGCCGAGACGGGACCCTGTGGTGTCGTCGGGTACGTAATCGCGGGTCATCAGAACGGTGCCGTCCCCCGACATCCAGTCGATGATCTGCCCGTCGAATTGAAGGATGCGTCGTGCCTCCAGCGCCGGACGCCGGCCGAGATAAACGGGATTCTTGCCGTCCTGATCGACGGCGACCGTCCGCGTATAGCCGAGCGGGGGATCGTGCGCGAACTCGACGCCCGCCATTGTGCAGACGATGCGGGTGTTGGAGGACCAGCCGCAGGAGTCGAGGTTCAAGGGCTTTCCATCTTGCTTTGCGGCGAGATGGAACTTGCCGGTCTGGACGTCCATCACGACCGCGTAGGTCATCGTGCCTGCACCTGGCCCGATGTAAACGACGCTCTTCCCGTCCGGCGAAAGGCTTATGTCGTCGACTTCGGCAAGCCGGCCGAACAGTTGCGCCGGCGTCGCCTGTTCCTTTGCAGTCTGAGGTTCAGGTGCCGCCGCTACGGCATAACCCGCATTGATGACCAATGCCGCGCCAGCATAGATGGCACGTACCCGCTTACGCATTCGCTATTCCCCCATTCCCCATCCACAATGTCCAACAGAAATGCGGTGCTCGCAAGCGCATTGCACCTCATTCTCCTTGCTGCCATGTCGCGCCCGACGCTGACGCTGGAGAATCCCCCTGACACGCCGCCAACCTGCCGAGTGGATGCCACATGAGGCCGTCTGGATCGGCTTTCCGAGCCATGCCGAACTGTGGGAAGACGATCTCGCCCCTGCCCGGCAGGAGGTCGTCGCCTTTGCCCGTGCCGTGCATGCCGACGGGCGCGGCGAGCGAGTGATCCTGGTCGCGGCGGACGCAGCATCGGCGGACGCGGCACGCACGCTGAGCGGCGGTGCCGCAGACGTCGTGATCCAGCCCTTTGGTGACATCTGGCTGCGCGACACCGGCGGGATCATCACGCTCGGCCCGGATGGACGACGGGCGGCGCGGTTCGGCTTCAACTGGTGGGGCGGCAAATATCACCTGCCCGGCGACGAAGGCGTTGGCGGGCGACTGGCGCAGGCGGCCGATATTCCGGTGGACAGCTATGACTGGGTGCTGGAAGGCGGCGCCATCGACGTCGATGGCACCGGCCTGGCCGTGACGACGGAGCAATGCCTGCTCAACCCGAACCGTAACCCCGGCTTGCTGCGCGAAGACGTGGAGCGTCGCCTGGCCGAGGGATTGGGGATCGCGCGGCTGCTTTGGTTGGGCGACGGTTTGGCGAACGACCATACGGATGGCCATGTCGACAATCTTGCACGCTTCGTGGCGCCGGGACACCTGGCGCTGCCAACCCCGACGGCCGATGATCCCAATGCGCATGTCTATCGTGACGCGACCGAGCGGGCGTACGCCTTCGGCGTGGATGTCGTCCACCTTCCCTCCCCTGGCCTGATCGAGGTGGATGGCGAGCCAATTCCGGCCTCCTACATGAACTTCTACATTGGCAACGCGGTGGTGGTGGTGCCGCAATATGGCGCGCCGAACGACGAGGCTGCAGTTTCAGCCATCGGCGCGCTGTTTCCGGACCGTGTTGCGATCGGGCATCGCGCCGACCATATCCTGACGGGCGGTGGCAGCTTCCACTGCATCAGCCAGCAGGTACCCAGCACATGACCGAAATCACCGTGGCGGCGATCCAACTCGCCTTCTCCGACGATATCGACGCGAACATCGCCAAGGTCGACGCGCGTGTGCGCGAGGCCGCTGCCCGCGGTGCGCAGGTCATCCTGCCGCCGGAATTGTTCGAGGGCCCTTATTTCTGCCGGGTCGAGGATGAAGGCCTGTTCGCCAACGCCAAGCCAACCGACGAGCATAAGGCGGTGCTGGCGATGCAGGCGCTGGCGGCGGAGCTGAAGGTCTCGATCCCGACGAGCTTCTTCGAAGCGGATGGTCCCCACCATTATAATTCGCTGGCGATGATCGGGCCGGACGGCGCGATCCAGGGTGTCTATCGCAAGAGCCACATTCCTGACGGCCCGGGTTATGAAGAGAAATTCTATTTCCGGCCCGGCAATACCGGCTTCAAGGTCTGGAACAGCCCGCAGGCGAAGCTGGGCGTCGGCGTCTGCTGGGACCAATGGTATCCGGAGACCGCCCGCGCAATGATGCTGATGGGCGCGGAAATCCTGTTCTATCCGACCGCAATCGGCAGCGAGCCGCATGACGAGAGCCTAGATACCGCCCGGCTGTGGCGGCGCGCCATGGTGGGCCATGCGGTGTCCAATGTCGTGCCGATCGTGGCCGCCAATCGCGTCGGTACGGAGCATGGCCAGACGTTTTACGGTACCAGCTTCATCACGGACGAGCGCGGCGACATACTGGCCGAACTGGACCGCGAGGAAGAAGGCGTGATCGTCGCCACGCTGGATCTGGATCGGGTGAAGCGCCACCGCGCCGCATTTGGCTTTTTTCGTGATCGCCGCCCCGAACTTTACGGCCGGCTGGTACAGGATATCTGATGGAGCGTATTGCCTGGCTTAACGGCGCCTTCCTGCCGCTCGCCGACGCCAAAGTCTCGGCGCAGGACCGCGGGTTCCTCTTCGCCGACGGGATTTACGAATTCACAGCCGTGCTGGACGGCAAGCTGGTCGACAGCGAAGCACATCTGGCGCGGTTCGCCCGGTCCGCAGCCGGATTGGACCTCACCCTGCCGATTCCGATCGATGAGATCGAGGCGATCCAGCGCGAACTTATTACGCGCAACGGGCTGGACCAGGGCGGCATCTATTTTCAGCTGACGGGAGGCCCGGCCGAACGCGATTTCCTCGCGCCTTCGACCACGCCAACCTTGTTCCTGTTCACACAGGCGAGCGAGGTAATCGAGCGCCCGACCGCCAAGACCGGCATTGCCGTCGCCACGATCCAGGATCCACGTTGGGCACGCCGCGACATCAAGAGCATCATGCTGCTCGGTCAGGTGATGGCCAAGCGCGAGGCGGCTGCGGCCGGCGCGCAGGAGGCTTGGCTGATCGAAGACGGCTTTGTCACCGAAGGCGCATCGTCCAGCGCCTTGATCGTGACGCAGGAAGGAACTTTGGTCACGCGGCCGAACAGCCATGCGATCCTGCCGGGCTGCACCCGCAAGGCGGTGATGGCGATCGCGGAACGCGACGGCGTGCCGGTGGAAGAGCGCCTGTTCACCGTCGCGGAGGCATTGGCAGCGCGCGAGGCGATTATGACCAGCGCCTCAAACTTCGTCATTCCGGTGGTCAGGATCGACGGGCAGTCCATTGGCGACGGCAAGCCAGGGCCGATCACCCAACGCTTGCGCGAACTCTATATCGAGGCCGCACGCGCCGGGTGATCCATATCTATGCGATCGGGCTGGGCGGCAATCGCCGCCATGGACGCTACGGAGCGCCCTCGGCCGTCTTGCACGCCGCCATCGCACAGCTTCGCCCAATTGCACGATCAGGCATTCTGACAAGCGACCCGCTAGGACCATCCTTGCGGCGGTTCGCCAATGCCGCGATCTTGATCGAGAGCCCTTTGGCGCCGCCGGCGCTGCTCGCCCAGTTGAAGATGATCGAACGCGCCTTCGGACGCAGGCGGGGCCGCCGCTGGGGCGAACGCGTGCTCGACCTGGACATCTTGTTATGGTCGGGTGGACACTGGCGGGATCGGGCGCTCCAGATTCCGCATAGATCGTTGTCGCAACGTCGTTTCGCGCTCGATCCGCTGCGGCAAATTGCACCCAAGTGGCGAATTTCCGACATGCGAACGGTCCGGCAGCAGGCGGCGAGGTTGACCCAACCCCGCCCCGCCCATAGGAGCGTCGCCGGTCGGGTCCGTAGCTCAGTCGGTAGAGCAAGCGACTTTTAATCGAGAGGTCCCGGGTTCGAGCCCCGGCGGACCCACCAATCCTCTCTCCGCAGCCAAGCCCAGCGCGTGAATGTGCGCCCGAGATCGTCGTTTCCTCCATCGATGAAACGATTTCGGATTAATGTGCGTTAGTCGGAGGCGAAACGATACAGCAGGCAGTGCAGGGGGCATGCTTTTGGCGGGGAAGTTTTCGATCGGCGGGTGGCGATCGCGCGTAACGACGGGCGTCGGCGGCATTGCCGCCGTGGTTGCCGGTTGGGGAATTGGCCTCTTCGAACTGAAGACGACACCCCCGCCCCCGGGGCTTGCTGCAGCTAAACCGGTCGATGCCGGCGAGTGGACGCTGCGCCTGGATGGTGTCAGCGTGAGCGATCGGATGCCCGACGGCGGCCGGATCATCGGATCGGACCGCAAGGCGATCATCCTTCATTTGCAGGCGACCAACCGTACCGGGATGACGAGCAACTCGTTCGTGCGCGCCATCCATCTCGATACGCCTATTCGCGGTATAGACGCCCACCCGACGCCCTTTCTGCAGCGGGATCGTGTCGCGACGGGCGAACTGCAGCCGGCGTTGCCGGAGGATATGACCTTGGTGTGGACCTACCCCGCAGGTGAGCCGGTGCCTGCCAAGCTACGCTTTTCCATCGACGCGCGCTCTTACCGGGACTTCGATAATCTTTACGCCCAGCCGGGCTGGTTCGATCCCCAGAAGATCGGTGTGATCGAATTACCGCTCAGCCCAGCGGAAGCTGCAAGCAAGGGAGCTGCTTCGTGAGCCGGCTGACCAGCGTGGCCGCGATCGTGGCCGGCTTTGTGGCCTTGGCGGCCATGCGCGCGACGACCCCGCATTTCATCGACATTACCGGTCCGATCGGGTTCCGCGGCGTGCCCGACAAGCCGGTACGAACGGACAATCTGGTGGTGACAGCAGGGCAGCCTCGGCTTGCGCGTGCGATCCGGTTTCGCGCCGCCGGGAAGGTCGTGACACGCGACACCGGCGGGGTCTGGCTGATCGTGCCGGTCGCATCGCAGGTCGATCATAAAACAACCGCCGTCTATGGCAGGACCTGGCTGACGCAGGACGGCCGGCGTTACGCCGCCAGCGAACGCGTCGAAGGCGCGGATGCGGTCCTGACCTCCACGAAGACGATCCAGCCCGGCCTGGTGCGGCATGATCTGCTCGTCTTCGAAGTGCATCCTGATGTGACGGCCGGCGGAACGCTGCTGCTGTCCGAACAGCGTTTTCCGCAGCTGACGGCGGAAGCGCGAATTCCTTTCCCCAAGACGCCGCCTGCAGCGCCGGTGGCGATGCTCGATCTGGATGACCTTCATGCCAAGCTCTGAACCGCGCCCCACGGCCGGCGCGTCCGAACGGCGCTTGCGCTGGATCGCGCTCGCCAGCCTGCTCGTGCTCGTGCCCGCGACCGTCGCCGCCACAGGCTGGCGCGATTTGCGCGAGATCCGCCGAACCCAGGAATTGGATGCGATCGACGTGCCGCAGGGCCAGACGGTTGCGTATGCCGGTGCGAAGGTCCAGCTGGTCGGGCTCAATGCCATTCCATTCGAACCCGGGCTGCCCAAGGATCGCACCTTCCTACGGGCGCGGCTGACCGTCGAACCCCAAGGTGAGGCGACATCATGGCTCGGCTGCGAAATCCAGGTGACCGATGGAGCTGGCCATGCGTGGACCGCAATCGAAACGGTCCCCGATCTGGTGAAGACCATGTTGGCAAAGCCGGGCGATGCCCCTGGCACCATCTGTGACGGCACCAGCATTTCGGCGGCCGAGCCCGGCCAAAAGGTGATCGTCGACGCTTATTACCTCGTACCGCGTCCGATCCCGGAATTGCGGGTGCGCATGAGCAATTTGGCCGGGCGTCCAGCCTATCTCCAGTTTGCCGCGAGTAAGACTCAATGAGCCAAGAGGTTATGCGTGGCGGGCCGCTCGCCCTGATCGCCGATATGTTTCGCCTGTGGGTCCGCTTCCTGCCACAACTTCTGGCGCTTGGCCTGGGTGGGTTGCTCTTGAATGAGCTGATGATCCAGTTCGCGGTCTGGCTGGGCTATCACAATCGTCTGGCTGGCCTGCTGTCGCTCACGGTGGTCGTGCTGATCAAGCTGATCATCATCGTCGCCATGTTCGAGGTACTGCGCCCAGCCCTTCCGGCGATCGGCCAGGCATCCCAATCCGATCCGGGACCGGCGATCGGCACCAAGGCGACACCCGGCTGGCGTACCTTTCCCGGTATTGTTTCCCGCGCGCTTGTGCCCTTCTTCGCTTATTATGCCGCCTGGGGCTTTTTGGGCGACACGATCCGCGAATATGCGCGGGAAGGCTTGGGCCAATTCAACCCATTCGATCCCACTTATAGCGGATCACTGTTCGACGTGTCGGGCGGATGGTGGCTGATTGGATCGGTCGCCATATTGTGGGCGATCCGGCGGGGCGCCAAGGCGCTCAAGAAGAATAGCGACCATCCCGCATTGAGCATGCTGATCGTTCTCTGCGAGGCCGGATGGACCTTTATCGGTCTTTACGTGATCACGCAGTGGAAGGGCGGCATTTTCAAATGGTTTGCCGACCGGCGCGTCGGCGACATATTTCAAGGGCTGTGGCAGGCGATCACCCACCCGGTCGGCACCGCGCAGGCAGCCCTGCCCGGACCCGTCGAAGCAGCTTCGGCTGACCCGGTCGACATACTGGTCAAAATCTTCTTTTCAGCGCTGCTGCCCGTGGTGTGGCTGGCGCTCGCCGCGTTGATCTATCGTTACGACGTGCACGACGCGAAGGTCGAAGTGACCGGGACATGGTCCCGCCGCGTCGAGGGCACGGTGAACCGCTGGCAATCGCTGCCGAGCTGGTTGCGCGACTTCGTCGGGCATTTCTGGGCCGGCACCGCCAAGCGCTATCGGGCTGCGGCCAACAGCGTCTATCTGGCCGCAGCCGCCGGCATCGTTCCGCTGGTCGTGATGATCGTGCTGTATCGTGCACTCGACTGGCTAGCGGCCTGGGCATGGGTCGGCGCAACGAAGCTGGTCGGGCCGCACTCGCTCGACATATGGCAGGGCGTGGCGAACCAGATTGCGATCGTGCTGGGGCCGCCGAGCTTTCCCGGCGACGGCATCATCCCCCAGACCTTGAAGATCTGCCTGCTTGCCGCGACGCTCGAATGGTCCTTCCGCGCTGGACGGGCGTGGCGGGCCCTGAACAAATAAGCAGGGCACACGCCTACATTGCGTCTGCGACCTGGCGCGGCCGCTACCGGGTCGAAGCTGACCGGACCGCGTTCTGGAGCGCGACGAGATCGGCCTTGAGCAGGGTCGCCCGCTCAGGCGTCTGCGGTAGTGCTGCGTCGATGAACGCGGATGCCCGCTCGTATCGCCCCAATTCCATCGCGATCCGCGCAAGGGTTCGCGCCTTGGCAGGGTGAACCTGCTGGGGATCTTGCTCAGCGATCAGCGTCTCAAAGCTCTGCGGATAGGACGCGTAGCGCGCGAAAAAGGCACGTCCGACGCATTCCCATTCGCTGACGATGAATTCCACGCTCTCGGCCGCTTCTTCCGGCGACGTGCAATAGGACCATCCGAATTCCGGCCCCGGCGGCGGTTCGATCCGATCGCGAAAAACGCAGGATGGCTCGTCGATCCGCGGCGGATCCAGCGCGCCCCCGCCTTCGGGCGGCAGAAAGGACAGATGCGCGCCGATGTTCAGATAACAGGCCCCGCCCGCCGATGCGCCCTGTACATTGAAGACGTGGATGACCGGCTCGTTTATGCGACGCAGCGTCGATCCACTGCCAACGAAGCCTTCCTGCCTGAGGACCGGATACAGCTGTTGGCTGAGCAGCTTCAGGAAAAACTTGCGGTCCATCCGAACTCCCCATGGCAGCATCGCACGGACGGACTGCCCCTGATCGCGACGTCCGATGCGACGACCGGAGCCGGGACAAGCCTTATACATGCTCGCACACGATTGACACCGGCCGTGGCTGCCCTTCCTTTAGCGCAAAGCGAAGAGGATGTCTGGCGATGGCGGTAATCGATGCGGCGGTGCCGAAGCGTACGCCCTGGTGGCAGCATGTCTACGTTCAGGTGCTGATCGCCATTCTGCTCGGCATCGCCGTGGGCCAGATCTGGCCCCACGTCGGTACGCAGTTGAAGCCGCTAGGCGATGGCTTCGTCAAACTGGTGCGGATGATCATCGCACCCGTCATCTTCCTCACCATAGTCGGCGGGATCGCCCATCTGCGAGACCTTGGTGGGCTCGGCCGGATCGTGCTGAAGGCCTTTGCTTATTTCCTGACGATGTCGACCTTTGCGCTGATCCTCGGCCTGATCGTAGCCAATCTCGTCCAGCCCGGCGCGAGCATGCACATCGACCCGGCAACGCTGGATCCCGCCAAAACCGCCGGTTATGTTGCCAAGGCCGAACATCAGAGCATCGTGGGCTTCCTGCTTGCGATCATTCCACAGACGCTGGTCAGCGCGCTGGCGGAGGGCGAGATATTGCAGGTGCTGTTCGTCGCGATCCTGACCGGCATCGCGATCACGATGGTGGGCGAAAAGTCAGCGCCGCTCCTCGCCGTCATCGAATCGGCAGAAGCGGTTGTGTTCCGGCTGGTGGCGATCCTGATGAAGGCGGCACCGATCGGCGCATTTGGCGCGATGGCGTTCACCGTGGGTGAATATGGGATCGGCGTCCTCATCAATCTCGCCGGGCTAGTGGCGACCTTCTACATCACCTCGCTGCTCTTCGTTTTCGTCATCCTGGGCGTGGTTGCGTGGCTGGCGGGCTTCTCCATCGTCCGGCTGGTTCGCTATCTGACGCCGGAACTATTGCTGGTTCTCGGCACATCATCCTCCGAAGCAGCGCTGCCGAACCTGATCGAGAAGCTGGAGCAGGCCGGCTGCGCGCGGCCGGTGGTGGGTCTGGTCGTGCCGACCGGCTATAGTTTCAACCTGGACGGCACCAATATCTACATGACGCTGGCCGCCTTGTTCATCGCCCAGGCGTGCGGCATTCACCTGACGCTAGGACACCAGCTTCTTTTGCTGGGCGTCGCCATGCTCTCGTCGAAGGGCGCAGCGGGGGTGACCGGGGCGGGCTTCATCACGCTGGCCGCGACCTTGCTGATGGTGCCAGCAGTGCCCGTGGCGGGAATGGCCCTGATCCTGGGTGTGGATCGCTTCATGAGCGAATGCCGCAGCCTCACCAACTTCATCGGCAACGCGGTCGCCACGATCGTGGTGGCGCGATGGGAAGGCCAGCTGGATCAGGCGCAGCTTACCCGTACCCTGGCGCCTGCGCCTGCCTCCGCATGAGATCGAAGCGACTCCACCCGATCACGCGGGCAGCGGCACGGCACGTTTAGCGGGTGGCGTTATAGGCCAGCTGGTTCTGAGTCAGCTGGAAGCCGATCAGTAACTCGAAATTGGCCTGATTGATCGCGGCCTTGATCTTGGGATCGGCGAGCGGATCAATCGAGGCGTCGGCGTCGGTCGCCTTGCGCTTGCGGCGCAACCGCTGCTGCGCGACCTCCGGCAACGTCGCAAGAGACTTCTGTACGTCGGCGCCCGCACCGGCGGTTCCGGTCGCACGGATTTGGCCATCGGCGAAGTGGATCAGCACCTGGCTCTGCTGTTTCGACATGATGGTGGTGCCGCCGCGCATGACTGTGGCGAAATAAGGCAGGACCAGATCGCGCGCGCCGTGCGGGCTGGCACGGCGTGCCACCACATCGAACGTCACCTTTGTATGGACAATGTCGCCGGTCTGATCGCAGCTGGTGCGCAAATCGGTGATGGTGGCTGTGACGTCCAGCGCACGTGCATCGGTGCTCTGCTCGGGGCTGAACAGGCTGATATCGCCGGTGTAAGCCGGAATGGCGACCGCCGGACAGGTGGACCGCACGACGTTCAGACCGCCGCTGACGTCGAAATCATCCTCCTTCGCGCAGCTCGCGAGAACCGGCAGTAGGGCAAGAGCGGGAAGCAGGCGACGGATCAAGCGGACATCCTAGCGGATCGAGATTACGGGCAGCACTCATAGGAAGCGGCTTTCGCCGGGGCAAGCTATGCCTTACAGGGCTTGCGATGGACGGAACCGCTGTTACTTCCCCGAACAAGCCGCCGCTTGACCTTCTGATCGCGGCACCGCGCGGCTTTTGCGCTGGCGTCGATCGGGCCATTCGCATCGTCGAACTGTCGATCGAAAAATATGGTGCGCCGGTCTATGTGCGGCATGAAATCGTCCACAACCGCCATGTCGTGGACGCGCTGCGCGCCAAGGGCGCGATCTTCGTCGAGGAGCTGGATGACGTTCCGGACGGCGTGCCGGTGGTCTTCTCCGCGCATGGCGTGCCCAAGGCGGTTCCGCACAAGGCGGCCGAGCGCGGGCTCGACTATATCGACGCAACTTGCCCGCTGGTGTCCAAGGTCCACCGCCAGGCGGAACGGCACGTGGTCGCCGGCCGGCACATCCTGTTCATCGGCCATCGCGGCCATCCCGAAGTGGTCGGCACGCTTGGGCAGGTGCCGCCCGGCACGATGACGCTGATTGAGACGAATGAGGATGCCGAGGCACTCGTTCCCACCGATCCCGACAATCTCGCTTTCCTGACCCAGACGACCCTGTCGGTCGACGACACCGCGCAGGTGGTGGCGACGCTGAAGCGGCGCTTTCCGTCGATCCAGGGACCGCGCGGTGAGGATATTTGTTATGCCACCTCCAATCGCCAGACCGCGGTAAAGGACATTGCCGAGGCGTGCGATGCGATGCTGGTGATCGGCGCGCCCAATTCGTCCAACTCCGTCCGATTGGTGGAAGTTGCCCTGCGTGCCGGCATCCGGGCGCAGCTGATCGAGAGCGCCGACAACCTGGATCTTGCCTGGCTCGAGGGCGTTCGGACGCTGGGTATCAGCGCCGGTGCATCCGCACCCGAGTTGCTGGTCCGCGAGCTGGTCGGGCGCCTGGGCGAACATTTCACCGTCACCGAGCGTGAGATGTCCGGCATTGTCGAGACGATGGTGTTCAAGCTGCCGCGCGCGCTCGAAGCCGCCTGACGCCTGCAACACGATGGCAGTTTACACGCATGTCTCGGCAGAGACGCTTTCGGCGTTGCTCGAACATTATGACGCCGGCAGCCTGGTTTCGGCCAAAGGCATCGCCGAGGGTGTCGAGAACAGCAATTACCTGGTCGATACGACAACCAGCCGCTTCATTCTGACCTTGTATGAGAAGCGTGTCGACAGCGCCGATCTGCCCTTCTTCATGGCGCTGCTGGATCATCTCGCCGGAAAAGGCCTGCCAGTCCCGCGCGCCATTGCCGACCGCAGTGGCAAACAGATCCAAGAAGTGGCGGGCCGCCCGGCATGCCTGATCGAATTCCTGCCGGGCGTCTCCGTCAGCCATCCGACGCCGGCGCAGGGCCGTGCCGCGGGCGTGGCGCTCGGCCAGATGCACGCCGCACTGGTCGACTTTGGCGGCGCACGCACCAACGCGCTCGGCGCCGGCGATTGGCGCGATCTGGCGGAACGATGCGGTGCCGATCTCGATGCGATCGCGCCGGGATTGCGCGCGCGCGTGATGAACGAGCTCGACTGGCTGGATCAGGCCTGGCCGCGGCATCTGCCCAAATCGGTAATCCATGCCGATCTGTTCCCGGACAATGTCCTGATGCGGGGCAATTCGGTCTCCGGCATCATCGATTTTTATTTCGCCTGCCGTGACGTGCGGGCGTGGGACGTTGCGGTGACACACGCCGCCTGGTGTTTCGAGAATGACGGGGAAGGATTCCACCCTCATCGCGCCGCCGCCCTGATCGCCGGGTATGATGAGGGCTTCGGCCTTTCGGCGGAGGAACGCGCAGCTTTCACCGCTTTGGCCCGCGGCGCCTGCCTGCGGTTCCTGCTGACGCGTGCCTGGGATTGGCTGAACACCGCCGCAGACGCCCTGGTGACACGCAAGGACCCCCTCGCCTTCCTGCGCCGGCTCGATTTCTATCGTGACGCCGATCCGGCGGAGTTGGGGCTATGAGCGAGATGCCCGCCGTGGAAATGGCGACCGACGGCGCCTGTAAGGGTAATCCCGGGCCGGGCGGCTGGGGCGTGGTGATCCGTTCCGGTGGCGCGGAGAAGGAGCTGTCGGGCGGGGAACCGCTGACCACCAACAATCGGATGGAAATGACGGCGGCGATC
>NZ_JBMDXN010000035.1:0-1823 GCF_048595155.1 Sphingomonas sp.
GCTACCTGATCGACGGCCACGGCCTGTACGCCTGGGGCCGCACGATGGCCGAGGCGCGGCGCCATCTGGAAGCGTTCGAGTTCCTGTTCGCGGCGGAACTGGAGCTGCGCAAGCTCGGCGCGCGCGGCTGAATCGCACTGCTGCGTTGCATGGCGGCGACGCCGCCCGGCGCCGCCGCTGCTACCCTTTTCCGCCCGGCCTTCGCCCCCCTGCCAGGAGCCCGCCATGAGCCGTCTTCGCATCTTCGACCACGCCGATCCGTCCACGCCGCTGTTCGCCAGCTACGACCCGGATTTCATCGCCACCGAGCTCGAGAAGATCGGGGTGCTGTTCGAGCGCTGGCAGGCCTCCAAGCCGATCGAGCCCGGCGCCTCGCCCGAGGCGGTGATGGACGCCTATCGCGCCGACATCGACCGCCTGGTCGCCGAGCGCGGCTTCAAGTCGGTGGACGTGGTCAGCATCGCGCCCGATCATCCGGCGCGCGCCGAGATGCGCACCAAGTTCCTGGACGAGCACTTCCACAAGGAGGACGAGGTGCGCTTCTTCGTCGCCGGCTCGGGATTGTTCACCCTGCACGTGGACGACAAGGTCTACGAGATCGAGTGCGTCAAGGACGACCTGATCGCCGTGCCGGACGGAACCAAGCACTGGTTCGACATGGGCGAGTCGCCCAGCTTCGTGGCGATCCGCTTCTTCACCGAGCCGGACGGCTGGGTCGGCCACTTCACCGGCGAGACCATCGCCGCCAGCTTCCCGCGCTACACCCCGGAGCGGGCTTCCTGATGGGCGTTGTGCAGGCGGTGCTCACCGATATCGAGGGCACGACCAGCAGCATTTCCTTCGTCAAGGACGTGCTGTTTCCGTATGCGCGGCGTGCGCTGCCGGCCTTCGTCGCCGCCCACGGCGACGACCCGGACGTGCGCCGCTGGCTGGATGCGGTCAGCGCGGATGCGCCGCAGGCGCAGGACGATGCCGCGCGCGTGGCGGTGCTGCAGGACTGGATCGACGCCGACCGCAAGCACACCGCGCTCAAGGCGCTGCAGGGCATGGTCTGGGAGGCGGGCTACCGCGAGGCGGACTTCACCGCGCACATGTATCCGGACGCGGCCCAGGCCCTGCAGGACTGGTATGGCGAGGGCCTGGCGCTGTACGTCTATTCGTCCGGCTCGGTGCCGGCGCAGAAGCTGTTCTTCGGCCACAGCGATGCCGGCGACCTGACGCCCCTGGTGTCGGGCTGGTTCGACACCGAGATCGGCGGCAAGCGCGAGCGCGTCAGCTATGCGCGCATCGTCGAGCGCATCGGCGTGGCGCCGCGCGAGGTGCTGTTCCTGTCCGACGTGGTGGCCGAACTGGACGCCGCGCGCGAGGCCGGCCTGCAGACCGTGCTGCTGGACCGGCTGGAAGACTATCCGACCCCGCGCGATGCGGACGCCTGCAACGGACATCCGCGGGTGACCTCGTTCGCGCAGATCGAGCCGGCGGCCTGAGCGGCCTTCTTTTCAAGAACGATTCGCATTTCGCCAGCGACTTCGCGCGCTGGCTAGACTTGCCCCCGCGCCGTCAGCCCGCTTCCGCCAGCGACGACGCGCACCGGTCACCGCCCGCCCGCTTTCGCCAGCCAGCCGACCGTTTCAGGACGCCCCGTTTGGGGCGTTTGGTGTTTTGGGGATTCGGGATTCGGGATTCGGGATTCGGGATTCGGGATTCGGGAATCGGGAATCGGGAATCGGGAATCGGGAATCGGGAATCGGGAATCGGGATTGGAGCGTAGCCGTGGGTTTGCTGCGGGGATTGAATTGAGCTCGCTGATCGGCGGTGACCGC
>NZ_JBMDXN010000036.1:0-10505 GCF_048595155.1 Sphingomonas sp.
CGCCCAGTCCCAGAAGGTGTCGTGGGCGCTTCCCGCCTGCGGGTAGGCGCGATCGGCCTCCATCTTCACAGCGTGAACGAGAACGGGGAATTTGATCGCTTCCTGGATGAAGAAGACCGGGATGTTGTTGCCGACCAGATCCCAATTGCCTTCCCGCGTATAGAATTTGACGGCAAAGCCACGCACGTCGCGAGGCGTATCGACCGAGCCGGCGCCTCCGGCGACGGTAGAGAAGCGGACGAACACCTCTGTCTTTTCGCCTTTGGTAAACACGGCGGCGCGGGTCAGGTCGGAGATATCGTCGGTCGCCTCGAACACGCCGTGTGCGCCGGAACCACGCGCATGGACGATCCGCTCCGGGATGCGCTCATGATCGAAATGGAAGATCTTTTCGCGAAGAACGAAGTCTTCCAGCAGCGTCGGCCCACGCGCGCCGCTCTTCAGGCTATTCTGATTATCGCTTACCGGAACGCCGTGATTGGTCGTCAGCACCGCGCCGTCGGACGAAGCGCGCTGATGGGGCTCACCGCCGTTGCCGGTCGTGGAGGAGATATTCGTCATGATGGGCCTCACCAATATAGGTTAGACACCCTGAACGAGCGCGGCGGTGAAAAGCCCCACTGCGATTGAACCATGTGGCGTAAAATCTTGTCCGCAAAAGAAGACCTGACGGACAGCGGCAAGGCAGCGCGCTATACGGCGCGCCTCCAAATTGCGGCGATGTACCCAAGGCTATACGCTGGAGAACGAGCGTCCGGTTGCAGCGGCGGCGAAATCGCTGTCAAGCAAAGGCGGCGGCGGTTTACCCCGGAGCGCGCGTCGAACGATTGATAAGGATGATAACGGCGGGCATGGACAAGAAGGCTTTCTGGCGCGTCGAGCAGGCGACGCGGATGAGCGTGCTCGTCGACGCCGACGATTATTTCAAGAATGCACGCCTGGCGATGCTGAAGGCGCAGCGCCGGATCATGCTGATCGGCTGGGATTTCGATGCACGCATCCATCTGGTGGCGGCCAAGCGCGAGCCTGGCGAGCCGGAGGCGGTTGGCGATTTCATCTACTGGCTGGTCGAGCGCAATCCCGAACTCGAAATCTTCCTGCTGCGCTGGGATGTCGGCGCGCTGAAGACGCTCGTGCGCGGTTCCAACATTCTCACACTCGCCCGATGGATGCGGCATCCTCGAATCCATACGAAGCTCGACAGCTTCCATCCGCCCGGCGGATCCCACCATCAGAAGATCGTCGTGATCGATGACGGTCTCGCCTTTTGCGGCGGCATCGACATGACCAGCGAGCGATGGGACACCCGCCGCCATCGGGACGTAGAGCCACGTCGGGTCGTCCCCAATGGCAAGCACTATAAACCGTGGCACGATGCCACCACGGCCCTGCAGGGGCCGGTTGCGTCCGCCTTGGGGGAGCTCGCCCGCCACCGTTGGCAACGGGCCGGCGGTGAGGCGCTGGAAGCGGTGGACCCACCAAGAAGCTGTTGGCCGAAAGGGCTGCCGGTCGGCTTCAAAGATGTCCAGGTGGGGATTGCGCGCACCGCCCCGGACATGCCGGACTGCCCGGAGATACGCGAAGTGGAGCAGCTGTTCCTGCAGCAGATCGCGGCTGCGAAGGTCTCCATCTACGCGGAAAGCCAATATTTCGCCTCGCGCAAGATTGCCGAAGCGATTGCGGCCAAGCTGGCGGAGACGCATGGTCCCGAAATCGTGATCATCAATCCGGAGCATGCCCAAGGCTGGCTCGAACCGATCGCGATGGACACGGCACGCGCACGCCTCGTGGCTGCGCTCCAGCAGCGCGATCCACATGGGCGGTTTCGGCTCTACCATCCTTTCACCACCCGAGGCGCGCCGATCTACGTGCATGCCAAGGTGATGATCGTCGACGGGCATATTCTGCGCATCGGCTCGGCGAACATGAACAATCGATCAATGGGCCTCGACACCGAATGTGACGTGACCATCGACGCGGGCGACGAGGGGGCCGAGGCCATTCGCGCGATCCGCGATGGCCTGATTGCAGAGCATCTCGGCCTTCCGATCGCCAGGGTCTCCGCGCAGATCGACGCGCATGGGTCCCTCATCCGCACAATCGAAGCATTGCGCGGCAAGGGCCGATCGCTTCGTCCTTATCAGGTACCGGATCTCAGTGCGGTTGAAGCGTGGCTTGCCGACAATGAAGTGTTGGACCCCGAAAGCCCCTCGGAAATGTTCGAAGCCACCGCCAAGCGCGGCTTGTTCCGCCGTTTGCGCCATCCCTTCGGCTGAAGCGCGATCGGGAAATGCGCGCGGCTTGTGCTCGGATCAGGCCGCATCGGCCCTTGTAAATACAACACATGGAAGACCACGAAAGCCAGATCGATTGATCTGCATCTGACGAACTGCAGCATCGCGCTGGCAAGCATGCTCTGGCCGGGTGCGATCCATCTGGTTAGACTTGCTGCCGAAAGGCTGGTCGTCTCAGCCATAGCATGAGGACCGCCGTGCATCCCGCAGAGATCTTTGAACTCATCCTGGTGATGCTGGGTGCGGTGCTCGTCCTGCATTGGCTGGCGGAGCGGCTCCGGTGGCCGCCATCGGCCGCTTTGTTGATCGGCGGCGGCGCGCTCGCCTTCATTCCTGGCGTCCCACTCGTGACGCTCGACCCCGAGCTTGTGCTGGTTCTTTTTCTGCCGCCGCTCCTCGTAGACGGCGCATGGAACACCGAACTGGTCCGCTTCCGGCGGCATATCGCCGGTATTCTGTCCTTGGCCGTGGGGCTGGTGATATTCTCCACCGTCATCGTGGCGGCCGTGGCCCACTGGCTGATACCCACCCTCCCCTGGGCAGCCTGCGCCGCTCTGGGCGCGATCGTGTCGCCGCCGGACGCCGTATCGGCGCGTGCCGTGCTCCAGCGGGTGCGGCTGCCACGGCGCTTACAGGCATTGCTGGAAGGTGAGAGCCTGCTCAACGACGCGACCGGCCTCGTCATCTTCCGCTTCGCCGTTGCGGCGGCGATGGGCGCCGACTTCCAGCCGGGCGAGGCGGTCGGCCGCTTCCTACTGCTCATCATCGGCGGCGGTGCCGTTGGGTTGGCGATCGGCTGGCTATGGGTCGTCATCGCCGCGCGGCTACGTGATGAACTCCTCCTTGTCTGTGCCACCGTGCTGGTCGGGTGGGCGGCCTATCTGTGCGGCGAGGCACTGGGCGTGTCCGGCGTCATCGCAGCGGTGACGGCCGGGCTGGTGCTCGGCTGGCAGCAGCACGTCGTCTTTTCCGCAGCCGTCCGGTTGCGCGGCACATCTTTCTGGCAGGTTCTCGTCTTCCTGCTGGAGGCCCTGGTGTTCATCCTGATCGGCTTCTCGCTTCGCGACATCGCGATGCGGGCAGGCGGGCTGGAGAGCGTGCTGGGCGAGTTCGCGCTTCCCTTGGGGGCAATCGTGCTCGCGTTGGTTGTCGCGCGCTTTGCGTGGGTCTTCGCCTCGGACGCTATAGTGGGGCTGCTCCACCGCCTCGGGCTGGGGCAGGAACAACGGATGGGCGCCGCCTGCGCGACAGTCATGGGATGGGCCGGCATGCGTGGCGTAGTGACGCTGGCCGCCGCGCTGACGCTGCCGGCCAACTTTCCCCAGCGAGACTTCATCTTGCTGGCCGCGTTCGGAGTCATCCTGGTGACCGTGCTGGTGCAGGGATCGACACTGGGCATCCTGATCCGCTGGACAGGGGTGCGCCGCACCGAGGACGACGCGCCGCCGATGACCCTGACCGCAGCGGAGAATGCAATGATGCGGGCCCAGTTGGCGGCGGTCGAGCGTCTGGCCCACGACGCGGACGGCAATCTCATCCATCCGCAATTGCTCCGCCGCTATACCGCCCGTGTTGCGGCAGGCGAGCGGTTCTCGGGCACGGAGGAGGAGCGGACCACCGCGATCGCCTCTCACTTCGATGTCATCATCGGCGCCGTAGCGGCCGGGCGCGCAGAATTGGTCCGGCTCCACCGCACGCACCAGATCGATAATGAGACCCTGAGCAGCCTGGAACTCGACCTTGACCTGGAAGAACTTGGCGCAGAGTCTGCGAAAGCCTGAACGAACGCCAGCCACCTGCCGATCGGTGGTGCCAATGCGATCGCCCGTATGTCGATCACATCAGGTACAAGCTTCGCCGCGTGTAACGTTGCGCTTAAGCTGTCGTCGGCCCGGCACCTGTCCTCGGTAAAAACCAGATTACCTAACCCCGCCATGTCGCTGGATTGCGCATAACCTATCGTTTTGCGACAAAATCACCCTAAAACTTGCATTTAGGGTGGGCGCGGCAATGACGCCCTGGCCGCTCCGCCCCGCGATGTCGACGTAGAACCTCGGTCGACCTCAGCGGTGTCGACACTCCTCGTCCCTCCATGCCACAATGCGCGCAGACGAGGCATCGATAATTTGTAACGTTGGCTTCGGCGGCGTAAGTCGTTGTCGACATGACAGAGTAAAGCGCATGGCGACCAAGGATCCTGCTCGACCTTGGCACTCAGGTCCGACAGTGCTCGCGGACATTCGAGACTTGGCCGGTCCTGCGGAAGCTCCCCACACGATCCGCTTTTCTGGAGAGATGACGGCCACGTTTGAGTTGCTGCGGCGTAGCAGCTATCCCGGCGGCCACTCGATGGAGCGAGGCGGCACAATCGTTGCCGACGAGAAGGGTGTCCTTTCGCTCCAGAATATCGGTGGGCACGCCTCGTCGAGCTCTGCATTCTATCCAAGTTACGATCTGAAGGATCCTCGAGGTTACTCCTTGGTGGGCGTATTCCACACGCACCCTTATGATCGTTCCGAACTGTCGATGAACGGCGTGTCATTCAGTGGCGGCGACATCGGCGCGCTGTCGGTCGATCCGGTCATTTTGGCGGTTGTCCAGTCCGGGCCTCGACTATTCGCGTTCGTGAAGACGGCGCTTACGCCCAAGGACATCGATCCCGAAGCCGAGCACGCTGCGGTGAACGCCGAGCTCGAAGCTCGCGTGCGGGCGGGAAAGCCTTTTCAGCAAGGCAGTCGCATCATCGCGCAGCAACGCGCCGAACGTTATCACCTGGCCTATTATCAAGGCGCTAATGGCGTTCTGGATAGGGTCTGAGGAAAAATGATGTTTAGCGCCTTTTTGATGTTACTCACGTCGACAGCGTCGCCACAGCCTCGCTGCCAGTCCGGCTTTGCGGCGGCGTCTGAGCAACTCCGCTTGGCTGATCACTCCGTTACGCGGCGTGACTTCCCAGCTGCCAATCGGGCTCTAGACGCCGCTTTGGACAAGCTTGGCCACGCATATGCTCCAGGCGGGATGCTTGACGATTCGGGCATGCACCTCGTGGTTGCCTCTCAGCAAGAGCGTAGGGGGAAGCTGAAGGACGCCGTTGAGATAAAGCGACGAATATTGACCGACCGGATGGCCATGTGCACCACGCATTCGCGCCCGATGCCGTCGCGCCCTCCTCGACCGTAGGATCTGATTGAGCCGACAGGTGCGGCGCCGAGGAGACGGGCTCCAAGCCTAAGTAGCAATTCGAGATGAAGGGGGGACTGAGTTTCCACTTTCCGATGTAATTGGCTCGCGCTCAATAGAGCGTCGAGCGAAGCTGGCCTGATTGTGTCGGTGACCTCCCGCCCGCGCGACTTCTGGAACTTCCGCAGAGCGGAGCGCAGGGGCGGACTGACGACGGGGTTTTCGAGCGAGCTTGATCCTGCGGGCGACCGAACTGCGCTAGGCGACGGCATTTATTGCGCAACCTAACGACAGCTACAGCGCAACGTTACCGCGGCTTTTGCCCACGGATCTATAGGCGCTGGTGCCCCGGGAGAGACTCGAACTCCCGACCTGCGGTTTAGGAAACCGTTGCTCTGTCCTGCTGAGCTACCGGGGCAATGGCGGTTTTCCAGCATTTCTGCCCGGAAACGGTAAGCGCGATACGCGCAGAACGCGCGGAGGGCAACGGTTCGTGTCGGCACAAAGGATGGCACATTCTGTGCCCGTTCTGTTCTCCATCAGCGGTCGATTGATCGTTCATCCCCATTGGTGTTAGTTCGATCCATAATGACGGATCGCCGCCCCCTCTCCTCCCAGAATCAGCAGCGCTTCCGCCGGCTCACCGACGAGGAAGCGCGCGCCGCCGGCTTCGGCCCCGCATCCGGCATCGAGGTTAGCGAGCATGCGACCTTTGACGACGTCGTGAGCAGTGGGCCGTTCAAGCTGTTCAAACCTCGCTCGTAGGCGCATCCTCGCCGCATCGACTCGGGAGAGAAGCCATGAAGCTGATCGTCGTTTTGACCGCCGCTGCCCTGCTGAGTGCGCCGGCCATGTCCGCAAGCTGTCGCGATGCGAAGGGCAAATTCATCAAGTGTCCGACCGCCGCCGCCCCGGCGGTCACCAAGGATCCCAAAGGCAAATGCCGCTTTTCCAGTGGCCCGAAGAAAGGCCAGTTCACGAAGTGTCCGTGACGCATGGGCAATTCGACGACTTTGACACCACCGCAGCGATCAACGGCGGAAGCTATCGCGTCCGCGTGACTGGTTATGTGCTCCGCGGCCTCTGGGGTGCCGGTGTGGGGCCGCAAGACGCGCGCGGGTTGGTCGAGCGAAATCGCGCGGTGATCGAGACGATCGCCGCGGAGAAGCTCGCCCAGGGCAGAGTGGAAGGCGATCTTATCGTCATCAAAGACGTCGACCTGGATTTCTGATGTGCAACGAGGCGGCGCGTCGAATCGCGCTGAACCAGCTTCGGGAAGATTGGAGCGAGCTTAAAATCCCGCTGCGGTTTCCCGAAGGGCTACCCAACATGGCGCCCCTCGACAGCATCAAAATAACCGACCCCAGCGTGATCATCCGTGCCTCGGCTGACGCACCAGATGAAGCGGAGCTGGTCACACGGCGCTGGAGCTGGCCCGCTCCTACCGGCAAGCCCGTCTATAACTACCGGTCGGATGGCCGGGAGTTCACCAAAGGGCGGTGCCTTATCCCGATCGACGGCTTCTATGAGTTTACCGATCCTCCGCCGCTCGAGGACGCGCCGAAGCGGCGGCCGAAATCCAAATGGGAGTTCCGGATCAAAGGGCTCGACTGGTTTTGTGTAGCCGGGCTGTGGCGTACGGATCCCAAGGTTGGCGAGGCCTGGACGATGCTGACGACCGAGCCAGGCCCTGACATTGCGCCTTACCACGATCGGCAAATCGTTCTGCTAGGCCCGCATGACTATGGACGGTGGTTAGATCCGTCGGTGCCCGCGCGCGAGCTGTGCAAACCTCTGCCGGCCGGAACACTAGAAGTGCAGCAAATGCGGTGATCAGCGAACTTGAGCTTTGGGCCTGCGCTCAGCATGTCGTTCGCCTTCACGGCAGCGATAGCAGGCGGTTTCTGACGGAGCGCGTTTCCGAGCTTGCGCGCAAGGGGGATCAGTGTGGTGTCGACACTTGGATGGCGATCGCCGCCAGGGTCGATGAGCTGACGGATTGCGAGGGGATATGGAAATCCCGCCACTGACCACAGCCGCTTGACTCCATAAGAACAAAAGAGGAACTTATCTCCACTTTGGAGGTGACGTTATGCTCGATTCGGAGGCCGCAAATGTGAGTTCGGCGCCCGTATTGCGGGTCATGCCAAACTTGCTCGACGTGGTGCGGGCGGACTTGCACCGCGTCCTCGACGCTGGGCTCGATCCGGTCGAGCTGCTCGTGCATGGCAGCTGCCTGCCGACGCTGGTCAGGTGCGCGAAGATAGAAGGTGTTTTTGAGGACGAGAGTCCAAGCGAGATCCTCGGGTTGCCCCTGATGCTCAGCAACAACATCATCTCCGCCCAGGAGGGCGCTCGGATCGTTTGCCAGGGCGACGCTACACATGCCGAACTCTTGCGCCGGCGGGGGGCGGGATCGACCGCCGCGAGCTTGCCGCTCGACCGTAGCAACTAACCACCACTCAGGAAAACGACCATGCAGCAGGACACGCAGCTGCTTGAGGCAGCGGCGGTGATCTATCGCGTCTGTTTCACGGCGGCGCCGATAGATTTTGAGGAAGCGCGACGCCGCGAGAGCTTGATGTATCGCCGGGCGATCGAGGCGGCAGAAGCTGTCAGGGGCGCACTTGACACGACGCCGGCCAACGCTGTGGGGCATGGATGATGCAGCGCGCCAACGAGCGCTCTTCATCGGCCTAGCCGCCTTGCAGGATTACGTGGACCAGGCGCGGCGCAACCCGCTCCGCGGGACGGTTCACCTACGTGCGCTACTCGCGGCGCTGGCGTTGCACGGAAAGGGTGACCCCACACCGTATCAGCACTTTTGGGACAGAGTTCGCGAGCCGCTGGATCCCAACGCCTATTCGGAGGCACCGCAGCATTATGAGCGCGGCACCTATGCCCAGACCTATTGGACCATGATCGCGCGGGATCTCGGCTTCCCTGCGGATAGCGTGGATTTCTGCCATCGGATCAACGCTGCGGTCGCCAAGGCGCGCCGGCCGCCTTCGGAGGAAGAATCCGTCGCGATCGCCGAGAGAGAACGGATCGTTCAGGAGCTGCGCAATGCCGTCCATCATCGCGAGTTTGTAGCGACCAAAGGGCGCCGCGGAATGAAACCGAGCGGCTACCCCTGACCAGCCGATCAGGCGTGCCGCGGCTTCAGCGTCAAGATGCTGTACGGCAGATGGGAGATCCCGGTCAGCGGCCCCGTGTTCGGCAGGCGGTCGTAGCCCTCAATCGCGTCGCGTGCCGCCTCCAGCCGCTTGTGATCGACCTTCCACGACTGCTCGGCTTTGCCGTCAAACCAAGAAATCTTGTCTTGAGATGCCACGAACGGATCGAACACCCATTCGATCTTCGGGATCGACATCCCGCCATGCGCCATTTCGGAGAAGGCACCGATGGTAAGATCATCATCGAAGATGATCGCCTTCACATCACGATCGACGGATTCCTCCAGGCGTCGGACCTGATCAATGTGATCGTCGAAGAAGGCGAGGCTCTTCGACATATCGCATTCGGACAGGTCGAACGTGGTCCAGTCGTGTCCAACATATTCGACACGATCCGTGCGCGAGATCAGTCGGGAAAGATCGATGTCGAAGCTGATTACCCGCGCCCTCGGTGCGCCCAGTTTGAGCGCCCACGCGCTCGCACCCTGGAAGGTGCCGCTGTCGATTATTGTCGTCGGCTCATAGGATCTCGCGACCAGGTACAGCAGCAGGAGGTTGTTGAGCCGGCTACCGCCAGCGCGCGTGCGGAACGGCGAGCCCAGATATGCTTCGTAAAACGTAGCGACGGCACGATGCGTGTCGAACTCCGCCAGTTGCGGGAACAGCGTCTGCGATTGCTTCCACTTGTCGAACGCAGCCGCCAGCCGCTTAGTCAGTTCTGCCACCTGCGCAGCGCCCGACGGCCGTGCAGTGAAGTCCGGACCAACGCGCGTGATCCCCAACCCCGCACGCGCAAGGACTTTATTACTAAACCGATATGCTTGTCGAAGCATTGCTCACCCCCATGAGAGAGCGGGCTTAACCTCAGAGGGGTGCTTATGGAAGCCGGATTTTGGACGCCGGATCATCGCGAATCCTGCTGTTTGCTTAATGATTACGATGTGTGCCGGCCTGCATCATGGCGGGAGTTTGCCGCAGCGTGATGAGCAAGGCTCGGGTTTGCTAGTCGCGTCTGGGGCGACCACCGGAAAGCAGGATATTCCTTTGCCAGTAGGGAGAAGGCAAACGCAACAATGAGCGCCGCCGCCAGGTAGAAAACGCTCTGCTCGATCTTTCGCCCGAACCGCTCGCCCATGTATGCCGGCCCCCTCAATTCAGTAGCCAGCTTACCCCTGCCCTAAATCTCTCCGCAATCGATATGGGGCAGCATCGTCCGTTTCGGATCAGGACTTTGGATCAGCGGGGTATCGCGCTGATCTTCACCCACCAAACCGGCCAAGCCAGCGCCTTCACTGTGTTTTCGGAACAGATCCGCAGGTCTTCTTCATCCATGATGGACATTCGACCGGAGCTGTCAGCTGTACCGGCGGCGTCGGCATGGCGGCCGTCACTCGCTGCGACGCTACCACTTCCAGAGGCTTCGGCTTGGAGACCGTCTCGCAACCGGCGAGCATAATCAGCGGCAGCAGCGCGAGCGGCCGCCAATTCAAGTTCAAGGGCATTTGCCGTCTCCTGTGATGCCTGTGCCTGCGCGGCTTCAACGCGTCGGGCGTTCGCCAGATCTTCGGCCAAGGCTTGTGCTCGTGCTGCGCGGATCCGGGCCGCCGTCAGGTTGAGGGTTGCTGTCGCTCGCTCCATGACCGGCTGATATTTGGCGGTCAGTCGGGCGTTCTCACCGCTACGCCCATAGATACCGCCAGCAATCCATGCTGCCATCAAAGCAAGGATCGGCAGCGCCACCTTGGCAACCGTCGCCCAAGGGGAAGGCATCAGGTTCAGCGGGTTCATGGCGTCGGCCCCGTTGCGCCGTTCGTGTCAGCGTCTGCGGATGTGGCTGGCGCGCGCGTCGATGGAC